>CAZJQS010000028.1:0-65503 GCA_964548175.1 uncultured Saprospiraceae bacterium
CAACATCAAAGGCTGATGATCCTGTTACCAATATTTTGATGCCCTTTATTTCATCCACCATTAACTTTAATGAATTACCAATATCCGGAATCTTCTGTGCTTCATCAATTATCAAAAAAAATTTCCCATCTAGTATTTGTAAAAAGTTAGAAACACTCCTTCTTGTAAACAACTCTCTGGTTGCAATATCTTCACCATTCAAAAGCACATATGGCTCCGTAGTTTCATTTAATATTTGACTAATCAATACAGTCTTTCCTACTCTTCTTGGCCCAAGTAGGACTACTACTTTATTCGGCAATAAATATTCTACGATTTGTGGCTTAATTGTTCTTGGTAGATAATCCATTCAATAGATTTTGAGCTAATTTACGTTAATTAACTCAATACAAAAACTTTATTGGCTCTATTTTGCTAATTTTTTTATTGCCGCACAACGTGGGGCTTGCCGCCGTGCCGATCTTAGGAGGCATGGTCGGCAAGCAGGTGTTAGGCCCATTATGCCTTTATTTCCTCCAATTGTCGATTTCTAAACCTTCGATATTATTATAATGTTTTTCGTTATCAGTTTATAATTCCCCCCATCGCCTGCATCATCATAGGCGAAAGCGGCGCATTTTTCTCCCAATAGGGCTCCATGTCGATCAGGATCTCATCTAATAAACGAATGGCATCCAAAATAAACGGCCCCTTGTTGAGCATTACGCAATCCGCTCTTTGGGCCATGACGGCGTCGGTTATTTCCGCCCTGGAGGGAAGGCCTTTCTTAGCCAGCCCCTCCAGCACCTGCGTGGCCCAGATATCGGTCAGGTGAGCAGCCTGACTCAAAGAAAGGATCTCTTCCTGCACCCGGCCTATGTTGTTCCAACCCGTTTCAATAGCTAAATCCCCGCGTGCGATCATGACGCCTACCGGGTAGACCTGCATGGCTTCCAGGAGGATGTCCGTTAATTGGTTAAAACCATTCTGCGTTTCGATCTTTAAAATGACCCCAAGCTTATTTCTGGCTTTCAAGGTATCGAGAGTCGCGATCAGTTCCTGAACGTCTTCCGGCCGATTGACGAAAGAAAAGTTCACCACATCAGCCTGCCGGGCCACAAACTTCAGGTCCTCCCGGTCCTTCTCCGTCAATCCGCTGATGGTAAGCCGGCTGTCCGGCAGGTTGATGCCTTTGTCGGAGCGCAGTTTGGCCAGTCCATCGGCAGCATAGTTGATCCGGATGAGTAGATGCGTTTCATGAACTTCCTCTATCCGCCCGCTGATCTTTCCATCGTCAAACAAGATGCGTTCTCCCACTGCCACCTGATCAAAAATTTCAGTAGAGGTGCAGGAAATATGCGCCGGCTCAACGAACTCCTCATGGTCGTCGTACACGGCATTACCTCCCGGAACAGTAGCCTTATCGAGGCGAAGCACATCGCCTTCTTTTATTAGGACAGGCAGTTGCAAAACCGGGAGCTCGCCTATCCGGACCAGGGGTTCGGGGGCATTTTTTTCGGAAAAAAGAGGCATGCCGGTTTCGATAAAAGTAGTGGCTTTACAGTGAGCCAGATATCCGTCATCCAACCGGTAAAGATGGGTAAAGGCCCTCTTTTTACCCCTCAGGTCTCTGAAGTAGAGATGGTCAAGATGATGCAGCGCCGGAAGGTCGGAATCGGCTATCGGTACATGTATCCCTTCGGAATGGGGCTTTGGGCCCAGCCAAACGGTGGCGGGCTCCGTCACCTGGCCCAATTCGTTTTTCTGAGGTTTGATCTTTCTGACTTTTGGCCCGGCGAAGATGGGGCCCGTTCTTATCTTCGGTCCCGCCAGGTCCATGGCGACTTTGCATTTTCTACCCAGTTCCTCAGAAGCTTTTCTGATATTGTGGATCATTTTTTCCCATACTTCAGCCGTATCGTGAGCACAATTGATCCGCGCACAGTTCATACCGGCCTCGATCATTGCTTTCACCAGCCCATAATTTTCGGCCGTCTCAGTGGGCATGGTCACCATGATGCGAGTCCGTCTTTTCTTGGTGCGGTACCCCAGCAACTTTTTAGCGTTGGACTTAAGTGCTTTGGCTCCTTCTTTAAAGGAAAGGGCCGGGTCAATGGCGGGGATAGGGCTTTGATCCCGGTAGGCTTTCAATAAAGACAGGTTGGTTTTCAGACTGGCCATTACGTGGGATTGCGACTTAGCCAGACGGGATAGTCCCATATGACCGAGCTTCTTTTGAACTTTTCGCAGGTCCCTGCTTCGAAGCACCCGGTAATGTAGTAGATTGACGGCGCTTTGGCGATATTTGGGATGAATCTTTTCAAGCAATTCCCGTGAAGAAGCTTCTACTTCCTCCGCCTCCCGGATGATGCTTTCCAGGATTTTGATCAAAGGGCTGTATGGGTCTTTATCGGATGATGTCATGTCTTAATTTTCAAATAGGGATAATCACAGGGTTCACAGGGGTTGTGGAAAAGTCAACTGCTTCTCCCGTCTGATGGCCGGCAGGTTTGCCCGGCTTAAATGATTCTATTTTTTGAGTGTTTTGCCGAAGAAAATCGGTGATTTTCTTCGGCAAAACACTCAAAAAAGAATGTTATTTGTTGCGCAAACCTGTCGGCCGTCAGGCGGGAAGAGTACGAAGACTTTTTCCACAGCCCCCAGTTTCTGCCTTGTAAACATGCAAATATTTTGACGTATACACAATTTTAAAATTTAATTTGCGGAAATTCGCTTAGCCTAAAAAAATATTGCTATCATTGAACTGTTACCCTGGATGCCTCTTAAGCGCTGGGGCAAATCACCTTAACCTATCGCTGCAGCGTGGGGATGGCTTAAGGTAACATTTGAGGCCGCCCGGCGGCAGGTGTTAAATTCAACATTCATTATATTTTACCTCTAAACCAAAATACTTATGAACAAGAACACCCTGTTAGCTTTCCTGGTTCTTATCCTTTTCGCCGGAAGCTGCACCAAACAACAATTCGACGATCAGGCGCTCAAGAGTGCTGATCAGGATCCACTGACACGAGCGGAAATTAACGATTTTGTGGTCAAAAAACTCAAGGAGACCAACGAGGTTTTCCAATGGGATTATGCCGACGATCGCATGCTCTGGAGCGCTGTTGTGCTGAGCGATTCCCTTGTCACCATTGGCTACAAACCGGCGGAGTACGACAACATTGATCCGATCATCCACCAGATCAACGTTATGGATCGCGAATGGAGTGCAGCCAGGAACAAGATCCTGGACTACATCGTCAGCGAAACCAACAGAAAATACGGCCAGAATTACTCCGCCGAAGACCTGATGCCCTATGGGTTACAGCAAACGCTGCCTTACATCGACATCCGCCTTTTTGATCAGGAAATGATCGCCGAGATCCGCCAGATGGAGGAAGTCAGATACCTGGAGCCCACCGGTTACTCCATGGAAGCGGTCAACTTCCGCAGCGATTCAGGTTGTGGCTCCTATGACGCCAATGTGAACAGCGCCGATTATCAGGACATCTCCCCTACTTCCCGCCGCTCCTGGCACCATTTCAATGCTAACGTTGACGACGCCTGGAATAACTCCAATAAAGGCGACAATATCTGGGTGGCGCTCATTGACACGGGCGTATCAGAGGATCAGGACAAGCTCAACGGAGAATTCAGCGAAGGAGAATCCACTGGCCGCTCCATCGAAAAGTACGGTTTCTATAAAACCGGATGGTGGTGGAATAAAAAATACGACGGCTGGGACGACAAGTGCGGCCACGGCACCGCCATGGCCGGCCTGATCGCTGCTCCAAGAGGAACCGACCGCACGCCTGCCGGCGTAGCTTATCAGGCCAACCTTATTTCTTATCGCGGCACCAGCGATGTTGTCATCAATGGATCGGATGAGAAAGACGGGGTAGCCGAGTCATTGATCCATGCCGGCAACCAGTCAAAAGTAAAGATCATCAGCATGTCTATCGGCGATGTATTTTCCTCCGGCAAGGTCGAAGATGCTGTTAATTATGCTTATAATAAAGGCAAGCTGATCTTCGCAGCCGCAGGCACCTCTCTGAGCTGGACCAGCTGGTGGGGCGTCATCTTCCCTGCTAACTTGTCTACGACCGTAGCTGTAACCGGGATCAAGACCGGATCCCCACGTGAACGGTGCAATACTTGTCATGACGGTAGCCAGGTGGATTTTGTGGTTGAAATGCAAAGAAGATCCGATAATGATCGTACTGCCGTTTCACTGACCGTTTCCGGCAACGACTCAGGATACGTGGGCGGTTCTTCCGCAGCTACAGCGACCATGGCCGGCATAGCCGCCCTGGTATGGAGCGACCATACGTCCTGGTCCAGATCTCAGGTCTTGAATGAATTAAAAGTTTCGGCAGATACCTATCCTTCCAGAAGTAGTAATTTTGGCTGGGGTAAAGTAGATGCAAATACCGCGGTGCAATAAGAAAATGCTTTAAGCGGGTCTTTATACAATCCCGTCTCGAAAACAAAAAGCCCTTGTGTTGCTCAACACAAGGGCACAATAATTGCTTTACACTCACTGTAGGAAATCACAAAATAGCTCGGATCATATTAGAATGAGGTCTATGAAAAGGTACATAGCACTCACATACCTTCCAGTGCCGGTATACTTTACAAAGTAACGAACACCAGAAGCCTATCGTTAAAATCCGAAATGAAAAGGGACTAGTTAACTCTTATTTTTTAGGGCGGTGCGAACTATTTAAGTAGTACACTTTTTTTAACATCATGAAAAAGATCCGGTTCTTCAAATTTTCATTTTTTAACAATTTGCCAAATGAGTGAAAAAGCAGAAGCGTTACAACGACAAGGTTACCAACTCAAGGAAGTACTGCATCACGAAGATTTGATTCCTTTTGTTCAAAAGATATTTCAAAAGCCGAACTGGATCGTCAGGATATTTCTTTGGATCAACCTCCTTCTGCTGGCTGGCCTGATCACGCTCATCACCTATCAAATCATGGCAGGTTATACCATCGGCCAGGTAGCCGGCCAGGTGGGATGGGGCATACTGCTGATCCTGCCGATCATTCCTTTTCATGAGTGGATACACGGGCTGGTGTACAAACAGCTGGGAGCTCCCGAAGTGCATTACACCGCCAATTTTCGAAAGTTCTACTTCACAGCACAAGCTGATCAATTTGTAGTGGGGGAAAAAGGATTCTACCTCCTGGCCTTCGCTCCCTTTTTTGTCATCAGCTTGCTGACCATCCTTCTGATGATCGCCTTGCTCCCCTCCTTCCTTTTGATCCTCACCACTTTTTTGTTCATGCATACGACAGCTTGCGGAGGAGATTTTGCTCTGGCCGCTTATTTTTTTCAGCATAAAAATCAAGAACTGATTACCTTCGATGACGTGCCGAATAAAACCACCTACTTTTTTGTCAAAAACTCGGACAGCTAACCTGATACCTCCTTCCCGTTTCCTCTAAATACCGGTAAGCGATAAAAAGCTCCAATGCTCCTCTGCCATTGTTGACCAGAGATACAGCCGACTGGGTAAAGTCATAACTGATGCCCATACTGAACTTGGGCAACTCCAAAGTAGTGGAAAGGATAAAAGACTCCAGGGCAATATTCCCCGCCGGCGATTCATTGCTGTGCAGCCATATCCCGATCTTCATGTCCAGATCACTGAGCCGGCGACCGTAATATTTCAGTTGCGCACCTAACGTCAGACTCTTAGCCGGCCCCTGGATCATTAAAATAACCGCCGGTAAAAAGCTCAGATCGTCATTGAATGGAACTTCTCCGCCGGTATGGGCTACCCAACGGGAATCAAGCGGCTGAAAAGCATTGTTGGCAAAGGCAATATCGGGATTATTGATGTGATAAACCCCTGCCCCGGCATATATTCCGGCATTTTCTCCCAGCAAGGCATACCACAACAAGCCGGCATTAAGACTAAGGTGAAGCCTGTTTTCCTGACCTTCAAAATTCTCTCCGCTGTCCTGGCCTTCATTCACCGAAATCGTCGCCGGATCAAATTGCCCAGAATACCAGAGCCGGTTGGCTTCAAAGCTCCATTGCCCGAACCCAAGCTGAGCCGCCCCGACCAGATAATGGGCCGTTACACTTCGTCCACCGGAAAGCTGCCGGATATAAGCACCACCCAGCCCCCCATGAATACGGGTAAAATTGGAGCTACCGGCCTCATCCCGCATGAAGTTCAGGCCGATGCCCAGATGATCAAACCGCCCAACCGGCACACGCATGTCGTAAGCTGCCGCCAATGAACGGTAGGACTGTGGCCCTACCACGCTGCTGAATTGCTCCCGGAATACGGCTTGCAAGCGGACCCGCCCGTCAAAGACCCCCGTCAAAGCCGGATTCACCCGCATAGGATCAGCATAGTACTGGGAAAAACGCGGATCCTGGGCCTCTGCCGAAAGCCTGAAAAACAAACAAAAAAACAATATTCCTAAGTATTTCAACATCTTGTGACTTTGCTTAACGAATCAGCGTACTCTGTCCCTTGAAAATTTCAGTAGAACCATCCCCGAACGCAGCCTCTACAATCCAAATGTATACGCCAGGCCCTGCTTGCTCGTCCTTGTAACGACCATCCCAACCGCTGAAGACATCATTAGCCATAAAATCCCCGTTCTCAAAAACCAAACCTCCCCAACGGTCAAACACCTGAAACCGAAGCACTCGCGTCTCATCCTCCCCATGAACGATCAGGCGGTCATTTACTCCGTCTTCATTAGGCGTGAAAGCAGTCGGCACCAGCACCACCTTGGGTTTGTCGACAAAAATGGTCAGAAAATCATTGCCCGTACATCCCCTTTCGTCCATTACCCTCACTTCGTAAGTGATCGTATTGCGCGGATAAGCGATGGGGCTTTGGCATTGCATACAGCTCAGCGTCCCCTCGTATGGAGCTTTCCAAAAAAAATCTACCGGCCGCGTTGTAACGTCCGTTATGGCTTCTAACATAATGCTATCCCCTATTTCTATGCGCTCATTCTGAGGCTGAGCCTGAACGGATAGTGCCGGCGGAGCTTCCAGAAGGACGCGTTCAAAGGTCAAACACCCATTCGCATCCTTAATGAATACATTGTACGGACCAGCAAATAAGCCTAAAAATGAGTTGCTCGATTGAAAAGTTTTATTGTCCATACTGAATTCATAAGGGGACGTACCGCCTTCAACCTCTACCGTTATGGCTCCGTTCCGGTCGCCCTGGCAAGTAGGCGACTTGATGGAGAAAAGGGCTTCCACCCCATCAGGCTGAGCTATGATGGCCGTTTTTTCTTTTTCGCAACCGTTGCCGTCGGTCACGGTAAGCCGGTAAGTTCCTGCAGAGAGGTTATTCTGAACGGCCGTTTCAGCCCCATTTGACCACTGAAATTCATACCGGCCGGCTCCACCCTGAGCTACTGCAACTATGCTGCCGTTATTATTGCCAAAACAATCCACGTCTTCTACCTCAAAGTTGACCAGCAAAGGCGGAGGTTGGGGCACCTCGATCCTTTCCTCCCGGGTGCAGTTGGCTTCATCGGTGACCGTCAGTCCGTAACTTCCCGCAGAAAGCCGCTCAGCCACCAGGGCCTGCCCACCCGAAGCCAGGTCCCAACGGATAATAAAATCTTGCCCCTGCCCTTGTAATTCACTCAAGGTAATGCGACCGTCCCTGCCTTCAAAACAGCTCACAGAGTCAACCCTCACGTTAAAAGTAATGGGATCCGCCTGGATCATTGTCCGCCTTTCTACAGCCTGACATCCATTCGGGTCGGTCACCGTTACTTCATACACTCCCCCTCCTGTAAGTCCTTCAATAAACGGGCCGCTTTGTCCGGTGCTCCAGGAAAAGGTATACTCTTCCAGCGGAGCGCCGGAGCCGCCTTCCACAAAATTGATCCCCAGAGCCCCATTCTGGATGCCTCTGCAACTGGGGGGAGAAATGATGATGTTGGGATTGAGTTGATCGAGGTCTTCTATGAGAATGGTGTCCTCAGCTGTGCAGCCCTGGCCATCGGTAACCGTAATGCTGTAGGCAAATGTATCCAGTCCGGTAGCCAGAGGACTGTCCTGTCCATCATTCCAGCGGTAGCGAAAAGGGGCCCGGCCTCCCACGACTATTACGCGGGCTTCATTGGCGGATTCCCCAAAACAGCTGCGCCGAGTTTGCTCGACCAGAAGTTGAAGGCGGCTGTCGGGTTCTTCCACCTCAGCGCTACCCTGCACCTGGCAGCCTTTGCTGTCTGTGACGGTCAAACGATACGTTCCAGCCCTTAATTGACCGATGTCTGCCGTGCTTTGTCCGTTGCTCCATGCAAAAGCATATTCAGGGCTGCCGCCCTCTACTGTTGTAGTAATGCTGCCGTCTGCATTTCCTCTGCATTGAACATCACTGGCCAGGAAGCTCAATGACAATGGCACAGGCTCCGAAATGGTAATGACCGTTGACTGGCTGCACCCCCTGGAATCGGTAACCGTCAGGCCATAGTCGCCCGCACTCAAACGAGTCGCTGCTGAATCAATTTGCCCGAGCGGATCACCCCAGATGTATTCATACCCCCCTGCGCCCCCGGAAGGAAACGCAACGGCTCTTCCGCTGCGTCCGCCAAAGCAGTTGACCGGCGCTACCTGCACCGAATCGATGACCAAAGGCGGCGGATCCGTTAAGGTCACAGCTATGGTATCCCGGCAAAAAGACTGATCTTCTATAACAAACTGGTATTCACCGGCTTCCAGATAGGAAAAAGTAACTACTTCTCCAACCAATGTATCTCCATTCAGGCGGAATAAATAGGGGCTTTCACCGCCTAAAGCCGACAGGGTCACTACCCCGTCCCTGCCTCCCGAACATACGGGAGAAAGGGTTTCCTCCACAATGGTCTGTGTGGCGCAAACGCCCGTTATACAAGGGCTCTGCCCCGAAGGAATAACTTCTACCAGCAGGGAATCCTCCAGTATCGACCCTTGCTGATCGGTCAAGGTTAATTGATATAATGTTGTGGTTTCGGGAAAAAAAACGGGATCAGGGCAATCCACACAGGAAATGTTCTGATTTGGACGCCAGCGATAATCGAACCGGTTTTCTGATTCAAAAGTAATGGACCAGGAACGAAGACGCCCCATCTCATTTTCACCGAAACCGTCGGAGACCAGCAGACTCCACGTCCCGTTAATGTTGCTTGTTTGGAGGACCGCCCAATCACCTTCCGGCTGAAAATCGCCGGTAAACGGAGGTACGCCGTTGGCAATGGAGGAAGATGCCCCTGCCGTAAAGCAGGTATTGTTGTAATCATCTCCATCTCCGCCATTATCGGAAGACAATTCCAGTACTGCTCCTGAAGGAGCCTCCAGGAACATATGGATATCGGAAGCCCAGTCGGTTTCCAGATCCACACAAACCGAAACCAAGCGCTCCGCATCTCCCAGTTGGTCCGGATACACTCCGCTGACAGCTATGTCCGAACGGTAAGGATTGGCATGAGGATGGTTAGACTGTCCAAGAGCATAGGCAGGAAAAACCTGGAATCTTACCGGCGATGGGCCGGGAATTTCTATCTCTGTATCTAATCTGATCTGCTCACCGGCACAAATGGTAGTGTCAGCAGGCATGATATTATTATCGGAAAGCAGGCAAAACAAGTTATTTGGGGCCTTGATATTTACTGCAATGGTCGTATCAAAAGTACAGCCGAATTCATCTGTTGTAAACAAATCAAAGCGGTTGCTACCCGCCGTAACGGGTAGGGCTTTGATCTGTCCGCCGTTTTGTTCGACGATAAGGTCTGAAGGACGCCAGCCGAAAGTAGTTATATCCGGTGAAAAAGTTTCCAGGCGGGGATACAAGCCTGGGTTAAAATCGATGCTCCAGGAAAAGACCATACCGTTGTCCTCCGCCCACAAGTCTTCCACTTTAAGGGTCCATTCCCCATTGAGCGGGCATCCGGCCAATGAACTGAAGGGAGTAGCAGGCTGATAGCTACCTGCCGGAAGCACGTCCGGATCGTTCTGGGCGGCGTATTCCAACCAGTTGGGATTCGTTGCGTCGGAGCGCCAGCAATAGTCGAAACCTTGCCCGGGAATTAACTGACCTGCCTGTGCCTCCTCCACGGGCTGTCCAAGCTTTACTTGTGAGCCGATTTTCCCGACATGGTCGTGCAGAAGCACGGAATCGCCGGATGGACAGAAAAGCTTGATCTCGAGATCTCTCATCCAGCTATGTTCCATAGTCAGGCATATGCCGAGCAGGTCATTAATGTTGTTCAGCGTTTGGCCGGGAGTAAAATCATTTAAAAAGACGCTGCGCTCGTAGGCGCTGCCGTCGCCGTCGGGTAGAGGAAGGGAGTCTGCCAGGATGGCGGAAGTAGGAAAGCTTGCTGTTTCAGGGCTGATCAAAAACTGAGCATCAGAGGAGCCGGCCTCCAGGTCGGCGCCTAGCATCAGCGTATCCCCCAGGCAGATGGGCGCCATAAGACTGTCGGCAATAGTAATGCGCGGTGAAGGCGCCACTCTTATTCGCTGTAGAAAAAGATCGCTTTTACATCCCAAAGAATCGACAACTTGCAACTGCACGGTATATCCGCCTGAACGGAGGAACCTATGCTGAACCTCAGGGCCGAAAGCGGTCGTCCCATCACCAAAATTCCAGAAAAATAAAGAAGTGGTGTCTGACTGGCGATAAAAAAGGTCGTTTTCCGGATAACTTCCCCGGCCTTTTAGGGTAATCCTTTCATTGGGACAAATATCGATCCATCCAGTATCGGCAGGAGAAATAATGGGCATACTGCTTTCCAGCGCCACGTTTATGGCCTGGCAAGGGATGGAATCATTCTGAAAAGCCTTCCACTCTACAATAGTCATGGTCAGCAGCCCTGAATGAAAAGCCTTTACCTCTTCCTTCCAGCCTACAAAAATTCCCAAACTTAAGGTAAACCCAAGTAGCGTGTGCTTCATACAACATCCGGATTTTGCTCCTTCCAGTGAGCGGGGTAGGAAAAATTATAGTTAGAAACGAAATGAAAGGCCGAAAATTATTATATAATCGCCAATTGGAGAGATTATATTGTGCAAAATGTTATAAATCTCTTTACTTCATGAAAATCCATGGAAGGGGATTAAGAGCAACAGCCGCCAATACCCTATCTTTGGTATTTAGATATAACATTCCAAAAAAATAAAAACATGGAACTCATCGATGGAAAACAACTGGCCTCCGAGATCAGGGAAGAAATCGCTCAGGAGGTAGAGAAAATGAAGGCGGAAGGCCATAAAGCCCCACATTTAGCAGCAGTGTTGGTAGGCGAAGACCCTCCCAGCCAGACTTACGTTCGCAACAAAGTCCGCTCTTGCGAAAAAGTCGGCTTTGAATCCACTCTTATCCGTAAGGAGGCGAATATTACCCAGGAAGAACTACTTGCGATCGTAGAGAACCTGAACAACGATGACCACATCGACGGGTTTATCGTACAGTTGCCTTTACCGGACCATATTGATGAGGATAAAATAACGCTGGCCATTGATCCCAAAAAGGACGTGGACGGTTTTCATCCCGTCAATTTCGGCCGTATGGCTCAGGGTATGCCCAGTTACATACCCGCCACTCCTTTCGGCATCATGCAGATGCTCGACCGAATGAACATCGACACCCAGGGAAAGGAAGTAGTGGTGATCGGAAGGAGTAATATCGTCGGAACCCCTATGAGTATTTTGCTTTCCAGAAAAAGCAAGCTCGGCAACGCCACTGTAACCCTTTGCCATAGCCGGACAAAAGACCTTAAAACCCACACGCTCAGAGCAGACATTATCGTGGCGGCCATCGGACGCCCCAATTTTGTTACAGGAGACATGGTCAAGGAAGGCGTTGTCATCATAGATGTGGGGATTAACCGCATAGAAGACGACACCCGCAAAAGAGGCTATCGCCTGGTCGGAGATGTAGACTTCGACTCAGTAGCCCCCAAATCTTCCTTCATCACGCCCGTACCGGGAGGTGTCGGTCAGCTAACTGTAGTGTCTTTATTGTTAAATACCCTGAAAGCCTGCAAAAAAGAAGTATATGGATAACTACGTGTGCAGTATCACCGGAGTGGAAGAAAAAAGCGAGGTCATTATTGCGATGCTGTCGGAACTCCTGCCCTTCGAGGCTTTTGAAGAAAAGGAAGAAGGGTTGGATGCTTATCTAAGCCAGGATGTCCCCCCTTCTGCGGTGGAGGAAGACCTAAAAGACCTGGCTGATCGCTGGGGATTCTCTTACCACTGGCGCCTATTGGAGGACAAGAACTGGAACGAAGCCTGGGAAGCCGCCTTTGAACCCGTAGAAGTAGACGACTTTTGCCTGGTCAGGGCGGATTTCCATCCTGCAAATCCCAATAAAACGCATGACATCATCATCAATCCCAAAATGGCATTCGGCACGGGGCATCACGAAACGACCTACCTGATGATCCGTATGATGTCGTCCCTCAATGTCGATGGAAAAAAAGTATTGGATTATGGTTGCGGCACCGGTATCCTGGCCATCCTGGCTGCTAAAATGGGCGCCCAGGAGGTCGATGCGGTCGATATCGAGGAAGCTGCTTTTGAAAATACGCTTGAAAATGCCCAGATCAATAATGTTTTTAACATACGGGCCATCCACGGAAACCTTAAGTCCATCATAGAAAAAGATTATGATCTGATCCTGGCTAACATCAACCGCAATGTCATTCTCAACAGTTTATCCGAACTACAACAAAAGCTGAGAAAAAATGGTGTTCTGCTCTTATCCGGCATTCTTTTGCAGGATGAGCCGCTATTGCTGGAAGAGCTCAGGAAAAATAAGTTTACGATAGTTAGCCGACTAGAAAAAGGCGAATGGTTATGCATGAAAGTGTTGCCCTAGAGCGTTATATTTATTATAGTTGCTTATCGTCGCCGGTCATTTTTAAAAATTTACAGACATGCATAGGATATACCTCCCGCTCATTTTAGGGCTGTTGCTTTTTTCCGTTTCTCTGGAAGCTCAATATCTGGATACCTTTTCTCAGGTACGCTCAGAGTTCATTGTTCAATTGAAAGATTACATGACCTCCAATAAAATGAAAAAAGTGGAGGACATTTTTAAAGCGTTTGAAGACAGTTTCAATGGGGGAATGTTCTCAGATGAGGAGATCAATAAAATCTACGAGATCGGCAATTCCATGTTGAGCCTTCGCTTAAGTCCCAGTCCTTACTTTTCGGAATATCTGGAATGCTTAAGCACGATCAAGAAAAGCACCCCCAGTGAAGAAAAGCTCAAAGAGTGGCACCTCGTGGTGGAACGTATGCTGGAATATTGCAAAGAGACCCGCCGGACCAAGCCTTTTCTTACCTTTCTGAACTTCACCCAACCATTTTATGAGAAAAAAGCACTGAAATATTCAGAGTTCGGAACCTCCTGGTTTGCGCTAAGTGACGATTTCAAGCTGGATCTCATCGAACAGGAGCCGGTCGTTCGCTTTGAGCAGGTGGACATCATGTCTCAGCACAAACAGGATTCCATGCTTATCCTCCAAACCTCAGGGATCTTTTTTCCCACCACCCAGATCTGGCAGGGCAAAGGCGGAAGAGTGTATTGGGACCAGCTGATGGAAGAAGACCAGGAAGAGACTTATGTGGAGTTTCCGGACTATGAGCTGGAGGTAAGCAAAAATATTTATGAAGTGGACAGCGCCAGTTTGTATTACCCTCATTTTCTGGGGCAACGGCTGGTGAAAGGCGCCTTTAGCGATAAGATCGTAGCCGATGGCGGGCGGAGTACTTCCTTTCCCCGTTTCAAATCTTATGACTTACAACTTGACGTCGACAATATAGGAGAAGGCATTGAATATAAGGGCGGCGTCCGTATCCAGGGCACTACCATTTACGGGGACGGCACGAAGGAGAACCCCGCAGAGATCAAGATCTATGATGAAAAAGGGAAGATGATGTTTAAAGGAAATTCCCTGCAGTATGTGATCAGTCAGGGTACCCAACTGTATGGAGAAAAGGTGGATGCCAGTGTCTACTGCGACCAGGATTCCATTTATCACCCCTCGGTCGGTATCCGGTTCAACATTCCCGAGAAAGAGATGACCCTCATTCGAGGTGATAAAGGAGCCGACAAAAATCCTTTCTTCAGTTCTTTTCACCAGGTGAACATCAATGCCGACCGGATGGTCGCTTATTTTGATAAAGACTCGGTAGTAATTGGGAAAGAAGCGGTTGAGATTTTCAAAAAGCCTTCCATCAGCTTTGAGTCCTTGCATTTTTTTGAGGAAAACGAATATTTTCGCCTTCAGAATATAGCTTCCGTCAACCCCATTGCCACCATCAAAAAACTGGCGGAAGAAACCGGGTTGAATTATCTCAACGCAGAAACGCTGGCCAAAAGGCTAAATCCCAAATACGAAGTACAGAACATCGAAAGCTTACTTTTCGACATGGTCGCCAGGGGGTTCATTAACTACGATCACGTTGATCAGGAAGTGGAAGTCAAAGAAAAAGTCTTTCACTACGCCGACGCCATGCAGAATAAGGTGGACTATGACGTACTGCAGATTACATCTGACACCCTGGGGGAGAATGCACAGTTCAATTACAAAGACAATTACATTGCCATCGATGGAGTCGACAGGATAGAATTCAGTGAAAAGCAGAGAGTCGGCATTTTGCCCAAAGAAAAAAGAGTACTGCTCAAAGAAAACCGCAACATGGACTTCGACGGGAAGCTGTTTGCCGGACTGAGCGTCATCGAGGGGCGTAAGTTTCATTTCAATTATGAAAAATTCCGAATAGAACTGGATACCATCGATTATTTCGATCTGTTCGTTCCCACAGGAGAATTGGATAAAAAAGGCCGTCCCATTGCCTATGGGATCGACTCGCGCATTGAAGACCTTACCGGGGTTTTGATGATCGATGCCCCCCACAACAAATCCGGACAGGAAGAGATCAAAATGTTCCCTTCACTACAGACGACTGATTATTCCTACGTTTATTACGACAGGGCGGATATACAGGATAGTGTCTATACCCGGGATTCTTTCTATTTCCGGCTGGATCCTTTCGGCATCGATCACCTGGATTATTATCTGCCTATTGACATCAGCCTCAAGGGCAAGCTTTTCCCTGCCGATATTTTCCCGGTCATTTCCGACACCCTGACCCTGCAACCGGACGGTTCTCTGGGGTTAACTACGGAAACGCCGGGAGAAGGATATGAGGTTTATAAGGACAAGGGCTCCTATAAAGGCATCATCAACCTGAGCAATCAGGGATTGCAGGGCCAGGGGCGCGTCAAATACCTGGGTGCTTCTCTGGATGCAAAGGACATCAATTTCCGCCCCAAGCAGATGACTGCCAAAGCCGATGAATTCTACCTGGAAGAAGACCGCGAATCGGAAGTGGAAGTTCCGCAGGCTAAAGGCCTGGAAGTAAGCATCAACTGGCGGCCGTTTAAAGACAGTATGTACATCAACACAGAAAACAATGCCTTTTCGCTGTTCAAAGAAGGAACCCACCGGCTGGAGGGGCAATCCATCCTGACGCCAGGAGGGTTGAAAGGCAACGGCATTTTCAGTTGGGACCGGGCCAATATGACGTCCAACTATTTTTCATTCGGGGCCTTTTCCGTTGAATCGGATACTACTTCTTTGAATATTCTGGCCTATAATGCGGCCAGTACGGCAAGTAAACCAGCTCTGACCACTCAAAACATCAAAGCGAAGGTAGACTTTGACGAATCCAGGGGTGAGTTTTTAGCCAACGACCAGTTCATCAAAACGGCTCTTCCTTACAACGGCTACGAAACCTCCATGAATGAATTCATCTGGGAAATCGACAACGAGTTGGTTAAATTTAATTCCGATGAAAATTCGCTGGGCCGCTTCCTCTCTATTATCCAGGATCAGGATTCCCTTCGTTTTGAAGGAAAAACCGCCAATTACGACCTGACTACCAACACGCTGAAGATCGGCGGCATCCCACACGTGGTTTCAGCGGACGCCCTTATTTATCCCGACAGCGGAAAAGTCGAGATCCAGGCCGGAGGAGTAATGACGACGCTTCAGAATGCCCGTATTGTAGCCGACACCATTACGAAGTATCATGTTATCAACAGGGCCACCGTTGAAATTAAAGGACGAAAGAACTACACAGGCAGCGGTTTTTATGAGTACAACGTCGGAAATAAAAAACAGGAAATAGAATTTGCTAATATTATTGGCACCCGGGTAGGAAGCGGACCGATCAGTAAACGGCCGACAGCCACTCGTGCGAAGGGAACGGTCAAAGAAAGCGATAATTTTTCCATAGATCTCAAAACTGGCTTCCAGGGCACCATCACCCTTTCTTCCGATACCAAAAACTTATTCTTTGACGGCTTTGCAAGAATGGAAGCCGAAAAGCTGCCTCAGGCCTATTGGTTTTCGGTAAAAAGTGAAGGAGATAAAAAAGACCTGACCATTGCCTACGACCGGCCTCTGAGCCCAGAAGGAGACCGGTTGGAAACGGGTATTTTTCTGAGTAAGGAAACCTCCCGCATTTACCCTAGTGTTATGATGCCACTTTATTACCGGAAAGATCGTTCCATTTTACCGGTAACAGGTTATTTTCAATATGATGAGACAAAGGACGAGTTTGTCTTTGGTGATTCCACCAGGATCTTCACGGAAAGCCAGATCGGCAGCAAGCTGGTCTTAAGCAATAAAACGGGCCTCGTTCAGGCAGATGGCAAGCTCAATATCGGCTCTGGACTGAAGATGATCAGCGTATCAGCCGGAGGAAAATTAGAGACCGAATTTCCCAAAGACTTGCCTAAAAGGGAAGAAACAGTAAATCCTAATATCATGCTGGATGAATCGATCATGCAGGATACCGTAGCGGTGAAGGCAGAGCCGGCGCCCATAGTAGAAATGAAGATGATGGCCGGCATCAAAATGTCCATACCCGAAAAATTTCTCAAGGCCATTGCCGATGATATCATCAGCTCTGCTTTTGCAACGCCAAATGTATCTTACCTGACGGACCTGGGATTCTATAAGATGGCGGCCAGCCAGGTTTTCCCCGATAACGCTGAAATCCGGGAAGCGCTGGCCTTCATGTCGTCAGGATATCTGGAAATCCCAAAAAAGTTCAACGCATTTGACTTTTTATTCAGCCGGCTTGAAATGGTCTGGGACCCCGAATATCAATCTTTCGTCAATAAGACCAAAAAACTCGGCCTGTCCAGCATTAACGGCGAGCCGATCAACAAAATGATCGAAGGCTTCATCGAATTCAAAATGCCTTCCAATGAAGACGATCGCCTGTATATTTACCTGAAGTCGCCTAGTGGCTATTTCTATTACATCGGCTTCAAACAAGGCATCATGGATATGACTTCTGACAATCCTCGCTTCAACGAGGAACTGTTGAAAATGAAAAAGAAAGATCTAATTTTCAAATTGGCCAACGGCGAACAAATGGAGATACAGCCTGTAGAACAAAGTACGGCTCGCCTTTTCCTGAGGAGGATGCAGGTGATCGGTAAATGATGAAGATATAGAATTGCTGGCAGCGCAACCCTGGGTGATCACAGCCTCGGATGCAGGTATTGCCCGTTCAAAAGACCAGCCTGTTCACGCCCGTTATTACGGTACTTTTCCCAGAAAAATCGCCTGGTACGCCAAAGAAAGAAAAGTGATCAGCGTGGAGGGGGCCGTGCGATCCATGACCAGCCTGCCCGCTCAGTTCATGGGCTTTAAGGATAGAGGGCTGCTCCGGGAAGGTTATAAAGCGGACATCTGTATCTTTGACCTTGAAGAGATTAAGGACAAAGCTATTTTTTTTGAGCCGCATCAATACCCCGAGAGAATTTACCATGTTATAGTCAACGGTACTTTTCTGGTGGAAAACGGCATATTAAAAGAAGGCATACTGCCTGGAAAAGTATTGGATATTAAAAATAGCCGCAGATATCCTGAATGAGCATCAGCTCCGGGCTTTTTTTCTTAACTCCTTTACCTCTTTTCTCAGCCGGTGAAGTTCATCCACCTGGTCCTGATAGTGCCTGGAAACCAATCGTATGATCAGATAGGGAATTCCCCAGAGTAACAGAGCAAAAAGCACGATGTACAACTTGGGCCCGAAAATGTCTATTAGCAGCATGTGTATGGTTTTTTGTTTGACAATTGGGACAGGAAGGATATAATTTTTTATTTCTTATTTACATTTTTTAAATATTAATAATTTTTCAAAACTCCTTTTTTACAAAATAAATTACTTAAAAAACCCAAATAAGTCAAACAAAAAACACACATAACAGCTATAAACCATTGCCAATTTGAGAAGGCCATAAGACACGGGCGGGGAGAAGTTAAATTATAAAACCTGGAGGCTATGTGAAAAGTCAGCTGCTCCTCTCGCCTGACGGCCGGCAGGTTTGCTCGGCTTAAATAACCATCAACTGACAACTTCTTAAAAGAAACGGAACACTAAATAACCAGATTAGCCTTCACTATTCCGGGATGTTTCATTTTTATGAAGTCCGCCGGAAAAACTTAAGGTTTGATCTTTTTGCCTTGAGCTTTCTGCATAGGATTCAATTGTTCTTTTTCCTTATGTGCTTTAAATATCTGAAAACGAGTAGGCTGGGGAGCGATTTCGGGCCAGTTATTGTTAGACTCATCCACATCAGCTGTGACGCGATCGGGGTCGAGGCGGATGTTGGTGACGACTTTATCTTTAACGAATACTTTTGAAAAGCTAGTTTCGTTTTTGCGCCAGATCTCCACAGGTATACGCTCTTTTTCAGTCGTACCGTCTTCAAAAGTCCATTCAATGATCACAGGCATGACCAGGCCGCCCTTATTGCTAAAATGCAGTTCATAGAAGTTTTTATCTGCAAATCTTTGTTTTTCTTTCTGGCTGAAGGTTTCTTCAAAAAAGACCATGGTAGTAGTTTGAATAGAATCTTCTGTTTCCCAGGGCTTGTAGTTGGTGTAGAAATCCTGGAGTTCGGGATCTTCCTCTACTTTGAACTTCATACCCGACTCTCGATTGCGCTTTCTGGTGATGTCGTCAAAAGGTTTGGTTACTTTGTAGGAAAAAGTCTGTTCCACCGGTTTAGGATCATTTTCCATATCGACTTTATACCAGCTTACGGAATCCAGGGAAATATCTACGGCATCGATGCTGTAGAACCAACCTCTCCAGAACCAATCCAGGTCTACCCCACTGGCATCTTCCATGGTTCGGAAAAAGTCGGCAGGGGTAGGATGTTTAAAGGCCCAACGGCGGCAGTATTCCTTAAATGCAAAATCAAATAATTCCCGGCCCATGATGGTTTCCCGGAGGATATTCAATCCGGTGGCCGGTTTGGAATAAGCATTACTGCCGTAATCAATGATATTCTCGCTATTGGTCATGATGGGTTCGAGGCGATCTTTATCCTGGCCCATGTACGGGGCGATGGTATGGGCCGATCCCCAGCGTGAGGGGAAGTTATTGTCCCACTCCTGCTCGGTCAGGTACTGAATAAAGCTATTGATGCCTTCGTCCATCCAGGCCCATTGCCGTTCGTCGCTGTTGATGATCATAGGGAAATAGTTATGGCCGACCTCGTGAATGATAACCAGCAAAGCGGCGTTTTTTTCTTCCTCGGTGTAGGTGCCGTCTTTTTCGGCCCGCCCACGGTTAAAACAGATCATAGGATATTCCATGCCGCTTCTGCCTTCTACGGAGATGGCCGTAGGATAGGGATAAGGGATGGAATACCGGGAATAAACCTCCAGGGTATGTGCTACGGCTTTAGTGGAAAACTTGCTGTAAATAGGATAGGCCTCCTTGGGATAATAGCTCATACACATGACCCTTTTCCCTTCTTCGGTAATGTGAGGCATTGCATCCCATATGTATTTACGGCTGGCTGTCCATGCGAAATCACGCACGTTTTCCGCTTTATATATCCAGGTTTGCAACTCCTCCGCCGGTTTCTGCATTTCCATCTTTTGAGCTTCTTCCAGGGTAACGATCTTGAAGGGTTCTTCGGCTGTTTTGGATTGTTCCCAGCGAGCGTATTGTGCAGGCGTCAGAACGTCTTTATAGTTAAGACACTCTCCGGTAGATCCCACCAGGTAATCCTTAGGCAAGGTCATTTTCACTACAAAATTACCGAAGGTAAGAGCAAATTCTCCCCGGCCGGTAAACTGTTTGTTTTGCCAGCCTTCGTTATCGGTGTAGGTGCATAAGCGCGGGTACCATTGAGTGATGGTAAAGAGGTAGTTACCGTCTTCTTCAAAGAATTCATACCCCCCGCGACCTCCATCCGGGCCGTTGACGCGGTCGATCAGGTAATAATACCAGTCAATTTTGAAGGAGAACTTTTCCCCTGGCTTAAGCGGCTCAGGCAGGTCGATACGCATGACGGTCTGATTGATGGTATAATCCAGGGGGTTGTCGTTGGCGTCGGTCACTTTGACGATATTGCAGCCATATCTCTGCAGCAGTTCCTTTTTATTGAGGTCATTCAGCTGTCGTTCGCTCATAAAAGGGCTGATTTGGCTGCCGTCCTGATAGTTGGCGTCGGAGATGGGTGAGTGCTCATTCTCGTCCAGTTGCAGCCAAAGATATCTCAATGTATTCGGCGATTGGTTGTAGTAAGTCACTGATTCGGCGCCGTCCAGCCGCTGATTTTCCACATCAAGCGTACACTCAATGTCGTAATCGCAGCGTTGCTGCCAGTATTCGGGGCCTGGCGCCCCATCCATACCCCGGTAGGCATTGGGATCGGGAAGTATGGTCCCCAGCTGTTCGAATTTATTCCCATGATTAGAGGTTTGCTGGCTCCATAGGATGGGAGCGGACAGCGCGAAAAGAATGCACAAAAGCCAAATTCTTAGAAAGTCCATGTTTAATGTATTGACCATAGCCGATGTTTTATTGATAAAGGATGTTTGGATAAATCTACAAAAATCCTGGATTTTGTTAGACCTCAAAGGTCTTAAAGACCTTTGAGGTCCCCAGAAAAAAGCCGCCGGACAAAACCGGACATCATTACGAGGTCTGTGATTTTTTTAACACTATGTAAAATACTGACTATCTGATTTTTGCAGGCGAAAAATCAAGAAAATGTGGAAAACTTTCATTTTTAGACCTCAGAGGTCTTAAAGACCTCTGAGGTCTAAGAGAATTTTTTTTTAAAAAAAAACACTCTACTCCCTCACCACGACTTTGGACAAATACACACGCCCCTCTCCCATCGAAACCAGTTCCACTACATACAAGCCAGCCGCCAATTGCGGGAGATCGATTTCCAGGACCGGTAGTCCGGCGGTGTTTCCGGGTAAGGCTACTTCCCAGTTCACCACTCCCCTGCTGTCGATGATGCGCAGATGGCCGCCTGTAATATTGTTTTCGCCGAGCTCAAGCCTCAGACGCTCTCCTGAACGAATGGGATTGGGATAGGCTTTAAGGTTCGTTTGGAGAAACCGGTCGTCGGAGGAAGTTATGCCGCCGGATAAACTTGGCCGTTCGATATCCGTGCTTAACCATAGCCGTTGCTGGCCGGGTAATAAAGGAAATTGCGCGCTGCCCCCGCTTACTTCTATGGCTTGTTCCGTAAAATAGTCGTACCACCGACCGTCCAGCGGAAAACTGACCGTGACACTTTCACTGGTCAACCCAAAATTGCCGACCGCAACTACCGAGAGTTCGTCTTCACTTAACGTAATGGTCTTAACAGCAGACCGGATATTGATGATCGCTTCCTCGTCCTGAAAGGTATTTCTGTATGTATTCCGCAAATAAGTCAGATCAGCAATATGATCGTATAACATCTTACGTGCATTCACCTCCAGGTAATCCCAGCGTACCGGCTTCCGCCCTGTCCGACAATCGCCGTCTATCGTTCCGCTGCCAATGCAATAGTTTATACTGAAATCATATCCCAACTCCCCAAATTGCCACATCATCTTGGGGCCGGGAATGGTCCATAAAAAGGTATGCGCCATAGCTGCCCGATTCAATGCCGTGCCTAGCCTTTTTACATCATAACTACCGCTGCTTCTGCCAAATTCCTGAGCCTGATACAAAATGCGTTCCTCATCATGGCTTTCCATATAAGTAACGACATGAGGGTCGTTCCAGCCTCTGTTTTTATAATATCCCCAAGAAAAATCTGACTCATTGACATTACCCTCCACAGCCTGACCGTAATGGTAATGCAGATTGCCCCAGAATAAAAAACCGTAATCCGCCAGTTCTTTTTCTTCCGTATTGTCCGCAAAATGTTCGAGTATGAGAATGGCATTGGGAAAATCCTCCCAAATGTCATCCCCGATCTCTTTCCATAAAGCTACCCGAGCAGCGTCATACCCCCCCCATGCCCCCACATCATTAGGTGTGTTCCGTTGGGTAAATCCCTTGGAAAGGTCAAAGCGATATCCGTCAATATGGTATTCTTCAAGCCAATAATGATTCATCCGGGCTACGAAGCGCTTGGTGGAAGGACTGTCGTGATTAAAATCAAACCCGACATTGAATGGGTGCCTGGCTTCCACATTAAACCAGGGGTTTTCAGCCGAAGGTCCAGATCCATTCACGTTCTGATACAACCTCACCAATGGACTTTCTCCAAAAGCATGATTGTACACCACATCCAAAAATACCGCCATACCTCGCCGATGGGCTTCATCCACAAAGGCCTTGAAAGTAATCGGATCACCGTAATATTTGTCCAGCGCCATGTGGAAAGAAGGATTATACCCCCAACTGTCGTTATTCTCAAATTCACTTACCGGCATAAGCTGGATCGCATTAATGCCCAGCCCCTGCAAATAATCAAGCGTGTCGATCAAATTATCAAAAGAGCTGGTCTCAAAAAAATCCCGAACCAATAATTCATAAATATTGAGCTCTGCTACCGCAGGCGGCGTGAAATCCGTCACCTGCCAGTCGTATTCAAAACCCTCTACTCTGAAAACCGTCAGCCGCTCGCTGCTGCTTCCTTCCGAAAAGGGCGGAATGGCGTCATTGTGCGAAAGAGGAATCTGCGGATCATCAAAGCGATCTACGATCAATTCGCTGTAGGGGTCTGCAGTGGCCAGATCATCCACCAGGTATTCGTAATAATGCCACTCCCCTGCATCTAAACTGTCTATGGTGATCCAGAAAAACTGGCCGTCCGGACTTTTTTTCATTAAATAACTAATATCAGTCTTGTAGCCGTTAAAATCTCCTCTTACAAAAACAGCCTTTTTGCCAGGCGCCTCCAATACCAGGCTGATGCTGCCGTCTTCATTTCGATTTAAACCCAACAACAGCCCCTCAGGTACTTGTGCTATCTCTGGCTCCGGAACCTGAACATAGAAAAAAGAGGCCGTATCGGCATCTCCTGTTTCCGTGTTAACAGCAATGAAATCTACCGTATGCGTACCAGGTTCGTCCGGAACGACATGATCATAGGAAAAACGAAAAGTATCCACCGCCGAACGGGCTATCTCTTCCCCGTCCAGATCAATCCGCAGAGAAGCTTTAATATTGGAAATACCGGAAATCGGAATCACCTCGCCTGCTTGTACAGTAATCGAGGCCCCTTCCTCCGGCGTTTCCAGAACAGACAGTATCGTAGCGTCTTCCGGAAAAACGTCCAGGAAAATATCGGCGCCGCCATCTCCGCGGCCGGCCCGGCCTCCGCCATCATCGTGGAAAAGAATAGAAATCTCCTCAATGGGGGTTCCTTCAGCTACTCCATAAAATTCACGCATGTCTTCTATGACAAAAGTGTACGTATTCTGGCCCGTCCGGGTCATTCTCAATTCCGGATCGGCCTGCCCCCAGACTCCTCGTATGTTTTGCCAGCGCTGCCCGTCAATGGTTACTCCAGTATAAACGTATACATCACAATTGCAATTTTCCAAACCTCTGTTTCCCTGACGGGCATCAAAATTGATGGATAAGCGCTCTCCCGGATTCGGAAAGGGCGGATTCGTTCTGACAACCTGCGCCCCAATGCTCCAGGCCGCCATTACAAAAATCAATAGTAAGGTCTGCTTTTTCATAATTTATTATTTCAACCCCAAAAAAACAAAGTTTAAATTTTACACTATCAATAAAAATTAATTTTTTGTTTGGTTTTTACCAACGATGGTTCTGTTCTTTTTTCTCTTTCATCCTTTTTCCCAAACGCCTGCTGTATTTCAGCATTTTTTTCTATTTTTCCCTCCACCAACTTTTTCCAAAAAAAATGAAAAACCGACACTTTATAGCTCTTCTCCTGTTCCTGACCTGCCTGGCTTGTGTGTCAGAAAACCCAATGCCTCATGGAGCTTCAGATTACAAGCTCATTCCCATTCCACAATACCTTAAAGCCGGAGCAGGTTATTTTCAACTGAGGCCGAAAACCAACCTGGTGTTTGATCAAGATAATGAAGCCATTCGATACAGCGCTGATTATCTGCGCGACTTTTTGCAAGCTAACAATCAAATGGAGTTGGAAACGGCAGAGCAAAATAAGAACAATATTGTTTTTCAACTGAATGACGAGATCGAACAAGAGGAAGCTTATTCTCTGACCATCACTCAGAAAGGAGTCCTGATCCAGGGAAGCTCACCGGCAGGCATTTTCCGGGGGACCATCACGCTGATCCAGCTCATCACTCAGCAGAGCGGACTACAAGATCTGGTAGAATTGCCTTGCGTTTTCATTGAAGATAAACCTGCATTTTCCTATCGCGGCATGCATCTCGATGTCGGGCGTCACTTTTTTCCTGTAGAATTCATCAAAAAATACATCGACCTGCTGGCTTTTTACAAATTGAACCGTTTTCACTGGCACCTGACGGAAGACCAGGGCTGGCGCATCGAGATCAAGCAATACCCCAAACTTCAGCAGGTAGCCGCCTACCGCCCCGAAACCCTGATCGGCCACTACAGTGATCAGCCACATCAATTTGACGGCGAGCGTTATGGCGGGTATTACACCCAGGAAGAAGTGAAAGAAGTGGTTCAATACGCCCGCGAAAGGTTCATTACCATTATTCCCGAAATTGAAATGCCTGGACATTCCCGAGCTGCCCTGGCGGCTTATCCGGAACTGGGTTGCACGGGTGAGCAATACGAGGTGGCCACCAAATGGGGCGTATTCGAAGAGGTCTATTTCCCAAAAGAAGAGACCTTTGAATTTTTGGAAAATGTACTCACCGAGGTTATGGCCCTTTTTCCCAGCGAATACATCCACATCGGCGGAGATGAGTGCCCGAAAACGCAATGGAAAAACAGTACCTATGCCCAGGAATTAATGACAAAAGAAGGATTGAAAGACGAAAATGAACTCCAAAGTTATTTCATCAGACGAATCGAAAAATTCCTCAATGAAAACGGCCGGCAGATCATCGGCTGGGATGAAATCCTGGAGGGCGGACTGGCGCCCAACGCGACCGTTATGTCCTGGCGAGGCGAAAGCGGCGGTGTTGAAGCAGCAAAAGAAGGGCATGACGTAGTAATGACGCCCACTTCTCACTGTTACTTCGACTATTATCAATCCATCCATCCCGACGAACCCCTGGCCATCGGAGGTTTTATTCCGCTGGAAAAAGTCTACCTCTACCATCCTGTGCCGGAGGAACTCACTGCAGAGGAAGCCGAACATATCCTGGGCGCACAGGGCAACGTGTGGACGGAATACATGAAAACGCCCGAAAAAGTCGAATACATGGCTTTTCCCAGAGCCATCGCTCTTTCTGAAGTGACCTGGTCGGGTAAAGAAAAAAAGGATTTCGACAGCTTCACCAAAAGACTTACGCAGCATTTGAAATGGCTGGAAAGACGAAGCGTCAATACTGCTAATCATTTGTACGATGTTAAATCTGAAGTCCGCAGCGGCGAGGGAGAAGGCGTTTATTTAAATTTTTACAACCAGGCCAAAGCAGGTATTATCAGATTTGCTTTAGGGGATAGCGCATCCGCCGGCGATCAGGCCATTCGCAATCCTTTGAAAATCAACGAAAGTGGACAATATACCGCCCAAACTTTTATCGACGGTCAAAAAACGGGGCGGCCGCAATCCATCCGCCTTGAACTCCACAAGACCGCCGGCGCTGAAATTGAACTGTTGACCCCGCCTTCCCCAAAATACAATTCAGGCGGCAAGGGCGCCCTGATCAACGGCGTACTGGGCAGCAAGGATCGATATGGAGATGAAGAATGGCTGGGCTTCGAAGGAACCGACTTCCAGGCGGTGGTCGATTTGGAAAAAACAGACACGATCCGTTCTCTCCAAATGCGTTTTTACCATAGCCCCGGACAATGGATCTACGCGCCAAACGAGGTAAAGGTGCTGTTTAGTAAAGAAAAGGTCGTTCCCGAAAACTGGGAAACCACCGCTGTGCAAAATAAAAGCACTAAAGTCGTCACGGTCGACATAAATTTAGACCAAACCTCCGGACGCTACCTGCACGTTCAGGTGCCCAACTTTGGGGTCATTCCCGAGGGAAAACAAGGCGCCGGTAATAAAGCATGGTTGTTCGTAGACGAGCTTAGAAGCTTTGATTCTCCCTCCTTCCCTCGTAACCAATAACCCAATAACTAACATCCAATATCTATAAACATGAATCTCCTCTCCACTCTCGACCTCGCCATCATCATTGCCTTTTTCGTGGTTTCCCTATCCATCGGGCTGGCTGCCTCTCGTAAAGCAGGAAAAGGGTTTTCAGAATTTTTCTTATCCGGGCGGAGTATGCCCTGGTGGCTGCTTGGCGTTTCAATGGTTGCCACCACTTTTTCAGCGGATACGCCCAACCTGGTGACGGATATTGTTCGGACGAACGGTGTATCGGGTAATTGGGTCTGGTGGGCATTTTTGCTGACTGGAATGCTGACGGTCTTTGTGTATGCAAAGTTATGGCGCCGGTCTGGGATTCTGACCGATATTGAGTTTTACGAATTGCGCTACAGCGGTCCGGCAGCTGCTTTTTTGCGGGGTTTCCGGGCGCTTTATCTTGGGATTTTCTTCAATCTGATGATCATGGCCAGTGTTACCCTGGCGGCTATTAAGATCGGGGGTGTCATGCTGGGGCTGAGTCCGATCGAGACCATTACCATTGCCTCTGTGATCACTGTGATTTATACTTCACTAGGAGGACTAAGAGGGGTGATTATGACCGATTTCATACAGTTCATCATGGCCATGGTCGGGGTAGTCTGGGCGGCTGTCCTTGTAGTGAATCTACCGGAAGTAGGCGGCCTGAGCAATTTGCTGGCTCATGAAAATGTAAGCGATAAGCTGCAATTTATTCCTGATTTTAGCGACACACGCCAGTTGATCCCTCTTTTTATCATTCCAATAGCCGTGCAATGGTGGAGTGTATGGTATCCCGGAGCAGAGCCAGGCGGCGGCGGGTATATTGTTCAGCGGGTACTTTCTGCTAAGGACGAAGGGCATGCCGTAGGCGCCACTCTCCTATTCAACCTGGCGCATTATGCGCTCCGGCCCTGGCCCTGGATATTGATCGCTTTGGCTTCGTTGGTTGTGTTTCCGGACCTGGAATCGATAGCTACCGCTTTTCCGAATGTGGATGAAAACATCATCCGGCACGATCTGGCATTTCCCGCCATGCTGACCTTTTTGCCGGCCGGTTTATTTGGTCTGGTGGTGGCATCTTTGATAGCCGCCTATATGTCGACTATTTCCACACAACTCAACTGGGGCGCTTCCTATATCGTAAACGATTTTTACAAAAGATTTATCAACCCTGAAGCCAGTGAGCGGAACCAGGTTCTGGTGGGCCGGATCTCCACTGTCGTTTTGATGGTCCTTTCTGCGCTCGTGGCTCTGGCGTTGAGCAATGCCCTTCAGGCGTTTAATATTTTGTTGCAGATCGGCGCCGGAACCGGCTTACTGTTCATCCTGCGCTGGTTCTGGTGGCGCATCAACGCCTACAGCGAGCTGGCGGCGATGATCATCAGTTTCCTCGTGGCCGTTTATTTTGAGTTTCTTGGCCCGGAAGGACTGGATGATTATATGAAATTATTGATC
The DNA here is from genome assembly GCA_964548175.1 of uncultured Saprospiraceae bacterium. Lineage (GTDB taxonomy): Bacteria > Bacteroidota > Bacteroidia > Chitinophagales > Saprospiraceae > JANQPA01. The sequence goes on from CAZJQS010000028.1 coordinate 27,971, forward strand.
GGGGTGGGCATTACAACGGTAGGCTGGCTGGCGATCACTTTTCTCACCCCACCAACTGACCATAGCACCTTAGTTGATTTTTATAATAAAATCGGCCCCCATTCTATTGGATGGCAAGCTGTACTCGCGAAAGGTGAAGAGCAAAAGCTCTCCCCTTCCAGGAGGCCAGGAGATAGTAAAGGGCAAAGCAGCTCGCTTGGTTTAGAGATCGCGTGCATGATTGCCGGGTGTTTTACGGTGTATGGCTTGTTATTTGCGACTGGTTTCTGGATTTATGGGAACCTGGTTGGAGGCCTAGTGGGCACCTTAGTGAGTTCGGCAGGGATGGTATATTTGTTTTTGAATTGGAAAAAAGTTAAAATATAAAAAGCTAAACCTTTCCTTTTTTCCGCAGCATAAGCTGGTACAGATCCTTCCTTCGGTCCTTTATCGTCTGCACACTACCGTAATTGTGCAATTCTTTCAACAAGTCGAGGTTAACGTCTGCGATGAGCGTCATTTCGGTATTTGGCGTCGCTTCCGCGTTGATGCCGTTGGTGGGGAAAGCAAAATCGGAAGGGGTGAATACGGCAGACTGGGCGTAATTGATGTCCATATTGTTTACTCTGGGCAGGTTGCCTACGCAGCCTGCGATGGCTACGTAACACTCATTTTCGATGGCCCTGGCCTGAGCGCAATGGCGGACGCGAACATACCCGTTCTGGGTGTCGGTCTGGAAAGGAACGAAAAGGATCTGCATACCCTGGTCAGCCAGGAGTCGGCAAAGCTCCGGGAACTCCACATCGTAGCAGATCATGACGCCGATCTTACCACAGTCGGTATCCAGCACTTTGATCTTATCGCCGCCGACCATTCCCCAGGCGCTTCGTTCGGAGGGAGTGACATGGATCTTTTCATATTCTTCAAAGGAGCCGTCCCGACGGCAGAGGAAGCCTGCATTCAGCAATCGATGGTCCTCATCCAGCCGCGGCATGCTGCCGGTGAGGATATTCACGTTATAAGACACTGCAAATTCCAGGAATTTTTCCCGGATGGGGTCCGCAAACTTGGCGAGCTCCCTGATGGCTTCCGCTTCCGGCAAATGGTTATAAGAGGCGACAAGGGGTGCATTGAAAAATTCCGGGAACATAATAAAGTCACAGCGATAATCGCTGACGGTATCTACAAAAAACTCCGCCTGCTCGCAAAAGGACTTAAAATCCGGGAAATTTCGCATCTGCCATTGCACCAGACCAAGGCGGATGACCTGCTTAGGCTGGTTGACCAGTCCTTCATCTTCCTGATAATAGATGTTCTGCCATTCCAGCAAGGTAGCGAACTCCATGGATTCGGAATCCTCATGCCAGTAGTTCTTTAGAATCCTCCTAACCTGAAAGTCATTGGCCAGCTGAAAAGACAAAGTGGGATCGTAGATCTCCCGGCTTTTGACTTTATCGATGTATTCCCTGGGGGTAAGCTCATCGGCATGGTCCTTGTAGTTGGGTATCCTTCCCCCTGCGATAATGGATTTAAGGTTCAGGTTTTCACAAAGTTCCTTTCGAGCATCGTATAAACGTCGGCCGAGCCGAAGGCCCCTGTGTTCAGGGTGTACAAATACTTCTATTCCATAGAGGGTGTTGCCATTGGGATCGTGGGTTTTAAAGGTCTCTCCTCCCGTGATCTGGTCGTAGGTATGTTTATCTCCAAATCTTGTATAATCGACGATAATAGATAAGGCCACTCCCACTACTTTACCGTCCTTAGTTACGCAAAGTTGTCCTTCCGGGAATATTTTCAGCAAGGTGGAGATGGCTTCTTCTTCCCAATAAATGCCGCCAATGCCTGAATATGCTTCTATCATGGCATTTTTCAATCCCACATAATCTTCCAGGCGAAGATAGCGAAGCGCGATTCTGGAAGAAGCAATATTTGTTACATTGTTTGAATTGTCTTGACTCATGAAGTTAGTTATTTAGTTGTTGGTTGTTGGTTGTTGGGAGATAGCCCTTTCAACCATCAACCAACAACTATTTCTCTAATGATAAAAAAAGCCGTAAGGTTCAACCGGACAATCACTATTAGAAAAACTACCCTATCCTCTCCGACTTCCGTTGTCTTTCCAGAAACTTTCGTCTGATGATGTCTTTTACGGTACAGTCCTCGATCTTACTTTCCAGCCAGGAGATGATATCCAGATAGAGGAAAGGGCGACGCTCGTAGGGTTCCTCCTGCCAGTGTTCCAGTTTGCCTTTAAGCTGAATGAATTCCTCCTTAAGCTCTTTGGCTTGCATACGGGGTGTTCTGCGCAGGAATCGTACGATCTCGCGCTGTACACCGTGCAAGTCTTTCATTTTTCCCAAAAAACGATAAACCGACTTCACCTGGTATTCCACTAATTGAATATTACCCAATTCAAAATGAGCGATGAGGTTAAGGATGCGGGCAAAACACTGAATATCTTCGCGGTAATCAGGGTTCTTTTGATTGATGATCCGGTTGAGGTAACTGATGGCGTTATCGTTGTCGCCATTGCCAAAATAAAGGCAGGCGATTCGATAATAGAAGACCATTACGCGATGGTCGTCCCAGTTAAACTCATCCTCTTCGATCAATTTCTCCAGTTTGGGGGCCAGCATTAAACCCTCTTCAAAAGTACCCTGCATGAAATGGAGCTTGATGGCATGGATGTAATGGTAAAGGTTAAAAAGGCCTTCTATGTTTTTATTTTTAGAAATATCATACTGCTCAGGAAAAGCATGCAGTTTATTCAGGCCTTCAACAAAGCGTTCGTGATGCTGGATGAAAAAAAGTGCGTTCAGCAGGTTGTGAATGCCTTTTAGGTACAAGGCGGGGTGACTTTGGATGAGGTGTTCTTTGCCTTCATACAATTCCACCCACTTTTGAGCATAGCGATAGCAAAACGTAAATTCCTGGGTTATATAGTAATACCAGACATGCGACTGGCAGAAATACAACTTACCTAAAAAAGAAAGTTCATTGAAGTTGATCTGTGGAAGATTAGACTGAAAGAATTCTTTGACGAAAAAATAGTCCTTTTCATTACGTACATAGCCCACTTTCAGATAGAGTCCGTACAGCTGTAAAGACAGATTGCTAAATACGTTGAAATTGTTGATGGTCTCATTTAATCTAAGGGTTTCATCCGTCAACACTTCCGAGCGACCTTCTATGCTTCTGGTGATGTATTGGCTTTCTATGTGTTTCTCAAAATCCAGCACTTCGAGCTGTATGGGGTAAAATTCGTTGGATTCAGCCCTGATCTTGGCCTTTTCTAAAATATCCAGACTCTGGCGGTACAAGCCTTTATCGTAAAGCACCTTTGCAAAATCGATCATTTCCCGCATCTGTATCTCGCTCACGTGATTGGTGTTGAGCAAACGCAAACTGATCAGCAACTGCTTGTACAGATGTGCTTTGAGATTGGACAGCTGCCTCTTTTTTATGCCCGGAAGCTTTTTCAGGATCTGCGCTTCATCATACTGTTGATGTTTATCCAGAAAATCGAACAACTGCAAAAAGAGAATGTCCTCAGAAGCCTGATTCCTTCTCACAAAAAGCCGAAAGTGCCGCTTTTCCGCCCGGGTCAAAGACCGTATTAACTGTATGAGATCGTCCGTTTTTTGCTTTGGCATTGTAGTAGATAATTATTTAATCACTTCAATTTCAGACAATTAAAAATATTCTGTTTGCTTGACATCTTGTAGTAATGAACTTATTTGATTTCTTATGCCTTTCTTGACCAGATATCTTTGAAATAAACAAACTTACGTATTTATTACAAAAATTGATGGAATGGCAGAGCAAAGGATTCACATTTTCGACACAACCTTAAGGGACGGGGAGCAAGTTCCGGGCTGTAAATTAAACACAGACCAAAAGGTAGAGATCGCGGAGCAACTGGAAGCGCTGGGCGTCGATATCATCGAAGCTGGTTTTCCGATTTCCAGTCCTGGCGACTTCCGGTCGGTGGAAGCCATTGCCAAGGCCGTAAAGGAATCTACCGTTTGCGGCTTGTCAAGAGCTGTGGAGCAAGACATCAAAACGGCTGCCGAGGCGTTGCGCTACGCCAGGCACCCCAGGATACATACCGGCATCGGCACTTCTGAGATGCACATCAAATACAAATTGAAAAGCACCCAGGACAAGATACTGGAAAGAGCAGTAGCTGCGGTCAGGCTGGCTAAGCGCTTTGTAGAGGATGTAGAATTCTATGCGGAAGATGCCGGACGGACAGACAATGAGTACCTGGCCCGCGTTTTGGAGGCCGTGATCAAGGCCGGGGCCACCGTTCTTAATATTCCCGATACCACCGGCTATTGCCTGCCGGAGCAATACGGCGCAAAGATCCGCTATCTGAAAGAAAATGTAACAGGCATTGACAAGGCCATCCTTTCCACTCATTGCCATAACGACCTGGGGCTGGCCACCGCCAACTCGATCGCCGGCGTTCAAAACGGAGCCCGCCAGATCGAATGCACCATCAACGGCATAGGGGAAAGGGCCGGCAATACCTCGCTGGAAGAAGTAGTGATGATCATGCGCCAGCATCCGGAAATGAATTTCACCACCCGGATCCAAACCCCCAAAATATACAGCACCAGCAGGCTGGTCTCCGAACGAATGGGCATGCCCGTACAGCCGAATAAAGCCATCGTGGGCGCCAATGCTTTTGCCCATTCCTCCGGAATCCATCAGGACGGCGTCATCAAAAAACGGGAAACTTACGAGATCATCAACCCTCTGGACGTAGGCGTGGATCACTCCAAGATCGTACTGACCGCCCGCTCTGGCCGGGCAGCCGTGGCCTACAGAGCCAAAAACATCGGTTACAACCTCACAAAGAATCAGCTGGATAAAGTCTATGCCGATTTCCTTGAAGTTGCAGACATCAAAAAAGAAGTGGACGATCAGGATCTGACCAATATTTTGACGCGTCAGAAAATTGCAGTCCCCGCAGAATAAGTGTTTTTTCCGGAAGACTACTTTTAGAAACAACTCGTGGCCTTTCTACATTAAAGACGATTCAAATTTAAAGTTTTACAACACAGAAATGACCAAAACACTCTTCGATAAAATTTGGGACAAACACGTAGTTACCCAGGCGGAAGGCGGAATAGACGTATTGTACATCGACCGGCACTTTATTCATGAGGTAACCAGCCCTCAGGCTTTTGACGGCTTGGAAAAAAGGCATATTCCCGTTTTCAGGCCCGCACAGACCATCGCCACCGCTGACCACAACGTCCCCACCATTGATCAACACCTGCCGATCCGGGAAGAATTATCCCGCTTCCAGGTGGATAAATTAACCGAGAACTGCGAAAAATTCGGCGTCGAACTATTTGGTTTGGGACATCCTTACCAGGGCATCGTTCATGTGATCGGCCCTCAGCTGGGCATTACCCAGCCAGGCATGACTATTGTTTGCGGAGACAGTCACACCTCTACACACGGGGCTTTCGGCTGCGTAGCTTTCGGAATCGGCACCAGCCAGGTTGAACAAGTACTGGCGACTCAATGCCTGCTCCAGACCAAACCTAAGCGGATGCGCATCAATGTAGATGGCCAGCTACAGCCAGGCGTATTGTCAAAAGATATTATCCTTTACATCATCTCCCAGCTTGGCGCCGACGGCGGCACCGGTTACTTCGTCGAATATGCAGGCTCAGCCATCCGCGATTTGTCCATGGAAGCCCGCATGACCATCTGCAACATGAGTATTGAAATGGGCGCCAGAGGAGGATTGATCGCTCCGGATGAAATCACCTTCGAATACATCCGCGGCCGTAAATTTGCACCTCAGGGAGCAGCATTCGAAGCAGCTGTGGAAGAATGGTCAGCGCTTTATTCGGATGAATCCGCAGTCTTCGATAAAGAATATCACTTTAGAGCAGAAAACATTACCCCCATGGTCACCTACGGCACCAATCCGGGAATGGGTATGGGCGTGGGAGAACATATCCCGATGCCGGAGCAGATGGAAAGCCCCCGGTCCTTCCTGAAGTCTTTGGATTACATGGGACTGGAGCCCGGGCAACCTTTGCTGGGAAAAAAAATCGATTACGTTTTTATCGGCAGTTGCACCAACTCCCGCATTGAGGATCTCCGGATTGTAGCAGAATACGTCAAGGGTAAACAAAAAGCAGATCATGTCGAGGTGATGATCGTTCCGGGTTCCAAACAAGTAGAGGAACAAGCACGGCAGGAGGGGCTGCACGAAATTTTCGCAGCCGCCGGCTTTGAATTGCGTCAGCCGGGTTGTTCCGCCTGCCTGGGCATGAACGAAGACAAAGTGCCTAAAGGAAAATATTGTGTCTCTACCTCCAACCGCAACTACGAAGGACGCCAGGGGCCGGGCGCCCGCACTATCCTCGTGAGTCCTCTTATGGCGGCTGCAACAGCCGTACACGGGAAGATCGTTGATGTGAGAGAGGAGATGGCGGAGGCGGTGTGATCAGTTAATTGAAAGAGCAACAGGTTATTTTTTGGAATATGGAAAAATTCATCAAACTGACGGATACGGCAGTGCCGATCCCGATGGAAAATATAGATACGGATCAGATCATTCCGGCGCGCTTTTTGAAGGCCACCACCCGGGAGGGGTTCGGAGAAAATCTTTTTCGCGACTGGCGTTATGAGGCCGATGGTCAGCCTAAGGAGGATTTCATCCTGAACAATCCGATCTATGAAGGCGCCATTTTGGTTGCAGGAAAAAACTTCGGCTGTGGGTCCAGCCGGGAGCATGCAGCCTGGGCGCTATACGATTATGGCTTCAGGGTGGTTGTTTCCAGTTTTTTTGCCGATATTTTTAAAGGCAACGCACTGAACAACGGACTCCTGCCTGTTCAGGTCAGTCCGGATTTTCTCCATCAGGTTTTCGAAGCCATTGAAGAAAACCCCAGGGTCGAACTCAGGGTTGACCTGGGGGAGCAAACCATCCGGCTGCCCGCTAAAGGCTTAAGTGAGGGTTTTGACATCCATCCGTATAAAAAAACGTGTCTGCTCAATGGCTATGATGATATTGACTATTTGTTGAGCCTCAAAGACCAGATCAAAGAATACGAGTTAAGAAAGGCCTGAAAAAGCCGTAAGCGGGCTTGTACGAAACATCATTTTTTTAAACTCAAATCGTTTTATCCCGTGAAAAAGAAAATTGCTGTACTTCCAGGAGACGGCATCGGACCGGAGGTCATCGAACAGACCATCAAGGTTTTGGATGCTGTTGCTGATCGTTTCGATCATCATTTTGACTACTGCTTTGCCGATGTTGGCGCTGCAGCTATTGACAAGACCGGCGATCCTTTGCCGGAAGCCACTTTGGAGGCTTGTTTGAATACCGACGCCATCCTTTTCGGTGCTATCGGGCATCCGAAATACGATGATGATCCCGATGCCAGGGTAAGACCCGAGCAGGGTCTGCTGCGCCTGCGTAAGGAACTGGGGCTTTATGCCAATATCCGTCCGGTGACCACTTATGACAAGTTGCTCCATCTTTCTCCTCTTCGCGAGGATAAAGTCAGGGGGGTAGACCTCGTCATTTACAGGGAGTTGACCAGCGGCATCTATTTCGGTGAAAAAGGAAGAGACGAAAATTCCGCCTTTGATGTTTGTTCCTATAACATCGAGGAAATAGATCGCATCACCCACGCGGCTTTCCAGGCTGCGCGCCGCCGGCGCAAAAAAGTGACCCTGGTGGATAAAGCCAACGTACTGGAAACTTCCCGGCTTTGGCGACGCCGGGTTACTGAGCTGGCTAAAGCGCATTATACCGATGTGGAACTGCACTTCATGTTCGTGGATAACGCTGCCATGCAATTGATCCAGTACCCCAAACAATTTGATGTAGTGCTGACCTCCAATATGTTCGGCGATATTTTATCGGACGAAGCCAGCGTGCTGACCGGTTCCATGGGCTTATTACCTTCGGCCTCCATCGGTCTAAAAACATCTTTGTTCGAGCCCATTCACGGCTCTTACCCGCAGGCTGCCGGAGAAGACATCGCCAACCCTATGGCCACCATGCTCTCTTCAGCCATGATGCTGGATGCGTTTGGATTGAACTTGGAAGCCAAGGTTATCCGCACAACCATCAAACACATCCTGGAAAAAGGCATCGGTACGCCGGAATTGAACGCGCAGGTTACCTTGCATTGCTCTCAGGTGGGCGACATGGTGGCCCATCTCATTGCTGAAGATATTTCGCTGGATATAGGAGAGAAAAAACTGGCGGAGAAAATTTCCACTATCATCTGAAGCAAACGAATAACCAATAACAACTTGCGGCCTCCCCAATTAGGGGTGATTGCTATTTAACGAGATATATCATAAGTTCGAAATATTAACGATTTGGGTTTTATGGAGGTAGCGCTTGCGGTGCTATCTCCTTTTTTATCTGCAAACAAATTGTTGCAAAAAAGCATAAGGCTGTTTAACTTGCTTTCATGCAGCAACCATTAGACGTACTACAAAAATATTGGGGGTATCCTGATTTTCGCCCATTACAAGAAGACATCATCCGGTCCGTTCTGGAAGGTAAGGACACTCTGGCACTCATGCCCACCGGTGGCGGCAAATCCATCTGTTTTCAGGTGCCCGCTCTTTACATGGAGGGCATGTGCCTGGTTGTGACCCCGCTGATCGCGCTTATGAAAGACCAGGTCGAACAGCTTCAAAGGCGCAACATCAGTGCTGCGGCGTTATACTCCGGCATGCCTTACAAAGCCATCGACCGGGTACTGGATAACGCCGTTCAGGGACATTACAAGCTGCTGTATGTTTCCCCTGAAAGGCTTTTCACAGAGCTGTTTGCCACCAGGCTGAAACAAATGCCCGTAAACCTCCTGGCTGTCGACGAGGCCCACTGCATCTCCCAATGGGGTTACGATTTCCGTCCGGCCTACCTGAAAATCGGCGAAGTACGGGAAAACCTGCCTGGCGTCCCAGTCCTGGCGTTAACGGCGACAGCAACCCCAAAGGTCGTCGAAGATATCCAGGAAAAGCTGCTCTTTGCAGAAAAAAAGGTCTTTCAAAAAAGCTTTGAACGGAAGAACCTGTCCTATGTCGTTCTGCACGAAAATAATAAAAGGGCCCGCATTGTAGAACTGCTCAAAAAGATACCTGGTTCCGGCATCATCTATGTACGCAATCGAAGAAAAACCAGGGAAATTGCAGAATCGCTTCGTTTTCACAATATATCCGCCGGCTACTACCACGCCGGACTGAGCATGGAAGAAAGGGCAAAGCGGCAGGATCAGTGGATCAACAACCAGATACGCATCATGGCGGCTACCAATGCCTTCGGCATGGGCATCGACAAGCCGGACGTGCGGATTGTGATCCACTGGGAATTGCCCGATGGCCTGGAGGCTTATTATCAGGAAGCAGGCCGGGCAGGAAGAGATGGGCAATCTTCTTTTGCGATCCTGTTGTACAACGAAAGCGATCGAAATAAGCTCGAAGAACAGTTTGAACAGTCCTACCCTGCAATAAAAGACATTCAACGCGTTTATCGCGCCCTGGGCAGTTATTTTCAGCTGGCCACCGGGGCGGGAATGGGTAATAGTTACGATTTTGATCTGGTGGATTTTGCCAAAAGTTTTAAAATGAAACCTGTCGAAGTATTGAATAGCCTTAAGATACTGGAACAAGGGGGCTGGCTAACATTGAGCGAAGCCATTTTCCACCCGCCCACCCTCAAGATACTGGCCGGCCGTGAGGCTTTGTACGATTACGGTCTGCGTAACCCTAAAATGGATGCCGTGATCAAGACCATCCTACGCTCTTATCAGGGGGCCTCCAGCCAGGAAGTTTTTCTTAAAGAACATCAACTGGCCCGTTTTCTGAAGATCGAAACCTACCAGCTCCAAAATTACCTCAAAAAAATGGATCAGGCGGAGATCATTCATTACCAGCCCCGCAAGGATCAGCCACAGCTTACCTTACTAAAGAATAGAGTTCCTGCAGAAGACATCACCATCGACCACCACCTGCTCAGGTTTCGCAAGAAAGAAGCCAAAAAGCGGCTGGACAAGGCCTTCCAGTATGCCGAAATACCGATCTGCAGAAGTCAGCAACTCCTGCATTACTTCGGGCAGCGAAAAGTTCCGGAATGCGGTCAATGTGATGTATGCCGAGGTAAGGCTGAGCCAGTCATTTCTAAAGCGGATTTTAAAGAGCTTAAACACGAGATCATGGGCGTACTGGAAGAGGAATCGCTGACTATCAGCGAGCTGATCCATAAATTTCCGCCGGCTTTTCGCGAGCGAATACTTACCGTTACCCAGTTTTTGATCGACGAGGAAAAAATAAAAATGGAACAAGGGAGGTTGTTCATTTAATGAAAAAAATAATCTGTACCGTCACCAATGACCTGACTTATGATCAGCGCATGATCCGCATTTGTGACAGCCTGGCCCGGGCTGGGTACTGGGTTATTTTGGTGGGTCGAGAAAAAAGGACAAGCGTGGCCCTGGAAGAAAGGCGGTTTCAACAAAAAAGACTGCATTGCTGGTTTGAAAAAGGAAAGCTGTTTTATGCGGAATACAATCTCCGATTGTTTCTTTTTCTTTTGTTTCGCTCCTTTGACGTAGTCAATGCAGTAGATCTGGACACTATTTTACCCGCCTTTCTTGCCACTCGACTAAAAAGAAAAACGCTGGTTTACGATGCGCATGAATATTTCACTGAAGTTCCGGAAGTCATTCGCAGGCCCCGGGTAAAACAAATATGGGAAGGCATAGCCCGGTTCTGTCTGCCTAAAGTCAAACACGCCTACACTGTTGGCCCGGCCCTGGCCAAGCTGATGGAGGACAGGTACGGCATTGCATTTGAAGTCATTCGCAATGTACCGATAAAACGATCCGTTTCGGAAGTTGCCGTTCAAACCAACCCTAAGATACTGCTCTATCAGGGTGTCTTAAACGAAGGTCGCGGACTGGAATACGCAATAGAAGCCATGCAGCAGTTGGAAGGGATCCAGCTTTGGCTGGCCGGAGAAGGCGATCTGTCGGAGCAATTGAGAAGTTTGGTCGAACGGCTTAAACTTCGGAAGAAAGTCCGATTTTTAGGCTATATCAAACCCGAAGAACTGGCAAAGATCACTCCCGGCGCATTTCTGGGATTAAATTTATTGGAAAACAGGGGATTGAGTTATTATTATTCATTAGCCAATAAATGCTTTGACTACATTCAGGCAGGCGTACCTTCTTTACAAATGGATTTTCCGGAATACCGCCGGTTGAACGATGCGTTTAACACTTTCCTTTTGCTGGACACCCTTAGCCCGCAAAGCATAACTAAAGCAGTAAGAACGCTTCTGGAGCATCCTTCCCAATACGAAAAATTAAAACAGAATTGCCTACTGGCCAGGGAGGTATTGAACTGGGAAAAGGAAGAGAGAAAGCTTTTGAGTGTGTATGAGAAGCTTTAAAGCCGACGGCTGTCCCCATCTCATTCTATCATCAGTTTGGATACAAACTGCTTTCCTGCTCCTTGTATTAACAGGAAGTAATTCCCTTTGGCAAGTCCATTCGCTTCAAAAGAGTAAACCTCGTTTTCCTGCTGCATCCATGAGACAGTTTTTTTTACCTGCCGCCCCATCGCATCAAACACCCTCAGACTGAAGGTCCCTGACTCCGGCAGGCGCATCTGAACCCTGTCTGCAGCTGGATTAGGAAAAACCGCCAACCGCAGTACCTTAGGATTTTCTTTTGTGCCGGTCAGCCTGTTCAGTGGCCAACCCATGTCATCGAAAATGGCTAAGGTCACAGGCCCAGGATCGTGAATGGCTTCCGCCCTGCCCAGGGCAGGCGTCATCAGGGTATTCGGAGTGCCGGGAGGATAGGACCGTTCATCCAGATGACTGATGCTGGATCCCTGATCATATTCCCGGGGAGCGAATAAAGGCGGATCGGAACCGTTATTGGCCAGCGCAGCATTTGGCGCTGTAAAAAACACCTCGTTGCTGGTCAAGGCAGAGAGTAAGGTGACAGAACGATTGGGATAAATAAGGGTATCCAGCAGCGATTGACTATTGCCATCTGTCAGAAAACGATCGAAGATCATGGGAAAACCTCCAAATCCAAACAGGCCAAGGTTGTTGTCTTCTTCCCGATCTGAGGAAGAAAAGAAGCCCAACCCATGTCCCAATTCATGCAGGATGACGGTTACCAGATCAAACTGATTACCAGGAGTATTTCCATCCAAACCAAAATACCAGTTGACATTCGAATTGGCCGTAATGACAATATCCGGTTGGGAAGGATCATTTAACTCCTCCCCCACCAACGCTTCGGCCAGGGCTACCGGGTACCAGGTATCCGGGACACCGGGTCGAAGGCCACGAAACAGCTCTCGCGGTCCGGCCGAGGCCAGAGTATTGCCTTCTAAAGACAACCAGTTAACATCCACCCGTATGGGAACTTCTGAACTGAGCAGCACCGCCCAGATATCCATGGCCTTGAGGATAGCATCCTGAGCTTGCACAGGAACCGAATCCAGAAAATTCACGTCCCATTCTAATCCGCTGGAAGAGCCCTCAAGAAAAGCAGAGGGCGGCTGAGTAAATACGTAATAACTGGTATCCTGCCATGGGCAGGCAGTGGTGTCGCCCTCCATCCAGATCTGGGCTGGCAAATGAAGAATGGAGAATAAAGACAAGGCAAATAAAAGGATGTTTTTTTTCATGATTATTGATTGCAAGGTTTTGGGAGAAACTGCTGGTCAATAATTGGGAATATCGGCAATCAATTGGAAAAAGGAAAGTTTATAGGTCACGCTTGTTGGGTAGATGACGGAAGTAAAATAGGAATTATACTGAATTTGAGGAAACCATAAGTTGGTGTCGGTCGTCAGTTATCGGCTTTTTACAAACCCCTTAACCGTTAACCGACTTAAAAACTGAAAATCAATCAATTAATCCAGTCTTCAAATTTTCGGGATGTATACTAATTAATTCAAGTTGCGAAGCAACTTTAGTAGAAGGTAGAAGGTAGAAAGAAATACAACCAAAAAAGGTATCTATTTGTCCAATTCAGGCAGAAATCTTTCTACTTTCTACCATTTACCATCTACAAATTAAAGGCAACTTAGGTTAATTAGTTGCTTATTACCTTAACGGTCCTTTTGGCGTTTTCAACGACTTTTCTTTGCGTATCGATTTCCTGCATTTTAGCTTCCTGATCTCTGAGGTTTTCCTGTATCTTCTGCTCCAGTTCCAGGATCAGCCTTTTGGCATCTTCGATCTTTTTGTGGAAGTCTTCATTGTCTTTTTTCATTTTTTTCAGCTCATCTTCCAGGTCCTGAAGTGCTTTTTCCTGGGCATCCACTTCGTCTTCGGCTTCCACCAGGTCTAAGCTGGCTTTGTAGTCCAGTAAAACCTTAACGGCTGCTCCGTACTGGGCTGGGTTTAACTGTGAAGACACATAAGCCCCACCCAGGTTAAACCAGAAAGTAGCGGTAGTCACATCCGTTCTCTTATTTTCCTCGAACCAGGCGTAAATATCTACGGTATTGTTGCTGATCGTCTTGATCCTGGCGTCATCGGTAAACCAGTGTTTCATTTTTTTCTCCCTGCTCGTCTTTCCTTTAAATTGACGAGTAAACTTTCGCCATTCCTTCACTGCCGTTTTTTCATCGACGTTCCACAATTCGATCACTAAAGAATTGTTGACCCCTTCGCTCATAGTCTGGGGAGCTTCCCTTACCTGTATCTGCAAAGTTTCCTGGGCGGATAAATGAAGGAAGGAAAAAACAGCGAAAAGCAAGATCAATAACTTTTTCATAATTTCAGTTTTGGTTATGAAGAGGTAAATTTTATCCTTTTTCTTTTTTGGACGAATAAATTGGTTAAAAGATACTTTTTAGTGAAGTGTAATAAAAGATATTTCCACAAAACCATGTCAAGTTATCGTACATTTTTGGGGGCTGAGGCCACCAAAAATGCGGTTATTCATTTTCCAAGGCCGATGGCAATATCCAATCGGGCGCTCAATCCTATATAAGGGCGGATCAGGAAGTCGCGATCATCGGTCATAGGCGCCGCATCCAGATCACTTTCTTGCATTAAGGTGGCGCCGGCGTCCAGGCCGATAAACTGGAACAGTTTAAAATTCAGGCCCACAAATATAGGTTGGTCTATGATAAAACCTGAATAGGACTTATTCTCTATATTTTCAAAATCAGAAAAAAAGACGCCAAGATTGAGTGAGGTATTCCGAAAAAACTTTGGCGCCCGTATACTTGAACTAATAGGCAGCAGCAAACCGGCATAAGGGGCGTCGCCATAAGTAAAGTCATCAAATTCACCTGACAGGTAAACACCACCGTAACCCACATTTACAGAAAGGGAACGTTGCTTCCGTTCTGTTTCATAATCGTCAATAAACCGGCTGAACAATAATTTGGACCAGTCTCCCTTGATGTATTGATCCACCTCTACTTCCACCTGTTTAAACAGAGATGCTTCTACCTGATCCATATCCAAGGTACTGTCCCTTTTTACGCCATCCAGTGCTTCCAGTTTTTGCAAAATAGCCACAGAAAACCCAGGAAAGGCTGCATCGTCAGAACGCCGGTAGCCGTTCAGCGAAGAAAAAGCAATTTCATCGGCCTTGCGCAAAATTCTTTTTTCTCTATCCATGAGTTGTAAGCCGGAACTCGATTGTCGAACGGCTGCCCACAGATATTGAGCGACCTGTTGGGTGAGTTGATCGCGAAGTTCGTTGATCTGTTCATAGCTCATATTCTGGAAAAAGCGAACCTGAAAGTCGTATTGATCGGATGCCCTCAGCTTATAGTTAACGGCCAAATTAAAATTACTGGTGTTTTCACTGGCAAAAGCTTTTTTCCATACTGCGGTGTAATCCACTTTTTTTCCGGAAAAGATATCGATCTCAATCCTGGAAACGTCCTGTGGTATTACGCCGGTAAACATCAGGTTTTTTCCGGCCGGAAGGGGCTGGCCTTCATTGAAGTAATTTTTTTCCAGATCGAAATTTACGCTGGCATATTGCCCAGGTAAAATAGTGGTTAACAAACTGAAGACCGTAAATAATAGTAGTGTTGTGCATTTCTTCATTTTAAAAAATTTATTTAGTGAGTGGATGTGATAGACGAGTGACGAACTTAGAGGCCACTTTTCTATAAAAGAAAAACATAACATAAGAGTATGTTCAATGCCTTAGACCTCAGAGGTCTTTAAGACCTCTGAGGTCTAAGAAAAAAAAACGCGCACCGGCTCAAATCCTGTCCTGATTATTTTTTCCGATTACATTCCAAAAAATACCCCAATTTCATCAGGTCAAATAACAGCAAGCGAGGATGCTTGCCTTTTAAGTTACGTTCAAAAAGGGGCTGAAGGATTTTTAAAAAGGTATTCACCATTTGAGAAAGGCGATACTTTTGAAGAAAATGGAAGCTGCGAGTCAGCCTGGTTTCCAGCTCAGGATGTTTTTTGATTAAAAAGGCCAGATTTTCCACCGCTTCAAGTGATTTTTTCAGAAAACGGTCATTTTTTTCCAAACCGATGTGCTCCAGGGGGTTGTCCAGATGAACGATGTCGATGTCATTTTGTTTGAGTTGCAGACCGAAAAGCGTATCCTCATGGCCGTACCGGGTGATCTGTTCTTCAAACCGGATGCGCTGAAATGCGCCCTTGGTAATCAGGAAGTTATTGGTCATAAACCCATGATGCGGTTGAAGAGCCCGATCCCTGGCAGATCGTTGCTCCCTGTTGATACCGTAAAACCAGTGGAAATAGAGATGAGGATCTTCAGGGGGCTTGTTGTCGTAACATCTTCCGCCGTAGAGTACGGAAGCGGTGGGCAGAAAACGGAGATACTGCTCAAGATAATCATCGCTAACAACCTTGGAGTCGGCGTCCATAAACAGCAGATAGTCGTAACGGGCCCATTCAGCCAGCCGGTTGCGGATACGGGCGCGCCCGATGTTTTGCGGTAATTCCTGGTAGACGACGTGCTCCAACATTTTCAATCTCCGGTTCAGTTCCTGAAAAGGAGCATCGGATGCATCATCCAGGCAGCATATCTCAAAGTCGACATCCAGCTTTTCTGCCTGCCGGTGCAAGTTTTCAACCAAAAGCCGCACGTCAAAGTTGTATATAGGAATTAAAACGGAAAGCATAAATTTGTCATTCCATTTGATCAACAGCAAAATAACAATTTTTAACAGGATGAAACAACATAAGCTCCTCTATGTCGTAAGGCATGGAGAAACCAACTTTAACAAGCAAAGCATCATTCAAGGCAGTGGCGTGGACACCAGCCTGAACGAAACCGGACAGATCCAGGCAAGAGCGTTTTTCGAAAAATATAAACACGTTCCTTTTGATTTACTCATCACTTCTACCCTGAAAAGAACCCAACAGACCATGCGCCCCTTTATTAAAATGGGTTTGCCCTGGGAGCAAAATCCATACATCAATGAGATGAACTGGGGTATTCACGAAGGAAAAAAAAGTACGCCGGCCATGGCCCAAATGTATCAAAACATGCTTATCCAATGGAAATCAGGCAATTTTCACGCCAAACTCAAAGAAGGCGAAAGCGCCATAGAGCTGGCTTTTCGAATACAGCTGTTCATCGATGAGCTCAGGGAAAAACCGCAGGAAAAGATCCTCATCTGCAGCCACGGCCGAGCCATGCGCTGCCTGATGTGCCTGCTTAAAGGGGAACCCCTGCATGCCATGGAGAATTACCAACACTCCAATACCGGACTTTATATCGTCCGATTTGATAAAAATGAATTTCATTTTGAACTGGAAAACGATACCTCGCATTTGTAAATAAAGAAGCTCAAATGAAGCTTTGTCCCTTTTAAACAAGTTCATTGCCAATCACCAATAAATACTTTCAATCAATATGCAACAACAAAACAAACTGGAAAAAGCTACCCTTGGCGGCGGTTGCTTTTGGTGCACGGAAGCGATCTTTCAACGCGTAAAAGGCGTGGATTCCGTCGTATCCGGATATGCGGGCGACACGGAAGAAAACGCCGATTATAAAATGGTAAGTTCCGGTAGGACCAAACACGCCGAAGTAGTCCAGATCACCTTCGATCCTGAGGTCATCTCATTCGACGAAATCCTGGAGATCTTTTTCAGCACCCACGACCCCACCACCCTCAACCGCCAGGGTAATGATATAGGCCCCCAGTATCGCTCGGTCATCTTTTATCACGACCAGCAACAAAAAGAGGTGGCTGAAAAGGTCAAAAAAGAAGTGGCCCAGGAGATCTGGGATGACCCCATAGTCACGGAGATCAGTCCCCTGGATGCTTTTTACGGCGGAGAGGAGTATCATCAAAACTATTATAATAATGTAGGGATGAGGAACCCTTATTGTTCTTTTGTGATCACGCCGAAAGTGAATAAGTTCAAAAAGCAATTTGCACATTTATTAAAAAAATAGGTCAATAGATTTTGATTACACGGAATAAAGTAATTTTTGTATACTAAGCATAGATTCGTTACCTTACCTGTGTTAAAATTCGCACACAGGTTCTGTCGGCCTGTCCGGCTAAAACATTATTAGCGAACTTTCAAATCTTTTCTTTTTTAAATAGGCTTCATACATTATGAAATTAGGCGTTTTAAAAGAACAGCTATTTAAGCGGGTTGCCATCGTGCCGGAAACGGTCCCGAAGTTGAAAACCCTGGGGCTGGAAGTCCTCCTTGAATCCGATGCCGGCTTGCAAGCTATGCACAATAATGAATCCTACAGCGAACAAGGCGCTACTATTGCTGACCGCAAAACCGTCCTGGAGCAAGCCGACCTCCTGCTTAGCATCGCCCCTCCCTCAGATGAAGAGCTCAAGAGCCTCAGAAAAGAGGTCATACTCTTGTCGCAGTTCGAACCTTTCAATGATCCCGAGGTTACGACTAAATTGCAGGAGCTGGGGCTTAGGGCTTTCAGCTTTGACATGATCCCGCGAACAACCCTTGCCCAGTCTATGGACATTTTATCTTCCATGGCTTCTATTGCCGGATACAAAGCTGTCCTGACGGCTGCACATCATCTGCCCAGGTATTTTCCTATGCTGATCACGGCAGCGGGCAGTGTTCGTCCGGCTACGGTGCTGGTTCTGGGGGCAGGAGTTGCGGGCTTGCAGGCTATTGCTACTGCCCGGAGGCTGGGCGCCATGGTGGAAGCTTTTGACACCCGTTCGGCCGCCAAAGAAGAAGTAAAAAGCTTAGGGGGCAAGTTCATTGAAATAGAAGGCGCCAAAGACGATACTTCCGCCGGCGGATATGCGGTAGAGCAGTCCGAGGATTTCCTCAGAAGACAACGCGAGGAAGTTCAGAGGAGAGCCATGAAGGCCGATGTGATCATTACCACGGCTCAGGTACGCGGCAGAACGGCGCCCCTACTGGTGCCCAAATCAACCGTTGAGCAGATGCGGCCCGGATCCGTTATTGTGGACCTGGCCGCCTCCACAGGCGGCAACTGTGAGCTGACAGAAGATAACCGAATCATTCAGTTCAACCATGTAACCATTATCGGCAACTCTTTCCTGGCGGATGATATGCCACAGGACGCCAGCCTCCTGTACAGCAATAATGTACTCAATTTCATCAAGGTCTGGATCAAAGACGGAGCGCTGAACCTGGATATGGACAATGAGATCGTTGCTTCAGCCTTATTTACGGCCAAAAAGGACGAGGTCAGTTCTTAATCATTTTGAGGCTATTTCAAACCAGCCAAAAGAAGAAATAAAAATATGGAAACGTTCTATCAATTTTTTAACGATAACCTCCTGCTCATATACCTGCTGCTGTTCACTATCATACTTGGGTTTGAGGTCATTTCTAAAGTGCCTACGGTGTTGCATACCCCGCTTATGTCCGGCGCCAACGCCATCAGCGGTGTGGTAATCATCGGAGCCATCATTCTGGTCCGGCAGGCAGCACCTGATGACTACCTGACGCTGGGACTGGGAATGCTGGGCATCATCCTCGGCATGGTCAATGTAATGGGTGGTTTTGCCGTTACGGACCGCATGCTTGAAATGTTTAAAAAAAAGAAAAAGTAAAAGACAATGGCAATAGATACTCTCATTAATTTCAGCTTCTTGATCGGCGCCGTGTTTTTTGTATGGGGCCTCCGCTTGTTGAGCTCCCCGGATTCAGCACGCCGCGGCAATATCCTGGCGGGTATCGGCATGAGCATCGGCATCATTGCCAGTATGCTGATGCCAATAGCGGGCGCGTCGAATAATTACGGCTGGATCGCCGGCGGCATCGCCATCGGCGGCATCGTCGGTTATACCTCCGCGAGGCGGATCAAGATGACTGCTATGCCCCAGATGGTTTCAGTTTTTAACGGATTGGGAGGGGCCTGCGCAGTCGTCCTTTCTATGGCGGAGTTGATCCATTATTATGACGGCTCCGTGAGCATGACCGGCGGGCAAGTCCTGATCGCCCTGCTGGCCGTACTCATCGGTGGTGTGGCTTTTACCGGTAGTATGCTGGCTTTTGCCAAGCTGGAAGGACTGGTATGGGACAATACCCTGACTCTGCCCAAACACAATATCATCAATATTATTTTGCTGGTCGCTACGCTCGGACTGGCGGTATTCGTCCTGCTTCAGGGCGTAGAAGGTGGTCTGCTTTGGGCCATTATCCTGTTGGTGCTGACCTTAATCTACGGCGTTTCTTTTGTTGCACCCATCGGCGGCGCCGATATGCCGGTGGTCATTTCTTTGCTGAACTCATTTACCGGCCTTTCTGCTGCGGCAGCCGGACTGATTTACAACAATCAGATCATGCTGGTCGGCGGCATCCTGGTCGGCGCCTCAGGCACTATCCTGACCGTGTTGATGTGCGAGGCAATGAACCGCTCGCTGATCAACGTGATCGTAGGGGGCTTTGGAGGTGGAGGAGGCAGCGCTAAAGGCGCAGACGGCCCTCAGGTGGTCAAGGAAGTTTCCGCAAGTGACCTGGCCATACAGCTGTATTACTCCCAGTCCGTCATGTTCGTCCCGGGATATGGCCTGGCTGTGGCCCAGGCTCAAAAAGTCTGTAAAGAGGTCGATGATCTGCTGGAAGCCAACGGCGTAGAGGTGAAATATGCCATTCATCCGGTAGCGGGCCGCATGCCCGGCCATATGAACGTTCTACTGGCCGAAGCGGATGTCCCCTACCCTAAATTACTTGACCTTGAAGATGCTAATGCTGCTCTTCCCAGCACTGATGTCGTGATCATCGTCGGAGCGAATGATGTGGTAAATCCCGCCGCCGAGGACGATCCCGGCAGCCCTATCTACGGCATGCCGGTACTGAAAGTCTGGGAAGCCAAACACATCGTAGTACTCAAGCGAAGCATGCGTCCTGGATATGCCGGTATTGAAAACCAGCTCTTTTTCCACGAAAAAAACAAGATGTATTTCGGAGATGCCAAGGAATCGCTGAGCAAGCTGGTGGGAGAGTTGAAAAAGCTTTAAGTTATCGAACCGCTTAGCTACTGAGTTAAGGTTGTCTCAAAAGACCTACGGCCTTATTTCGCTACCAATAATATATTTTTTAGCGGTATTTTGGAGAAAAATTGAAGTTTTTCCTCCAAAATACCGCTAAAAAAGAAATTTATTAAGCTGCGAAAAGCTAAAGGATGCTTTTGAGACAGCCTCTAGCTAAAAGAACTTTTCAAATACAAAGATTTTAATCTGAAAAATATAGCTTATACGGCCGTTTATTGTTAAATTGATGACAGTTATAATCAAAAAATATAATCATGTTTGATCCCACAATGTTATTAATACTCATATTTATTGGCCTGCTGATCTTCTTTTCAGGTATTTTCACCGTGAAACAACAAACGTCAGCCATCGTAGAAAGACTTGGACGTTTTCACAGCATTAAACGTCCAGGGCTGCAGTTTAAAATTCCGTTCATCGACCGGGTCGCCGGAAGGGTTAATCTAAAAATCCAGCAACTTGATGTTCAGGTAGAAACCAAAACGCATGATAACGTATTCGTTAAACTGCGTGTGTCAGTCCAGTATCTCGTCCTTCCTGAAAAAATTTATGATGCTTTTTACCGGTTAGAAAATTCGCATGAACAAATTACGGCCTACGTGTTTGATACGGTTCGTGCTGAGGTTCCCAAGATGATCCTGGATGATGTTTTCGAGCGCAAGGACGACATTGCCGTCGCCATCCGCCGTGACCTGAAAGAAGCCATGAACACCTACGGCTATGATATCATCAAAGCCCTGGTAACAGATATCGATCCCGATCATTCGGTGAAAACAGCCATGAACCGCATCAATGCAGCAGACCGGGAGAAAAGAGCAGCTGAATTTGAAGGAGAGGCAGAAAGGATTCGCATCGTGGCCAAAGCCAAAGCCGAAGCCGAAAGCAAGCGCCTGCAAGGACAAGGTATCGCCGATCAGCGTCGGGAAATCGCCAAGGGACTGGAAGAGTCCGTGGATATTCTAAATAAGGTCGGCATCAACTCTCAGGAAGCTTCCGCATTGATCGTCGTAACACAGCATTATGATACTATGCAGGCCATGGGCGAAAACTCCAACAGCAACCTGATCTTATTGCCGAATACGCCTTCCGCCGGTAGCGATATGCTGGGGCAAATGACGGCTTCCTTCGTAGCTTCTCAACAATTGGGCGAAGAAATGAAAAAGGCAGATAACGAGAAGAAAAAGGAAAAGCTGAAAATGCCGCCGCCACCAAGATAAAGTCTTTAAATTAGACAAGCTCTTTATGGGCTTTCCTGAAGGCCGTAAGACCACAAACTTCTTACGGCCTTTCTTATTAAAAATATGTCAAAGTTGGATTAGTATGCTGATTTCACCCATTTATTGTTTTATTTTTCGACATTAATCAAACTATTGACTTTCTATAAATTTTTCAAAATCAATATTGGAATGAAAAAGCTACTCACTACCACACTAAGTATGCTGCTGGCGTTATTCCTGTTCCTTCCCCTTCAGGCGCAGGATGATACGCCTACAGAAAAAAGCGACTCTACTAAAACGGAAGAAAAAGCCAAAAAGAAAAACGGAAAAACGTATACAGACATCATTACCGATGAGGCCGAAAGCAACGAAGGATTGTTCACCGTTCATAAAGTGAAAGGCAAATATTATTTTGAGGTGCCCAACGAGGTGATAGGCAAGGACATTCTGCTGATCAGCCGCATCTCCGGCCATGTCAAAGGACTGAACTTCGGCGGCGCCGGCATGAAAGCAGGCGGAGAAAAGATCGTTCGTTTTCAAAAACACGACGATAAGCTCCTGCTGCGCTACTTCTCCTATGACGTCGTAGCCGATGATGATGATCCGGTAAAAAAATCGGTGGAAAACAATACCTTCGAACCCATCATCGAGGCTTTTAAGATCGAAACAGAGAATGAGGATTCTACCGCCGTAGTCATCGATGTGACTTCCTTTTTTACCTCCGACATAGCTGTGATCGGCCCGCAACTCAACGAAGCCCAGCGCAGAAGATTCAGCATAAAAGGACTCGATAAGAACCGCTCGCTCATCAACCACATGAAAGCTTATCCTAGAAACGTGGAGGTTCGACATATTATGACTTACCGCAGCGATAACCCTCCTTCAAACCGCCAGACGGAAACGCTTTCCCTGGAAATGAACCAGTCTTTCATCTTACTGCCCGATGATCCCTGGAAAATGCGCTACGCAGATGAGCGCGTCGGTTATTTCAGCACTTCCAAGACCAACTACAGCTGGGATGAACACAAAGCAGAAACCCGCAGACTGATCGACCGCTGGCGCCTGGATCCTAAAGATCCGGACGCTTACTTCAGAGGTGAATTAGTAGAGCCTAAAAAGCCCATCGTATATTACATCGATCCGGGAACACCCATGAAATGGCGCAAGTACCTCAAACAAGGCATTGAAGACTGGCAGCCTGCTTTCGAAGCCGCGGGTTTTAAAAATGCCATCATCGCGAAAGATCCTCCTTCTCCGGAGGAAGATCCGGAATGGAGCCCGGAGGATGTGCGCTATTCTGTAGTTCGTTACATCACCACCGATATTCAAAATGCACAGGGACCACACGTTTCCGACCCCCGTACCGGCGAGATCCTCGAAAGCGATATTTTGTGGTACCACAACGTTATGAACCTGCTGCGAAACTGGTTCTTCGTGCAAACGGCCGCCGTCAACCCCAACGCTCAAAAGCCTAAGTTCAGCGACGAACTGATGGGCGAACTGATCCGTTTTGTGGCGGCACATGAAGTGGGTCACACCCTTGGCTTCCCGCACAATATGGGCGCCAGCGTAGCTTATCCAGTCGATTCCCTTAGAAAAGCCGGCTTTGTACAGCGCATGGGCGTGGCTCCTTCCATTATGGATTACGCTCGCTTCAATTACGTCGCTCAGCCGGAGGACGAGGGCGCCGGGCTGTTTCCTAAAGTCGGTCCTTACGACAAATGGGCCACCGAATGGGGCTATCGCCTCATTCAGGGCGCCGATACACCCGAAGAAGAAGTGGCCACCCTCAATAAGTGGATCGAAGAAAAAGCCGACAATCCCATCTATCGCTTCGGACAGAGTAGCTTTACCGACCCTTCTTCACAAACAGAAGATGTCGGTGGTGACCCGGTCGAAGCTTCCGACCTGGGTATTAAAAACCTTAAGCGTATTAAGGATGAACTGATCAACTGGGGAACCGTTGAAGGCGAAGATTACGAGGATCTGAGCGAATTATTCCAGAACATCGCCGGCCAGTTCCGCAGATACATGGGTCATGTCGCCAATAATGTGGGCGGAAAATACGAATACGATAAGAAAGCAGGCCAGGATGGTCCGGTGTATTATTTTGTATCTAAAGACAACCAGCGCCGGGCCGTAAACTTTTTGAACCGCCAGATCTTCAACACTCCCGTTTGGATGGTGGATAAGGACATCTACGGCAAAACGGGGATCGATCCCGCAAATGTCATTCGCGGTTTGCAATCCTACACGCTGAACACCTTGTTCAGAAGCGATCGCATGCAGCGTATGACCGAAGATGAAGCCCTGAACGGGGACGATGCCTACACCATGGCAGACCTTTTTGACGATACCCGCTCAGCCGTATTCGCCGAATTGGCAAGCGGGGTGGAGATCGACAGATTCCGCCGCGCTATGCAGCGTTTGTATATCGACAAAATGGGCGAACTGATCATGTCTGATACCAATGACGAATTGGACGTAAAGGCCCTGGCTCGTGGAACACTGGATGAATTGAAAGACGATATCGAAAAGGCCGCTAAAAAAGCAGACGACATGACGGAAATTCACCTGGATGACCTGCTGGCCCGCATCGAAATGATCGAGGACATCGAAATTGCTAAGGTGAGTGGCAATAATGGTGGGCCGAGAGCCATTAACAATGTATCAGCAGAAGATTATTACAACGAGTTTAATTGTTGGGAAAATGATCTGAGCTGGATCTTTGAACAGCATTAAGAAGATGTAAAATGAATGAGGTTGTAGGATGTTTTTGAGACAGCCTCATTCATTTTTTCACGATCGGTATCAAAAACCCAAGATTAAAACTCTTCCCCTCATTATAAACCCCTGTTTCCTGGCCGGGAAAAAGGTCCTTTACCCCGAGATAATACCGAAACTCAATGAAGATCTTCTTTTCGTTAGTGATGTGCTTTTCCAATCCCATTCCCAGGTTCATCCCGAAATCCCAGCCGGCCACTTCCAGGTCTTCCAGTACCAGCTTTTCCTGCACGACCTGATTGTTTTCTTTCCATAAAGAGGAATAGGCCGCCAGGGCATATCCAATTTTCGGGCCGACCAGAGCATATAAATTGGCGCCCGGAATATTGAGCTTCATTTTAAATAGAAAAGGGACCTCAATATAAGAAATGACCGGCCGGACATAATTGCCGTTTTGCGGCAGCAATTGCAACAGATCAAGGTTTTCCCTTTTGACATAAATGACCTCCGTCTGCCAGGAATAAAAGTCATTTTTTACCCACTCGATCACTCCCGCAGCTCTAAAATCCACCTGATCGTACAAGTCGGCGCCTCCGCTCAAACCGATATAAGTTTGACTTTTTGCCATAGGCGAAAAAAGACAAAGTATCAGGACCAGAAAAAAAAGACGGAAAAATGAGCCCAAGAGGCTGCCAAAAAAAGGAAGGACATCAGGAACACGGGCATGGTCAGTATTCATCATGAGTTACAGATCAGCTTTCGGGTATAAAATGTGATGGAGGCTGTCTAGAAAGTCTTTTTTGACGCTGCAAACGGTCAGAGTGTCCTTTTAGACAACCTCCCCTCTTTAGTCAGAACGGGAAAATCGTTAATGTAGTGTATGATGAAGAAAATTTAGCTTCCCGCCTTTCACGACCAAAAGGACGCTTCCGCACAGACCTCAACAATGATCACCCTTTTTGCTGATTTATCCGGATGAAAAATCACTTTAAGGTCTCCCAACGTAGCGTAATGGAGAGGAAAGTGATCGCTCATTTCAGGTTCTTCCGGAAATCCAAAAGGCTCCCGACCGATGGCCGGCAACAGTCTGTTAAGAACGCCCTTCATCATTCTATGTCTGCGAGAGGATCTATGTGCGTACCTCTTGAAAGTCTGCACCCGATCGAAGGCCCAGGGAGTGAATACGATCTGGAAGTTGTTCATCGCCATTGAATTGTAGAAGGACTTTTTTAAATTCAACAAGTTCTGTTTCAGGAACCTCTTCTAAATGCTGTCTGTAGAGCAATCCTGCTGAATGGGCCCTGAGCGGGAATTGTTCCCAATCATACCCGATAATAGGATCGGAAGCCTGCCCTTTGATCACATCAGCCAACTCGGCTATGAAATCCCGGTCCAAAGCTTTGAGGAGCAGCTTGTTCTTGAAGTCATTATGGCGATTAAAATAGGACATACAGCTAAATGGGTTTAGTTTTTCAGGTAAATGCTACCGTTAAAACCATTGTGAAAGGAAAAAAATTCCCCAACTTCACTACAATTTTACTGGAGTTTGAAAACAACCGTTCTGACGCGTCGGAGCAGGCCGCCGTCCGGCGCCTGGTTTTCCAGCAACAGGGCCTGGGCCTGTGGTTTTTCGAAAACTTCCTTCATATTGAGGATGCTGCCGTAGGGCACCTGATGATCTTCCAGTAAGGCGGCGGCTTCTGTTCTGGGAAATTTAACAAATACTGCCTGCAGGGCATCCCATAATTCCTTCCGGTGAGCGACCCGGTCGGTATTCTTAAGGAAGCGGTCATCTTGTAGCAAGGCGGGAATATTCATCGCCCGGCAGAGCTGCCGGAATTGCTTTTCTGTTCCTGCAGCTACGACGATCAGTTTGCCGTCTTTACAGGAAAACACATCACCATAGGGCGCTATATTGGGATGGCCCGTCCCCATAGGTTCCGGAATATGGCCGGCGATGAGCCAGTTGGTCGCCTGATTGGCCAGGGATGCAATGGCCGCATCCAGTAAGGAAACGCTGATCAGGCTTCCTCCGCCGCCCCTTTCTTTTTTCAACAAAGCCAGCAGTATGCCCTCTTTTAATTGATGAGCAGCCAGCAGGTCGATCAGGGCCACCGGCATCTTAACAGGACTTCCCCCCGGCTCCCCGGTCATGTACAAGAAGCCTGCTTCGGCCTGCAGCACCATGTCAAAAGCCGGGCGGTCGTAATCTTTCCCGAAAGCATAGATCTGGCCGAAAATGATCTGCGGATTAATGCTTTTCAGGGTTTCATAATCCACCCTCATCCGTTGTGCAGAAGCCTCTTTGTAGTTACTGATCACAATGTCGGCTTCCCGGATAAGCTCGTGTACCTTGACCTGGTCTTCTTCAGCAGTCAGGTCCAGCATCAATGCCTGCTTGTTCCAATTGATACTCTCGTAATAAGCAGAAGTAGCCCTTTGCTGTGGTTCACCCGGTAGTTTCCATCCCCTGGTGACGTCTCCGCCTGTTCGATTGTTCTCAACCTTGATCACTCTGGCGCCCAATTCTGAAAAGAAAACACCTACAGCCGGGCCGGCAAGAACAGAAGCCAGTTCGATAACAGTAAGGTCCTTTAAAAGGTCATTCATAAAGTTTTTTTTTCCTCGAAGCAGCTTATAATTTTTTTTATAGGTTACTTCCGATCTTTTTGTGAGTCAAAAATAAAAAACTATCTTTATAGTAGAACATGAACATGAACTTCTAAGGCTGTCTTAAAAGCAATTTACCCTCTGCCTGCTTGCAGTGAAGTATTGCTCAGCCTTATGAGTCAGCATATTAATCCCATTTTTTACACATAATTCCATGAACATGAAAAGGACAAATCCAAAAAAAGGGCCGGACACCACGTCGATTAACCTTCTTAAAGCGACGCCGCCCTAAAGGTAATCAAAAGGTAAACTGAAGCAGATGTAACGGTATCTGCTTCCTCCTAGGGAAGGCTAAAAAATTTCGTTTTTTTAGCCTTTCCTTTTTTCCCGACAGGCGGTACGGTCATTTTACATTTCTTTCATCTTACAAAGTCTCCCCATTCTAAGTAGATTTCGTACATTTGCCCTTTATCTAACAAAAAGAAAACAATGAAAAATTTCTTTCAATTATTGGTATTTGGACTAATAGGCGCTTCGTTTTTCTGGAGTTGCAACGGAGGTGGAGCCGGCGCCGCTAACACAAAAATGGAAACCCTGGCTGATAGCATGTCCTACGCAGTTGGCGTTTACCTTGGCCAGCAAATCCCTCCGGAAGACCTGAAAGCCCTCAACACCAATCTGATCTCTCAGGGCTTGCGCGATTTTTCCACAGAATCCAATAAACTGGATGACGACCAGGTGCGCGATGTGATCACCCGCTACACTACCCAACAACAGACCGCAAAAAAATCCCTCAACCTTGAAAAAGGACAGGCTTTCCTGGAAGAGAACAAAAACAAGGAAGGCGTCATGACCACCGAAACCGGCCTGCAATATAAGATCATTGAAGAGGGGGACGGCCCTTCTCCCAAGGCCGATGACGTCGTAAAGGTCCACTACACCGGCAAACTCCTCAACGGCGAAGTATTCGACAGCTCCGTGCAAAGAGGCGAGCCTGTCGAATTCCCTGTAGGCGGTGTAATCCCCGGGTGGACAGAAGCCCTCCAGCTGATGAAAGTGGGTGGAAAATGGGAATTGTACATCCCCGCCGAACTGGCTTATGGAGAAAGAGGCGCCGGCCAGGATATCGGCCCTAATGAAACCCTGATTTTTGAGGTGGAGCTGTTGGAAATCATCGATAAAAGCGAAACAGAATAATAAATAAGTTATAAAAAAATAGACTTGTTGCGACAGGTCAGCGCGGTGGGAAAAATGAGCTATTTTTTTCCCACACGAAGGCTTTTTGAGGGAGCATAGCCGAGCTACGCGACCGAAAAAAGGCACAGTGTAGGAGAAAAAGGGCCAATTTTCACCCGTGATGATCCCGTCGAAACAAGTCTAATGAAGGCCGTCGGCCTTCATTTTTTTTATAACTTATTTAATCCCCTTCCTAAATCCTCTATCAGCCACTCTGCATCTTCCAATCCCACATAAAGCCGCACCAGATTCCAGGGCACTTCAGGGTCAGGGCGACCGGGAATGTCATAAAAACCGACCATCGGCATCATAAGGGATTCGTATCCGCCCCAGGAAACAGCCAGCAGGAATCGTTCGATTTGCTCGACAAAGGTTTCCACTTTTTCTTTGGATGAAGCCTTCAGGTATATGGATAATAATCCGCCTGCTCCGCTCATCTGCTTTTTTACCAGCTCGTGTTGTGGAAAAGATTCCAGGAAAGGATACAATACCCGCTCTACTTTCGGATGTCCTTCCAGGAAACGAGCAACCGTCAGCGCACTTTCAAAGCTTCTTTTCATGCGTAATTCCAGAGTACGCATTCCCCGGATCATTAAAGAGGCGTCATGAGGGGAAAGGATGCCTCCGAGCGTCATGAATTCCTTTTCAAAGGCCTGCTGAATTTTTTCCTTACTACCACAAATTACGCCGGCGACTACATCGCTGTGACCGTTTAGGTATTTGGTGCCGGAGTGGACGACCAGGTCGATGCCATGCTTGATCGGCTGCTGGAATACGGGTGAAGCATAGCTGTTGTCGATGATGGTGGTCAGCCCTCTTGATTTGGCTAAGGCCGCACAGGCTGAAAGATCCTGGAGATCGAACGTCAAAGAAGTCGGACTTTCCAGGTATAACAAAGTGGTGTTTTCTTGAATAGCAGCCTCTATTTCTGCTGTATTTCTTCCATCTACAAAGGTGTGTGTTACACCGAAGCGAGGCAACAGCTCTGCGATAAGCACTTTTGTCCAGGTATAAGGAGAATGCACGCAGACGATGTGATCGCCGGCTTTCACATTGGCGATGACGGCAGTGGCAATGGCGGCGCTGCCGCTGCCGGTGACCAGGGCATCTTCGGCCCCTTCGAGTGCAGCTAGTTTTTTTCGTAAGATCTCCACCGTTGGATTATTACCTCTGGTGTAAATGTGGTGGGTCAGTTCATTGGTAAAAGACCGGCGAAAATCATCGAGCCCGTGAAAAGTAAAGTTGCTGGTCTGAATGATGGGAGGTGAAACAGCCTTGAAGTACTTGTCCCGATTTTCGCCCAGATGCGTGAGGATGTGGCTAATGTGATCCATAAAAAAGTTTTATCAGCGAAAGCTGCGTGATCCGGGACAAATCTTGTTTCGTTATTTTATCCAAATCGTTCCGATCATATACGTCTTCGCGTCCCCGATTATTTTCACCCGGTCACCTTTAAAAGAACAGTGCAAGCGACCAGTTCTTTTTGAGGCCTGCAGCGCCGTCATTTCCGTTTTGCCCAGTCGCTCCGCCCAGTAGGGCACTAATGTCGTATGGGCAGAACCTGTCACCGGGTCTTCATCCACTCCAAAGGCTGGAAAGAACCCGCGAGAAACGAAGTCCGTATCTTTTCCCGGAGCCGTTACCAATACGCCGCGAGCATTGATGGTTTTCATTTTGGCAAAATCAGGATACAAGCCGACTACTTCCTCCTGGGTATTCAAGACCACCATATAATCATCGATGCCTTTCCAGACTTCCACCGGCTCGATGCCCAATACTTGCTCGAACAAGGGAGAAGGCCGTTCGATTTGCTGGATATTATCGGTGGGGAAATCCATATTATAGGCATCGCCTGAACGTCTGACTTCCAATAGGCCGCTTTGAGTGTGGAAGGAGATAGCGCCTTCCTGATAACCCAGATGGTGGTACAATACATGCGCGGTAGCCAGGGTCGCATGCCCGCACAAGCGAACTTCTTTTGCCGGAGTAAACCAGCGCAGCTCAAATTCCTCTCCAAGCGGCACAAAAAAAGCCGTTTCCGACAGATTGTTCTCTGCCGCGATCTTCTGCATCAATTCATCCGGCAACCATTCGTACAATGGACAAACTGCCGCAGGATTTCCCTTGAATAATTCGTCGGTAAAGGCATCTACCTGATATATGGTTAGGTTCATAATTTTTTTATTTCGTCCCAATTATTTAACAATGATCATAAATTTATTCTTTTTCCCGTTTTCCACCATCATATACTGCCCGTGAAGGAGTGCTTCCTGGTTGACAGTCGCTTCATGGGTTCCGATCTTGTCTTTGTTAACGGAAATAGCATTGTTTTTGATCGCCCTACGAGCGTCTCCTTTGGTGTTGACCACCTGGGTGGATTCCGCCAGTAAATCCACAATATTCAATCCATTGGCCAGGCTGTCTTTGGAAATGGTGAAGCTGGGAATTTCTTCGGCCACCGTCTTCAAATCGGCAGGGCTCAGCTCCATCAGCGTTTCTTTGCCGGCATTGCGATTGAATAACAACTCGGACACCTTCAGCACCGACTCGTAGTCTTCCCTGGAATGTATCCGTATAGTAAGCTCTTCAGCCAGTAAACGTTTCAATTCGCGGGGATCATCCGCCAGTTCCTTTTCGCGCGCTTCGATCTCCTCCCGCGAATGGAGGGTAAAATAGCGGGTGAACTTCGGCACATCCGCATCATCGGCATTGATCCAGAACTGATAGAATTTATAAGGCGACGTCATATCCGGTGACAGCCAGATGTTACCTTCCTCTGACTTGCCGAATTTTTTACCGTCGGCTTTGGTCAGCAGCGGGGTGGTAACGGCATAAGCCGTTTCGCCCAGGTTTTTCCGGATAAATTCCGTACCGGCGGTAATGTTTCCCCATTGATCCGAGCCGCCCATTTGAAGGCGGCAGCCATATTCTTCAAACAAGCACTGAAAATCGTAGCCCTGCAGCAGCTGATAGCTGAACTCCGTAAAAGAAATGCCCGTTTCGATCCGCTTTTTCACCGACTCTTTGGACATCATATAATTGACCGTCAGGGTTTTGCCGACTTTCCTTAAAAAGCTGATCACATCCATATCCCGGTAAAAATCCAGGTTATTGACCACTATGGCAGCGTTAGGGCCTTCGAAGTCCAGGAATTTATCGAATTGTTTCTTTTGAAATTCCAGGTTGCGGTCCAGTTCCTCCTCAGATTTCAGTTCGCGTTCCTTATCTTTTCCGGAAGGGTCGCCGATTCGGCCGGTGGCCCCTCCCATTAGGATGATGGGTTTGTTTCCGGACAGTTGGAACAACTTCAGCAACATGACCTGCACATAATTACCTATAGTGAGCGAAGGCGCGGTCGGGTCAAAGCCTATGTAGCCGGTCACGATTCCTTTATCCAGGACTTCTTCCAGACCAGGCGTCCTGTCCTGCAGCATTCCGCGCCAATGTAGTTCTTCGAGAAAGTTCATAAAACTGTATATTTGAGTGCCGCAAAAATAAGAAGGTGTTTTTATATTACGCAATTAAACAAACAAATTAAGCAATAACTGTTTGGCGGTGCAGCTGCCAGCAATTATTTATTGCTTAACCAATCAAAATAATATGAAGCTCGAACTCTTTTTAGCCAGGCGCATTGCCATGGGAGGAAAGCATTCCTTTTCCCGCATCATCATCCGCATTGCGGTGGTGGCGGTGGCGATGAGCGTGGCCGTTATGATCGTTTCGACGGCATTGATCACGGGCTTCAAAAAGGAGATCAGTTCCAAAATATTCGGATTTTGGGGGCACATCCATATTCAACAAACCGGTTTCGGGAATTCGCTGCTGGACGCCCCTCCCCTGGAAGCCGGTAAAGACTTGCTGCGCAGCATCGATACCATCGGGCGGGTACGCTACCTCGAAGAACTGCCTACCCCCAGCGGCTACATGGAAAGAGAGGGCATCACACGAGCCGGCGTAGATCACATTCAGGCCTACGCCCTTAAAGCCGGAATTATTCAGGCAAAGGACGAAATCGAGGGCATTATCCTAAAAGGCATAGGAGAAGACTATGACTGGAAATTCTTATCCACCTATCTCAAACAAGGTGCCATCATCCAATTTCCGGACTCTGTACCCAGCAA
Organism: uncultured Saprospiraceae bacterium; assembly: GCA_964548175.1. Classification (GTDB taxonomy): domain Bacteria; phylum Bacteroidota; class Bacteroidia; order Chitinophagales; family Saprospiraceae; genus JANQPA01. The sequence goes on from CAZJQS010000028.1 coordinate 60,366, forward strand.
CGACATCCTCATCTCCCAGCAAACCGCCAACCGGCTCAAGCTAAAGCTCGACGATTCCTTTATTGTTCATTTTATCCAGCAGGAAGAGCAGCTTCGGCGGCGTTTTACGGTAAAAGGCATCTACAAAACCGGGCTGGAGGAATACGACCGGCAATTCGCCCTGGTGGACATCCGGCAGATCCAGCAACTGCTGGGCTGGCGCCCGGGACAGGTCAGCGGACTGGAAGTTTTTGTGGAAAACATACAAGATGCCGCCCCGCTGGCCGATTATATTTATTTCAACATCCTGCCCTCCAACCTGTATGCCGAGCCTATCCGGCGAAAAATCCCCGAGATCTTCGAATGGCTGGATTTACAGGATATCAATGAAGTAGTCATCCTGGTGCTGATGGTCATTGTTGCGGTCATCAATATGATCACCGCCCTGATGATCCTCATCCTTGAGCGGACCAACATGATCGGCACCTTAAAGGCGCTGGGATCGACCAACTGGGGCATTCAAAAGATGTTTTTATACCATGCCGCCTACATTATCCTGGTCGGCCTGTTCTGGGGTAACCTGCTCGGGCTGGGTTTCTGCTGGTTGCAGGACACTTTCGAGCTGATCAAGCTATCTGAAGAAAACTATTACCTCGACACAGCCCCCATTGCGTTTAACTATTGGGGCTTCCTGCTGATCAATATGGGTACGCTGATCGTGACCTTAGTATTTTTATTGATTCCTACATTTTTGGTGTTGAGCATAAGTCCGGTTAAGGCGATAAGGTTTAAGTAAATCTCTTTTCTCTTCAAGCAAAAATCCTTATTTTTATCCTATCTACACGTTAAATCATACCTGTGCATAATCCCAACCGATAAGGCATAAGATATTTCAATGTAGAGGAGTAATGTAAAAAGTCATTGTGCTCCTTCTGCTCGGCTTAAATAATTTTCTTTTTTGAGTTTTTTGCCGCAGAAAACCAGTGGTTTCTGCGGCAAAAAACTCAAAAAATACGCTATCAGCGGTGCCGGACTGCCGGCGAGTGAGCACGATGACTTTTAGCATTACTCCTGCATTAGACTTAGTCAACTATTATGAATCTACTCCTTGCAAAGATCAGTGGGATCTTCATCCGTCTGGGTGACCTGTTGCGGCTGCTGCCGGTCAGGGGGCTTCGCGTCTTAGCGCATGTAGTAGATGGAGCCGGAAAATTGCATTCCCTTAGGGTTTCAAAAGAAAAGCCCCTTTATCCCGTGATCGCTGTCGGATTTTGGTGGATCGAATGGACAGTATTGATCCTGGACCTTTTCGGAATAGGAGAAGTGTATGAAACTTTGGCCGACCTGATCAAGTTCAACACCCGTCCGTTGCACCGCTGGGAGCGGGAAGTTGCCCGGGAAATTTTCGGCAATACCATTAACTACAAAAGGGTCCGGATTGATGAATATGCTTTTTTCGGACCGGCCCAGATGAAGATCTGCTATGTCAGTTGCTACATAATCAACAGCTGGGGGAAGATGAACAACGCCACTTTGCTGCATGAGCTGGTTCATGTCTGGCAATACCAAAACATCGGGCTGATCTATATTCCCCGGGCGTTGCGGGCCCAGCACTCACCGGCAGGGTATAATTACGGCGGAAAAAATCTACTTCAACAATATCAGCGGCAAGGCAAGACCTTTTTTGCTTTCAATCTGGAACAACAGGCTGAGATCGTCTCCGATTATTACAACCTGAAAAACGGATACCCCATCCATTGGGGGGATGCAACTTTTTCAGATCTTCCCATTTATGAACATTTTGTCAAACAACTCAGGGAAACAAATGCATAAGCTGATGCGGGAAGACTCGCATCATTTCCTTTCCTCATTTCTCGGCGTACTTAACAATTTAATTGTATGTTTGCAGATGTTCATTTTTCGGGTGAAAAGAAAAGTCATTCAGGATGGTTAGATACTACAACATGACGGAGGGTAAGCTCAAAGAAGTCGACGAAGCCAAAGACGCCTGCTGGATCAACATCTCCTCCCCTTTCAGCCAGGAAGAACTGGAGGAGCTGGCCCAGCTCTACGACTTTCCCATGGATTTTTTGACCGACTCACTGGACATGGACGAGCGATCCCGTTATGAAAGAGAAGAAGACATCCGCTTCATCCTGATCAACACTCCCATTCTGAACGAAGCTGAAGGAGAGAACGACGCCATCTACGTCACCGTCCCGGTAGGCATTATCCTGGCCCTGGACCAGATCATCACCATTTGTTCGGCCGAGAATCCCGTTTTAGAACGCTTCCTCGATAATAAGGTCAAAAATTTTGATCCGAAAGATGAGGCCCTGTTCATCCTCCAGATCATGGAGCAAAATGTATATCGTTTCCTGAATTGTCTGAAGAAACTGAACCTCAAACGGAACCTCATCGAAAAAGAACTGTATTACTCCAGCCGCAACCGGGAGCTGCGCCAGCTGCTGAGCATTGAAAAAAGCCTGGTCTACTTTGTGAACTCGCTCAATGCCAACGAACTGCTTAAAATGAAAATGAAGCGAACCGACTTCCTCAATATCCGCGCTGATGAGGACAAATCGGACCTGTTCGAAGACATCATCATCGACAACGGCCAGGCCCTCGAAATGGCCAATGTTTACAGCAATATCCTCAGCGGAACCATGGACGCCTATGCCTCCATCATCTCCAATAACCTCAACGTCACCATTCACCGCCTTACCCTCGTCACCATCTTCCTTGCCGTGCCGACCCTCATCGCCAGCTTATATGGAATGAACGTCCCCCTTCCCTTTATGAACAACAGCTGGACTTTCTACCTCATCCTCGTCGCTTCCATCCTGATCAGTATCCTCATGGGCTGGTACTTCCAGCGAAAAAGACTGTTTTAAAAGTTATCCACATTGTGGAAAACTTTTTGCACATTGACTTACCGTTGTTAATCAAGTCTTTATCTAATTTTTCCACATCCTGTGGAAAACATTCTCTACATTTTAACAAAAAAGGTATTTATCTTGTAAATAAATCGTTAAGTGATATTTAAGCGGTATGAATCGTGTATTTTAATTTGATCCAGTCGCCTGGAGCAATTGGATCCAACAAAAAGCAAAACAGCGTCAGCTATAAAAAAGTATTCATCTAACTTACTGGAACTGGGGTTATTCCTCCCTAATTAACTTACTGATGTTGACAGTGGATCTATTTGATCCACTTTTTTTTTATTCGTTTTTCTTCCATATGTTTGGTTAATTCATATATTTTTTCGAAAATTAACGTTATTAGGGGGAGGTAAACGTCCGGGGAAGCCGTCTAAAAAGACATTCAGGCGATTTCAGATGCTTGACCTCAAGAAAAAGCCATAAAGCGTAATTCCATGAAAACTACACTGCTAGCCTTGATAGTTTGGCTACTGCCTTTACTTGTCTTTGCGCAAACCAAGTTTGAAACGGGAATCTTCATAGGGGGGTCTAATTACCAGGGGGATTTGGTGCCGACCAGGGGGCCGTTGTTTAAGGAAATGAGGCCGACTATAGGGATCGTCAACCGGCTTCGCCTTTCTAATTATTTGGCCTTGCGGTCGAATATTTTGTATGGACAATTGAGCGGTTCGGACGCCAACTTCGATGATGTGGCCTATCAACTGCGTCGCAATGCTACATTCAAGAACAACTTTGCCAACTTTTCCCTGCTGGCGGAATGGGAGCCTTTCGCTTTTTGGAAAAAAGATTCATTAGACCGCAGAAAGATTATCTCACCCTATGTATTTGGCGGTGTCGGCCTGGCCGTCATGAACCCGGTGCTTGAACCGAGCGTCAATGACGATTTCCCTTCTTTCATCATTCCTGACCTGGAAGCCAATTACTCCAAAGGAGTGTTCAACCTGCCGTTCGGCGGCGGCATTCAATTTGTGCTTAGTGAAACAGTCTCTCTTCGCTTTGAAGTCGGCCTTCGCTATACTAATTCCGACTACCTGGACGGGGTAAGCCTGGCGGGCAATCCTCAGACCAATGACTGGATGTGGTTCGGAGGCTCTAACCTTAGTTTTTCTTTCAACCCTAAAGATACAGATGGTGACGGCATTCCGGACAAGGATGACGCCTGCCCTTTTCTTCCGGGCGGCATGCTGGCCAAGGGATGCCCTGATGACGATAATGATGGCGTGGAGAATGCGGAAGACCTCTGCCCGGACGAGCCCGGCCCGATCATGCTTAATGGTTGTCCGGACCGGGACGGCGATGACATTCCGGACCTGGCCGACAATTGCCCCGACGAGTACGGTTTCGAGGATACCGGCGGCTGTCCGGACGATGATAACGATTGTGTTCCCAATGCCGAAGATAAATGCCCGGATGTAACAGGGCTCCCCATTTTTGACGGTTGCATCGACACAGACGGCGACAGCATTCCCGATCCACTGGACAGTTGCATTACGGAATGGGGCTTGTTAATCAACAATGGCTGTCCCTTGCTGGATTCCGACTGCGATGGCGTACTTGACAAGGACGACCAATGTCCTGACCTTGCTTCCGAAACCGGCTTTACTGGTTGTCCGGACATGGACGAGGATGGCATTGCTGATATGGACGACAAATGCCCCGAGAATAAAGGCCCTGCATCCAATGACGGCTGCCCTGTGCTCAGCGAAGCCGATCTGAATAAACTGGCCTTGATCAGTAAAAACGTTAAATTCCGAACCGGTAGCTCTACCCTGCTTCCTGCTTCAAAACGCCGGTTGGATGAAGTGGTGGAGCTTTTAAGGGAATATTCCGATTACAGCCTTTCCATCAGCGGATATACCGATAATCGAGGCCGGGCTTCTTCTAACCTCAGGCTATCCAAAGAACGGGCCAGGGCTTGTTATGATTATATCCTCGAACAGGGTGTTGATCCCGACCGGCTTAGTTTTAATGGCTTTGGCGAATCCAATCCTATTGGGGATAACGACACGGCTGCGGGAAGAGAACAGAACAGAAGGGTGGAGTTTGAGATGGCGCTGAGTTGGCTGCAAGAATAGAGGCTGTCTCAAATGTCCTTCGTTCCTTCGGCCATTTTCGCCAGCCAATAATATTCTTTTAGGGAGTGTTTTTTAGAGAAAAACGAAGTTTTTCTCTAAAAAACACTCCCTAAATAAAATAATGAAGGGCGGCGAATAAGGA
>CAZJQS010000029.1:0-35748 GCA_964548175.1 uncultured Saprospiraceae bacterium
TGCATTCAATAGCATCGTGAATCCAAGATTGTAATCAGTTTTAAATGTTTTGTACAAGCACTTACTTATCCCTTGCTGAACAACAACCAGTTATTGGGATCTACCACAGGTTTTTCCCCTTTCTTAAAAGGAAAGCGAAGGCCCTGTGCAGGCACCTCCACCCTTTGAATCCGGTCGCCAATCTGGATGTCTACCGGCATGGGGAAGGCTTCCTTAGTAGGAGATTTCCATTTTAAGGTCAGTACGTTGTCATCAATGTTAGAATTAAGAACCGGCAATTCAGGCTGGCGAACGTATACCTCAAAAAACCATTCCAGTTCCTGTCCGCTGATTTCTTCGCATAGCGTGATAAAATCAGTAGTGGCCACAAAGCGGGTTTGGCTGCCGTCGGTCACTTTTTCCATGGCGGGATCGGGGTAGCAAAAACGCCTTAGCGCTTTAAAGAAGGCATCATCTCCTATCAGGTAGCGGAGGTTGTGCAATACCCAGGCGCCTTTGGAATAAATAGGGGCCTGATAGATCTCCTGAGCGCTCTTCGTTTCGTGAGGGGCGATGGCCAGCGTATTGCTGAAGCGACGCATATTATTCATGTACCGGTGATATCCCTTTTTTCCCTCAAGCTCTTCCATATAAACGGCCTGCATGTAAGTGCAGAAGCCTTCGTGTATCCACATGTCCTTCCAGTCGTAATTCGTTACCAGGTTGCCCCACCACTCATGCCCCAATTCGTGATGGTGGAGGCCGTCGAAGCCCCAGTCGGTTCCCCCCATTCTGCTGTTGCTGAAATTGGCGCCGTAGGCGATGATGGTTTGATGCTCCATACCCAGGTGAGGCGTTTGGGCGACCCCGTATTTGTCGGAGCGGAAAGGATAGGGGCCCAGGTATTTTTCATAAAACTCCAGGTGCTCGATGATCTGTTTCATAAGCTTTTGACCTTTTTCAAAATCCTCCGGCAAGACATAAAAGTAAACCGGCACTTTTTCTCCGGCCACGCTGTTCAAAACATCTTCGATCACCCGGTAGGGGGCGATATTCAACGCTACGTTATACACATTGATGGGGTTATTGAGATGCCAGTGGTAGGTGGTTGTGTTGTCTTCATGCGCTTCTTTTTTTACCATTTTTCCATTGGAGGCTACTATCAGCGGATCGGGCGTCCGGATATGCAGATCCATGGTTTCGGGTTCATCAGAAACGTGATCTTTGACTGGCCACCACAGGTCGGCGCCGTTCGTTTGGCAGGAAGTGGCTATCCAGGGAGCACCGGAGGCCGTGCGTTCCCACTGAAAACCACCGTCCCAGGGTGGATTGGGGGCTACCCGTGGTTTTCCGCCGTAAGCAACCGCTATGCTGACTTTTTCGTCCCGGGAGAGAGTTCTTTCTAACTTGACCCAGACCTTGCCGCCTTTACGGTGAAACGCACGGTTCACTTTGTTGTCGGCCAGCATCTCCGCTACCGCTTTTACCTCGAGCTTTGGGTCCAGGTCGAATACAAACCACTGCATAGGATGCAATACTTGCGCAGTTACAATGACCGTCCCCTCGATGGCTTGTTGTTCGGGAAAGACCTGCAACGACAGATCGTAGTGCTCTACGTCATACGCTGCCTGCTCCGGCATGAGCGGACCGCCGGAATCGAGAACCGGGATTTGGGAGAAAAGATTGCAGCTTAAAAACAGGAGGGTAGTTAAAAAAATGGCTCTTTTCATGTCAAATTGTGGTTTTAGCAGGGATTGTTCTATTCTTTCACCAATTCGATAAACTTATTGATTTTTTCATTAGGCACAGTTACGGAAAGCACGTAATGCTTGATCTTCCATCCATCCTGAGTTCTTTCGACTACACCCGATCCCCGGCAAATGCCCATCCAGGTGTCCAGTTTTTCATCGAACCATCCGGTGTTGCCGCCACGTTCGACGATGATGTTACGCTCGATGGCCTTAAAATCCCATGCTGGGGCTTCTTTGAAGGCGTCTTGTGCAAAGATCATAAACTGTTCTTTATTCCATCTTTCGGACTGATCGGTGCCGATGAAATAAGCACCCATGGTCATGAGGCCGAAGTAAGTATCGGCGTCTGCTTCAGCGGCAGCTTTATGCCATTTGGCGACCATGGCGTCAATGGCTTGTTCTTCATGGTCCGCTTCGGTAATACAGCCTTCCTTGCGGTTGGTATCGATGATTCGTATGAGCTTCCATCCGTCGTCAGTTTTTAGGAATTCGAAGGCATTGACACCACAGTGGGTCATATTGCCGTTGTAGAAAAAGGTGAAATCCGTCCAGGCGGTGGCAAAGTTCATGTCAACGCGCACATCGTAACTCCAGATGCGTTCATCTAAGGCACCTTTCTGGGCGCTGCCTACGTTTTTGAGGAAAGCCTCCGGGCTGGCCGGCCGCAAAACGGATTTGCCGTCCTGATCAAAGCCCGTGCGTTGGAAAATGCATTCGGGATGGAAGATCGTTCTCAAGGTAGCGCTGTCGGCTGCGCGCATGCTGTCAAAAAACTTGTCGATCACCGCAATGACCTCTTCTTTTTCCGATTGAGCCTGAGTAAATTGTAAAGCCAGGAAAAAGACCATTGTACATAGGAAAACCTTTTTCATTTGTTTGTTTTTTTTATAATATTTTGCTCTTAACGGTATCATTTCCCAGCCGAAAACCTGTTTTTAGCAAAGCTTTTTTGAGGGAAATTTCTTTTTGCAAAAAGATACCGTTAAAAATAAATGTATTAAGCTGCGCAAGTCCTCACCTGCTGGGAGGCAGGGAGCAGGATGCTTTTACACAATCTTCGGAAAATTTAAACAAATTACAAAATAATAAAAGCCTGTTATGTTGACTAAAATGAGCATGAGTAAAATAAAGATCTTGTTGTTTTTCCTCATTGTGAGCCTTCTTCAAAGTTGCGCCACCAAGCCCAAAGGGCGTTTTAATTACCTCAAGATACCGGTTCCGCCTCAATACGATGAGAACCGTTACTGGGCGGCCCTTCCGACTACGCCAGACGCGGCTGATCTTACGCCTGACGGCCTGGAAAACCGCCAGGATGAAGCCAGGGCGGATGTGTTTTTCATTCACCCGACTACCTATACGAAAAAACCGGGGAATACGGAGTGGAACGGTTCGGCCAGGGACGAGAAGTTGAACGAGCGTACAGATGAATCCACCATCCAGTATCAAGCTTCGATCTTTAATGCTGCCGGCCGGGTGTTCGCTCCTAGATATCGCCAGGCACACATTCAGTCTTTTTCAGAGAAAAAGGAAAAGCAGTCTGCCCAGCGAGCCCTGGAAATGGCCTATAGTGACGTCAGAGTTGCCTTTGAATATTATCTGGAACATTACAATAATGGCCGCCCCATCATCATCGCGAGTCATAGCCAGGGCACCCGCCATGCCGTTCAGTTGCTGAAAGATTTTTTCGATTACAAGGACCTGAAGAACCAACTTGTGGTGGCTTACCTGGTAGGCTGGCCGGTGCGCCGTTCAGATTTTCGAACCCTCTATCCCTGCGAAAAGCCTGAGGACACGGGATGCTTCTGTAGTTGGCGTACCTACAAAGAAGGCTATGAGCCGGACAATTACTCCAGTGATAACAATATTGTAGTGACCAATCCGTTAACTTGGAAAGTGGAGCAGCCTGTTGCTACCCATGAAATGAATGAAGGAGCCGTATTGCGGAATTTCGATAAGATCATACCGGAAGCAGCCGACGCTATCGTGAACAATGGCTTGCTTTGGGTCAGTAAGCTGAAATTCCCGGGAAGTTTCTTTTTCTGGAAAAAAGATTTTCACATCGCTGATTTTAATTTGTATTACCTCAGCGTGCGCAACAATGCGGTTCGACGTACTGAAGCTTTTCTTAAAAACAATGACAAATAATGTTTAAATTGAAAGATCATAATGAATGGACAGGCCGGCCGCCGGCCTGTCCATTCATTATGATCTTTCAATTTTTACCTTAATGTCCAACAATTTTGTTATGGATATCTATAGCAAAAAATCGCGATGGAAGATCTATCTGGCAGTAGCCGGCGTTTTTATAGTACTGACCTCGCTTTTTTACACCAATCATCTCACTTCCAAACTGGCGGAAGAGGAGCAAAAGAAAATGGAATTGTTCTTTTTTGCTCATGAGCAGATCAATAGCATGCCCGTTCCTGACTTTACCCTGCATAATATGGTGTTGGAAGGAAATACCACGATTCCAGCCCTGATCGTCATAGACGACCAGGTCGTTGAAGGAGGAGGATATGTGAATTTTTCCAAGGATGATCTGGGCTACCTGCAAAACCAACTGGAGCAGATGAAAAAAAGCGGCCCCGAACCTTTGGTTAATGAAGAAATGGGCGTAAAGATCTACTACAAAGAATCGAATTTGCTGAAACAACTGCGCTTCTATCCGGTCATTCAGTTGTTTTTGATTGCAGCTTTCATCCTTTTCGGATACATGGGCTTCAGTACTGCCCGGCGTGCGGAACAAAACCGGGTTTGGGTGGGTATGGCTAAAGAAACGGCCCATCAACTGGGAACACCCATTTCAGCTATCGTGGCCTGGCTGGAGCACCTCCGCCTGGTCAAAGAGGGCGATGAGGAAGTGCAGGAGGTCGTTAACGAACTCGAAAATGATGTCAGTCGACTGGAGTTAATTGCCGACCGCTTCTCTAAGATCGGCTCCGAGCCGGAACTCAAAGCCACTAATGTATATCTGGCGCTCGACCATTGCCGCGCTTATATGCAAAGAAGGGCGCCTCGTAAAGTAACCTTTAGTTTTCCCAGTCTGGAACAAGCACCCCTGACGGTTTTCATCAACGCGCATCTGTTTAACTGGGTAGTGGAAAATCTGCTCAGAAATGCACTCGACGCCATGGACGGCAAAGGAGAGATCTCTGCCGCTGTTTACGAAGAGGGCGATTATGTCCATATCGATATCACGGATACGGGCAAAGGCATACCCACCTCAAGGTTCAAAACCGTCTTCGAACCGGGCTATACCACTAAAAAAAGAGGCTGGGGCCTAGGCCTTTCCCTGGCAAAACGCATCATACAGGAATACCATTCCGGCAAGATCTTTGTCAAAGATTCCATAGAAGGAAAAGGCACAACTTTTACCATCAAACTGCCGAAGAAAAACCCTAGGAAAAAAGCTCAAAAAGAAATATCAAAAGAAATCGAAATGGTCTGAGGCAGTCATCGACCACCTCAGACCATTTCAATTTCTTTTGATATTTCTTTATTTTACTTCCCAGAATCACAAATCAAAATTGAATAAGATGCGCAATCTAATTTCTATCGTCTTGTGCTGTCTTTGCTGTATCTGGACGGCGCCCGCTACGGCTCAGCAAAGCGGCGGCATAGCCGAACTCACCGGCAGCATGCAGGCCTTCGACGGTTTTTTTAAATTCTATTGGGATCAAAATAAAGGGAAGATCTGGATAGCGATCGACCGGCTGGACACTGAGGTGCTTTATGTCAATTCCCTCACCGCCGGAATCGGTTCTAATGATATTGGGCTCGACCGCAACCAGCTCGGAGATTCCCGGATCGTCAAATTCGTACGTTCCGGGCCTAAATTGTTAATGGTGCAGCCTAATTACCGCTACCGGGCCGTCAGCGACAACGAAGAAGAGAGAAAAGCCGTAGAGGAAGCCTTCGCTCGCTCCGTTCTCTGGGGGTTCGATATCGAAAAAGAAGAAAACGGAACCTTACTGGTAGATTTCACTCCTTTTCTGATGCGCGATGCGCATGGAGTTGCCGATCAACTTAGGAATCAGGGTAATTACCGGATGGACGCCTCCCGCTCTGCGATGTATATGGAAAGGACGAAGAATTTTCCCAAGAACTCAGAGTTTGAAACGACCATCACCTTTACCGGTGACGCGAGAGGAGGATACATCCGTTCCGTAACGCCTACTCCTGATGCGGTGACCGTCAGAATGCATCATTCACTGGTCGAGTTGCCGGATGATCGTTACAAACCCCGGATATTTGATCCGCGATCGGGGTATAATGCCATTAGTTATTACGATTATGCGACACCGATCGACCAGCCCTTGGTCAAGCAGTTCATTCGCCGGCACCGGTTGGAGAAAAAGGATCCTTCTGCTGCTGTAAGCGAGCCGGTAGAGCCGATCGTCTATTATCTGGATCGCGGAACTCCGGAGCCGGTGCGCTCAGCTTTGCTGGAAGGGGCTTCCTGGTGGAACCAGGCCTTCGAATCTGCCGGTTACAAAGATGCTTTTCAGGTGAAAATGCTGCCGCCTGATGCCGACCCCATGGATGTGCGCTACAATGTGATCAACTGGGTGCATCGCTCCACCAGAGGTTGGTCCTATGGCAGCTCCGTTACCGATCCCCGTACCGGAGAGATCATCAAAGGACATGTAACGCTTGGGTCACTCAGGGTCCGTCAGGATTTCCTGATCGCTCAGGGACTTGTGGAAGCTTATGCCGAAGGAGAAGAGGCCGATCCCGGATTGTTGGAAATGGCTGTTGCCCGTCTTCGCCAGCTCTCGGCTCATGAGGTCGGGCATACCATCGGACTTGCCCATAACTTTGCTTCCAGCGTCAATAACCGGGCTTCCGTCATGGATTATCCTCACCCTTTGATCACCGTGGATGGGCTGGGAAGAATGGATTTTTCAAAAGCTTATGATACCGGCATCGGCGAATGGGACAAGCGGACCATTCTTTACGGCTATCAGGATTTTCCTGAAGGGACCAATGAAAAAGAGGCGCTGATGAATATGCTGGCTGAAAATAATAAAATGGGGCTTCAATACATTTCCGATAGCGATGCCCGCCCGCCTCACGGCGCTCATCCCAATGCACACCTGTGGGACAATGGGGAATCTCCAGCAATGGAACTGAGAAGAATGATGAATGTTAGAAAAGAAGCCTTGAATAATTTTAGCGAGAAAAATATCCCCGTCGGTATGCCTATGGCGACCCTGGAGAACGTACTGGTGCCGCTGTACCTGATGCACCGTTATCAGGTGGAGGCTGTTTCAAAAGTGATCGGCGGAGTAGATTATACCTATACCGTTAGGGGTGATGGGCAGAACGCGAATAAAATGGTGAATGATGCGGCTCAGCGGGAGGCCCTGGAGGCCCTGCTGGAAACATTGGCCCCTTCCTTCCTGGCCATCCCCGAAAAGGTCATCGAACTTATCCCGCCTCAGCCGATCGGATATTCCAGAGGACGGGAACTGTTCAAGATCCATACCGGACTTACCTTTGATCCGATCGGAGCAGCAGAAAGCAGCGCCAATCATACCATTAGCTTTTTAATGAACCCGGAGCGGCTGGCTCGCCTTGTTGAGCAGCATGCCCGCGATCCACAGCGCCTTTCTGCTAATGATGCGATGAATGCTTTGCTGGATGCAGTGGGGCAAAAACGCGAGCAGGCTTCTTTCGAAAAAGAGATTGCCCGGATGACGGAAAAACTGGCCATGACGCATATCCTTAAATTGGCCGGCGATCAGGACATCATGCGGCAGGTTTCTGCCCTGGCAATGCTCAAGATCAGCCAAATAGAACGCAAATTGGAACAACAGGCCAATTATACCCAGGAACCCAGCCAACTGGCGCACATCTTATATCTGCAAAACCTGATCGCTCAATTTAAAGACGATCCCACTGAATTCGAAATTCCCGAAATTCCCAGCATGCCGGATGGTTCACCCATCGGTTGTGGCGGCAGATTTTAAAATAAACAACTGATCAGAAACATTATATAAGAAGGAATGCAGGCGTTAACGCCTGCATCCCTTCTTATATAATGTTTTTGCTGCAACTTTTTTCCCGTCAGTGGGTTGAAAAACAAACACTACGACGATGAAGCATCGGTTACCTTACCTTTTTCTTTGCATTTTTTTCAACACCAGCCTGCTCCATGCTCAGATTACGATCAGCAGGCAGGCATTCCCTCAAATAGGAGATTCCCTTACTTTTGCCATTGATAATTTGCCCGACGGAATTATCATTACCCCTGCCGGAGGTGAGCAGGAGTGGGATTTTAGAAGCCTGAAAAGTGATTTTTACCTGGAACAGGTCTTCGAGCATCCGGATTTTGGACAAGGCGCTGAATTATTTCCGGAAGCGCATTTAATGAGCCGGCTGACGGATAGGGTGGAGAATTATTGGCAGGTTTCCGAAGAACGCCTTGAAATACTAGGCGCCTACGGTACGGATACTTTTGGGTTAGGGCTTACGCTGGCCACTCGTTTTGACCAACCTTTAACCGAGCTGGAAGTGCCTCTTCAAATTTCAGACACCACTAAAAGTAATACGGCTTTTAAGATTCCCTTTTCTTTTGACGACCTTCCCGATTCCCTTCGTGCTTTATTGCCTGTACAGCCGGATTCGATCAGGATCAGTGCCACTGTAGAGCGGTTAGATGTTGTGGATGCCTGGGGCAACGTATTGCTTGCTGATGGTACCTTTGAAGTACTTCGTCAGCGGAGAACAGAAACCCTGGACTTTACCATCGAGGCCAAGATTTTTTTACTGGATTGGCAGGATATCACCGAACTGGTGACGCCCTTTTTTGGGCAAGGCGCCATTCCTGCCGATACCCTGGTGAGCTACCGCTTTTTAAGTAATGAATATAGCGCACCCATAGTAATTTGCACGCTGGATGGTTTGGAGGGTAGTGTACAAAACGTACAGTTTAAAAGCAATCGGATGCTTACCCGTATCGAGGATGCTGCTGTGAATCAGCCGTTCCTGACCATTTTTCCCAATCCGGCCCGGGAGGAGATATGGATAAGAGGAGAGGGCCTGGGAGCAGGGGAATATTTCATGCAATTCGTTTCTATGGATGGACGGGTAATCAAACAGATCAGGCGTGATATTCCGGAAGGAACTTTTGAACAAAAGGCCGGACTTTCGGATTTACAAGCTGGGAGTTACTGGTTCATGTTGCGTTCCTCCGGAGGGCAATTGATCGGTCAAGCCCAATTGCTTTCGATCTTACGATAAAATTATGTCAGAAAAGGAGTTGATCCAACGAGGTGAAGTATGGTTTGCTGCTAAAGGCTGGAGCGTATTTCCCTTTCAGCGGGAAGCCTGGGAAGCCTATTTATCCGGGCAACACGGCCTGGTCAATGCACCTACCGGTAGTGGTAAAACCTATTCTTTGTTGATTCCGATTCTCCTGGAGTTCATTCAGCGGCATCCGGAAGATTTTGATAAAACGGATAATGGTCTGCAGGCCATCTGGATCACCCCCATCCGGGCACTGGCCAAAGAAATCCAGGCTGCTGCTCAGCAGGCTGTTGAAGGACTCGGACTGAACTGGAGGGTGAGCGTTCGTTCCGGCGATACCAAAACCAGTGAGCGCAACAAACAAAAGCGCAATCCCCCTGAAATTTTGATCACTACTCCTGAAAGCCTTCACTTGCTGCTGGCCACCAAAAAATATCCTCGCCTGTTCAAATCCCTGCGGGCCATCGTAGTCGATGAATGGCATGAACTGATCGGGTCAAAACGAGGCGTACAGATAGAACTGGCGCTGTCCCGTTTGAAGGGTATGCTGCCTGGATTGAAGGTTTGGGGCATTTCCGCTACCATCGGCAATATGGAAGAAGCTATTGCCGTACTAATGGGTAAAGAGGTGGACCGTTGTACGGTCGTTCGTTCCGGCATCAAAAAAGAAATTGAGGTCGTGTCCGTATTACCGGATGAGATCGAGACTTTTCCCTGGGCCGGTCACCTGGGCATCAAACTGGCGGAGAAAGTCATACCCATCATCCACAACAGCAAGAGCACCCTCATTTTTACCAATACCCGGGCTCAGTGCGAGATTTGGTACCAAAACCTGCTGGAACTGGATCCGGATCTGGCCGGCGCGATGGCTATGCACCACGGTTCTATTGACAGAGAACTGCGCGATTGGGTGGAGGACGCCCTGCATGAAGGCATATTAAAGGCTGTGGTTTGCACCTCAAGCTTGGATCTGGGCGTCGATTTCCGCCCGGTAGAGACCATCGTACAGATCGGCAGCCCCAAAGGCGTTGCACGGTTTATTCAGCGAGCGGGACGAAGCGGCCACCAGCCGGGAGCAGTGAGCCGTATCTATTTTGTGCCTACTCATTCCCTGGAGCTCATTGAAGGGGCGGCCCTGAGAAAAGCGATCAGTAAAGGTGAACTGGAAAGCAGAATTCCCTATATCCGCTCTTTCGACGTTTTGATTCAATACCTGGTAACCCTGGCCGTCTCGGAGGGTTTTCGGCCCGAGGAGATCTTTAAAGAAGTTAGCGGCACTTATTCCTACAATACCTTGTCTAAAGAAGAATGGGCCTGGATGCTGGAATTCATCACTACCGGTGGCAGTACGTTGGGAGCCTATGAAGAATACAAAAAGGTGGTGGTTGAGGATGGTGTCTACAAAGTGGATAGCCGTGGTATCGCCATGCGACACCGATTGTCGATGGGTACTATTGTAGGCGACGCCAACCTTCAGGTCAAGTATTTGAAAGGAGGAAGGATAGGTACTATTGAAGAGTGGTTCATCGCCCAGCTCCAACCGGGAGATGTGTTTTGGTTTGCCGGGCGGAGTCTGGAATTGGTGCGCATTAAGGATATGACGGTTCAGGTCAAAAAGAGCAAGAAAAAAACGGGTAAGATTCCCGCCTGGATGGGAGGCAGAATGCCATTGTCCTCTCAGCTGAGTGTTCTTTTACGGGAAAAAATGGATGAGGTCTCTCGAGGTGTGCTGCAAGATATGGAATTGGAAATGCTGATCCCACTCATAGAGACCCAGCAGGAACGTTCTCATATTCCTGCTCAGGATGAATTGCTGATCGAATATTTTAAGAGCAGGGAGGGGTATCATCTGGTAGTCTATCCCTTTGAAGGTCGTTATGTGCATGAGGGCATGGGGTCCCTGCTGGCCTATCGCATATCCAGGCTCAAGCCCATCAGCTTCAGCATCGCCATGAATGATTATGGCTTCGAGTTGTTGTCGGATATCGAAATACCCATCGAGGAGGCGTTGGAAGCCGGGCTTTTTTCGACGGTGGATTTATCAAAGCATATTGAGGCCAGCATTAATGCGGCCGAACTGGCCAGGCGCAGGTTCAGGGATATTGCAGGTATAGCAGGTTTAGTGTTTAGGGGGTTTCCGGGCAAACAAAAAAAGGACCGGCATTTGCAAGCTTCCTCCCAGTTGTTTTTCGAGGTGTTCTCTGATTACGAACCGAATAACCTTTTGCTCAACCAGGCTTTTGATGAGGTGATGACTTTCCAACTGGAGGAAGCCAGGCTCCGGGAGGCGCTGGACCGGATCAATGGGCAGCACATTCGTTTGATGAAGCCTTCCCGGCCTACGCCCTTTGCCTTCCCAATCATCGTGGACCGGCTCCGGGAAAAGTTGAGCTCGGAAAAACTGGAGGATAGGGTGCGAAGAATGAAATTGCAGCTGATAAATTGAATCCTCCCACGTTAAGTTAACATTTGATGCCGCCCGCCAGGCGGCATCAAATGTTAACTTAAATAGTTCCAAACACTTTAGTAAACTATTTCAGATATAGTTTTTGACATTCCGGGATGTCTCTTGTTTTATGAACTGGGGCTTCTTATTTACTTTTGTAAGATGGAGGAACAGATCAATGCAAAATGGACGACGGCTATGGTAGCCGGGGAAAAATTACTGCTGCATCCCTTCCGGGGGGCCTATTGGGAAAGAGAAGGGCTGTTGTTACTGGCAGACTTGCACCTGGGCAAAGCAGCACACTTTCGAAAGGCTGGTTTGCCAGTGCCTCAGGCGGTTAGCGATACCAACTGGGACCGGCTGATTAGTTTACTGCTCGACTTTCAACCGCGGCGCGTGGTTTTTTTAGGTGACCTTTTTCATAGCGATTACAATGCGGATTGGGAGGAACTGGCTGGGTTGATGGAGCAGTTTGAGCAGGTACAATTTGAATTGATCGTCGGCAATCACGACATTCTCGATCCTCGTCATTACGAGCGATCCAGGTTAGTCTTACGAGGAGCAGCGCTCCAGCTATCTCCTTTTCTATTTACCCATGAACCCACTTTGACTGCCGAAGCGGATCAATATAATCTGGCCGGGCACCTTCACCCCTGCGTGCGTATGCGTGGGCAGGGCCGTCAACGGCTGCGATTGCCTTGTTTTTATTTCGGAGAAAATGGAGGGATCCTCCCCGCTTTCGGCGCGTTTACAGGTATGGGAGAGGTTGGCGTAAAAAATGGGGATCAGGTGTTTGTTATTGTTGGAAATGAAGTGGTAGATGTTGGATGTTAGATAGCCTGTTCCGCTGGAAGCAGGATTAGATGTTGGATGTTGGATAGCCTGTTCCGCTGGAAGCGGAACAGGCTATCTAACATTTACTCTCAGCATTCAGGGACGGAAATAGAAATATTGGCCGCCAATCCTCCTTGTGACGTTTCTTTATATTTCGAATGCATATCCTGAGCGGTTTCCCACATAGTTTTGATCACGGTATCGAGCGAGACTTTAGCGAGTGTATGGTCGCTTTCCACGGCGATCTTGGCGGCGGTGATGGCTTTCATGGCCCCCATGGAATTACGTTCGATGCAGGGCACCTGAACGAGCCCGCCGATGGGGTCGCAAGTTAGGCCCAGGTGGTGTTCCATAGCGATTTCGGCGGCCATCAGGGCCTGGCCGGAGTCACCTCCGAGCCTCTCCGTCAGTGCTCCGGCGGCCATGGCTGAGGACACGCCGATCTCGGCCTGGCAGCCGCCCATGGCGGCGGAAAGGGTGGAACCTTTTTTGAACAAGCTGCCGATCTCACCGGCCACCATGAGAAAGCGGACGATGTCTTCTGTTTTGATTTCCCTGGTACACCAGCAGAGGTAATACATTAAAACGGCGGGGATTACCCCGGCAGCTCCATTGGTAGGAGCCGTAACGACTCGGCCGAAGTTGGCGTTTTCCTCATTCACTGCCATAGCAAAACAGCCGATCCATTTGACGATCTCGGAAAATCCAAACTCTTTATTCCTGATGGCGGCGATCCATTCATCGGCATCAGCATAAGAAGCCTCCCCCAGTAGTTTTTTATTGATCCGGGCTGCTCGGCGGCTTACGTTAAGCCCCCCGGGCAGGGTGCCCTCGGTATGGCAGCCGCGATACATACATTGTTTCATGACTTCCCATATCTTAAGCAGTCCGTCTTCCGTTTCTTTTTGATCTCTCCAGGCCTTTTCATTTTCCCAGACGACATCGGAGATGCACCTGTTTTTCTCTTTACAATAGCGGATCAGGTCTGCTCCACTGTTGATAGGATAAGGTAGGGAAACCTGGCTTTCAGGGAAAGCATCTTCTGTTTCATTTTCACAAACGAAAAAGCCTCCTCCTATCGAATAGTAAGTCCGCGTCATAGCCAGGTCGCCTTGTTGATCATAGGCTTCGAAGATCATGCCGTTGGCGTGGCCGTCGAGACATTTATCATAGTGGAATATGAGGTCGTTGAGTATTTGAAAAGGAATGGGTCGCTGGTTGTCGAGTTGTAAGTGCGCTGTTGTCCGGATGGCTTCAGGGATACTTTGCACTTTTTCTAAAGGCATGGTAACAGGATCCTGTCCGCTAAGGCCGAGGAGTATGGCGATATCGGTCCCATGGCCATGGCCGGTGAGGGCCAGTGAGCCGTACAGGTGTACCTGAATTTTACTCAGGGAGGGTAAGAGCTGTTGTTTTTTCAGCTCTTTAACAAACGCTTCGGCGGCTCTCCATGGTCCCAGGGTATGGGAACTGGAGGGACCTATGCCGATCTTTAGCATATCAAATACGCTGATCGATTCCATAATTTGGTATTGGTTAGTTTTAAGCCTGGGGCTGTTTTTGGTCGGCCGGTGAGCGGCTGCCAACCGCTCACCGGCCGACCAAAAACAGCCCCAGGCCAGGCGATTAAAATTTTATGTAAAATTAAGGTATAACGGTAATTTTACATAAAAAATGTAACTATTGAGCGATATCAAGACTGAAATCGCACGGCGTAGAACCGGTAGTCCAGAGCCGGATTATTGGGGTCGTCAAAAAGGAAGAACACGTAGACCATTCCTTTCCCCTCCTTGTGCAGTACCAGCATTTGGCAATTTTGTTTTTCGGAAAAAGTAGGCTTAGGTTTGAAGAAATACATTTCTCCGAAGTCCGCGTTGAAGTCGTCGTTCAGGCTTTGTGGGGTTATGGATAATTTGCTGATGACGGACGCTTCGTCGTTGGAAGCCAGGTGGGAGGCCATGGCAAAGCTTTTGACATGGGGGATCAGGTTGGCTCTATTGTTTTGCAGATCAGGCACCACGGCATAGCGGATTTCCAGTTTTTCCTCCTGTGACCAGATGCCGTAATCGCAATCCAGGTAAGAGTTTTTGGGAAGGCGGATAGTTTTGTATCGTGCTTCCAGTGGTTGTATGATTTCCAGGCCGGTGGCGGCCAGTTCCCGGCTCAGTTCGGCCGGCAGGCTGATCTGGCCCTGAAGGGCGATGCTGGTCAGCAGCAGTATGATCAGTAAGCTATATGATTGCATGGTTCTTTTTGAATAAAATTAAAGGATTTACGCGCTAAAAACAAGAAAAGGGATCAGCTCCGGCTGATCCCTTTTATCTGGGGTATTTTTCTGAACAGCCCGCTTGGCTTGTTTAGTGATATGAGGGCGTAAACTTCGGTAAGGAAAAAATGATCAAGATTGTAAAGGAGGAGCGACTCGAATTTTATCTTTAATGGATTGGATGAGGGCGGGAGAGGGTTTGCGGCGGTGTATTTTACTTTTGATAAATTCTCTAAAGGATTTTTCCTGACTTAGGACCTTCAAATAAGCGGGGTTAGCTTTGATTTCCTGTAACAACTCTCTTTCGGCATTTTCGCTTAGTTCGTTGTCGAGGTACATCGTTACCTTTTTAACCAGTTCCTGATAATTTTGATGATCTCTCATGTCATTAAATGTTTTAAGCTGCTGTCCGTATTTGATGAAAACGATATCCGTTCAACGCTATGCGATATGCAAGGTCAATAACAGGTTAAATTGCATGAGCTTACGATAGGTTGCATGGGATATCTGCGGACGACGGCTGGCGGTTTTGTGCAGTTCGGGTTCGGAATATGCAGGTTTTATGGGGTGGTGGCCAGCACGCTTCCGGTGTCAAAAAACACTTAGGCAGCGATTAACAAATTATTCTTTATTTCTAAAATCTTTATAACCCAAAGACTCTGCGTATTCTTTGAGTTTTTCTTTGAGCATATTCCTCGCACGGTGCAGTCTGGACCGCACGGTGCCTATCGGAATATCAATAATCTTCGATATTTCTTCATAGGTGAAGCCTTCAACATCGCAAAGCAAAATTACAACACGAAAGTCAACCGGCAAAGCATTAATGGCCTTAGTTACTTCATCACCCATCATTTGCTGGAACATCTCCTCTCTCAGATCCTGATAGCTGGAATAGCTGGAGTTCTCCTCGTCATGGTAATTAACGATCTCCTCATAGTCAACCCGTGTGGGTTGCGTGCTTTTCTTGCGGTACTGGTTGATGAAGATGTTTTTCAGGATCTTGAACAGCCAGGCTTTCGCGTTGGTTCCTTCGATGTATCGATCAATAAACCGGTAGGCCTTCAGGTAAGTTTCCTGAACGAGATCGTTAGCATCCTCCTCATTGTAGGTTAGGTGGTATGCAAAAGTATACAGGGAATCTACCTGCGGTAGAAACTCTTCCTCGAAGATCCTGTTATAATTTTTTGTTTTCTTTTCGTCTGACATTACCACCATAAAAGTAAAAAATTATTGATAAGGAATTAATACTTTTTTACTCCTTTCATAGGTCTAAACCTAAGCCTTTTATGAAAAGTTCCTTCGAAAGATTTTTTTTACAAAAACTTTGACATTTCATAATGAGCCAGGGAAAGCATCCTGAAGGGCTGTCGCACTCTTCTGTTTTTTACTTAAAGTCCTGTTAAAACCCCCTATGTCTGATGCAAACTTTTAAAATTAATAAGCAAATTGTACTGGAATGCGTTAAGAGAATAGTTGGACAATTGTACTTAAGAAAGCGATAAATTTGATTTTTTAACAAAATAAATGCTCATGAGGAAGTTCTTACTACAGATGGCGTCAGGTTTCATGGGAGGGTGCCTGGCTATGGGGCTAGGTTGGTACGTATATCAGCCGGCTGCGATGAAGATCGGCCCCTCTGATGTTCGTCTGGTCAAAAACATCAATGTTGCTCCACACGCAGTAAGTGTACCTTTCGATTTTAGGGAGGCGGCTGCGGCTGCGACTCCTTCCGTAGTGCACATCCGGGCGGTCAGTAAGAGCCGTTCGGATGCCGGTAATCGCTCCTCTCGCGGTTTTCGATTTTTCCCCGACGATTTTATGTGGGAGCCGCAGCGGGAAGGCTCCGGCTCCGGGGTGATCTACTCTGGTGATGGTTACATCATTACCAACAATCACGTGGTGGAATTTGCGGATGAGATCGAAGTCACTCTTTTCGATAACCAGATCTTTAAAGGTAAAATTATCGGCACGGACCCCACCTCTGATCTTGCGGTGATCAAAATAGAAGCAAATGGGCTGCCGTACATGCAGGTCGCCAACTCGGACGAAGTGGAAGTAGGCGAGTGGGTCCTGGCTGTCGGTAACCCTTTCGATCTGACTTCTACCGTGACGGCCGGCATCGTCAGTGCTAAAGGGCGCAATATTGAATTGATCGAGGGAAAATACGCTATTGAGTCTTTTATTCAGACGGATGCTTCGGTAAATCCCGGAAACAGCGGAGGAGCGTTAGTGGATGTGAAGGGCCACCTTCTGGGCATCAATACGGCTATCGCTACCCGAAACGGCGCTTTTCAGGGCTATGCCTTTGCTATTCCGATCAATTTGGTTACCCGGATCGCAGATGACATCATCCGATACGGCAGCTACCAACGCGCCTATCTGGGAGTCTCCGTGGTGGACATGGATTCTGAGCTGGCTCGCGACATGGGGGTCGATGTCACCCAGGGCGTGCTGGTCGATGAAATCGCCGATGGCGGTTCCGCTCAATATGCCGGGCTGCTTCCCAAAGATATTATCCTGCAGGTGGACGACCGCAAAATTACCAGCGGCTCAGAATTGCAGGAAATTATTGGGCGCGCGCGCGTGGGAGATGTTATTAATATTACCATTAATCGAAAAGGCCAAATAAAAAATGTAAAGGTTCAGCTAAAATCGAAATAGCCTGTTTACAATACCAACTAATTTTCTTAACTTTAAATAATTGTTAAGTGAATTGAAATTTTATCCTCAAGGCCGCCTCCTCAGCGCTGTTACAAGGAACTATTGGAGTCGGCCCGCGGTTGATCATAAAGAACTTGTTTAAAGTTGGTTTTTCGTTTTGTTTTGATGCGTCTGTCTTGCTGAGCTGCAGACAGACGTTTTTCTTTGTCTAAACGAAAAGCTTGTTTGTATGGCCCGCTCTTTTTTTCACGACTTTTTCCGTCTTTTTTTTCCTGACCTGTGCGTCAATTGCCTGTTCCCGACGCCTTCTTCAAAAGATCCCCTATGCCTGCGCTGTTTGGCTGATCTTCCCTATACGGAATTTCATACCCAGTTGGAGAATCCTTTTACGGAACGCTTCTGGGGGCGCGTGCCTTTACAATCCGGGACTGCTTTCTTGTATTTTGAGAAAAAGGCCGTTGTGCAGAAGTTGATCCATGCGCTTAAATATGATGGCAGGCCCGATGTTGGGCGGGCGCTTGGTCTGATGTTTGGCGAAGTGTTGAGCACTGCTGCTTTGTTCCAAAACATTGACGGGATCGTACCAACGCCCTTGCATAGGAACCGGCAGTTGGAGCGGGGCTATAATCAAAGTGAGGTGTTGGCCCGCGGAATGGCAAAGGCGATGCAGGTTCCTTTGCTGGACAGGGTGCTCATACGTCGTCAGGCCACGACTACGCAAACCAAAAAATCCCGTCTGGAGCGGTTTGCTAATGTAGGACAAGCCTTTGAATTGGTTGAAGGTGAAAGGATCAACGGCAAGCATGTACTGCTGGTGGATGATGTGCTGACTACCGGGGCTACATTGGAAGCCTGCGGCCTGGAACTGTTAAAGGGGCGGGACGTCAAACTCAGCATGGCCACGCTGGCCATTGCCGAGGGATGAGGCAGAGGTAGTTCGAATATGGATTTAACCTTCCACGAGGGTTCCGACGGCTTCTCCTCTGACGATCCGTTGGAGGTTCTCTTTCTGGTTGATATCGAATACGATGATGGGCAGGTCATTTTCCCGGCAAAGGGTAAAGGCCGTCATATCCATAACGCTTAATCCCAGGCTGATGACCTTGGCAAAAGAGATGGTATCGAACTTGGTGGCATTGGGGTCTTTTTCAGGGTCCGCCGAATAGATGCCATCCACCCGGGTGCCTTTCAGGATGACTTCAGCATTGATCTCATTGGCTCGCAGGGCGGCGGCGGAGTCAGTCGTAAAATAGGGGCTACCGGTGCCTGCCGAAAAAATGACCACTCTGCCTTTTTCCAGGTGCCGGATGGCCCGGCGGCGGATGTAGGGTTCTGCGATCTGCTTCATTTCAATGGCGGAAATCAGACGGGTGAACACCCCTTTTGACTCCAGGGCGCTTTGGAGGGCCATTCCGTTGATGACGGTAGCCAGCATTCCCATGTAGTCGCCTTGTACGCGTTCTATTCCTGCGGCGTCAGATTGCAGGCCTCTGAAAATATTTCCACCTCCGATAACGATGGCTACCTGTACTCCGGAATCGACGAGATTTTTAATCTGAATGGCATAATGATTCAGCATGTCCGGAACAATTCCGAAATTTTGTTTTCCCATAAGCGATTCGCCGCTGAGCTTGAGTAGAATTCTCTTGTACTTTAAAGGCATAGACGCAAAGGTTGAAGAGTAAAGAAATGCTTACCAATAAATTGAGACGAAGATAAGTAGGATTTGTTTCAGGTGTGGTAAAGAAGAGAAAAAAAAGCGAATGACCGGGGTCATTCGCTTTTTTTTAGCCGAGCATTACATGTTTGAATGTGGTGGCTGTGAGGTCTTTGTCGACGCTCTTCAGGTATTCCGCCACGCTCATTTTGTTGTCTTTTACGAATTGCTGATTGAGCAATGTACTTTCTTTGAAGAATTTGTTGAGTTTGCCCAGGGCAATTTTTTCGAGTATGGCCTCCGGCTTGCCTTCTTGTCTGGCTTGTTCCTTTCCGATCTCGATCTCTTTTTCGATGACAGACGGATCTACGCCATCTTTATCCAGTGCGATAGGCTTCATAGCGGCCACCTGCATAGCGACATCCCGGCCTGCGGCAAGATAATCCTCGTCATGTTTATTCAAGCCTACTAATACGGCGGCCTTATTGCCCATGTGGACGTAGGGGGCCACCATTTCGGCTTGCACTCTTTCGTATTCGGCCAGTTCGATCTTTTCGCCGATGACGCCGATCTGTTCGGTGATCTTTTCGCCGATAGTCATTCCGTTAAAAGGCAGTTGTTTTAGTTCTTCGATGGTTTCGGGGAAGTTAGCCAGGGCTGTTTCTCCGATTTTTTGAGTCAGAGCCACGAAATCATCGTTTTTTGCCACGAAATCCGTTTCGCAGCTTAGTTTAACGATCACACCTTTGGTGTTGTCGTCATTGACCATAGCGAGGACGACGCCCTCAGTAGCTTCACGATCTGCTCTTTTTGCGGAAAGTTTTTCTCCCTTTTTGCGAAGAATTTCTATCGCTTTATCAAAATCACCTTCTGCTTCAGCAAGGGCTTTTTTACAGTCCATCATACCTGCGCCTGTCATTTCGCGCAGTTTTTTTACGTCAGCGGCTGAGATTTTACTCATTGGATTCCTTCAATTTTAAATATAAAAAAATAGTATTTATAGGATTGAAATAGCAAATCAGCTTTCAGCCACCTCTTTTTCCGCTTTAACTTGCTTGCGTTCCTCGAGCCCTTCGCGAATAGCTTCCACTGCGGCGTTAACGATGATCTTCACGGATTTGGAGGCATCGTCATTGGCAGGGATCGGATAGTCCACCTGGTTAGGGTCAGAATTAGTATCCACGATGCCGAATGTGCGCATGCCCAGTTTTTGAGCTTCTGCTACGGCGATGTGTTCGTGGTGGATATCAACGATAAAGATAGCGGCGGGCAACCTGTTAAGGTTGGCGATACCACCCAGTACGCGTTCCAGTTTATTGCGCTCGCGAGTAAGGGTCAGGCGCTCTTTTTTGGTCATATTGGAGAGCGTGCCGTCAGCCAGCAGGCGATCGATATTGTTCATTTTCTTCACCGAACGGCGGATGGTGGAGAAGTTGGTCATCATACCGCCCAGCCAGCGATCGGTTACATAAGGCATACCCACGCTTTTGGCTGCATTGGCTACAATATCGCGCGCCTGTTTTTTAGTAGCGACGAACATGATCTTTCGGCCTGACTTGGCGATCTGCCGCAAGGCTGCATTGGAGCGACTCATACATTCGATGGTCCGATTGATATCGATGATGTGGATGCCGTTGCGTTCCATGAAAATATATGGAGACATCTTAGGGTTCCACTTCTTCTTCAGGTGGCCGAAGTGGACGCCGGCATCTAATAATTCTTTATAAGTAGGTAAATTCATTGTCAAACAAATTAAATAAACTGAATTCGAAGAAATTAAACAACGATCGATTAGCGCTTACTGAACTGGAAGCTCTTTCTTGCTTTTGGCTTACCATATTTTTTACGTTCTACCTCGCGGGCATCACGAGTAAGGTACTTCTTGCTTTTCAGCGGTTTCCTGAAATCTTCGTTAAGTTTTACGAGCGCCCGGGCGATAGCCATGCGGATAGCTTCCGCCTGTCCTTTGAACCCTCCGCCGTTTACATTGACCTTCAGATCGTAGATGTTCTCGGCTTCTATCGTTCTGAATGGGGCAACGATTGAAGTCTGAACATGTATTTGGGGGAAATATTCTTTGTAATCTTTCCCGTTCACGACAATTTTGCCCTCACCTTTCGTTAAGAAGACGCGAGCAACGGAAGCTTTTCTTCTTCCTGTGGCATTGATCATTTCCATATCTTAATACTCCGCTTTTTTAAAATTTTAATGCTTCCGGCTTCTGAGCCTCATGTGGGTGTTCTGAACCGCTGTACACAAACAGCTTCTTAAACATTTGCCTTCCCAGTGTGTTTTTGGGCAGCATGCCCTTAACGGCAATCTCAATGACCGATGTTTCCTTTTTGCTGTGCAGATTAGCTGCTTTAGTGCGCTTCTGTCCGCTGGGATAACCGGAAAATGTGATGTATTCTTTTTGAAACCATTTCTTCCCTGTAAAACGCACCTTTTCTGCATTGATTACCACAACGTAATCGCCCGTATCTACATGGGGAGTGTATGAGGGTTTGTGCTTGCCTCTAAGTACTTTCGCAATATTAGAGCAAAGCCGGCCCACCGTCTCGCCTTCGGCGTCAACAACGTACCACTTGCGCTCTACGGTGTCCTTATTGGCAGATATGGTTTTATAGCTTAAAGTATCCACGCTTAACCTTTTAATAATAAATCAATAAATTACTTTCGTCTTTCTTTTCTCCGGGCATCTTTTCTTCATCAGCTTCCCTTTCAAAAAAAGGGAAATTCAAGATTCAATTTGCCCGGATACTTTCTTCCCGATTCTCTTAGGAGTGTACGGTTTTTGAAAGGCAGGTGCAAAGGTAAATCTCTTTTTTTCAATAAACAAGAAAATGAGAAAAAAAAGTGAGCTTGGAAATGTATAAAACGCTGAAAAACAGTTGAAATTTCGCACAGCAATTTTGGTGGTGAGAGAAATTAGCAAAGAGGATGCCCGATAATACGATAAAATATCAAACGGGCATCTCTTTGGTCAGTAAGGGTGGGGACACTGTCAGAAAATTATCCGTTTCCAAGGGGCTGTGTAGAAAGAGACCTTTTAGAAAGTCCCCTTCCTTGAAGACGGATAATAGAAAGAACTTTACTTTGCTGCTGAAATGAGCTCCCGGTTTTTAATACGATCCGCAAAGAATTACAGCAGCTGTATATGCCGGGTAAAAGTAAGAAATTAAGTAACGAAGGGATGTCGAGAGATTATGATAGACGGGGAATTGTCTAATAATTTTACTAAATTAAATATTATTCTCTTGAAAAGGAAAGGAATTAACATAAAAGTGCAGTTGTAAGGGGCAAAAATGAGGTGAACCATTTATATGGCCTGTTGTTTCATTGCAAATCAGCGCCCCTGCTGTCAAAAGAAGAATTATGTCAAAGATAAAAAATGAAGAGATCAACTCAGTGCTGACCTCAACTGTTCAGGACGATGATCCTACCGCTTCTTCCCGCAAGCGGGATCATATCGAGCTGGCGTTTAATGCCCAGATAGAGAAAAAGATCCTGGATGACCGCTTTTACTACGAACCTATCCTGGCAGCTCACCCCAAGGAGGGAAGTTGGCCTTCTTTTTCCTTTTTGGGCAAAACGATGAAAGCGCCGGTATGGGTGTCGAGTATGACCGGCGGTACGGCAATGGCCCGGACCATTAACCGGAACCTGGCCAAAGCCTGCGGTGAATTCGGCATGGGCATGGGGCTGGGGTCTTGCCGTGCTTTACTCTTCAGCGACGAGTTGTTAGAAGATTTTGACGTTCGCCATCTGATCGGAGATGATTACCCGCTTTTTGCCAATCTGGGTATTGCTCAGATCGAACAACTACTGGAAAAAGGCCAGGCTGACCTGATCCGCAAGCTGATCGATAAACTAAGGGCGGACGGTTTGATCGTTCACGTCAACCCAATGCAGGAGTGGCTGCAGCCGGAGGGAGACCGCTTCGAGCATCCACCCCTGATCACTATCGAGCGCTTGCTGGAAACCGCCGATTATCCTGTTATCGTTAAAGAAGTAGGGCAGGGAATGGGCCGGGAAAGCCTTCGTGCTTTATTGAAACTACCCCTGGCAGCCGTAGATTTTGCTGCTAATGGCGGGACGAATTTTGCTAAGCTGGAACTTCTGCGCAGCGACTCGCTTAAGCATCAGGTATATGAGCAACTGGCTTTTGTAGGTCACAGCGCTGAAGAAATGATGCTCCTGACCAATGAGCTGATCGATGAATTAGGATCGGAACGGGCTTGTGGCCAAATCATCATTTCCGGAGGGGTAAAACATTTTTTAGATGGATATTATCTCACAGAAAGTGTAAATTTGCCCGCTGTCTACGGCCAGGCTTCTGCTTTTCTAAAGCATGCCAGGGCAGATTATGAAGATTTGTACACCTATGTCAGCGCTCAAATACGTGGTCTTGAACTGGCCAGGGCTTATCTAAAGTGCAAGATATGCAAGACAAAATAGTGACCGGCTTCTCTAAGTTGTCCAAAAAAGAAAAGTTACAGTGGCTTATCACTCATTTCTTCGAGGAAGAGCAGGAAGCGTTGTCCGACTTTACGGGATTTTGGCATCCTGACCGCCAACAGCAGATCGTCCTGGACGGATTCAGTGAAAATACATTGAGTAACTTTCCGCTGCCTTATGGAATAGCTCCTAACTTTCTGATCAATGGAAAAGTGTATGCTGTTCCAATGGTCATCGAGGAAAGCTCTGTAGTGGCTGCTGCTTCCAGCGCCGCTAAATTCTGGCTCAGCCGGGGAGGCTTTGAAGCCGAGGTGTTGTCTACCAAAAAGCTCGGACAGGTTCATTTTTCCTGGAAAGGCTCGGCAGAAAAACTGAAAACCGTTTTCGGCGAATTGAAAACGGAACTGGATCGCAATACCGCCCATCTGACCGCCAATATGGAAAAGCGGGGAGGAGGGGTATCAGATATCCAATTGCTTGATTTCACCGATCAGGAGCCGGATTACTTTCAACTGATGGTCAGTTTTGAGACTTGCGACTCCATGGGGGCTAATTTTATCAATTCCGTTCTGGAAACTTATGGGCAAACCCTGAAAACTTTCGTCGCTTCCCATACTGCTTTCGTAGGAGAAGAGAAAACGCTGGAGGTGATCATGGCGATCTTGTCTAATTATACGCCGGAATGCCTGGTGAGAGCCTCCGTCAGCTGCCCCGTTTCCGCTCTGGGAGAAGCCTGCCAGGACCTGGCGCCCGAAGCTTTTGCTCAAAAATTCTACAAGGCCGTTCGGATCGCCCAGATCGACCCCTACCGCGCTACTACCCACAACAAGGGCATTATGAATGGCGTTGATGCGGTCGTGCTGGCTACCGCCAATGACTTTCGCGCCGTAGAGTCTTCTTGTCATGCTTACGCCGCCAGAGACGGCCACTACCGAAGCCTAAGTGCTTGCACCGTCGAGAACGGCCAGTTCAAATTCTGGGTGGACCTTCCGCTTGCACTGGGTACAGTGGGGGGACTGACAAAGCTGCATCCCCTCGCTAAACGCTCACTCGAACTACTGGGGCATCCTTCCGCTACCGAATTAATGGAAATCGTTGCAGCTACCGGACTGGCACAAAACTTCGCCGCCGTTCGTTCACTGGTTACCACAGGCATTCAACAGGGGCATATGAAAATGCATCTCAAGAATATCCTCATTCACCTGAAGGCTACCGAAACAGAAATGGAGAAAGTCGTCGCTTATTTTGAGGATAAGGTCGTCTCTTTCTCCGCCGTACGCATGTTTCTGGAGTCCTTGCGAAGAACCAAGGCAGAAATGGTAGAAGGTAGAAGGTAATAATAAGATATGGAGCAACACTTCCGTGCTAGCGGGAAGCTATTGCTTTCCGGAGAATATTTTGTACTGGATGGTGCGTTGGCGCTGGCCGTTCCTACACAGCAGGGGCAAAAGATGATCGTCCGCGAAGGAAAACCAGGCCTTCTACACTGGCGCAGCTATTCTGCAGAGGGGCGCTTGTGGTTTGAAGGTTATTTTGATCTGGAAAGAAAACCATACTTCGAAAGTACTGACGAAGATACAGCGCGTCGCTTGATGCAGTTGATACGGGGCGTTGAGCAGCAGCGCCCGGGCTTTTGGTCTTCCTTCTTTGAACAGGGCCTCTCCATAAGTACCTACTTGGAATTTCCAAGAGCCTGGGGGCTGGGGTCAAGTTCGACGCTGATCAGTCTGCTTGCTCAATGGTCGGATACCAACCCATATGCTTTACTGGACGGTTCTTTCGGCGGATCCGGTTATGATCTGGCTTGCGCCACGGCATCCGGCCCTTTATTTTATCAAAAAAAAGAGGGGTTGCCTCATTTTGTCGAAGTTCCCTTTTTGCCTCCTTTTTCAGAACACATTTGTTTTGTTTTTTTAGGGAAAAAACAAAATAGCCGGGAGGGCATAGCCCGTTACCGGGAGAAAGTGGGTGCTCACGATGCAGGATTAAACCGGGAAATCTCACAAATCACCCTGCAGATGGCGGCTGCCCGTACCCTTGCGGATTGGAATGCCTCCGTGGAAGAGCATGAAGCCTTAATCAGTAAAACGCTAGGGTTGTCGAAAGTGAAGTCCCTTTATTTTGATGACTTTCCAGGTGCGGTCAAATCACTGGGCGCCTGGGGTGGGGATTTTGTTTTAGCGACGAGTGAGCTGACTTTTCAGGAGACCCGGCAGTACTTTGCCGGCAGAGGGTTTGAAACCCTGCTTTCCTGCAGCAAAATGCTTGCTTGCTGAAACATAAGTGCTTGAAAAACATAACTCCCCGGATTTTACACAACCTCCCGACTGAAAGAGCTGGGGTTTAGTTTGGCCTGAAGCCCGATCAAAGATTTTAGTAAAAAGTCGCTCATACGTCGATAAGGCAAATGTGTAAGTTGGCCTTTATAAAAGGCCGTGCTGAGGCGAGTTAGTAAGTTTAAGTCAAAAGCAAAAAGGCTGAAAACCCGGGATTTCATTTCAGCCTGAGGGGAAAAATGAATTTGGTTTTTTAGGGTTTTAGGTGTTTTTGTGTTTATTTTCATATAAAAATAATCATTTCATTAAGAACAGTATAGAAAAACCTGCTCACTTTTATGGTACAGAGGTAAAATACGACAAAAGGCGTAGTCGTTTTTTTTTGCTCAGATCAGTCCATATCTAATGGCTTTAGCCACCATTTGTACAGTATTTCGGGAATTCAGTTTTTGCCTGATGTTGTTCCGATGGGTACGAACAGTATGTTCTGAGAGGAAGAGCTTTTGGCTGACTTCCTTCACGGTATTGCCTTCAGACAAATAGCGGAGAATCTCGATTTCCCGGTCACTTAAGAGCGCGGGCGGCGGGTTCATTGCGTCCATGCCTTTTTCAGGATCGATCCCCCAATAAGAAAAGCCTTCTTTCAGAGAAATGATCGACATGGTCCGGTGATGGGAAGAATAGTGAGAAATATCGCTGTGCACGCCCAGGGCGGCGGTGATGTGCCCATTATCGTCCAGGCTTAAGGCAATGGCCTGATGCAGAATGTTGGCATAGGTGCCGTCTAATCTTTTTATGCGGATACAATAACTAACTTTGTAGTTCTTAATGATCTCTTCCGGAGGAAGGCGGTTGAACAAAAAGTCGAGCGCAATTTGCTCGCAGCGCTGCATATGAAGCATGTCATCCGGATGGAGGTAAGAGCCCAGGCTTTCAAAGGAAAGGTCGTCCTTATCATAGCCCAGTACTTGTTCAACATTGGGATGCATGTACATCAATTCGAGCCTTGAAAAGTCAAAAACATAAAAATAAAAAGGACCGGGGCAAAAAACGTGCCCTAAGGCCTCGAAAACATCTTTGTTCGTGATTCTTGGTTGCTCAAAGCCCTGCTCCTTCAAAAGCTGAGCGTTCCATATTTCGGAGAGCTTGTTCAGGCCTTTATCCATAATTCTTCGTTTCCCCCTCTAAAAAGTCTTCAGACGTATAAAACCAAGGGTCTTGTTTTTGTGTTTAAAACGTAATTCGGTAGATTTGATCTAAATTAAAATAATCCTACCAGGAATTTTCAGATTTTTGTTTAAACCAAGTTAGACAAAGATGGTTTAATAGAAGAAAAATAATCAACTTATGGACAAAACGATCAGCAAGAGCCCGGTTATGTTGTATACAGAAGAGACGCCCAATCCGGAGTCTTTAAAGTTCGTTACGAATCGCATGCTTTATCGGGGGACGGCCGATTTCAGAGAGGAAGAACTGGCGCGCGAGTGGTCTCCCCTTGGAACGGCTTTATTTGAATTACCCTATGTTAAAGGCGTGTATATAGCCAATAATTTTGTGACGGTAACCAAAGAATTCAACTATGCATGGGAAGACGTTATGCTGAAGTTGAAAAAGTTTATCAAAGACTACATTGAAGAAGGTGGTGCGATCATCAAAGACGGATTTGAGGAAGCCATGGCCAAGATCGAAGAGGAGCGTGGCGCCAGTTATGAATACTCAGAGGACGAAGCGGAGATCGTCAAAAGGATAAAGGAACTGATCGATACCTACGTCAAGCCAGCCGTTGAAGGCGACGGCGGCAATATCGAATTCGCTTCTTTCGAGAAGGGAGTGGTCACCGTTATTTTACAGGGGGCATGCAGTGGATGTCCGTCTTCCACCGTTACATTAAAAGCCGGTATTGAGGGCATGCTCAAGCGCATGGTGCCGGAAGTGAAAGAAGTGGTGGCGCATATGGGCTGATCTGCCAGACATGAGGCATCCCGCAATTTTGAAGGCTGGTTTAATTGTTGGCTCTTCAGTATTTCAAATTGGAAGGTGTCAGTTAAGTAAGCAAATTTCAAATATAGGTTTTGAGGTTGTGAAAAAACTCAAAAAATAGAATTATTTAAGCCGGGCAAACCTGCCGGCCGTCAGACGGGAAGAGCGACTGACTTTTTATACCACCTCAAAACCTATATTTAAAGATAAATTGCCGTCCTCTGGGCGGCAATTTATCTTTAAATATTTTTGTACAAGCACTTAACCAACAACCAATAACCAATAACCAATAACCACTTACAGTCTTCCTAAATCGGGGATGGTTCCTATAGATAGAAAATCCATTGTGATACCTTCCACATCGCAAAAATAGACAAGCTGATCATAAGGGCAATTATTAATAAGATCATAAAAATGATTCCCCAGGCGCTACCTTTATGCCTGCCTTCAGTAATGAATTCTTTAACCAAATGAACATTCTTCAGATTGGCGCGATAGCGAAAATCAAACAGGTCGCCTACTAAAGGAACAGTGCCGAACATGCCGTCTATCCAGATGTTACTCAACATTCTCAGGATCAATTTCCCGCTTATGCCGTAGCGGGACATGACGATGACCAGAAAGCCTGATATCAGGAAGGTAACTACATCACCAACATAAGGGAATAAACCAATAACGGCATCTAGGCCGAATCGGATCTGCGTACCGGGAATGCGGAATTTGTTATCCAGAAATTCAGCGGTCCGATCCAGGTACAGCAGGCTTTTAGCCGGAGCGCCTTGCACGTGTTTCATTGTAGCAGACATTTATTTGATTCTGGTGAATGACTTTTCTCATCCTGGCAAGTGTTTTTTCTCATTACAAGATAAGAATGGATTGCATATATTAAAAAGATAATTTTTCTGGAAGGCCCTGAATGTAAGTTGCTTATTTTCAGCGCGCTGCTAGGAAGTTTATTTATTTCTTGACCTAAATTTTCTAGCTATGTTACTCAAAGATATTCCATCATCGCTGCACGGAACGCTGATTGACGTTCGTACGCGCGAAGAATTCGACCTCTGTCATGTGGAGGGCGCCGTCAATATCCCCTGGGATTTGCATCTCTACTACCTGGATGACCTGAAGCAACTGCCCAAGCCCTGGCTGTTTTACTGCGAAAAAGGAGAACGGTCTCAGTGGGTAGTCAATTCTTTAAAAATGATCGGTTTTGAGGAAGTTTACAATGTGGGGGAATGGATCGATCTGATGCATCAAATGGAAGACGCAGCCTGAGAAGCCGGATACTTTGACAGGTTGCGCAATCTGGCGAAGCGGCTTTCCCACAACTCTTAATGCTCCATCTATGAATTACAAATCACTCTCCGCGTGGATCTTTGTTCTATTGGTGCTGCTGGTAGTGCTCATGTTTTTATTTCCCCGTGACTGGGTCATCGGGCTAGGTATTTTCGGTATTCCGGTTTTAATATTGCTGCAGACGTTAATCATTTTGCGAGCAAAGGAACAAAGCAATAAAGAGTTTTCTGATAAGGACTGGTATGATAACCAGTGATTCGCAGGATTCATGCTTTTTATGACAAAAGTCAAACGGAAATTTGACTTTTGTCATTTCTATTTTGTAAGGTATACCATACTTTATCTTTTGAAGAAAGTTGATATTGAATCAACTCTTTTTCTATATAGTGAGGTTAGTTTTTCGGAGGCTGTTCAGGAAGTAGTTCCTGACAGCCTTTTTTGATAAAAATCATGAAGGTTAATTGATAAAAATCAATTCTGTAGTGGTGTATGGGGTCTATATTTGAGGTGATCGTACGTTCCACCGGAATATGTTCTTTGGATGAGGTAAGCGCATTTTAGTGAGGCGGCAACGCCAAATGCTTTTCCGGTCTATTTTTGTATCAAAAAAGAGGGGTTATGGTAATCACATCGGATAAAAAGCTATCAGATATCAAAAAAGCATTTCAGGAAATGTTCCCTTTTCTGCGGATAGAGTTTTATTCAGGCCGCCATAAAACGGGAGAGGGATCTCCAAAAAATAAGCAGTTGAACGACGAAAAGACCATCCTGGAAGTCAGCGGAAAAGAAGTTCATGAAGAATTAGAAGTTGTTCCGACATTAAGCGTAAAAGAGTTGGAGCAATACTTTGACCGGCAACTGGGCCTTAACGTACAGGTGTTCAGGGCTTCGGGTAACCTGTGGATGCAAACTACCGCTACCGACCACTGGACCCTGCAGGAACAAAACCGGAAAGGAGGATCTTCGCAAGAGCACTATAACGAAAAATATAAATCATGAGTAAAGCCAAAACCCTGGTTCGCGATATAATGACCAAACAGGTGATTAAAGTGTCACCTGACCAGTCCTTTACAGAAATCTGCCGGTTATTGCTTCAATTGGATATCCATCACTTGCCGATCGTAGATGAAATGGACAACCTCGAAGGGATCATCAGCTCCAATGATCTGCTTAGAGCTTTCAGCAGAAAATTACCTTCTATGAAAAACCTGACCGAGGCTTCCTTGAATGAAGAAATTACGATATACGATCTAATGACCCCTGATCCCGTGTTCATTTCGCCGGATGCTTCCGTGCAGAAAGCCGTCGAGTTATTTAAAAAACATCGCATTCAGTCATTGCCGGTAGTAGCAGATGAGTCCCTGGTGGGGATTCTGACGACGCGGGACGTCATTAACTTTCTGGCAGATTCCTAACCCGCCCAGGTTTTATGCCCCAGGGCGCCGGGATATAAACGATAAATTGGCTTTTGCGACTTGGACGAGGGCAATCACTATTCTTGGTGGTTGCCTTTTTTCTTTTGATAAAGCTCAGAAAGTCAGGTGATAAAAGTCATAGTTTTTCTTACCGTAAACCAACATTTTTAAGAAGCAATCAATAAACTGCTAAAGTCGCAAAGTTAAACCATAAAAAAAATGAAGAATTTATTGATTCCTACCGATTTTTCAGTCTGTGCCGAATATGCAGTAGATGCAGGCATGAAGCTGGCTGACCGGTTTGATGCAAAGGTGCATTTGTTCACTAAGATTG
This sequence comes from uncultured Saprospiraceae bacterium, assembly GCA_964548175.1. GTDB lineage: Bacteria > Bacteroidota > Bacteroidia > Chitinophagales > Saprospiraceae > JANQPA01. Next base: position 30,602 of record CAZJQS010000029.1, read on the forward strand.
ACCTGCCGGAAGATTGGGAAAACATGAACAAAAAAGAACGCCTGGAGTTGGAGCAAACCAATCAGAAAGTACATCACGCGCTGACATTACTCGATAACATCAAAAAACAATTTCCGGATATTGAGATCACCACGGCCTATAGCGGAGGCAAACTGGTCAATGCCATTAAAAGGTACTCTGTTGAGCACGGTATAGACTTTATCGTCATGGGTTCGCATGGTGCAAGCGGTAAAAATGAATACTTCATTGGCTCGAACACCCAAAAAGTGATCCGGGCGGTCCACTGCCCCGTCCTTGTGGTAAAAGATAAAATAGCAGAACTGGATTTCAGCAAGGTGGTTTTCGCCTCCAGCTTTAATGAAAATGAAAAGGCGCCCTTCCTTCACTTTAAAGATTTCGTCAAACACTTCATACCGGAGATCCATCTGGTGGCTATCCACACTTCCTCTTTGTTTGATCCACCCTATATTCTCAGTAAAGAAGCGATGGATACTTTCAAGGAATTGTGTCATCCGTTTCCTTGTCAAACGCATATTTTCAGGGATTTTACTATAGAAAGGGGCATCCGTTCTTTTTCTGAGGAGATCGGGGCGAATTTGATCGGCATTTCTAACGTACATCGCCATCCTGTCAAGCGGGTGCTGATGGGCAGCAATGTGGAAGCATTGATCAACCATTCTAGCCTGCCGGTGCTGAGTATTGATTATGTAGAAGAAGAAGTGCCGGTAGAACAGGAGTCATAATTGTCGGTCTTCCACTTTTAATTATAAGTCCTAACCATTTGTTCACTTAAAGCATCCAAGATTATGAAAAAAATATTGTTTCCCACCGATTTTTCTCCCTGCGCCAGGAATGCATTCGACTTCGCCGTCCAGTTGGCGGATGACATGGGCGCAGTCATTGACCTGATGTCCATTTATCACCTGCCGATCTCCGATGCGGGGAGTGTCCCTCCGGATTACATCGACCGGATGCTGCAGGAACAGAGGAATAAAGTAAGAGAACAATTACGCGAATTTACAAAGGAGGCGCCCCGGCAGCTGATAGGGAAGTGCCGGGCAGACTATGGCTTGTTCATCGCCCAGGAAATAACCGATGCCGCCCGCTATGGAGAATATGACCTGATCGTTATGGGTACAAAGGGAGAGCACAACCGCCTGGAAAAAATGATGGGCAGCGTCACGACCAATGTGATGATGCAATCTTCCCGCCCTGTGCTGGCCATACCCGAAGAGGCCGTATATAAAGGCATACACGAACTGGCCTATGCCACCAACTTTCAACCGTCAGATCAGCTGGCCATAGAGCAGTTGATGGAATTCGCAACTCCGCTGCAGGCAAATGTGCACTTCGTTCACGTGGAAACGAAAGTGCCGGCCAGCACTAATGTTGAGGATTACTTTCCCAGCGGCGTCGTACCTGACGGCTTTTCCGATTTTACCATTGTCAACAATAACTCCGTCGTCGAGGGCCTCGATAACTATGTACGGGCCAATGAAATAGACGTTCTGGCCTTGTTCATCCCCAAACGGCGACTGTGGGAACGCCTTTTCCATTCCAGCGTGACGAAGAAAATGGCGTTGCATTCTAAAATGCCGCTGTTGGTTTTTCATGAGTAAAAAAAACAAAGGCCTCCAATCGGAGGCCTTTGTTTTTTTTACTATGTTACCATTACATTACAAACAATATTCGTTGGCGTCAATCAACGCCTCGGCGATGGTTCTGCGAGCAGCCTTAACATTGGTAGGCGTATACTTCGTGAAGCGCTTGACGCCCATCAGCAAAGTACGCAGCAAATCACCTTCTGCAAAAGAAACCAGCGCATCTGTCGCCAGCTTATTGAGCCTGGCGTTGGCATCCGTCAGATACGTTCTGAGAATAGCGTCGTAAACAGCCTGGTCTACCTTGTTCTTACCAGAATCGGCTAACTTCTCTACTCTAAGCAAAGTGGACTCCGCTTCAAAGAGGACGATCATCATATCGGCAATATTCATCAGGATCTCCTGCTCCCCTTTCAAATTGAGCTTGCCGTCCATCTGCATTTTGACGGCGGCGCCTGCTACCATCAGGATCAGTTTCTTGAATTCCTTGACGGCTTTTTGCTCTGCGCCGTACGTTCCTTCCACCGTTTCGAAACCAGGCATGGAAGCCAGTTCTTTTTGTACCTCCCAGGCTGGGCCGACCAGGTCGAGCTTGCCCTTCATAGCCCTTTTAAGGAGCATGTCGACCGTCAGCAGACGGTTGATTTCGTTGGTGCCTTCGTAGATGCGGTTGATCCGGGAATCCCGGTAAGCACGAGCAGCGGTTCCTTCCTCAGAATACCCCATACCGCCGTGCACCTGTACAGTCTCGTCTACGACAAAATCCAGCGTTTCAGAGCCGGCTACCTTCAGCATAGCGCATTCTACAGCATATTCTTCCGCACCCTCAAGTTTGGATTCCTCAAATCCAACTCCTTGCGCTTCCAGCGCCTGCTTCTTCTGAGCCAGCAGGTTGGAGATCCGGTACATGGCGCTTTCGGTAGCAAAAATACGGATGGCCTGCTCTGCTAACTTGTACTGGATCGCGCCAAAACTGGAAATCGGCTTATTGAATTGTACGCGTTCATTAGCGTAGCGGATCGCGGTAGTGGCGCTTTGCTTGGCGCCCCCCAGGCAAAGAGCGCATAACTTATAACGTCCTATATTTAAAACATTGAATGCGATCAAATGACCCTTGCCGATCTCTCCCAGCACATTGTCCACCGGCACCTTTACATGCTCAAAATATACCTGACGGGTAGAGGACCCCTTGATCCCCAGCTTATCCTCTTCCGCCCCTAATGTCAATCCTTCGGAATCGCGTTCTACGATCAGGCCGGTGAACTTGTCTCCGTCGATCTTGGCGAAAACGATGTAGATGTCGGCAAAACCGGCATTGGAAATCCACATTTTCTGACCGTTTAAAATATAGTGCCGGCCGTCTTCAGAAAGGTCCGCACGGGTCTTGGCGGCTAGTGCATCTGAGCCGGAACCCGGTTCGGTCAAGCAGTAAGCGCATTTCAACTCCCCGCTGATCAGGCGAGGCAGATACTTTTCTTTCTGCTCTTCTGTACCGAAGTAAAGAATGGGCAGCATCCCAATGCCGATCTGTACAGCGTAAGATACCGTAAAAGCGCCTGCAGGACCCAGAGCTTCATTGATGAAGGTGTTCGTGTTCATGTCCATCTCCATACCGCCGTATTTTTCAGGCATATGCGTACCCAAAAAGCCCAACTCCGCCATTTTTTCCAAAAGCCTGGGAGCGATATCATCTTCCTGCTTTTCAATCTTGTGGATGTTCGGAAGGATCTCATTGTTCAGAAAATCCCGGGCCGTTTGATAGATCATTTCTTGTTCTTCATTCCTTTCTTCAGGAATAAAAGTATCTTCAGGCCTGGAGTCTTTAACAAGAAACTCCCCGCCTTTTAGAATGTTGATTTTTACGATGGTATCAGCCATATTGATAAGCAGTTTTTTTATTTTAGCGAATATTCGCTGTAAAGTTATCGGTTTTAAAAGAAAAAGTAAAGTATAAGGTCTGAAATTTTGCGAATTTTCGCTGGAAATAGTAAGTTATGAGTCAAATTCCAATTATCCCAAGGTGGAAAACCGCTGTCAGGTCCGTCAAGCTGGCCAAAAACCCATTGCCTTTTTTGGATCAATTTTTAAGCGAAAAGGGCCCAACGATTCAACTTTATCTGGGAGGCTTATACAAAATGATACTGACAGCCGATCCGGATTTCGTTCAGCATATTTTACAAAAAAAGCATCGCATTTACCGCAAGTCAGAGGTCCATTTTGACAAAATTGCTCACTTGCTGGGCCGAGGCCTGCTGACCAGCGAAGGGCAGTACTGGCTGCAACAACGACGACTGATTCAGCCGGGTTTTCACAAAAAAAGACTGGAAGACATCCTCCGACTGATGGACAAAGTGGCCGGCCAGTATCTGGATCGGTTAGATGAGGAGATCACCCGGGATCCGGTAGTAGATATGTATGAGAAAATGCTGGGCATTACTTTTCGCATCATTGCTAATGCTGTTTTCAGCACCGACCTCAAGGAAGAAGAGCTGAACACGCTGAGCAATAACATCACCCGGCTACAGGAATTCCTCATCAAGCAGATTCGACAACCTTATTTTAATACCTGGTTTAAGGTCAGCGGTGAGCTGAAAACCCACGAAAAGCTACGCGACCAATCCAGCAATATCGCGCTTTCCTATATCCGCGCACGCCGCCAGAGCGGCGAGCAATATTCCGACTTGCTGCAAATGCTGCTCGATGCCCGCTATGAAGATACCGGAGAAGGCATGAATGACCAACAGCTGATCGACGAAAGCCAGATACTCTTCGTGGCCGGCCATGAAACTTCAGCGAATGCCTTATCCTGGATCTGGTACCTGCTGGGACAGCATCCTGAGGTGCTGGACAAAGTCAGAGCCGAAGTGAGCGAACGCCTACCCAATGAAACCATAACCTTTGACCTCATCAACCAGCTGGAATACACCGGCCAGGTCATCGAGGAAGCTATGCGCCTCTACCCACCCGCCTGGACAACGAATCGGGTGGCGGCGGCGGATGATGAATTCAAGGGTATTCCGATCAAAAAGGGTACTACCTTTGCGACCTATATATATGGTGTACATCGTTCGCCGAACTTATGGGAAGATCCCCATGCTTTCCGCCCTGAGCGCTTTTCCCCGGAAAATAAAAAGGACCGCCATCCTTTTGCTTACCTTCCTTTCGGGGGAGGGCCAAGATTATGCATCGGCAATCACTTTGCCATGATGGAAATGAAGCTGATCCTGGCCAAAATGGTCAACCGCTACGATGTGGAATTGATTAAAGATCATCCCGTGAATATTTTGCCTTTACTGACGTTGAGACCGGAGAAAGGGGTGTTGATGAAGGTTAAGAAGGTGGAAGGTAGGAGGTAGAAGGTAGAAGGTTTTTAGGGAAAAAATCCAAGAGTTCCGAGCATTGAAAATTAATTTTCAGCATTCTTGTTTGCCCTTTCAGAGCTTTCAGGGCATTTTATTAATTTTCAATATTCGGCCCTGAAGGACCTTTTTCCTAAAAAATAACTACGGCTTGACTGGTTTTTCCAGCAAATAATTATCAAACCAT
>CAZJQS010000029.1:35848-64689 GCA_964548175.1 uncultured Saprospiraceae bacterium
CCTAAAAAATAACTACGGCTTGACTGGTTTTTCCAGCAAATAATTATCAAACCATTTTGTCATTCTCAGGCTGTAGTCATAACGAGCGGTAGCATTCCGGTTACCGTGGCCTTCACCGGGGAAAAGCACCAATCTTACCGGCGTATCGGTACGCGTCTTGATGTGCCGATATAACTCGATCGACTGGCTGGGGTGAACCCGGGTATCTTCGGCGCCGGCCATGATCAACATTGGGGTTTTGGTTTGGCCTGCGTAGTAGATTGGACTGCGTTTCAGGAAAAATTCATAATCCTCCCAAATGCGCTTGCGTGCGTGTACGAGGTACAACTCTTCCGGAATGTCACTGGTGCCCCACTTGGAAATGTTATCGCTGATGCCCACGAACATGACGCCGGCGGCAAAACGATCGGTGTACTTGGTGCATAACCAGCCGGTGGCGTAACCACCGTAGGAACCACCCGTGACGCCAACTTTGTCTTCGGCTACCAGGCCCCTGTCGATCAGGTAGTCCACGCCATCTACGATATCGTCAAATTCCTTACCGGCCAGGTCAGCCTGGCTGGACATGGCAAATTCCAGGCCGCGGCCAGTGCTGCCCCGATAGTTGGGATAAAAAACGGCCATGCCTTTGCCGGCCGCCAGTTGCCCCGGACTGGAATGACCGGTGAGCCAGCCGTTGCTGTAATGAGACTCCGGCCCGCCATGCACCACAGTTACCAGGGGGTATTTTTCCCCTTCTTTATAATCGACCGGGTAGATCAGAAGGCCCTCGATCGTCAGGCCGTCTTTGGCTTTATAGGAAATGGGTTCTTGTTTGCCCATGGCTCTATCCTTCAGCCAGGGGTTGTGATTCGTCACTCTTTGAGGCGTATCCTCTCCTTTTTTCATCAAATAAACTTCAGAGGGGTGCTCCGGTGTGTCGGCTACAAAAGCATAACTGCTTTTTTCGCTTCGGTCGAAACCATGGAGAATAGGTCCTTCCATTTTTGTTATTTTTTTCATGCCGGTTCCATCGGCTTTGATTTCGCCCAGGTAAGTCCACACGCCCTCGCTGGCCATGAAAGCAATGGTTTCGCTGTCGACCCATTCTATGGCTTCGAACTTGCCTTCATAGTCCGGTTGCAGCATTTGGGGATCGCCGCCTTCCGCAGATACGACCATCAGGCGCCCGTCGATGGGGTCATTGAGGTGAGCGCCGGCGATCATCGCGAGGTGTTGGCCATCGGGGCTCCAAGCCATGGCGCCGAGTTTGGCTTTATGGTCCACCTTCGCTTTTGGGGAATCCAGCTTGTTTTTGTCAAAAAAGGAAATGCTGCGACGCATGTAAAAATCGTCTACCAATGGAGTAGGAGAGGACATCACCGCCAGGTGGCTGCCTTCAGGGCTCCAGTGTACGGCAGAGACGTGGCCGTCGATACCGATCATTTCTGGCTCTCCCGATTTTAGGTTGACGAGGTAACCCTTGGCGTAGGTCAGGTTTTCCTCATAAACTTCCGGCTGATAGGGCAGGTCGCTTTTTTCTTCTTCTTTAGGTTCGGCGGCTACAAAAGCCAGCCATGTTCCGTCGCTGGACTATTCATAAGAACGGATCGAGGTTTCGAAGCTGAAAACCGGGATGGCTTCTCCGCCATTGAGCGGAATTTCATACAGGGTAGTGGTTTTATCCCCACCGAGGCGGCCGAGAAAAGTAAGGCTGTTGTGCTCAGGCCGGAACTGCACCTGTGCAGCGCTGCTCCGGGTCATAAACGGACGCGCCTCTCCGCTGGAAATATCCAGCACGTGGATCTCACTGCTGGCTGGTGCATTTTTTTTCAAGGGATCCGGATATACGCGTAAGGTGTAAGCAGCCGTTTCGCCGTCGTCAGAAAGGACCACACTGCCCACCGTTTTGATAGCTGAAACATCCAGTGGCGACAAAGCGGTGGTCGACTGCGTCTGAATGATAATCAAGCTGATGCAAAAAAAAGAAAAGAAAGAATTGCTTTTTTCATAAATAGATGCCTTTGGTTAGAATTAGAAGATAAGCATTTTTTCGCTGAAAATCATTGATGCAATTAGAGATTACGGTGTTGGGGATTGAGATAGCTTTAAGCAGCCTCTATGAAAATGTAGATTTTCCAGAACTATAATTCACTTCTCTTTAATTAGTCGTTCCAAATTTTTTCCAAATCGGTTGTGAGAGCATGATCAGGGCAACCGTTCCCCTTTCACCAGGATAGCCAATGCGCTCAGGTGATTTTCACTGGGGGATTATTTTTTTGCAACCGTGTTGCGGAAACAGAATATTTGATTATATTTGCAACAAGGTTGCACTAAAAAGCGAGTAATGATACAACTACAAAATGTAAACAAATCCTTCAAAGGCAACATTGCCGTTCAAGACCTGAGCTTGCAAGTAAAGCAAGGTGAGATTATGGGGCTCCTGGGAGCAAACGGCGCCGGCAAATCCACGACAATAAATATGCTGCTGGGATTCCTGAAGCCTGATTCGGGAGCCATCTCTGTTCAGGACATGGATGTAACTCAAAAGGAAAGAGAAGTTCGCAGACTATCCGGTTACATACCTGAAAACGTCAATCTCTATTCTTATTTATCGGGCCTTGAAAATCTGGATTATTTCTGTCGTCTGGCAGGGTTGAGGTATTCAAAAAGAGAGCTGCAGGATTTTCTGAAGACGTGCGGTCTGGAAAAGGAGGCATATACAAAAAGAGTATCCGGTTATTCCAAGGGCATGCGGCAAAAGGTCGGCATTGCCATAGCCTACGCAAAAAAAGCGAAGGTGTATTTATTAGATGAACCTGCCAGTGGTTTGGATCCTTTAGCCAGCAATGAACTTTCCGGGTTACTAAAGCAACTGGCTGAGGAAGGAGCCACGATTTTGATGGCTTCCCATGATATTTTCCGGGTGCGGGAAGTCTGCCATCGTATCGGAATTCTCAAAAAAGGGACATTAGTCAAAGAGCTTCAAAGTGAGGAAGTAAATGCTAATGAACTGGAAGCTTTGTACTTAGAATATATGAAAAACTAAGCAAAACTATGTGGCAAATCATTAAAAATGAGTGGCATTTTTTAATCCGTAACCGTATTCTGCTGGGGGTGTCTGTAGGCTTTATTGGGGTATTGATGATTACCATTCTATTAGGTAATTATCAAACTCAAGAGCAGACAGAAGCTTACCAAACTGCCAAGAACCACTTAAGAGAACAGTGGGAAAGCATTAAAGAGATGAATCCGCACAGCGCGGCGCATTACGGAACTTATGTTTTTAAACCTTCAAACTTATTAAGTAGCCTTGATGAAGGTGTGAACAGCATTACGGGTAATGTACTTAGGGTAGAGGGGCATGTTCAAAACGAAATGGTGCATTCGGAAGCCTCGCAGATGCAAGTCGTTTCTAAATTTGGCAAGCTCAAAAGTTCGCTTTTGTTACAATATATTATACCGCTGTTATTGATTTTTTTAGCTTTTCATTCCCTTAGCAGCGAAAAGCAAAGCGGCAGGCTCAAGTTGATGGTCTTGCAAGGAGCAAAACCCCTTAATGTGATTTTAGCAAAAACGCTTTCTGTTTGGCTTTACGGCATGCTGCTTTTAGCAATAGTAATGCTTACTTATGCCTTGCTTAATTTCAAGAGCATCAATGCGGAAGTTTTGACAAGAAGCGCCTTATTTTTCCTATCCTATACATTGTATTATTTCATCATAAGCGGGCTGACTGTTTTCTTTTCGGCGCGTTGGAATAATTCCACACTTGCCCTTACTTCCATGCTCGGCATCTGGATATTGTGGACCATTTTTTTGCCAAATATTCTGATGAGTTCGGTGGAGAAATGGCATGCATTACCGAGTCGAAACGAATTTAAAACAGCTATGAGTGAAGATCGCTCCAAAGGGTTAGACGGACACAATCCCGCTGATGAACGGGGTAAGGAACTAGAAAAAAAAGTACTGGCAAAATACGGTGTAGACAGCCTTTCTCAACTTCCGATAAACTTCGATGGAATCCGCATGCAAGCTGATGAAGAATATGGCAATCAGGTTTGGGATAAGCATTTTGGCCATTTGCGTCAGGTCCTGGCTCAACAAAAGCAGAGCTATCAAATAGGTGGTGTCGTAAGCCCCTTTATCTCCCTTCAAAATGCAAGTATGGGGTTTACGGCAAATGATAATTTGCACCATCAGGAATTTTTAGTACAAGTAGAAAACTACCGAAGAGGTTTTATCAAAATGCTTAATGATAAACATGCCTATGGTGGATCCAAAACGGGAGATTGGGGATGGAAAGCTGACAATGAATTTTTCAAATCTGTTCCTGATTTTGACTACAAGCCTATCCGGCTTGCTTCTGTATTTTCAACCTATATAATGGACCTGGCGCTATTAGTAGCCTGGGCGCTTGTTGTAAGTTTTCTTTTGCTTTTGGGAACTAAAAAGACGCAGGTGATATGAAAAGCGTTAATATATTTTTATATGAATGGAAACATTTTTTACGGAACCCTTTCAAGGTGATTGCTTTATTGCTTTACGTGTTAGCTGGGGTTTATGGTTTACAAAATGGAGCCATTTTATACCGCGAACAGGTTTCAGAAATTGCAAAAGTTAATAAGAAAGTTGAAGAGGAAAGACAAAGATATATTTCCTATTACGAGGAAGGCAAACCTGGTCCTGAAGAGCGTCCTTGGATAGATCTTACAACTCCCTTTTGGGCGATTTGGTACAATGCAGCACATCATATCAAAACGCCTTCGCCTGCCATTGTCTACAGCATTGGGCAAGCCGAACAGTATGGGTTTTACAAGCGCGTAACTTTCAGGGCGAGTCCTTATGATGCGGATATGGCGGAGGAGATCGCCAATCCGGAGCGCTTACAAACAGGGACTTTGGATTTTGCCTTTGTCCTGCTTTTCCTTTTGCCCTTGTTATTGTTAATTTTGTTGTACAACCTGAAAAGTTCAGAGAGCGAACAAGGTTTTTTGCCTTTGATAGAAGTGCAGACGGCCTCAACAACCAATTGGATGTTGTCAAGAACCCTTTTCTATTTTGGGTCGGTCGTTGTGGTTAACCTTTTGCTGATAATGTATGGTGGGATGCTTACCAATGTATTTGCATCGGCTCTTCAGGCCGTTGGGCGAATGGTGTTTTACATGGTTTTGTATCTGATTTTTTGGTCATTCCTTTTCTTTTTAATCCTGAGAAATGGTAAAAGCATTATGGGCAATACGCTCAAAATGGTAAGCATCTGGTTGCTTTTTGCCTTTGTAGTCCCCGCCGCAGTCCATCAGTGGATCAGCACCAAGAAGCCTGCAAACTTGATGACTGATTTCATTGATGCCACAAGAGACGAAACGCAGGCCCTTTACGACCAGCCTGATAGTGTGATCCAGGCACAGCTCTATTCTTTATTTCCTGAGATTGTAAATAGCCCGGTGGCTAATGATAGCACCAAAGCTTATCTTGCAATGAACCGCTCGGATGCCGCTCTTGTCAATGAATTAATGAAAAAAAGTATCGCCCTTATTGAAGCTGATAACCAGGAAAAAAATAAGCTCATTCGTGCTACTTATTGGTTTAGCCCCATTACTTTCTTTCACAATCAATTAAATGCCGTTTCGCATACGCATTATGATGATTATCAGGGATACCGTAACGAAGTCCAGGCCTTAATCGATAGCCAAATTCGAACGCTGATTTTGGATACCTGGAATGACGTGAAGGTGGATAAGAAAAAGTATATGGAATATTATCAAAACCTTTCAAATTTTTAAAAAGAAAAAGTCGATTGAAACACCTTGGATAAGGATGTAAATGCCTATAAACGTAAATCACCGATGACTCAATTAAAATATCAAAGTGCTGCTGACCTAACAGGGGTAGCGGTAAGTATACTTTGTGCGGTTCACTGTGCTGTTACTCCTCTGCTTTTTTAGCTAAGCCTATATTAGATAGTGTAAGACACTCCCATAAAGGGTCATTATTGTGGGGTATGCTGGATTGGGTTTTTCTTTTCGTGAGGCACGCAGCTGTATGGTATTCTGCAAAGTATACTTCACACCGAACCATTCGTTCTCTGCTATGGATTTTTTGGACGATTTTGGCGATTGGTATCTTAATGGAAATGATTGATCTCGATAAAGAGAAATGGCTGATGTATTCAGATAATTCCCCGCCGCCTGAGCAACCGTACTCACTTCACCAAATTCAACTCCTGAAAGATTTCCACCCCCTCTCTGAATTCCAGGCTTTCCCAGTTCTGCCTTGTCCTTGTCCAAATGATCGGGTCCTGAAAAATAATGCGGTTGGGAGAGGAGATGGAGGCGCCGAAGGAAATCACCATCGACTTTGATGTTCTGGCCCCCCAAAGGAAAGAACGGGTAAGAATACCGTTGTTGTCACGGAACATGAAATCATTAGTTTCGCCGCTGCCGTCCCCGTAGAAAGTGACCGTGATATCATCATTCCGGTCAAACTCCTCTACGGCCAGGATGTTGCCGAAGTTGTCGCGTATTTCTTTATAATAGAGTTCCACTTCCCAGGTTCCGGGAAGATTGGCATTCTGTTCGTCTCTAAACTCCTGTCCTTCTTTACAGGAGGCCAGCATGATCAAAAGGCCGATCAGTAGAAGAAATTTGGCGGATGATGTTGAGCCTTTCATAGGTAGTAATTTTTATTCCTTCATCTCTTTGACGAGTTCTACTTTATAAACGAAATAGTTGGTTTTTCCCTGCCAGGGCATAGCCTTGATGACCTCCCGGTAGTACAGTTTCACCCGGTTGCCTTCGTAATCTTGCAGTTCGTTATACAGGTTGTTTTTAGTAACGGAAAACTCCCAGATGTTTCCCGACAGGCCTTCCTGGCTGTCGGTGGAAAAGCCGCCCAGGTTGAGCTGGCCTTCATAGGTTTTAAACATGACGCCTTTTTTGGATAGTTTGATCAGCGTTCCCGCCCGGGCGCCTTTGCTGTAGGTATAGTTGCTGACCAGGAAAACCCCTGCTGCGCTAAGCAGCCCCAGAACCAGCAGTGCCGTCATAAAACGGCGGAATATCTTGCCTATTTTTTGGCGGCCTTCTTTAAGAACTTGTTGGTATTCGCTCATTGGTGTTGGTTTTATTCGATTGGCGGGGGCCAACCGGTTTTCACTCTTGCAATTTAGAACTTTCTTTAACCCCTGGCAATGACTTTTTTCTATTTGAGTGGAAAGGTTTATATCGCGATCAACCGATTTAAAGCCAGCGCCGAAACCGGCAGGAAGTCGTGCCCGGTCCAGTGGCCGAATAAGCTGACGGGGTGATCCATGCTCAGCCCGATCAATTTCCAGTAGCCTTTTGAACGGTTGCGAATGGGAAGGCTATTGCTGTGGATGTCCGCAATGAGAAACTGGCCATGAGTGTACCGTACGTTTATATCATTCAACAGGCAGGGCAAGCTTTCCAGCCAGGGGTTTTGCTGTAGTTTTTGGGAGAAGGAACGTGTCAGGCCGGTCAGGGTATTCATGCCGCCTTTTCCTTGAAAGGTTCCTTTAAAGGGAGCAGGGTCTTTAAAAAATGCTCGCCGGGGCGTAGCGCCTGGATAGTAGATTACCTCGCCTTTATATAAGGCGCCGAATTCATATTCCGGAAAAAAGTTAGTGCTGTTCCACAGGAAATCCAGGACGAGTGCAAGTTGCCGGCTTTTCTCGCCGTAGAGCCAGCAGCGGCGATAGTTAAGCTGTTCTTCGTGGCCGAATTCCTGTGCGATGATCAGCCAGGTATCGGAGACGCCTTTTTCTTGTAGCAAGGCTTCTTTGTTGATCCGGGCTCCGCCGATCCGAAGAAGTTCGTATTGCTGTGCAGCAGTCTGCTGATCAAGTTGTTGAATTCCCCTGGCTATGAGATAAAGGCGGGAGACTTCCCGAAGCACTCTCTCCTGCCATTCCGATTGGTTATCCATGGGTGTTTTCAGGGTTCTTATTCTTTTGGCGAGGCCATCCAGTTTGGTATTGACCATTCTTCTGGCGATTTCTTCCCAAAAGCGCTCCTGGTCCTGCTCAATGGACACCAGCCCCTGTTGCATCAGATCCACCAGCCAGCGCTCTAACTCCTGAGCGCCGCTTTTCATTTCGTTGATGCGGGACGTGTTGATTTTCAGCAGTGGTAGCATGGACAAGTTTTTCTATTCGTCGTCTTCTTCTTCAATGAGTATGCCCAAGGCTGCCATGGCTTTTTCGGAGGCGGTTTGTTCTGCACTTTTTTTGTTGAAATCATCAGCTGTGGCCATTTTTTGCCCATTGATGACGACGGCAACCTTAAAGCGATCCCGCTTTTCAAATTTGTACCGGGCCAGTAGTTTATAGCTGATGGACTGTCCGTTTTTCTGGCACCACTCCAGTAGCTGGCTTTTGTAGTTATCGTCTACTCTTTCCAATTCATGCACATCGACATAGCTGCGAAGGACCTTTTGGATGACGAAATCCCGGGTTCCGCGGTAACCACATTCCAGGTAGACGGCGCCGACGAGGGCTTCGACGGCATTGCCCAGCATAGAACGGCTCAGGCGGGTTTGGTTGTACTCGTTGAGCAGCATGTCGAGCCCCATTTTGTCTCCGATTTTGTTAAGCGCTTTGCGCTTAACGATCTTGGAGCGCATTTTAGTCAGGAAGCCTTCGTTTTTACCGGGATATTTTTTAAAAAGGTACTCTGCCACGATGGTCCCCAGGACGGCGTCACCCAGGTATTCGAGGCGCTCATTATTCTGCATGGCATAGGCCTTTTCCGAAGCGGTTGACTTATGGGAAAAAGCCAGTTTGAAGATTTTGAGGTTAGCCGGGACGAATCCCAGTAAGGGTTTGAGCTTCCGGGTAAAGTGCTTGTCCTTTGAAAAATAATAGTTATAGATCTTAAAAATAATCCGAAACACTTTTTAAATGGTTAATTCAATTACAAAGAACATCCGTTTTTTCCATCGATAAACGCTATGCGGCTATGCTCTACATGTATTTTTAGAGGTTGCCATAGTAAGAGCAAAGCAGCAGACGGATCGATTTTGGGATGGACGAGTAATTGCAGTTATGGATAAAACAACCATAGCTGGTGTTCGGAAGGAAAGCAGCAGGCAGGCCGGCCGGAGCCGTTGAAACTATATTTAGATAAATAGCGGAAATAGTTAAACTCGAGCCACTTATCTAAATACCTGAAAGCGTTTCGCGCCCCTGTCTCTTTGATTCCGACAGCAAATGCTTGTTCATTTCATATACAAGCCTAAAAATAGGATAAAGTATTCAGATTAGATAGCTTATGAGTCTAAAATATATGCTTTTATCATTCCCATTTTTTAAAGATCACCGACGAGTTGTGGCCTCCGAATCCGAAAGTATTGCTTAATGCGGCCCGCACTTTTCTATCCTGGGCTTCATTGAAGGTCAGGTTCAGGCGTCCGTCGAGTTCCGGATCATCCGTAAAATGGTTGATGGTGGGAGGGACGAAGTTGTGATTGATGGCCAGGATACAGGCGATGGCCTCAATGGCGCCGGCGGCGCCAAGGAGGTGGCCCGTCATGGATTTGGTAGAGCTGATGTTGAGCTCATAGGCATGATCTCCGAAGACCTGTTGTATTGCTTTTACTTCTGCAATATCGCCTAGTGGCGTTGAAGTGCCGTGCACATTAACGTAATCGATATCGTATGCATTCATTTGGGCTTCGGCCAGTGCTATTTTCATAACGTTGCGAGCACCTAGTCCCTCCGGATGAGGAGCTGTTATATGGTATGCATCGGCGGTGGCGCCGCCGCCTACGATTTCGGCGTAGATCTTTGCGCCGCGCTTTTTGGCGTGTTCCAGTTCTTCGAGGATAAGTGCGCCCCCTCCCTCGCCCAGGACAAAGCCGTCTCTGTCAAGGTCGAATGGACGGGAAGCGGTCTCGAAGTCTTCATTTCGTGTAGAGAGCGCTTTCATCGCATTGAAGCCTCCGATACCTGCCCTTGTTACGGCAGCCTCGGAGCCTCCGGCTATAACGATGTCATTTCTTCCCAGCCTGATATAGTCAAAAGCGTTGATGATGGCATGTGAGGAAGAGGCGCAGGCGGAGACAGTAGCATAATTGACGCCCCGGAAGCCGTATTTTATGGAAATATGGCCTGCCGCAATATCGGAGATCATCTTAGGGATCATGAATGGATTATAACGAGGTATGCCGTTGCCGGTGGCAAAATCTTCGATCTCTTTTTCCAAAGACTTCAACCCTCCTATACCGGACCCCCAAATCACGCCGACCCGGTCTTTGTCCAGCTGGTCCAGCAGTTCATTTAGCCCTGAATCCATCATGGCTTCATCAGCTGTACTGATGGCGAACTGGGAAAACCGGTCTATCCGACGTGCTTCCCGGCGATCCATGGAATCGTCGGGGTTGAAATTTTTGACCTCACAAGCGAATTGCGTTTTAAAATTAGAAGCGTCAAACTGTGTGATCATATTGGCGCCGCTAATCCCCTTTTGTAAACCCTCCAGATATTCCTTGATATTATTGCCGATAGGTGTCAGTGCTCCTATGCCGGTGATTACAACCCTTTTCATAATGCAATGCCTTTAGAAGAGAAGTAGAAAAATTCTACACAAAATAGAAAGCAATTAGAATGGATATCGGTGAGTGCGAATTGAGGAATAATCCTCAATTCACACTACTATACCTTTCGATTTAATAGTTAAATCTAAGACTTTGAGTTTGATTCAAGATATTCGATGGCCTGCCCAACGGTCTGAATGTTTTCAGCCTGATCATCAGGAATGGCTATATCAAATTCTTTCTCGAACTCCATAATCAATTCGACAGTGTCGAGTGAGTCAGCACCTAAATCATTGGTGAAACTAGCATCCGGTGTTACTTCTGATTCTTCAACACCAAGCTTGTCGACAATGATTTTACTTACTCTTTCTGCAATGTTAGACATAGTATGACCTTTAGTGGTTTACGAATGCTTCTGCAAAGAAAGTGATAAGTCCCTTCAATACCAAAGTTTTTATTTTTTTTTTTAGCCGCAAGCCCCGCCATGACTCGCTTGAATGCTTGCCAGGCTTTTGTTTTAGCCTTATTTCTATTGTCTAATTCAGTTACTTTCATTTGATTATTCCCTTTTATAAACGTACTTTTACTACTATAAATATTGTAAAAAGTACACTTAGTGCATATGGAAGCTAATCAGACAAAATTTCCCGATACAAATTTAATTAAACAAAAACCTGATCCGGCCATGAATGTGATCGATCATCAAAACACTAAAATAGTGGCCACCGTAGGCCCGGCCTCCAACTCCTATGAAATGTTGCTGGAGCTGGTCAAAGCTGGAGTAGATGTCTTTAGACTCAATTTTTCACATGGCTCCCATGAAGATCATATGCAAGTGATCAATCATGTGACCTACATCAACGAAAAGTACGGCCTTCACATTGGTATCCTGGCGGATCTCCAAGGCCCCAAACTTAGAATAGGCGAAATCGAGAACAACGCCCTCGAAATCAGAGAGGGAGACGTCCTTACTTTCGTCAATGAAAAGTGCGTGGGAACCATGGAAAAGATCTATATGAGCTATGAAAGCTTCGCCCGAGACGTAAAAGTTGGCGAACGCGTTTTAGTGGACGACGGCAAGCTGGTCCTTGAAGTGCTTGAAACTAATAAAACAGATACCGTTAAACTGAAGGTGCTATTCGGAGGCGTTCTTTCTTCCCGAAAAGGGGTGAATCTCCCGAATACCAAAGTCTCCTTGCCTTCACTGACGCAAAAGGACCTTAAAGATCTGGAGTTTATCCTCACGCAGCCAGTTAACTGGATTGCCTTATCCTTCGTTCGCTCTCCTGAAGATTTGTACGATTTACAGCGCCGGTTGGATGAGGTGAGCCATCCTGCCAAGATCATGGCTAAAATTGAAAAGCCGGAAGCCGTAGATGACATTGACGCTATCATCAAAGCTTCCAACGGCATCATGATCGCTCGTGGTGACCTGGGTATCGAAGTTCCCATGGAAAGATTGCCGATCATCCAAAAAGAGATCATCGCTAAATGTATTCAGCGCGCCCGGCCGGTTGTTGTGGCCACCCAAATGATGGATAGTATGATCAAAAACCCTAGTCCGACCAGGGCGGAGATCACCGACGTAGCCAATGCCGTCTACGACGGAACGGACGCCGTGATGCTGAGTGGTGAAACCTCCGTGGGAAAGCACCCGCTCAAAGTCGTTCAGGCGATGAATCGCATCCTGGCCGAAACCGAAAAATCTTACGAACCACCCATCCGCCCAGTGCCGCCGGAAAAATCCAGAACTTACCTTTCCGACGCCATTTGCTTCACCGCCGCCAGAACCGCAGAAGAAGTGAATGCCAAAGCCATCGTCGGAATGACCAGTTCCGGCTACACCGCATTTAAGGTGTCCAGCTTCCGACCCAGGAAACAACAGATATACATTTTCTCTGATCGCATGCATATGCTGGCCACGCTTAATCTTGTGTGGGGCGTACGATGCTATTATTACGATCGCTTCGCTTCCACCGATGACACCTTCAATGACGTGAATGCTATCCTGAAAGCAGCTGGCAGATTTGAAAAGGGCGATGTCGTGATCAATACCGGAAGCATGCCTATTCATAAACGCCATCGCACCAACATGCTTAAGGTGACCGTTATCGAGTAAGGCTGTAGCCTAAGCCACTTTTGTCATCGCACCTCCCAAGGATGAGAGTTGTGGTAAAAGCCAGTTGCCCTTCCTGCCTGCCGGCAGCTAAGGTTTGCAATGCTTAAACTATTTTCTATATATATATGAATGCCGATGGTCCCGAAAGTCTGAAAAGACTTTCGGGACCATCGGCATTCATATATAATTTTATCAGCCCTTCCCGCCTGCCGCATATGGACGCAATGACTTTTAGTACGACCTCTGGAAAATTTTTCGGCCACTTTCTCACAACTCCATGATCGTTCAACACGTTGAATAAGAAGAAAAAGTGCCGTTTGGAGGTGGTGTGATTATTCTAAAGTATCGTTAAAGTCGATCTTTTTTTCCCTCCCGTACTTTTTCTTTAGAACTTTCTACTGCTTTTATATTTGTTTTAACATCAATACCTATGCAAGCAAAGTTATTTATCGGGATTTTGTTTTTCTTCGTTTCAATGCTGTTCAATACCTCGGTATCCGGGCAGGACAAAGTCTCTGAAGACGAAGTGCAGATACAGGAATCCTTCATTGAAGCTAAAAAGCAGCGATTGTTGGGTAACCTGGATAAGGCTCTGGAAATTTTTGAGGAGCTTTGGAGAGACCACTCCGGCATACCAGCCATCGCTTATGAAATAGCCGGCATCTATGAAGAACAGGAAGAGATGAGCAAGGCTTTGGAGTTTGCTCAGAAAGCCTATGCCTTGGAGGAGACCAACGAATGGTGCCTCAGACTCCTGGCGCGCCTTTATGAGAAAATGGGTCAGAACAGAGATGCCGCGGAAATGTACGACCAGATCGTTAGACTTGATCCCGAACAGGAGGCCTCCTACACCAAATGGGCTTACCTGTTGACGAAAGGAGATCAGATCGAAAAGGCCATTGCCGTCTATGATTTAATGGAAAAGCGTTTTGGGATTAATGAAGACATTATTCGCCAGAAATACACACTCTATTTGGGTTCCGGCGAAGAAAAAAGGGCGGAAAAAGAATTGCAACGCCTGGTGGACGCCTTTCCTGGAGAAACCAGCTATCTGGAAATGCTGGCCGGTTATTACGAGCAGGTCGGTGAAGCAAAAGAAGCGGAAGCGGTTTTCCGCCGCATCTTAAAACTTGACCCCTCCAATGCTACAGCGAAAATGGCCCTCGCCGGGCAGTCTTCAGCAGCAAGTGATGAGGTCCGTTTCCTGGAGTCACTGCAGGATGTTTTTGCTAATGAAGAGGTCGACATTGACCTGAAAATAGAGCGGATCCAACCGCTGGTCAATAAAGCGGTAAAAGAGCAGGAAGCGATCCTGGCTAAGGAAATTCTGGAACTTTCCGTGCTTCTGGAAGCCGCCCATGCCGATCAAGCAGAAGCCTTCGGGCTTTCAGGCAAAATGCTTTTGTTGCTGGGGCGTTTGACGGAGGCCGAAGGTAAATACAAGCAGGCGCTGGATCTGGATGAGACCCGCTTCGCTTATTGGGAGCAACTCATGAAGATAGAATGGGAAAGAAAAGACTTTAAAGCGCTCGACAACACTTCGATGGACGCCATGGATATCTTTCCCAATCAGCCGATTTGCTACTATTTCAACGGTATGAGCCTTTTGGAGATGGGAGATTATGATGGAGCCTTATCCGTACTGGATCAAGCCTTGTTAATGTCAGAGAGCAATCCCGGGCTACTGCAGGATATACAGGTGGGCGTGGCCCAGGCATGGGAAGGACTGGAAAAGCCGGAAAAAGCTTCCGATGCCTTTGAGGCGGCTTTGAAAGTGAATGCAGAAAACCCCAAAGTCCTCAGTGTCTACGCTGAATACCTGGCGAATCAAGGACAAAGACTGGATCAGGCTCGCGAAATGGCCGAAAAGGCCGTAAAAATAGATGCGGGCAACCCTCACCTGAAAAGAGCTCAGGCATGGGTGGAGTACCGGTCCGAAAATTTCAGAAACGCCCGAAAAATCATGGAAACTGCACTGAATGAAGGCTTGTCCACTGATCCGCTGACTCTCGAACAATACGGTGATATCCTTTTCCAACTGGGTGAAACGGAGCAGGCGCTGGAATTTTGGAACAAAGCCAAGCAAAACGGCAGAGCCTCTAAAAGCCTCGACAAAAAGATCAGCGAAAAGCGGCTGAACTAGGTCGCTATGCCATTCAGCAAAATGAATTTTCAAACAAGCTCGCAATAAGGTTTTGTAGTGTGCGCTCTTGTACATAAAAATATGGAAATGACTAGAATAAAAAATAAAATATCCCCACCTACTCTTTCTTTCAGCAGGTATGCCGTACTGCTTCTGGCAGGGTTGATCCTATGGAGTATAACGGGGTGTTCGGCCGGGCGGAAGGCTGGAAAGGCCGAAGACATGGAGGCAAAGAAACTGGAAGACATTTTTCGAAAACTAGCTGAACGGCAGCTCCAATCTGATTGGATGGATGCCAGAGCCAGGATCAAGTACGAAGATGAAGCCTATCAGGTGGGCGCCATGGCTCAGATCAGAGTAAAGAAAGATAGCGCCATATGGGTGTCAGTGCGCAAACTAGGCTTCGAAGTGGCCCGGGTACTCATTCAGCCGGACTCTGTCTTCGTCGTAGACCGCGTCAATAACGAATACATGAAGAAACCCCTTAATGCAATAAAGGAATTCATTGACCTGCCGGCTAATTTTCAGGTCATCCAGTCTTTGGTATACGGCAATCCGGTGTTTTTTTCTCAAACCCGGCCAAGGCTGGAAATAATGGACCGGAGCTATAAATTATCGGTCAATACCCCGGAGATGAAGTCTCAGTATCTCATCGATGAAGACTTCTTATTGAAGAGCCTGGATGTACAGGAAGTCCGCTCGGGGCAAAACCTGCTGATTCAATTTGAGGATTATCAAATTGAAAATGGAAATCAAAATTTTTCTTATATTCGTATGTTTAAGATAGACAGTCCGGCAAGTGGTAAAGCTACACTGGACGTCAGGTTTTCAAAGGTAGAATTTAACATCCCAAAGAACATTAGTTTTGATATTCCGGACAAATATACACGAATGGATTAAGCGGCTCCTTATGATGGCCTTACTGCTGTCCATATCCGGTCAGCTAGCTGGCCAAAGCCGTAAGGAATTGGAAGAACAAAGGAAAAAGCTGCTGCAGGAGATCGAGGAGACCAATGCGGAGTTACAAAAGACTCAGCAAGATAAAGCCGCTACTCTGGAGCATTTTCTGGCCATACAACGCAAGATCAAAAAACGGCAGCAGTTGGTTCAGACTTTGCGCCAGGAAATTGCCCATGCTGATTCCAGCATTGCGCGCACTCAGGAGGTGATCGTTTCATTGGAAAATGATGTGGGACGCTTGAAAAATGAATATACGAGAACCATTCAGGCTGCCTACCGGCTCAAGGTCAATAAGGGTATGGTGTTGTTCTTGTTTTCAGCCCGGGACCTGAACGATGCTTTCCGACGTTGGCAGTACATCCGTCAATACAATAAATACCGGAAAAGGCAAGCTGACCTTATTCTTCAGACGCAGGAGATGCTCACCGATAAAGCTACACAGATGCGAGAGCGAAAAATCGAGAAAGAAGGCTTGTTGGCTTCGCAAGAAAAGCAAAGTAATTTGCTCCGTTCGGAACTAATGGTCAAGGATAAATTGTTGAAAAACCTGAAGAGCAGTGAAGCCCGGCTTGTTGCTGAATTGAATGAACAAGAAAAGGCGCATCAGCGGCTCAATGACGCCATTGAAAAGGTAATCCGTAGTGAAGTAGCGAAAATGAAAGAAGCAGCCAGAAACCCTTCCAGTGGCTCCGCCGAGAGCAAAAAGGTAGCAGATGCCGCTTCTGTAAGCAGTTCTTTCGCCAATTTGAAAGGACAACTGCCCTGGCCGGTCGAAGTGGGAGAGATCACCAAGTATTTCGGCGCTCAACCGCATCCGACACTCAAGACCATTCAGATCAAAAATAATGGTATAGACATCAAAACAAAGAGCGCCGCCAGAGTGTATGCGGTATATCATGGTAAAGTAGCCGGAAAACAATATATTCCGGGATATCAAAATACGCTCATATTACAACATGGCGACTTTTATACCGTTTACTCTAACCTCGAGGAAGTTTATGTAAACAGGGGTGATGACATCAGCGCAAAGCAAGTCATCGGAAAGCTTAGCAAAAGTAAAAACGAAGTGCATTTCGAGATCTGGCAGGAAAAAAAACGATTGAATCCCATACACTGGGTGATGAAAAAATAATAAAAAGAGGAAGTACACATGCAAAAGGGTTGGAATGTAGGAACGAATGATGAAAAGAAAGGACTGGAACAGCAGGAAGAACAGGCGGTTTTGGTCGGCCTGGTGCATCGCGATCAAACGGAGGAGCAAGTACAGGAGTATCTGGACGAACTGGAGTTTCTGGCCCTCACCGCAGGCGCCATTACCGTTAAACGCTTTATCCAAAAAATGCCGCATCCCGATCCTCGTACTTTTATCGGAAAAGGAAAACTGGAAGAAGTCAAAGACTACGTTGAGCGCCATGAGGACATCAATATGGTCATTTTTGATGATGACCTCTCAGGTAAGCAGGTAAACATCATCGAGGAAGCCCTCAAAGTGAAAATAATCGACCGGAGCAGCCTCATACTGGATATCTTTGCCAGCAGGGCCAAAACGGCGCAGGCCAAAACACAGGTGGAGCTTGCTCAGATGCAGTACCTCCTTCCCCGCCTGAGAGGTTTGTGGACTCACCTGGAACGCCAGCGGGGCGGTATCGGTATGCGGGGACCCGGTGAAAAAGAGATCGAGACTGACCGCCGTATCGTACGGGACAAAATTGCTTTGCTCAAGAAAAAGCTGGAGAAGATTGACCAGCAAAACGTGACCCGGCGCAAAAGCCGCGAAGAACTGGTCCGGGTGGCCCTCGTCGGTTACACCAACGTAGGAAAATCCACACTGATGAATGTCTTGAGTAAATCCGATGTCTTTGCCGAAAACAAACTCTTCGCTACGCTCGATACTACCGTTCGCAAAGTAGCATACGACAGAATGCCGTTTTTGCTTTCGGATACGGTGGGATTCATTCGAAAACTACCCACACATCTTATCGAAAGTTTTAAGTCAACCTTGGATGAAGTGCGCGAAAGTGATATATTGCTGCATGTTGTAGACATTGCTCATCCGCAGCATGAAGACCACATCCGGGCCGTCAATGAAGTATTGAGGGAACTGGATGCCTTTGACAAGCCAACGCTCTTTGTTTTTAAT
Source organism: uncultured Saprospiraceae bacterium (assembly GCA_964548175.1). GTDB lineage: Bacteria > Bacteroidota > Bacteroidia > Chitinophagales > Saprospiraceae > JANQPA01. Next base: position 53,741 of record CAZJQS010000029.1, read on the forward strand.
AAGATCGACCTGTTTAGAGAAAAAAATTACGATCCTTTCATCGACGAAGAGGCCAAGGCAGAAGTGGAAGAAGGGCTAAAAGGGAGCCTCAAGTATCAATTTGAGCATGATAATATTTTTGTTTCAGCTGTAACCAAAGAAAACATTAACCTCTTGCGAGAGAAACTAGCCGAAATGGTTAGGGAACAGTATAAGGTACGCTACCCATACCAGGTGAAGCACTGGTAGGAAAAGAACATCTATGAACGCTATACTTAACCAATACGCCAAATTATTAGTGCATTATTGCCTTAATATTCAGCCGGGAGAAACCCTACTCATCAAAAGCACCACTTTGGCTGAACCACTGGTAAGAGAAATTTATAGGGAAACTCTTGAGGCAGGCGGAATTCCCGACACCATCCTCAACTTTCGGGAACAAAACCGATTGTTGCTCACCATGGGAACTGATGAACAATTATCCTACATCTCGCCTTTATATCAAAAAGCAATAGAAACTTACAATGCTTTTTTGCATATTCGTGCTCCGTTTAATCTTAAAGAAGATCAAAACATCGACGCCGGAAAGCATAAAAGGCGTCAGACAGCTTTGCAGGAACTGCTCCAGACGTATTTCGAACGTACAGGCACCCGGGCCCTGAAACGAAGCCTCTGTCAATTCCCAACCCAGGCCAGCGCTCAGGCCGCCGGAATGTCACTCGAAGAGTATCAGGACTTTGTTTTTAAAGCTTGTAAATTGACCGAACCGGATCCCGTGGCCGGCTGGCTGGAAGTGCGCAGAGAACAACAGCGCATCGTCGACAAACTGAGCCGGCACAAATGGTTTCGCTACCGCAACGGAGATACCGATATCACCTTCAGCGCAGAAGGCCGCCACTGGATCAACTCGGATGGGCAAACCAACATGCCTTCTGGTGAAGTGTATACCTCTCCCGTGGAGGATTCCGTCAATGGCGTGATCTACTTTTCTTATCCGGCTATCTATCAGGGGCATGAAGTGGAAGGCGTCCGACTATGGGTAAAAGACGGCTGGGTAGAACGATGGGAAGCCGCCAGGGGTAAAGCCTTTTTAGATCATATATTTTCCATAAAAGGCGCCAGACGCTTCGGAGAAGCCGCTATCGGCACTAATTATAATATCGATCGCATGACGAATAACATCCTGTTTGATGAAAAAATAGGAGGTACCGTCCATATGGCCATCGGACAATCTTATCAGCAGGCCGGAGGGAAAAACGTTTCTTCCGTCCATTGGGACATGATCACCGATATGAGAAAGGACGGAGCGATCTATGCCGATGAAGAACTGATTTATGAAAATGGACATTTTATCTTTTAGGAACCTCACTGTTTCTTCAAATGAAAAAGAAAGCAACAGTTTGATGGTTCGGCCGTATAAATGGTGAGTTCAAAACTTGAAATACTACCGTTTTTTGCGTATAAACCCAGTAAAGAACTTTAAGATAAATAGAACGTATTCATCCAATTTGAAACATTAAGCAAACTAACATCCTTTAACCGTGAACAGAAACATAGCTTTTTTAGAATTAAAGTATGGCAACATCTACGGAGGTTTTCCCAATTTCTATGCAATCAGTGAAATCGCTTTGTTGATTTTCGAGCAGGGGTCAAATAAGATTTTTCTTGAAAGCTGGATAAACAATGCAAATATTGACATCGTAAACGTTTATTCCAACGTCGATGAATTGGGACACACCATCGGCCGCTCCAAAGAAGTCGTAAACCTTAGAACGAGACGTAGGAAACCTTTTAAAGAAGACTTCAAATTAGACGACAATGGACTGCAATATGCTTTTAGACAACTAAAGCCTACCCGCGCTCCTATTAAAGGTTTCTTGTTGAAAAACTTCAAAAAATATCGATTCAGGGACATCGTCGTCTTTGACGGCAGAAGAGACGTCTTCCTTTGCGAGCGCTCCGGAGCTGACTTTAGCCGCTACAACATCGTTGATCTTCAGAAAGACCTGAACAGAGAAACGGACTACCTGTTCTCCCTAAACAAATTAGCCGTGGTCATTAATTTCGATAATGACCGCTCTTACCTGCGCTCCAATAACCTGGAATACTGGCTCCATCCTATCGCAGCCCGGCAGATTACCCCAAAATCCGCCGCTTTTGACGCTGTTCGATTGATGATGGTGCACAATGAATATAAAGAGTATCATGACGACTTTCTCATGAAAGCAGCTCTGGTGCTGAATAAAATTCAGAATAATTCCAAAACCTAGGCGGGAAAGATATTGTCGGGGTTGTGTGAAAAGTCATTCCCTCGCTCTTGCGATCCGGCGAAGGATTTTTCCACACAACCCTGATGATTATACAGTATATTCTGCGCCTAACTCCGGTATCTCAATCTCACCAAAGCCATCCTGCTTAAGGAAACCCCTGAAGCTTTGCTGGGCTTCGTAGTCCCCATGCACCAGGAATAACGTTTTTAAACGGTCCTTCTGGTTCTGGAGAAAGTCTTTCATTTCCTTCCTGTCCCCATGGGCAGAAAAAGACTCCATAATCTTTACTTCTGCCTTTACAGGTTTATAGTCTCCAAATACCCGTAGTGCCGCAGCACCTTCCCGAAGCTGGCCGCAGGGCGTATGCGGCGCACAATAACCAACGATCAGAAAGGTGTTCCTGCTGTTGTCGATCTCGTGATAAGTATGATGCTTGATCCTGCCCGCATTCATCATACCGGAAGAACTGATGATGATGCAGGCCTCGTCCGATTCATTCAGTTGCTTGGACATTTCGACCGAACGTACATAAGTCAGGTTATTGAACCCAAAGGGATTGTCATCCACAAGCATATACTCGTTAAGGTCATTGTCAAAACATTCAGGGTGTGCTCCGAAGATCATCGTGGCGTTAACCGCCAAAGGGCTGTCAACATATACCGGAACGTGGGGCAGACGGCCTGACGATTCCATGCGGTCAAGAATGTAGACAATTTCCTGGGTCCGGCCAATGCTAAAGGCAGGAATGATCAGTTTGCCTTTTTTGTCCAGGCAAGTCTCCTGAATGATCTTCAAGAGGGCGTCATGCTCTTCAGGCTTGCTGATGTGATCCCGGTCGCCATAAGTGGACTCACAAATGAGGTAGTCCACCTCAGGCATAGGCTTGGGATCGCGCAGGATCGGCCGATCGGGCCGGCCAATGTCCCCGGTAAATCCAAAGTATCTGGTTTCTCCATTTTCTTGGATGCGAAGCGTAACGGAGGCGCTGCCCAATATGTGGCCGGCATCCCTGAACAATACCTCGACCTGCTCGTGTATGCGAAACCACTTGTCATAGCCGTATCCGGCGAATAACTTCATGGTGGCAGCAACGTCTTTAGTCGTGTACAGCGGCTCCACCAAAGCGTCCTTTTTTCCTTTTCGGACCAGTTTTTTATTGATGTATTCGGCGTCTCTTTCCTGGATCTTGGCGCTGTCCAATAACATAATGGAACAAAGACTGCGCGTAGCATGCGTGCTGTGTATGGTTCCCTGGAAGCCATCCCGCACGAGTTTGGGAATGCGGCCCGAATGATCAATATGCGCATGAGAAAGGATCATACAGTCGATGCTTTTCGGATCAAATAACCAGTTGCGGTTAAATGATTCCATTTCTTCATCATTGCCCTGGTATAATCCACAGTCTAAAAGGATGCGAAAACCGCTGTCCAGCGTGATCAGGTGAGCGCTTCCTGTAACTGCCCTGGCCGCGCCGCAGAATTTTATGGTCATATTAGTCTTGGGTTGTTTGTGAGCAACCCAAAGATAAGAAAGTTTTACTGACTGATGATCCTCAACCCTCCGTAAGAAAGCATGGCTTTTATCTTTCCTTTCCTGGCCGCAGCGCCGGTTTCCGCCTTTAGCTCGTGGCTGTCCTGCCGTTCTTTTTCATAAACTACCTTAAAGTCCTCCGGGTACCGGATGCCGGCGTTTCGGGCTTCCGCATCAATAGAAGCCGATAATCCCGGCGCCAGGTTCAGCTGAACATCAGTATAATTGCCGACAATAGATACCTCTGAAAAGTCAGCAGCAATGCCGCAACTGGCCTTTCCCTTTTCCAGATTTAGCCAAAGGGCATCGCGGATCCTTCCTGCCGTTATTTCCGTGTATTTGGATTGCAGGCGGACTTCGTCAACTGATTGTATGTCGATATTGTCATAAAGTCCCGTATTTATAAAGCGCTGCACCTTGCCAAGATCGTAATCGTCATATTTGGTGCTGCATTCAACCAGATTGGCCTCGATGATCTGTAAACCCGAATAACGGCTCTTAATCCGGGCATCTCTTGCCTTTCGGATATAGAACTTGCTGAAGTTGAGGTCAAGATCAAGATCCTTGCTTCTTTCTACGGAGCCGTTGCCATAAGCAAGTAAAATGCGGGAATCGTCAGCCAGAACGCCGATCTTCAGATTGGCGTATTTGACGATCAGATCGGCTTTCCCTTCCAAATCACCAATGTATACTTCTCCATACCGGTGTTGCAGTTGCAACTGATTAGTCTTCGGCAGATATACTTCATAGTTGATGGAATAGTCGATCTTGTCGCCGGATCGTTGCCCTCCCCACCAGGACCGCCGCCTGGGCTCGATAAAAGTAACTGCTTTGACCATCTTCTCGGCATTGAGGAAATTGATGTCTATCCGGTCGAAAACCTGCTGGGCAGTCTCCTCATTTCTTGCTTTGACACTGATGCGGACGTCAATCCTGACGCGGTTTTTATCCCACGTTTTGATATCCATTTTGCCGTATTTATTTATCAGGCTGGTCGTTCCTTGCGGATGTATGTCAAACTCTTTTTTGATGGTTTTGTGATATTCGCGAGCATGGGTAGCATAGGCGTTCTGAGAAAAAAACAGGACCGCCGTAGTTAAAACGTATCCTATGCTATATGCTAATTTCATTTTCATTGTGATCAGTCTTTTTATGATTAGTTGATGGTATCCTTTCAAGCACCCTTTCCAGGATATAAACCTTCGTCTGATAGGTTTTGATCAGGTTTTTAATGATCTCGTCTTCTTTCCCTTCCGGCGCCTGAAGCAATTCCTGACGCAATTCTTTCATCATCTGGTCCAGTTGCTCGAAATCTTGTCTTACGACCTCATCCTGCTCGTAGGCCGCCAGTAATTGAAACTTTTCTTTTATTTGTGATTGATAAAATTGTTCCGTTTTCAACACCTCCGGATCGATGTGTTCCATATCAGCCAGTTGTGGGACTTCCCGGGGCCCGGTCCAGTAGATTCCAAGACCCGCCCCCGATACAAGCAGTAAGACCACGGCCGCCGCCATGCCAGTCAGGCGGAAAACCCTTGCCTTAAGGGGAGGCCTGGATGGTAGTCGGCGCTCGATTTCAGCCCATGCTTTCAGCCTGGGAACATCCTCGTCAAATAACGGGCGATTGTCCCGGATGAATTGTTCTAAATTATCGTGTGCCATTTTTCTTGAACCTTTTTGATTGTACAATTTCTTTTAACTTTTTTCTTGCCCTGCTGTACTGCGACTTGGAGGTCGCTTCGGAGATGTCCAGAATCTCCGAAATTTCTTTGTGATCATATCCTTCAAGCAGATAAAGCGTAAATACAATACGATAGCCATCAGGTAGTTCAAAAATCGCTTGATGGATCAGCCGGACATCCAGCTTTTCTTCTTCCACCACGGGGATCTCCACGACGTTGGCGTGCCCGGGCTCCAGTTCTTCAAAGTATATTTTATTACGCTTTAAGTAATTGATACAATTGTTGATGACTATCCGTTTGATCCAGGCGCCTACGCTCGACTGAAATTTGAAGGTGTGTAGCTTGGTAAACACATCCACGAATGAGTTTTGCAAAATGTCCTCGGCATCCAACTGGTTTTTGACCATACGCAGGCAAATGTTGTACATGGCCTTTGAATAAAGACGATACAACTCAAATTGTGCCTGGCGATTGCCTTTCTTGCACTTCTCGACTATATTTCGGTGGGTGTCGGCGTAGTCCAATTTGATTATTTTACTCATTTCCAGGTCCGGCCTTTTTCCTCATATAGAGTTTGGTTTGATCCTTCTCTTTGTTAACAGACAAAGGCTTCCTGAAAGAGTTGCACGCCCTCATAAAATAGTTTGCCGTCCTATTGGACCATGGCCTGCGCCACCCGGTCGAGCCCCGCTTTTGCATCCTGATAATCCGGCGCTAATCTAAGGGCTTGCTCGTAATCGCGCCGGGCGGCTTCCAGCTTACCCATAAACTCTGAACTAAGGCCCCGGTAAAAATAGCCGCGTATGTGTAAGGGCGCAACTTCCACCAGCAGGTCGAATTGTTCATACGCTTTCAGGATCGAATCCTGATCCAGAAACAACAAACCCATATTGAAATAGCTCTGCTCGTACTGCGGATTGATGCGAACCATCTCCCTGTAGGTCTCCACGGCCTTCTCCAGTTGGCCAAGATCTGAATAATAATCCGCCTTGGCGTGCAGAACCTCCATGTTGTCCGGAGCAATAGCCTGCGCACTTTCAAAATACTGGAGCGCGATCCGGTTCCCCTTGGCGGCTTGCAACTGCCCCAGATGAATCCAGGCATCGATGATCTCAGGGTCAAGCTCGACGCTTTGCTGAAAGCTGTTGATGGCGCGGGATGTGTCCCCCATTTCTTTAAAATTCATACCGAGCATGAAAAAGGCTTCTGCATTTTGAGGGGATCGTTTCAGAATCTCATCTACTGTCTTTAAAGAAGCTTCATATTGCTTGAGAATGAGCTGAAATTCGGATAACTTTAATAGCGTTGGAATTCTATCGGGCTGAAGTTCCGCTGCTTTTTTCATGGTTTGCAGAGCCTGCCGCGATTTGAAATAGTCAAGGTATACATCCGCCAGAAGGTGCAAATAGGCTACATTCGTAGAGTCGATCGATAAGGCTTTATTCAGGTCCTGAATGGCTTCGTCATATCCTTGATTTTGATAAAAAAGCTCCGCCCGTGCAAAATACAAGTCCGCCTGTCCCGGATTATTACGTATCTCTTCGCTGACAGCAGCGATGGCTGGATCCTGAAATTTTACTTGGGGCATGCTTTCTTCCGCTTCTTCATTTTGACAGGCAGCCAACAAGGCCGTGATGAATAATGAAATTCCTAAGATCAACTGCTTATATTTATGCATTGCTGAGTTCAAGTTTTGATAAAAAATGATGGTCTTTCTTCTAAAAAATATGATCTATTCTAAAACAAGTATATCCCTAAACGTTTTTCTGGGGCTAACTATTTTTCTGCACGCTCAGGCTTCCTTTCCCTTTGTTATAGAAAGTTCAGGAAGGGTGGATCTGCAACTTATGGAGAAAACGCCCGCCGGCGATTTATTACTGGCCGGAACTTTTACTGAAGACCTTTCCTATGATGGACAAATGGTTTTTGCCGCTGGGGATGAAGATGTCTTTCTGATGCGCCTAAATTCCCAGGGCCAGTTGCGCTGGATGAAAGCTTTTGGAGGCGTGCTGGATGATGATGTGTCTTTTTTGCTGACCGGTGAGGAGCATTTCTGGCTGGCGGGTGGGTTTCGCGATGAAGCCCTTTTTGATTCCCTCGAACTGGCTACCCCGGACGGTAGCCGGGGCCTTTTTTTACTGGAGCTGGCCGACAATGGCGCCGTCCTTTCCCACCGGCAATTCGACAGCCCAGGGTTAAAATCTATTGAAGCCTTGATCGAAACCACAGCGGGCGAATTAATCCTGGGAGGATACTTCGAGGGGGAGCTGACTTTCCAGGATACTGCTTTACAAGCCAAAGGCCTGACCGATATTATGCTGATCAAATTTGCGGCAGCCGGAGCCGTCGATTGGGTCTTTCAGGCGGGAGGGCTCGGTAATAACCGGATCGAATGTGCTGCTGCGGGGGCTGACAGCTATCTCCTGATCGCGGGGACCTTCGACGATTTTTTAGTGTTAGACCAGGATACCCTCTTTGCTAATACATTGGACAAAGATATTTTTGTGGCCAAACTCAATCATGAAGGGCAATTGCTTTGGTCCAGAAAGGCCGGGGGCGTTTTTGACGAAGAGATCGCCGCTATCGGCGTGGACGATCAGGATCACATCGTCGGAGTTGGCCAGCTCATCGGCGTCATGCGCCTTTCCGACGACCAGGCCATCCAAAGCCAGAACGGCAACACCGACTTTTTCTGGTTCGAACTCGATCCTGACGGCCTTCCCTTGCAGGCCTATGCCTATGGCGGCGCCTTGTCAGAGAGGGTTACAGATCTGATATTCCTGGACAATACCATTTGGATAAGCGGAATCTACCAGGGGATGTTTACCCTGGAAAACAAGCCCTTCGATGCTGGAGGGGGAGTGGGGAGTTTTATTGTAGAATGGGATGTTCAGAATAACGAATTGGTCAATAGCTGGAATTATCCGGCCAGCACAGCTGTTTTCCTCAATCAAATGGTTTTGGAAGAAACCCAGGTGCTGGCCGCCGGCAGCTTCGGAGGAGAGCTGAATATTGAAGGACAGAAGCTTGATGCTGGAAATCAATTTTACGGCTTACTGGCGCGAATGGATCGTTTGTCCACCAGTCTTTTTACTCCGGAAGCTGTAGCGTTCCAATTGTTTCCCAACCCTTTTACTCATCATTTAAACCTTTACGCTCCGGAGACCATAGAAACGCTCTGGATTTTTGACTCATCCGGCCGCCTTCGGTGGAAGACCAATCAGCCCCATCAATCTATGCAACTGGATTTTCTGGAAAAAGGGGCTTATCTGGTATTGATCCAACAAGCTAAAGGAGGATTTGGACAACGCTGGGTCATCAAGCATTAAGCTTTTGCTTTTTGGGTCTTTTGGGGCGGATAGGATACTGGCCGGCCCAAAGTGACCATAGCAGTTTGTGGCCGGCCTGTTGAAAAGGGATGCATCGATCACTTGTCATACTGATGGAGTTTCAGGTCTTCAATTAAATTTATGATTTTTGGTGCGTAATTTTTGTCGGTGGCATACCCCGCTTTTTTGAGGCCGTAAGCCCAACCCTTATAATCGGTGGACTTCAGCTCTTTTAGGTGCTTATAGCGGGAAGATTGAAGCAGCATACTGTGTGAGCGATAGCTTTCCCAGGCATTCTGGTATTTCCGGAAAAAATCCTTGTGGGAATCATCCGTGAAGTTACTGCAATGTCCCTTGCCACAAGTCCGGGAGAAGCACTTGATGCCGAAGTGATTGTTGTTGTGTACGGCCAGCCTGCTTTCTCCTACATTACTCTCCAGCAGCCCTTGCGCCAGTTTGATACTCGCGGGAATGCCGAATTTCTCCATTTCTTTCTGAGCGACCGTGGCGTACCGCTTAACATAAGCCAGCTGCTTTTGACGCTTGGCTGCTTTAGCGGCGTCAGTTCCGGAACCTTCAAACCCAAGATTGGAGTAGGTGTTCGCCAGGTTGTCGTCACCCTTGACCGTGTTCGTCGCAGCAGCCTTTTTCGAAGAACCTACCATCTGGGATACATTCCTAAAAGGTGTTTCTTCCGATTTCGGAATAGTTTGTATTTCTGTAATCTGGATGGGAGGTTGCACCTTTCTTCCGGAAAGCAAAGACGTATTCACTGCTTTTGGACCCTCATCGGCAGGGCTTTTGTGACGGTCTGCAGACATAAACCCAGGGATCAGGGAGACAGCGGATCGCCCTTCGCCGGGACGGGCATTGAATTGAAGGTCAATGCTAAGGTCTTTTTTCTGAATAACGGCGCCAATGGCCAGGATCGCTACTGGTTTGATCCAGTGCCGACGAAGCTGGTGCATTAAATAACTGCTGCGGGATATGTCCGCAAACGACTTATAGCGCCCTCTTGGTGTAGAATAGTTAGGCATAGCACAGATGATTTGTTGTCGGCACAAAATAAAACAATTTGTTTTTTAATACAAGTTGTTTTAATTTTTTGTTTTAAAAAAAATGGTCTGAGCTCTCATCTTCAGGCACATGAATTATCCAGGCGTGTTTTATCGTAAAGACACGCTAAGGTTTTGCGCTCCTCGGTGTCTTTCCGGTGAGCATCTTCATTGTTCCGCTATTTTTTCAGGTAGGGTCAGCTTGTTAAAATTTTATTAAGGTTCCGGATGGATGCACCCTTTGCGAAAAAGTCAAGTCTTTTTAGAAAAGACCTCATCTCTTAACAGCTCTCCTTGGTTGCGAACGGAATTGTTTACCCATTTTATTCATAAAAAAAGCTGTTATTATGAAACGATTTACCGGATGGTTACTGACCTGTGCTTTATTGTTCACAGGCATTACCGCATTTGCATTGCCCAGCGCCATAGAGAGTCCCGAAGCGGATCTGAAATTCAAATCAGAAGCGATTGACTACCGGATCGTCAAAATCCTTTTGATCAATCTTCAGCAAGAGACAACAACCGTCAAACTCGCTGATATGCAAGGGAAAGAGTACTATAGGCGGGTAATAAGAGATCACAACGGATTTGCAAGAAAACTGGACCTGAAAGGTCTGGACAATGGTCGTTATCTGCTTTCCGTAGAGCAGAACGGAGAGGAGTGGATTCAGGTGGTCCTGGTGGATGATCAAGGAGTGATGTTGTCTGATATTGTAAAGAGAGCATAGGGGATATTTGGTTGTCGGTTGTCAGGCTATTAACTGATAACTGATAACCGATAATTGCTTACACAAAAATATTTCAAGATAATTTGCTGCCCCCTGGGCGGCAAATTATCTTGAAATATACGTTTTGTTGGCGCCTTATTGTGTGTTTAGCGCTTGAGTGGAATCGTTCCGAAAGGCCGTGCCAAATGAGACGACAATGGCGTTTCAAAAAAAATACTATCCTGAGCGGATTTTTACAGGCTCCTCCGGAGCTCTAATAATATTTTTCCTATGGTTGCTAACCACATTAGGCTCCTCCGGAGCTCGATAATATTTTTTCTATGGCTGCTAACAACATGAGGCTCCTCCGGAGCACTGATAATATTTTTCCCTTGGC
>CAZJQS010000030.1:0-64450 GCA_964548175.1 uncultured Saprospiraceae bacterium
CACACCAATGCTCACTTAGTAGCACGCTAACGTTTTTCCTGTCTGCGGAAAAAGCCCGAAAGAGGTCTGTTTAATGTGAATAACCTTGTTGATAACTTTTAAATAATTAGACTGGCGAAAATACTGATCCTTTTTTGGCCAGTCCTGATCAATCATGCCTCCCAAAATGCCGCTAGTTTTTTGGCAATTAAGGAGACTTTTTTGAGGTGAAGATGGTTTATGGAATAGCCGGTTTGTGCTCCTTCAGAAGCCTTCCGTACATAGCTGTAGCTAAGCAATTTGCCCAGTAAATGTTTAACCGTTTGCGGAGAGAAGCCTGTAAGGCGGATAATATCCGCGGCAGACAAGCAAAAATGACCTTCAAGGAGGTCGAGAATCGTTTGTACTTCTTCCTGATCTAAAAGATCTAATTTGTTAATAGCTAGCATTAACCGGTCCTCGCGGACGCGTTTCATAGTGTTCAAAGTGTTCATGGTGTTTTTGTGTTTAGCGGTAACGTTCTATTTTTAGACCAAACAAATATAGAGTTCGATTCGTATATAAAAAAATTATAATGCACTTTTATTAAAAAAAACTCTTATGTGTATAAAATAAAAGCAACGCCATAGAAGCCCAAACTTTTTCCTAATTTCAGACCATCAAACTTCATTAACCAAAAGTTATTATCATGCCGATCAGAATGGAGAAAGATTCTCCTCAGGGGCCGGGTAACCGACCTGGGGGGCAAGGCGGCGGCGGAATGAGCGGACTCATTCGTTTGCTGCCTGTCATTTTATTTTTCGTATTTAAGAAGCCAAAAATTTCGATTCCCATACTGGCTGCGCTGGCGATATGGTATTTTTTCCTGGGCGGTCAGCAAATGTTCAGTGGGTACAATGCCGATAGCGGAGAAGACGTCAGTGCCTTTTCATTAGGGGCGTCTCTCAGCCAGGAGCGCTTTGACCAGGCCAAAGTATTCGAACCGCTTGCTTACGGATTCGGGAACCGCAATCAGCTTCCTTCCAGGGTGAGTTTAGAGACTTATGCACCGCCGACCCGCCACCAGGGCCAGCAGGGATCCTGTGTGGGCTGGGCCAGTGCTTACGCTGCGCGCACGATCCTGGAAGCAAGAGCAACGGGCAAAGACCCTGCAAGCCTCGCCTTCAGTCCGTCTTATTTATACAACCAAATCCACCTGGAAGGTTGTCAGGGGGCATACATGCTGGATGCAATGAAAAGCATGAGCCAAAACGGAGCCTTACCCTATAACGAGTTTCAATATGACGAGTCTACCTGTTCAAATTACCCCTCCGGCAACCAGATCCGGCGCGGCCGGCAGTTCAACATTAACGGTTACAATCGACTGACCCTGGGAGCCAACAATTACAAGCCCGACATCATGGCCATTAAACAGAATCTGGCGCAAGGCTCTCCTGTTGTTATCGGCATGATGGTCGGAGGCACCTTTATGAGCCGAATGCTGGGCCAGAAAGTCTGGAACCCGACGCAACGCGATTACAGCATGGCCGGCTACGGCGGTCACGCCATGTGTGTGATCGGATACAACGATAATTTTGAGGGGGGCGCTTTCCAGATCCTGAACTCCTGGGGCGACCGCTGGGGGGATCGTGGCATTGCCTGGGTGCGGTATCGTGATTTTGAGCATTTTACCAAGGAAGCTTACGGGCTGTTTCCCCTGAGAAGCCAGGAACAAGCTAGCTCCGGCAAGTTCGAAGTGGAATTTGGCTTAGCGGACATGGCCTCGCAAAGCACCATTGCGTTACAAAAAACCTCAGATATCGTTTTCAAAACCGTCAGCCCCATAAGCAAAAGCGACAAGTTCAAAGTGCTTTTTGCTAACAGCGAGGCCTGTTATGTCTATATCTTCGGCCAGGAAACAGACGGCTCCAGCTATGTGCTTTTCCCTTACACCGAAAAACATTCGCCTTATTGCGGGATCACCGGCACCAGGCTTTTCCCCAAAGATTATTCCATGACGCCTGATGAGATCGGCAATAAAGATTTCATTGCTATCGTCGTGTCCAGGGAAGAGATCGACTTCCAGGATTTCAACAACCGCCTCAGCCGCAGCCGCCAGGATACTTATGCCGGAAAACTCCGCGAAGCCCTCGGGAGCGATCGCATAACAGATGTCAATTTCAGAGCGGGGAAAACCGTGGCTTTTTCAGCCAATACGGACGGGAAGAATAAAGTGGGAATGGTGATTGAAATAGACAAAAAGTAATATCATGTTTGGGGTTGTATAAAAAGTCAGCTGCTCCTACCGCCTGACGGCCGGTAGGGTTGCCCGGCTTAAATGATGCTATTTTTTGAGTGTTTTGCCGAAAAAAATCAGTGATTTTCTTCGGCAAAACACTCAAAAAAGGATTTTATTAGCTGCGCAAACCGGCCGGCCGTCAGGGCGGGAAGAGTACGAAGACTTTTTACACAACCCCAAGCACCTTAGAATACCAGACCTACAGAAACAGTAAATACATTGTTCTTAGAATCCTGGTCGCTGAACAGATTACTCATACCGATTTCGTAGTTGAAATCGACGTTGATCAGGTTGAGAATGTCTACTCCGGCGCCGAAGTTGGTGCCGAAGACAAAGGTATTCAAATCATCATTGGTCAGTTGAAAATCAGCTCTTTCCTTAACGCCGAGTAAGATGGAAGGCGTTAGTCCACCCTTAGCGTAGATACCGATCACACCACCGTCGCCGGTCAGGTTCAGGCCGATGTTTAGCGGCACTTTTAGTTGCTGGATGGTAGTCCTTTCTTTCAGGTCGGGTCTTTCTTCGTCGATGTTGTCGCGGCTGATCAGGTCGGCAGTAAAGTTGTGATAGTGAGCACCGGGATGCAACTGGAAGAGACCTTCGCCGATTCTGAGGTCAAAACCAACATTATAGCCAACCCTCGCTTCTGTATTGAAGTCCATGAGTTCTTTTTCCAATCCGGAGAAATTCATCCCTACTTTAGGGCTGAAACGTACTTGCTGCGCCTGGGCGGTAAAGCTGCCCATAAAAATGGCTAAAACGGTCAGGATCAATAGATTGCTTTTCATGTTGTTCATTTTTGTGAATGAATTGATTTTTCCGGCCTTTGTGAGGACCTGCTTTTTGGTATGGTATTTCAAAAACTTCATCATTGTTCGTTTATCGTTTCTTTTTTAACTAAGATGAAGATGTCGGGCCTCCACCCCTAGCAGCTGCCCGACACTTTTACCCTAATTAGTTGGTTACTATCGATCGTTTAGTGCTGTTATCTCCTCTTGGGTACCCATTGGTATTGATTTTTATTTTTAAAAAAAGGAGATCATGCTGAAAAAATAACGGAAAGTCCTCCCTTGTTTGATTTGTTGCAGGAGGATAAAAACAAAAGTTTAATGCTTTTTCACATACCTTAACAGTTGGGGGGTGGGTAGCAGGATAGATGAATTTTAATTTTTTATCTTAACCAAAAAAAGAAAGATGAGGGACCTCACGAAAGCTATCATAGAGCCTACGCTTTTATTGGACGAAGCCCGCTGCAGGAACAACATCCGGCGAATGGCGGAAAAAGCTAAGGCCAACAACATTCCGCTGCGTCCACATTTTAAAACTCATCAATCGAAAGCCATCGGGGAGTGGTTTCGCGATTATGGAGTTGATCGCATTGCCGTGAGCTCAGTCCGGATGGCGCATTATTTTACGGATGCCGGGTGGAAAGACATCACCGTTGCTTTTCCGACCAATATCAGAGAAATCGACCGCATTAATGAACTCGTGGAGAAAACCCAGCTTAACCTGCTTGTGGAAGATGTGTCAGTAGCGAAATTTTTGGAAAAGAGCTTGAAGGCGGAAGCCGGCCTTTTCATCAAAGCCGACACCGGATACTATCGCACCGGATTAGGGCCGGAGCAATTTGACCAGATTGACGAAATACTGGCGTTTTCGACCAAAGCTGCTAAACTGCACCCCAAAGGCTTCCTTGCTCATGCCGGGCACAGTTATGGGGCTAATGGAACCCAGGACATACGGACCATTCACGATAACAGCCTGGGCGTCTTTCAGCAATTCAGAGACCGGTACGAAGGGCAGTACCCCAGCCTGATCTATTCTGCGGGTGATACGCCTACTGCCAGCGCCATGACTGCTTTTCCCGGCGTTACGGAGATGCGTCCGGGCAACTTTATTTTTTACGATCTTTCGCAGTGGGCGATCGGGTCCTGCCGTTTAGAAGATATAGCCGTAGTAATGGCCTGCCCGGTTGTGGCCAAACATCCTTCCCGTAATGAGATCGTCGTTTATGGCGGCGGCGTTCATTTTTCTAAAGACCGAAGACCCCATCCAAAGGGTCCGACTTATTACGGTTTAATGGTGGACTGGACGGCAGAGAGCTGGTCAGTGAATGAAGACAACGCCTATTTACGCTCTCTTTCACAGGAACATGGGATCATCAAAGCGCCGAGACAACTGGTGGAAGAAGTAAAAATCGGCGAATTATTAGGTTTTCTACCGATCCACTCCTGTATGACCGCTAATTTGATGAAGCGATATCTTACTTTAGATGGTCAATGGTTGGAGATGATGCCTTATCCATGAAGATTTTTATTTACTCAATGCCACGATCAGCGCCTCCCTCAGATTATGGCTATCGCCGAAAGAATCCGGATTAAATCGATCATTGTTACTCAGAATGATGATGGTCTGTTGACTGTCCAGCATTCTTACAAGTACCACATTAGCGCCCATAATTTTTCCTCTTCTCTCCATAATGAGTGGCTTGGAATCCACAAAGGGATATCGATAAGTCCAGACGCTGTAGCCTGTATAGTTGTATTCCGGATAGGCAGTAAACATTTTTTCTTTACTTTGAGCATCCAGCAGTTCCTCTCCGTAAAGAGCCTGATCGATCAGCAACAAATCTTTTGCAGTAGCATACATACAACCTGCAGCATGAAAGTTTTCGATAAAAAAATCAGGATCTCTTTGCTTTTTGCCGCTCTTGCTGACCTGGTAAGAATAGGCAAAGTTTTCAGGATAATTCCCCTTTTCCAAAAATCCGGTTTGTTTCAGGCCCAGCGGCTGAATGATTCGTTCCGTGACGGCTTCCCGCCAACGTTGGCCAGTGAGGGTTTCAATGATCATTCCTAATAAGACGTAATCAATATTGGCATAATTAAAGCGGCCGGGCTTAGATGCTTTCCTATGCTCCAGACTTTCCTTTACAAAAGAAGCCGGCGTTTTTGGGGAGCGATACATAGCATCGGGTTCGTTGGGTAATCCGGAAATATGGAGCAATAAATGATGGACTGTGATCTTTTCTGCTCTCGGAATATTCAAGTCCGGCAGCAGTCTACCCAGGTTATCCTGCACACTTAGTTGCTTTTCTTCTATTAGCTGCAAGATAACGATGGCGGTCAACATTTTGGTGATGGACGCGATCCCAAACTTTGATTCATTATTGATTATTCGGCCTTTTTCCATGTCGGCAAAACCTGCAGAGCGTTGGTAAACGACCTTTCCTTTTTCCGCAATCATTACAGTCCCTTCAAAAAGCTGATTGTCGATATGTTCGGAAATGATTCGATCAAGCAGTAGGGTGTCGGTATGGCTGTAAAAAAAGCTTTGTTGATCCAAAGAGTACTGATCACCTATTTGGAAAGCAGGGTTGGCGTTTGCAAATAAGCAGTGTCCAATCAATATTTCTAATAACAAAAAAATTAAGTGCTTGAAATAGCGGAAAAGTATTTTGTCCATAATACAAGTGATTTTTGATAAGTGTTTAAACAGAAATATTTAGAATGGTCGCTTCCTTAAAAAACAGTCGGATAATAAGACCTTAAGGTTACGATTACAAAAGTAGAGAACCCTCCCCTCCAATGACAGTAAAACCTGATGAATTGAATAATGGGCCGTTGAATGATGCATTACGCCACTTGTCGGTTTATATGACCGTTCGTCGAACGAAGGAAGGTGGTAAACGAGGAATGTTGTTACATTTGAACATTTAATTTTTGGATTCTCCTCAAAAAAAATTCAACCCTATGAAAATCTCGCATTTTTGGGATGCTAAAATAATAGGGGTGCGCCTTTACGAGCTTGCCTTGTTATTTCTATTATATTTTGTTTTTGGAATGGCTTATTTTATGGCCCTTTTTACTACCTCCAGAGGGTACTTCGGCGCCTGGGATAACACCCTGCTCGATTATCTTCTAAAAGCCTTGTTCACCCTTCCTATCTGGTGGTTGATTTTCAAAAAGCTAACCCACTGGAAAATCTGGAAAAAAATCTTACTGCATATTTTGCTCTTACCTGTTTACGTGATCACCTGGCAACAAACCTATTACTACATTTGTGATCTTCTGGGATGGGGCCATCTTGGATGGCCAAGTGCTTGGTGGGATATTTATATTCCGGCTCTTTTTTACCTCATCCAGTTCGGCATTTTCCATCTGTATGAATATTATCAAAAACTACAGGAAAAAATAGCCCTGGAAGCTGAACTGCGGGAACTGGCCCTGAAAAACGAATTAATGGCTCTGAAGGCCCAACTCAATCCACATTTCCTTTACAATACCTTCAACACCATCAGCGCTTCACTGCCCCCCGCTCAGGAAAACACAAGAGAAATGATCGCGCAGCTCTCCGACCTGTTCCGCTATCAATTAAAGGCTTCCCGAACAGAGCTGGTACTGTTATCGGAAGAACTTCAATTTGTAGAGACTTACCTTCAACTGGAAAAGGCCCGCTTTGGTGATCGCCTTCAATTTGAGTTTGATATTGAGGAGACGCTAAAGCAGGCGCCGGTTCCGCCCTTGATCCTTCAACCGTTGGTGGAAAATGCTATAAAACATGGCATTGCGCCTAAAATTGAGGGGGGAAAAGTCTGGATAAAAGCCCGAAAAAAGCAAGACCGTATTTTCTTTGAGGTCGTTGACTCAGGAGTAGGGTTAACAAAAGGAGGAGATCATTTTCAAAAAGGCATTGGTTTATACAATACCCAGAAGCGTTTGGAGAAAATGTACGGAACCTTATTACGAATACTAGACAACACCTTTAAAGGCGTCACTGTTAGTTTTGAAATTCCGATAAGTTGAAATTTATGAAAAAAGTAGTGATCGTTGATGATGAAGCTCCTGCAAGATCTTTGCTGAAGGAGTACTTATATAATTTTCCTTCGATGGTGGTTGTAGGAGAAGCCAACAATGGCGTAGACGCCATTAAAATAATTGAAGAGTTTAATCCGGATATCGTTTTTTTGGATGTACAGATGCCCGGCATAAACGGCTTAGAGGTGTTACAGCGACTTACAGAAATGCCCAAAATCATTTTCTCCACCGCTTATGATCAATATGCACTTGATGCTTTTGAACACAACGCCATCGATTTTTTATTAAAGCCGTATACCCGTGAGCGCTTTGCCAGAGCCGTCAATAAGGTTATGCAATACGGAGAAGAAAACCTGAGCAGCATCAAGGCTTTGGCTGAAAATTTACTGCAAGGCGCCCATATCAACTCATCAAAATATCCTTCTAAAATACTGGTTCAAAGTAAAAACAAACTCGTCGCTTTGGATACCTTCTCCATTATCTGGATAGAAGCAGAAAAAGATTATTCTAACCTAAGAACGGCTAAACAATGCTATTTAAGCAATTACGGAATTGGTCAGATCGCCGGCAAACTGGATCCGGAGATCTTTATCCGCATCCATCGCTCGTCCATTATCAACATTCATTTCATCAAAGAAATTTTTAAGCACCCCTCCAGTTATGATGTCAAAATGACTAATGGCGATGTGGTGAGGGTCAGTCGCTCTTATTTGGATAATATTAGAAAACTAACGTTTTAAACCTCCTCCAATATGTGCGTCTGATAAGAAAGTACAGGTATTTTACTATGATAGGACAAGAACTTTGTTCTGCTGTATTCGAAAAGTTCTTGCAGGAAATTGCGTTTGTGAGTGGTCATAGCCAGGATATCGATCTGCTGCTCGTCCAGATAACGGGTCAGGACTTTGAACATATCATTGCCCTCCAGAACCACGAAGTGCATTTTGTCCACATCGGCGAATTCCGCTTTGAGCTGGTCCATTCTTTTATTGTGAAATTCTATATGTGCGGTATCCACATTGACACAAAACAGCTCGAAATCGAACCATTCGCGCCATTGCAGGAGACGTCTCAGGGCTAGCTTTTCCTCTTCTTTATATGCTGTTGTAAATGCAATTTTATTGATCACCCCATCAAAAGAAGCTTCTTCGGGAACCACGAGCACAGGCACATTGGCATTCTCGAGTACTTCTCCGGCTATACTTCCCAGGAAGATTTCTTTCAGGCCCTCGGCGCCGGTCGTGCTCATCACGATCATATCAACCATGTCTTCCTCCGCCACTTCCAGTATGGAATCGACTAATCTATCTCCTTCCCGCATGACGTGCACCATCTCGATATGCCCGAGGCCGTTTTCTTCAGCCATTTCGCGCAAAGGCGGAAGCGCGCGCTTATAACTTTCAAATTGGTACCAGTCGAAGGACTCAAAAAACTTTTCCAGGGTATTAGGCATATAATGCATGCTGATATCCGGTTTGCGGAAAACATGGAGCGTAGTAATTTTAGAGCCTGTTTTCTCCGCCAGCTGCAGTGCATAAATGAATGCCTTATTGGAAGCTTCAGAAAAATCAGTCGGGAAAAGTATTTTTTTCATAGCGGAATGTGCTTTATGATCAGATTGTAATGTTAAGAAAAAAAAGCAGGCTAATAAAATATTACCACGTAAACTAATTATTAACTAACATTACAGAGCATTAGGAAGCCTTGCGGTTTTTCTCCAAATGGAATCTTATCTGCTCCTTGAGTTCGGAAACAGAAGGCGTGCGCCCGTCGGCAACAATGGTATCATTGATCTTTAGAGCAGGGATGCCGGATAAACCATTCATCATAAACTCATTGATGCTGGAGACGTATTCAATGGGCAAGGAAAGCCCCAGATCATCCAAAGCCATCTGAACAGAACGCAACATTACACGATCGCGCATACTTCCAACTCCAAATACTATGATATCAAGTTCCATTCTTTTCAAAATTTAGGACAACAAAAAAAATCCCTCACTGACCTCATAAATTACCCCGTCAGCACCAGCAGGATCAATATTGCCGTCATTTAATTGTTTAGCCAAATAGCATATTCCAGTATCGTCTATTTCTATATTTCAGGTAATTTTCATTTCCCTACAAAACTAAACAGTACTTAACCAGTGCAGAAATGATGGCTATCAGTGATTGTTATGATTTAAATCAATTGAATACAATAAAATGAGGCGCCTTTGAAGGATAATTACCTCTTTTCGTTGCCTTCACCAGCTTTATTGGGCCGGTGATTTTTCTCACTGCTGCAAATGATACTCATCAACTCTTTTTTTTCAGATTCCGTCCAAATTATTTTTTGATTA
Organism: uncultured Saprospiraceae bacterium; assembly: GCA_964548175.1. Lineage (GTDB taxonomy): Bacteria > Bacteroidota > Bacteroidia > Chitinophagales > Saprospiraceae > JANQPA01. Next base: position 9,414 of record CAZJQS010000030.1, read on the forward strand.
TAAAGGCTTTATAAGAAGTTGTTTAAAAACGCGATTATGAATACAAATACCTATACGCCATTAGTTTTCCTTTTTGTTTTTTTTCAACTGCCGCTCTACGGACAGTTCCACCCTCATCTTAACGATCAAGCCTTTGAATTATACCCCGGCTTGAATGAGTGGTATGGGTATGCGGTAGCGGAGTGGGGAGAAAAAGCCGTTATCTTCGGAGGAAAGATAAAAAGCGACAACCTGGAAATGTACAGCGATGATTATCCCAACTCAGAAATCATCATCATCGATTATCTCAACAAAGAGGCCAATGCTTATTCCAGTTACCTGCTCGAGGGAACCCTCGGAGAACAAATGGCGGGATACGGCCTTGCTTACTATCAGCAAGATTCCATTCTTTACTTTATGGGGGGATACGCCTTTAATGACTCCAATCAAAATTTCGAAACGTATCCCTATCTCAGCAGGATGAATATTCCGTTAACCATTAAGGCGCTGGAAAACGGCCATCCGCCCGGTCCATACATCACTCAGGTTTGCGACCAGCGTATGGCTTTATTCGAAGCCGTCATCGACTATAACGGTGATGAGTTTTTCCTGCTTGGTGGGAAAAATGCCGGCAAGCGAAATGCCCTGCAGGAAAACCCTATGTACTATGAGGAAAATTTCGAAGACGAAGTGCGCACCTTCAGAATCGTTGATCATCACAAATACCCTCGTGTCGAAAACTTCAAAGTCTGGTTCGATCTTCAAGCCTTCTACGAGCATTACCAGGATACGACACCAGAGAAAATTAAACGGAGCATGCAGGATAAAGCAGGAATAATACTAAATTGATAAAAATCACTTTTTGCCATGACTAAAGTCATGGAATCAGCTGTACAAACAGTCTACATTTGAATTATACAAAGATTATGAATCAACTTTCTATAGTGGATTCCATGGTCAATTGGGTGTTCAATTTTGTCGACAATCCTACCTTAATTACCTAAAGTCGACAACCGGCTGTCGCTCCGATGATTCGGGGCGACAGTTTTTTTTGGTCGCCAATATCTCCTGAGTATAAAACAAGAGAAATCCCGACAGCGTTAAATTATCGATGACGTACAAAAGACCACCTATGAAAATACACATCGCACTACTGTCTGCTTTTATGCTTTTCCTCTTTTTTAGCCTTCCTGCTCTACAGGCTCAGTTCGGACGCGTTGCGCCCAAAGCAGGCATGGCCTTTTCTCATTTGGATAACCTTGTTGAAGGGGATCTCAGAATCCAGGGAAAGTCAGGCTTCATCATCGGAGCAGACTGGCGTGTGGAGGAAGGCCGGGTCTTTGTTCAACCCGGATTTTATTTTCAAAACCTCAATCTTAGCTTATCGGATCCCAGCGACACCAACCCGGAAGAATTTAAGTCTCGAATCACCTCTGTAAAGGCGCCCCTGACACTAGGCTGGTACGTCAACGGCCGAAGGAGACTAGCGGTCATTCACGCCCGCACCGGCTTTGTGCCGGAAGTGATTCTAGGCGCCAAAGCGGTTGATGAACTGGAGTACGCCAAAGACCGGCTTAACCCATTCCAGCTGAACGGCATGTTGGGCATAGGGGTCGACCTGGCCATTTTAAGCATTGACCTGTCTCATGAAGTAGGTATGCTACCGCTGTTCAATGACGGCGCAACTTATAACCGGGTCACAGTGTTAAGGTTTGGGCTGATTTTTTAGTAGCTTAGTGACTTACCAATATTGAATACTCATGAGCCCTCTCTTTTTACCTGTACAAGTTTCTCGTTACACCATTTTAATAATGTTATGCTCAGGCCTCTTGTTTCAGTGTTCGGCTACTTATCAAAGCAAGGCGGTCACCATTCAAAGCGGTCTGGAGAATGACGCCCGGCTTTCCACTTTTCTGTCCCTTGTAGAAACAGTAGGTGGGATGAACGTCCTTTTATCCGGGAGCAATCAAAATCACACCTATTTTGTTCCTACCAATGCTGCCTTTGACCAACTTGGTCAACGACTTTTGGATAACCTTTCCATGCGGGAAAACAGAGATGTTCTGCTTGGCGTGCTGCAATCACATGTTACCCGTGGTTCGGTACGTGCGTCTGATGCCGGCCAAAAAGAGAAAATCACCAGTATTTTCGATACGCCTATTGACTTAGCGGCTAATTCCGCCGAGATCTTATATTCCATAAAAACCCGGCAGGGACTCATTCATGTTGTCGATAAGGTAATACAAAGATAAGGTCACAGGTAATTTATTAGCGTCTTATATACCTCCTCCGCAATCAGTTCATAGCCCTTTGCATTCGGATGAAGGCGATCCGCCATGACCAGTTCGGTCTCGGTCCAGACTTTTTGCAAATAAGAAGGAAGGAGTTCGACCTTAGTCTTTCGGGCCAGTTCCGGATACAGTTGCTGGAAATCAATGGCTGCCGAAGAGGGATCTAAGGCGCCGAGTTGGATATCGGTAAGAAAAACAAGTATTTCGGGAAAAGCGGAGCGAGCCTGCCGGATGATCTGTTCGATATTTTGATAAGCGTCCTGTCTGCTCATTCCCTGCAGATAATCGTTAATTCCCAGTTCGATCACCAGAATATCCACTGGGTATTCCAGGATCAGCGGGAGACGTTGCAGAGCGCCTGCTGTCGTTTCGCCACTTATTCCTGCATTAGTGACCCTGAAATTGTGGCCTTCTTCTTCAAAACGTCGTGCCAGCAGACTGGGAAAAGACTGGAGCGGATCTTCCAGGCCATAGCCGGCTGTTATGCTATTGCCGAGAAAGAGGAGGTGCAGAAGTGTTGTATCGGTCGTATTTTCTGAAGACATATCTTTATCGTTAGCAGCCGGCTCTGTCTGACAACAGGTGCAAAAGAGAACAACGGCTATATATAATATAAGGTGTTTGAATGGCATGATACTGAATATTTGCCTGGGCCTACATTCAGGCTTATTCCTTTAAAAATTCAATATTTCGTTTTAATCCCTCGAACTTAGTTCTCTTGACGGCCGATTTCTTAAATACTTTGCGAAAGACTTCCTCTGTAATCTCCTCCCAATCCCGTTTAGACATATCCAGCAATTCAGGCTGCGGTTCGAATTCCGGCTCCTGGTGAGGCCGGGAGAAGCGATTCCAGGGGCAGACTTCCTGACAAATATCACAGCCAAACATCCAGTTGTTGAATTTCCCCTTGTATTCGTCCGGGATGGCTTCTTTCAACTCAATGGTAAAATAAGAGATGCATTTACTCCCATCGACGAGGTACCCCTGTGGAGCGATGGCTTCGGTGGGGCAGGCATCGATGCAGCGCCTGCAGGTGCCGCAATAATCTCTCATAGGATGGTCGCAGACCAATTCCAGGTCGATGATCAATTCCGCCAAAAAATAGTAAGAGCCTGCTTTAGGGTGGATCAGCAAGGTATTTTTTCCCACCCATCCGATGCCGGCGCGTTTGGCCCAGTCTCTTTCCAGGACGGGGGCAGAATCCACAAAGCAGCGGCCATTCACTTCTCCGATGCGGTCCCGAATGAAACCAAGCAAAGATTTCAATTTTCTTTTGAGGACAAAGTGGTAATCTTTGCCTAAGGCATATTTGGAGATTTTTGGGGCTTCCGGGTCTTCTTGTTCTTTTTCCGTGTAGTAATTATACATGAGGCTGACCACTGTCCGGGCGCCCGGCACCAGCTTTGAAGGGTCTACTCTCTTATCAAAATGATTGGCCATGTAATTCATTTGGCCATGCATACCCTGCTGGAGCCATTGTTCCAGTCTTCGGGCTTCCTCGTCCATATATTCTGCTTTTGCGAAGCCGATAAAGTCGAACCCCAGGCGTTGCGCTTCGCTTCTAATCAGTTCTGTGTATGCTTTGGTCTTCCCTTCTATACCCATCAGCAAATGTCTTTTCTTCAAAGATAAAGCATATTCTTTTTTTTGGCGAGAGGGAAATGGCGGTTTTACTAGGAATCATTTCTTAAATCAGCTATACAGGTTAAAGTTTTTACTATCATAAAAAATATTAATGCTGGTGATAAATATTCAACAAGCTGCTGATAAAACTCAGCTGACACAGTGATGACCATCATTATAAAAGCCATTTGATGACCGTAAATTTACAATAGAAAGAAAAAGAAAAGATTCAAAACATTTTTTAACCGCTCCTTAGGGGGTCCAAAAAACACCGCTATGCTTGATCATTTGGCATTTTCATCCACAGAACTATTGTTAGCGGTTGCCGTCGGCGCCCTTGTTTTGATTGGCATAATTTTCTTATTCCGGTCTTATTACGCTAAGCAAATGAAGTCAGACCTGAGCAAGAAGTATGCCGATAAAAAATGGAAATCTCCATTGGAAGCTCGCACCAAATACCCGGAAGTGGACGTATTCAAAATGAGTCCCATTTTCATGCGAGTTGCTGTGATAGCCGCCTTAGCACTGACCGTTTTAGCATTCAACTGGACGACTTACGACGCAAAGGTAGACATACCTGAAGACGCACTTGTGATAGAAGAAGACATTGAGATAGAAATTCCACGGAGCGCCGAGCCGCCTCCTCCCCCTCCTCCTCCTCCGCCGCCAGTCATTCAGGAAGTGCCTAGTGAGGCCTTGGTAGAGGTGGAAGATGACTTCGAGTTTGTGGATCAATCCATCGACGCGGACGCCTCCGTTGAGATGCCTGACATGGTAGCAGCCGCCAGGGATAACGCGCCTCCTCCGCCTCCTCCGCCGCCACCACCACCATCAGAGCCTAAAATAAAGGAAATTTTCCGGGTGGTTGAGCAGATGCCTCGCTTCCCAGGTTGTGAGAACATAGAGGGGGACGATAAGGCCAAGAAAGCTTGCGCCGATCAGAAACTGCTTGAATTCATCTATCAAAACATCAAATTCCCTTCTGTTGCGCGGGAGAACGGCATCCAGGGAACCGTCGTTATCAACTTCGTAGTCAATGACGACGGCAGCGTCACCAACGTTGAAGTCTTAAGAGACATCGGCGGAGGCTGTGGCGAAGAAGCAAAAAGAGTAGTGGAAATGATGAACAAATTACCGGAAAAATGGACGCCTGGCCGTCAGAGAGGAAAAGCAGTGAGGGTATCTTACACGCTTCCTGTCAAGTTCAGGCTGGAATATAATTAATCACTAAAACAAATTCGGGGAGCAACTCCCCGAATTTGTTTTATCCCCAACTATTGGATCTGAATTTTCGGTAACGGTATCAAAAAATCACATTCAATAGTCTTTGGGTGAATTTAATAGTGGTAATGCCATCAGGGTGAAAGCGCTGATGGCATTTTCATGTAAAAAGCATTTTATTGGATTACCCCAGAATTTGCAGTTTAGCATACTTTAGCATGATCCTGCGCTGCGGGTCGTCCAGGTCTTTGAAGAAAATGGTAGCTATCCGGTTAGCGTCGCCTCCATCTATGCTTAAGACTTTTCCTTCTCCAAATTTCAGGTGCAGGACTTTCATTCCAGCCTGGATCTCACTGCTGGGGTTTGGCATAAAGCTTTTCGGATCAACACGATTCGCGGGTTCCTTACGCTTGAAAAATCCTTTGACAGAGGCTCCGGAAGGATCAGACTCATCCACAAGCGGACGACTCCTGACGGCCGCGGTACTCTCTATATAATCTTTGGGTACTTCTTCCAGAAAACGACTGGGTTCATTGTATTGCATGCGTCCGTAACGGTAACGGCTGTTCGCATAAGACAAGGTCAGGAACTGCTTAGCCCGGGTAATGGCGACATAAAACAGTCGTCTTTCTTCATCCAGGCCCTCTATTGAGTCCATGGACATAAAGGAGGGGAACAGCTTTTCTTCCAGGCCTACCAGGAAAATGGATTTGAACTCCAACCCTTTCGCAGAATGAACCGACATGAGGGTAATGTATTCTCCGCCTTTTTCTTCCTCATCCAGGTCAGTATGTAAAGCGATGTTCTGTAGGTAGGTGGTCAGTGATTTATCCGGCAGGTTCTCGGTATCCTGCATGCTGTCTTCGTCCACGAAAGCTTTCACGCCATCCAACAAGGAATTGATATTTTCCATTCGTCCCATTCCTTCGATAGAGGTATCGGACTTATATAGTTTTCCGATGCCGCTTTCGTCTAGTATCTTTTGGGTCAATTCGTGGGCATTATCTTTATCCAGGCGGTTGCGCAGTTTATGGATCATTTTCACAAAATCCTCCAGTGCCTTCTGTGTACGACCGGCCACCTGCACTTTGGGGAGGCTATCCCACAGAGAGGCGTCATTGGCTGTCGCAAGCTGCGCAATTTTATCTACCGTGCCCGCCCCGATGCCTCGCTTGGGAAAGTTGATCACCCGCCGAAGCGCTTCTTCATCCCTGGGGTTAACGACCAGCCTCATGTAGGCGATGATGTCTTTCACTTCCTTGCGCTGATAGAAAGAAAGTCCTCCAAAAACCTTGTAATTGATGTTATATCTGCGCAGGTATTCTTCAAATATCCGTGACTGGGCGTTGGTCCTGTAAAGGATGGCGATCTCTTCATTGGCCAGGTGAAATCTGTTCTTTTGTTCCAGAATAGTATCGACAATCCTTTTACCCTCTTCATTATCGGTAAGCGCTCGGATAACTTTGATGCGCTGCCCGCTGCCCTTGTCAGACCATATCTTCTTGGGTATCTGCCGGCGATTATAGGTGATCACGACGTTAGCCGCCTGAACGATCTCGTCGGTGGAGCGATAGTTCTGTTCAAGTTTAAACACTTTAATGCCGTGGTTTTTGAAGTCCTCCTCAAAATCCAGGATATTCTGTATGGTCGCTCCGCGAAAGGCATAGATACTCTGTGCATCATCTCCTACTACGCAGATATTTCTGGGGCTTTTATCAAAGTTTACCAGCTTCCTGATGATGGCGTATTGCAACTGGTTGGTGTCCTGAAATTCATCGACCAGCAGGTAGGTGAAGCGTTTGCGGTATTTGTCCAGCACGCCGTCGGGATTTTTCTGTAGCAATTCATAGAGGCGGTAGAGTAAATCATCAAAATCCATAGCCCCCGACTTTTTACAACGGGCGGTGTATTTTTGATAGATGGCATAGGTTTGAGGGCGTTTTGCCATTCGATCCTGGGTGCGAAGGTCTTCATTTGCTGCATACAACTTAGGAGTGATCAGATTGCTTTTCGCGGAAGAAATGCGGGAGCGGATGACATTAGGATTATATATGTTTTTATCCAGTTGCATTTCCTTGATGATGTTGGCGATCAGGTTTTTGGTATCATCCGTGTCGTAGATCGTAAAATTGGAAGGATAGCCTATCTTTTCCGCTTCGCTTCTTAAAATACGGGCAAAAATGGAGTGGAAGGTGCCGGCCCAAACCTGGTTGGCCCGGGGGCCGACTACCTTAGCGATTCGTTCTTTCATCTCCCTGGCCGCCTTGTTGGTAAAGGTCAGCGCCAGGATATTGTAAGGCGCCACGCCGGATTTTATAAGGTGAGAAACGCGATAAGTGAGCACTCTGGTCTTACCGGAACCCGGACCGGCCACTACCAATACAGGACCGTCTATAGTGGTTACTGCTTTCAGCTGAACCTCATTCAAGCCTGATAGATAATCTTTTGTAGAGTGACTGGACATATTTTCTGTTTGATATGTTTTTAGTATTCAGAAACAAGAGACATCCCGGATTTTGAAGACTAATTTAATTTTCAGCCTATAGAAAGATAAGTGATCAGCTGATAACCCAAAACCCTGAACCCTGAACCCAAAACCCTGAACCCAAAACCCTCATTTCCTTCTTCAGATTAGGGATGGTTGATATTGCTGAGTTATTCCGTCTCTTCTTCCAATGCTTCCCAGTATTCAGCTGCACGACGAGTATGAGGAATACAAATGGACCCTCCCACCAGATTAGCGATGGCAAAAACCTCGTAGATGGCCGCTTTGCTAACGCCCAGCTCGTGACAAGTCCCCAGGTGATACCGGATACAATCATCACAGCGAAGGACCATGGATGCGATGAGCCCTAGCAATTCTTTGGTGACTTTATCCAGGGCCCCATCCTGATAGGCATTGGTATCGAGGTTGAAAAAGCGCTTCAACACTTTGTTATCCTCTGACAAGATGACCTCGTTCATCTTGCTGCGATATTCATTAAATTCTTTAACAATCGACATAGATGGAAGGATTATTTTCACAGATAAAAATGCAAACTTAAGAAATGTTTGGCGGTATCCTATTTCAGTAATTTCCCTTTTTGAAAATCTTCCTCTGTAATGGCGCCATCCATGGAGGTGTCTGAATCGACAGCGATCTTCCAGCGGCCATCGATCTTTTTCAGAATAACATGAAACTTCCCGTAAAAATTTCTTTTCTTTCCTTCTTTATCCCTGGAAACCACTTTATAATAACCTACTTCAAACGCGGAATCTTCAATGGCCATTCTTTCCAGAAAAGAAAAGCTGATACTGACCTGACGTCCTGTTTCCTTACTACTCCTATTGTTTTTTTCCACATTTTTGGCATAGACATCAGCCTTTAGGATGACGTTATTGTCCCGGATGATCCGGAGAAGATCCCTGGTATGAATATGCATAAAAGCATCCGTATCAAAATTGTTATATGCTTTGATAAAGGGCCTCCATACTTGTTCGTCAATTTCAGCTTGCAGGGAATCCTGTGATGGCGTCGATTGAGCGGAAAGACCAACGACAGCAATTAAAAAACTGCAGGTGACGAAGTACTTCATGACGTTGTATTTTTTTATAAAAAAAAGATTCCTGGCTTTTTTGGGTGGTTGAGCCCTTTTGAAAGACGATAAAATGATTAATTTCAGCAAATTTTGGGAAATATTTAACTTTTCTCGGCTTTTCCTGCAACCATTTTGTTAATAATTTCATCTATTACTAGGAACAAAAACATCCAGATTGGCATTTTTAACGTATATAGAATAAAATAATCCCATTCATCCCCTGACAACAGGTTCAAATCCAAAAATCATGAAAATCCTCAAATTTGCATTGGTTGGTCTTTTTTTTCATCTCACTATCTGCCTTACCGCTCAAAACAAGGTGATCACTTCAATCTACCCTGGAACGGAGCTTAAGGTAGAGCGTGTCTATGATGGAAAAATAGCCGCGGCCAATCAAATTCGCGAGACGGTGTATTATAACAATGGCATGGTCTGGATGGAAGGTATTTTCACGGAAGACGCTAAAATACAGGAATGGACCTTTAGATACCCAAATGGCAATCCTTACTGGCATGCCATAACGATAGAGGGCAAACTGGAGGGGGAATACAAGCATTGGTATGAAGATGGCCAGATCGCCGAGGTGATTGAATTCAGTAATAACCAGGAAAACGGCCGTGCGGTTTTTTACTATCCAAATGGCCAGCTGTCCATGAAAGGCTTGTACAAAGATGGAAAAATGATCGGCGATTGGCAGTTCTATGATGCTGAAGGCAAGATATTCAAACAAAAATTCTGGACCTGGTTGTTCTTTGATACCGCCGAAGTCCGTATGCAAGGCTGGGTGAAAAACGGAAAAATGGATGGGCACTGGGAGTATATCGAAACAGCCAACGCCGGAAGGCCTTACCGGCGGCAATTTTACCTCAAATATCAAGACGGGGAGCTCATTCAATAAAAAAGGCGGACATTTTGCCGCCACAAAGAATTAATTACACCTGAAAACCCACAAGGCGTCTTTCTGTAAAACAACCATCGTAGGATACGTTTATAGAAGTTTAGTTATCATCGGGAAAAATATAACTGTAATAATCCTTTTCTATGAGCTTTAGCTCATTTCCAGATCTAAATTTTTTTTCGCTCATTCCGATTCCTTTTCTGGCCGGCTGGATTTTTTCAACTCCTTCCCTGAGCAATTTAATTTCTTGTGTATAAGTAATGATATTGCGGCCACATCCCTGTTCGATGGTCCATTTTCGATAGATCACGGTAAACTCATTTAATCGATCGACCTGATCTGTCCAGGATATTTTCAAAGAACAAGATTTGTCCTGCAAGTTCACCTGATCATCCGGCGTGTTCCAATCGGCATCATTGTCGAAAACAGGAAACCCGGTTAATTCCGGACTGGGAATCTCTTCCCGGTAAGCCTTGTCGGAAATTTCCACATCCATGGGCATCAGTATTTGCTCAGCATCAATGCCTTTAATGTTGAGGAATTGAATGCCTTCCGCTGTGTGCCCACGCTGATCCACTGCGGTCCAGACTCTTTTGATAACGGTAGTAGCGTCGCTTAAAAACTGAAAGTTGGTCAGTTCTATTCGTCCCGCCAGATCTTCAAAAGTTGACTGAAAGAGCAGAGAAAAGGTATCGCCCGCTTTCAGACTTTGTGAAACAAAGTACCGATCCGGGATCATTACGCTTTCTCCTGCTCTAACAGTTAACGAAAGATTGGAGCCCCCAACAATACTCCAGTCAAAAGTTATAAAACCATCAGCAGGAACTACAACCGTTAAGGCTGTCGTACTGCCTGGTATAACTTCAACAAGAGCCTTATTAGCCCCTTCAACTAATAGTGCATTGGGAGCTCCGGTGACATCTACCCCACCGTCACCTTTTATCTTTGATTGTATCCAATTATCTTTTTTAAACCATCCCTCAAAGCCGTTGACGTGGCATCCCAGCTCAAAAACCTCATCGGTAAAATCCAATGATGCGATAGGGCCGCATGGACTGTAAACATTGGGCATGGGAAGATCCCTCAGCGACTGCGCCTCCAGGCAACTAAGCGCAATATGCTTGATGAAAAACTCAGGTTGGCAAGCCGGGCGATCAGACTCTGTATCGTACACACCTTGTTGAACAGCCTTGTTATCTTTACTCCATACGGATGAAAGAGTTAGAAAGCTCAATAAAGCGATCGAGAGTATTTTCTTTTTAAAGATATTTAAGCGACTCACATTTGGGCTCATACAAATTTCATTTTTCTCCATTAAATAAGACGACAAGTCCTGGGAACAGTCACGGAAAAACCTAACAAATGAGCAGATTTACTCAGCTGTTAGAGACTGAACTTGTACGGAATAGGAAAAAACTATTTGATGAGCTATCGGAAAAAAGAAAATGAGTAACAAAAATAATTTTGCGGGCAAAAGAAGTGAAAGTAGTCATGGGATTACGCTTTAAACGGTTTAAGGGATATAATTTTACTTTAATCGGATTATTCGCAATGCGTTCAGCAACAAAGATATTATTTATCTATATCATATACATACCTCAAAGGTGGTAATTTTCATATTTTTTTTATCATAATCCGTTATGTTTTTTTTAGCTGCCGAAAAAGCATAAGTTCATTGATCTAAAAAACTTGCTATCAGTTCATTTCAAAATAACTTAAAAAATATAAGTAAAAAAACACTTTAAATTTTAAGGATTGTTAAAGTTTTGGATTTTCCAGAAAGTTTGATTTCCAGGAAGGTGAACCTTTCTAAAAGAAGGCTGTTAACTTGAAAAACTGCACATGATCGTCAAAAAGAAAAGCTGGGAACAATTCATTGACAGGCCGCTGGAGCAGGTCTGGTCTTTTTTTTCTCGTCCTGAGAACTTGAATGCCATTACGCCGGAAGAGGTCTCTATAGAAATCTTATCGGACCTTTCAGGCCAGGAAATGTATGAAGGCATGATCATTCAATACAACATTGCGCCGCTATTGGGCATTAAAATGAATTGGGTGACGGAAATAACGCATATAAAGGAACGGCAATATTTCATAGACGAGCAGCGCTTTGGGCCTTATGCCTTTTGGCATCATCAACACTGGTTTGAATCGAAAGGAGAAGGCACGCTTATGAAGGACATTTTGCATTATAAAGTCCCCTTTGGTGTAATAGGCACGTTGGCCAATGCTCTTTTTGTAGAAAAAATGGTGGATCAGATCTTTACCTACAGGGAAGAAGTATTAGAAAAGGTCTGGCCCATAGCAGAAAGTCGTTAAATACTGATCTTTTTCCATCTTCCTTTCCTGAAAATAATGATGGCGATGATTGCCAGCATCGTCTCACTGCCGGCAATGGCCCAGCAAACACCGGCCAGCCCCATGCCCAGGGTGACGCTCAGAAAATAGCTCAACGGAATTTCCATCAGCCAGAAGCAGAACAGGTTGATGAACATTGGCGTGCGAGTATCCCCTGCTCCGTTGAAGGCCTGGCTGATCACCATGCCATAGGCGAAGAAAATGTACCCCACACAAATAATGCGCAGGCTCAATTTGCCTGCAGCTATCACCCCGGGAACATCTGTAAACAGCCTCATAAGGGACTCTGCTCCGACAAAAAACACCACCGATACGACGAAAAGAAAAAGCATATTATAGAAAGCAGCCTTCCAGACGGATGTTTCCGCTCTATCCGGCTGCCCGGCGCCCAGGTTTTGACCGACCAGCGTAGCAGCGGCATTAGCCAGCCCCCATGCGGGGAGTATTGTAAAAATGATGAGTCGTATGGCGATCGTATAGCCTGCGATCGACTGGCTACCGAAAATGGCAATGATGCGCATCAAAAAGATCCAGCTGGCTGATGAGATCAAGAACTGCATAGTGCCGGACAAGCCGATCTTGAAGAGCTTTTTGATCAGTTCCCTCTGAGGTTTCCAATGATGCGCGGCTATTTTCACGATTCCCCAGCCTCTCAGAAGAATAGCCAGCTGAAAGATCACTCCTATCCCCCTTCCGATGCTGGTGGCGACTGCAGCGCCCATTACGCCCAATTCTGGAAAAGGGCCGATGCCAAAGATAAAAAGCGGGTCAAGGATAATGTTAATGATGTTCGCTACCCAGAGGGAGGCCATGGCCAGGCTGGCGTCCCCTGCCCCTCGGAAGATGCCGTTGAGCAGAAACAACAACATGATCACCACATTCGTCCCAAAAGCGATCCGGGTATATCCTGCTCCCTCAGCGATCATAGATTCCGTGGCGCCCATCAGCCGAAGGATCTCATCGGCTAGCATAAAGCCCGCCACGCCGGTTATCAATGAAACGGTAACGCCCAAAATGATGGCCTGCACAGCCGCCCGAGAGGCTCCTTCCTCGTTTTTTTCTCCTACCCGCCGGGCCACGATAGCTGTAGCGGCCATACTCAATCCAATTGCAATAGAGTAGATAAGCGTAATAACAGATTCTGTCAGGCCTACGGTAGACACTGCATCTACACTGATCTGAGAGACAAAAAACACATCCACCACCGCAAACAAGGACTCCATGATCATCTCCAGTATCATTGGGATGGACAGATACACAATGGCCCGATTAATGCTGCCACTAGTGAAGTTCTTTTCCTTGCCCTGAATGGCGTCTTTGACTATACGTAAGATCCGTGACATAATTTGGGGTGAATTTGAGGTAATTGCCTTTATCATCCCTCAAAAAAGCCAATAAGTTCCCTTTTTGGAATTTTTTCTTAATAATTGCTGCTTCATTATCATGCCTAGACCTCAGAGGTCTTTAAGACCTCTGAGGTCTAAATTTTCCACTTTTCCACATTTTCACAAAAAAATCCTCGTAACTGACTTACAAACAATCGCTTACATAGTGTTAAAAAAATCACAGACCTCGTAAGACTGTCCGCTTTTGTCCGGTGCTTTTTTCCCCAAACCTCAGAGGTCTTTAAGACCTCTGAGGTTGATTAATAGCATTACTTTTATTTCCCCGCTTTCCTTATTTTTACCAAAAAGAAAATTCAAAATCACTATGAAAAATCAATTCCTTCCCATCCTCCTGCTTATTCTTTTACCTGGCTTCCTTCTTTCCCAAAACAATAAAAAACCACTGCAACTCGAGGACGTCTCCTCCTGGAAGGAAATCCGGTCGCCTCAAATAAGCAACAACGGGACCTGGATCGCCTATATGCTTCAACCCATCGAGGGAGATGGAAAAACCATCCTCTACCATGGCGCCAACCAGAAAGAGCGCGTGTTCGAAAGAGGGGAAAATCCGACTTTTTCCGCCGATAACCAATTCCTGATCTTTCGGATCAAACCGCATCAGGATTCCATTCGTCAACTCAAACTGGCTAAAGTCAACAAAAAAGAATGGCCACAGGATACTCTGGCTGTACTCAACCTGAGCACAGATGAACTTCGAAAATTCCCTTACCTCAAGTCTTTTAAAGTGCCTACTAAATGGCCCGGCTGGCTGGCCGCCCATTTTGATGCTAAAGCACACCAGGATGAAAACCTAACAAAAACAGAAAACGGCCCGCTCGTCATCCTAGACTTGAATAACATGACAGCGTTCCGCGTGCCCCAGACCAATGACTATGTGCTGGCTGAAAAAACACCTAAACTGGCTATGATCTCCTCAGATAAAAAAATGAGCAGCGTTCAGCTTTTTGATATGTCTCAAAAGACCTTCACTGAAATCTGGTCCGATAGCCTGAAAGCAAAATCCATCAGCATCGCCGATCAGGGAGATCAGCTCGCCTTCCTGACCCTTAAAGAAAACAAACCAAAAACCACAGCCCTCCACCACTGGGCCAACGGCCGGCTACAAACCATCCTTGACCCTGATAGCGACTTCCTGGCCGATGAACGTATCGTCAGTGAGCATGCTTCTCCTCGTTTTACAGAAGACGGCAGCCAACTGTTTTTCGGCATCACCGATCCATTGCCGGAAAAAGATACCGCAATACTGGATGAAGAACGCCCCGTAGTCGAAATCTGGAATTATAAAGATCAGCGTATTTATCCGGAACAAAAGGTGAGACTCAATCAGGATAAAAAAAGCTATTTCGCCTGCGTCGTGGATACACAATCGGGCCGGATAAACCAGCTGGAAAGTACCGCCATTCCCAATGTCTCCATCGATACCCGAAACCCCTCTCCCTGGCTGGTCGGCTATAACGACGCTCCCTACGAGTTACAAACAACCTGGGAAGGCGGACCCACTCACAAAGACGTGTTCCTGATCGACTCCCGCACCGGCCGTTCGACTCTGATCACCGAAAAACTCAGAGGAACCCCTCGCCTCTCTCCTGCCGGAAAATACGTCTATTGGTACAGCTTGCCTGATTCCGCCTGGTTCATTTATTCCGTCGAGCGCAAACAGATTAGAAATATCACCAAAAACATCGATGTTCCTTTCTATGATGAGCTTAACGACCGTCCTGAATATCCCAGCGACTACGGACTGGCGGGCTGGACGGCCAATGACGATTTTCTTTTCCTCTATGATCGTTATGACATCTGGCAGATTGACCCCATGGGCAACATCAACCCGGTTAATCTGCTGAAAGGCAGAGAAAAAAAACGCATCCACCGCTGCATCAAAGTCGATCCGGAAGAACGCGCTATTGAGGAAGTGGACCCCATGCTCATCCACTTCACTGATGAAGAAAGCAAACAAGAAGGCTACCTGTGGTTCAATATCCATACCGGCGTGCAGGATATTGTCCAGCAAGGAGACTTTTCCTTCTCCCGCCGCCCGATGAAAGCTAAGAACGCTAACCAATGGCTGCTTACCCGCGAAAACTTTCAGGTTTTTCCCGACCTGCTTTACAGTGCTGATCTCAAGACTTTTTCCAAAGTCAGTAATGCCAACCCCCAACAGGAGGATTTCTATTGGGGCTCCATCGAACTGATAACGTTTACCTCCCTGGATGGTGAGCAATTAAAAGGCCTATTGGTCAAACCTGACAATTTTGATCCGAATAAAAAATATCCACTGCTGGTCAATTTTTATGAAAAAAGCTCCAACTCCTTACACCGTCACCGGGCGCCGGAGTTCAACCGGTCACAGATCAACTATCACTTCTATGCGAGCCGGGGATACCTGATCTTCAATCCTGACATCCCCTACAAGATCGGCTATCCGGGCGAAAGTGCCTATAATGCAGTCATTCCCGGTGTGACCCATTTGGTCAATCAGGGATATATTGACCAGGAACGCATTGGCGTACAGGGACACAGCTGGGGCGGTTATCAGATCGCTTATCTGATCAGCCGCTCCGATATTTTCGCCTGTGCCGAGTCGGGCGCGCCGGTCGTCAACATGATCTCTGCCTACGGGGGCATTCGCTGGGGATCGGGAGTGAGCCGGATGTTCCAATACGAGCATACTCAGAGCCGGATCGGCGGCTCCTTGTGGGAATATCCACTTCGGTACATTGAAAATTCACCTATTTTCACGGCAGACAAGATCAAAACGCCGGTCTTAATTCTTCATAACGACCAGGACAGCGCCGTGCCCTGGTACCAGGGCATCGAGTTCTACATGGCCATGCGTCGCCTCAACAAACCGGCCTGGATGCTGAACTATAATGAGGAACCTCACTGGCCCTTGAAATTGCCGAATAGAAAGGATTTCCAAAAGCGTATGCAACAATTCTTTGATCATTATCTCCTGGGTTCGCCTATGCCGGTATGGATGGATACCGGAGTACCAGCTCTGGAAAAAGAAACCAATATGGGATATGAAGCAGTCGACAAAAAATAGCCTGCCCTATCCCCGCGACGCAGGAATAATAGAGTAATCAAACCTTTGATGCCGTCCGGCGGACGGCATCAAAGGTTTACTTAAATACGTCCAATCATAAAATAATCTCCAACTATTTACCCTTTCATTTGTCCTTATTCTACATCTTCACTATAATATTTCAGGACATGAAAAATTTGATCTGGTTTTTCTTTTTCTTATTTACCTATGCCTTTGCTTTTTCCCAAAATACAGACTGTAATTGTCTCGATGATCTCGAATACCTGAACGATCAGTTAAAACAAACACCTAGCTACAAAGAACAGATCAAAGGTGAGCGCAAAAAGGCTTTTTACAAATATGTTGAACAAATAAAACAGGAGATCAAAAAGGAAAAACTGATCGAGCTGCATTGTCAGGTTTATCTTCAAAAAATCCTGAGCCAAATAAAAGATGCTCATCTCCTTACGGTCCCTACCGTGAACGCAGTAAAAACGGAAGAACAGATCAGAGCATTCCGGGAATCTGCAGCTTTCAAACTGACTCCTACCATAGAGACTGAGTTGGAGCCCCTCGAACAATGGGTGTCCTCTTTGCCGCCGGAATCCATAACAGGCATTTATTATACTCAGAATAAGTTATTGAAAATCGGTCTGATAAAAGAAGCCAAACAATTCAAAGGAGTGGTGCTGGATTCAAAAACATAACTATGGGCGCCCGGCCAGATCAAATTCACTATCGAACAGCTTACTGACGGGATTACCTGCAAACGAGTGCAGACTGGGTGGAACAGGTCAAAAAAGAAATATCAGCCAACTGACTTTTTACGCTATCCCGCCTTTATACTTATAGATTTGCCAGCTATTGTAGGCATTGTGAAAAACGATGTAAAAAATCGGCCCTAAACCGGTAATCGGATCGATAAATGTTAACGCCACCCATAAGGCAAACATGGTATTTTTTCTACCTAAAGCCAGCCCGTTTTCCAAAAATAAGGTCCTTCCTCCGATCCATTCGCCGATCTTGAATTGTAGCAAACATACCAATCCAATACCAAAAGCGATATGTAAAAACTCATACCAGGCCGTTTGCTCATCATTAAGTATGTAGTTCGAAGCATTCGCCGAGGCAATAAAAACATTTGACAAAAAGAGGTAGTACGGCAATCCGCTGAACTTCCTGAACCAGGCGCTCAAAAGTACCGAAAAATTCCGCACCAACTGGGCCAGGATCAAGGGGATAAACACCACCTGCGCCACCGGCATCAATACCTCCAGCGCATTAATGTTCCCTTCCACTGTCAGCACCAAAGGCAAGGTAAAGGGGATCACCAGCGCCATCACCGGACTCGTCAGAATGACAGAGGCAGTGACAAAACCGACCTTCCGCTTCATCAATAAAGCAATCACCGGAGCCCCGGCCGCTGTAGGAGCAGAAGCAATCACAAAAGCCGCCGACGCCACCGTAGAACTGATGGGACGGATCAGGTAAAACAATAGCAGCGGGAGGCCTATATTCAGCAAAAGTACTTTTAGATGGTTCGCTGTTATAATGTATCGATCGATCTTTACTTCCAGGAAAGCAAAAAACAACATCAGCATCAGAGAATAGCGGATCAGGAAAGTCAGATGATGACCGACCGGAAGAAAGATGCCCAGTAGAATGGAAACAAAAATCAGTACAGATTTCAAATTTTCTCGTTGACCTGGTTGGTAAAAAATACAAAATGGGGTTGTGCAAAAAGTCAGTTGCTCCTCCCGCCTGACGGCGGGTAGGTTTGCGCTGCTTAAATAATTCTATTTTTTGAATTTTTTGCCGAAGAAAATCTATGATTTTCTTCGGCAAAAAACTCAAAAAAGAACCTTATTAGCTGCACAAACGAGTACTATTACTTTTAACACAACCCCTATTTTACAATTAACCCCTCACTGCATCAGGAGTTTGTATCCCTTTAGAAAATTTTACTATCGTTTAAAAAACATGCCCGACCCTACTCTGTTCTCGCTTCTCCACTCAGGCATCCAAAAGTACCGCTTCACGCCTTCTTCCTTAGTATCCCGATCCTGGATCATCACATTCAGGCGGAAAGTTTGCCAGTTGTCGCCTTGCTTTTCCCGGATGTAGCTGACCGGAATAGCCGCTTCCATTTGATAGCCGCCGGCAGTAGGGACACACTTAACTTTTGTTCCCTCCGGTAGCCCTTCCATACCATTAGACGGCCCCATTTTTCCATCCGTTTCGGGCCCCATGGTGAAATAAAAAGAATTTCTATACCAGCCGTCCCCCTGATCCATAGCGCTCCGCTCCATAGGCTCGGCATTGAGGATAATGCCGATCTGATCCTGGTTCCAGGTAGATTGCTGTTCGTCAACCATCAGTTGGTCGTCTTCGATCTTAGCGGCTACATAGACGAATTGATCATCCTGTGCCACGCCAAACCGGCCGGAAGCGGAAGCCATACCTTCAGGTTTGATCTCATAAGGCAATTCCTTCCAATCATCTAAATTACCATTGATGTTCAACCCTTTTTGCGGCTTAGCAGGCTGCAGTTTTTTCTCTACCCCCAGGCTATACTTAAAGGGAACCTCTATTCGGGGTAAATCATCCCCTTCATAGCTTATTTTAGCTGAAAAAGGGATATCTCCTCCCTTTTCCGCTTTGCGATTGGGACGTTTTTCAATTTCCAGGTCTACAAAGCCAACAGAGTTAGGCGCCACCTTGATCTTGTTTTCACTTAAGGAAGTTTTGTAATACCAACTGAAGCCGGTATTCAATTTAACCTCCATCGGCCAGTCGGCATCGTTGGTTATCTTAATGCGCACCTTTCCCTCATCAAAGTTTTTGTCTGCATAGACCGGAAAAAGCGTGATCGGGTTGCGTCCGGAAATGGAAGTGATGTAATCCCATTTTTCTTCATTGACCAAATCCTGGTCAAAAACACCTTCCAGTTGAATGTTGGCTATGATCGGGCCGTCGTCGGTCATTGTTACCCAAACGACATGGTCAAATTCACCGAATTCCGGACCGCGCAGAGGACTTCCCCCACCCGTAGTGGCCAGCATAATATAGTTCCCATTATTATATTCGTAGCGCACATAATGATGGCGATGGCCGGCAAAAACGGTATGATTGCGATCCGCCAGCAGTTTTTCCACATCCGGCCAGCGTAAGGTTTCCGAATTTTGCACCCAGAGCGGCTGGTGCATAAACAGCAAGGTCCATTTTACCTCTTTGTTTTCTTCCAGCGTCTTCTTGATCCACTCGTATTGCTCATCCCCGATAGTGCCTCGACCGGCGCCGCGATAGTTGTCTTCAGAATCCAGCGCCATGAAAAGCACGTCTTTGTACTTGAAATAGTAATGCGTAGGCCCGAAGCGCTTTTTCCAGAAGTCCTGCATGACTTTGTTGGTGATGTCATGGTTGCCGGGTACGTAGAAAAAAGGCATTTCAAGCTGTTCGATGAAGCCGTCGAACTCCTCCCATTCCCTGATCAGCTGATCTTCATCTTCGGTATATCCTTCGATCAGGTCGCCCACGCTCATCACAAATTCGGGCTGGAGGAGGTTCAGCCGCTTTACCCCTTCCATGAATATCCCCGGGCGGTGCCCACCGGTGCGGTCGGTTACGATGGCAAACTGGAAATTGCCGGGATCGTTGTTCAGGTCCAGACTAGTCCAGGGCGCGGGGCCCTCGGGTTCGATGATCTCTAAAGTGGCTTTGTTGCCGTATTTATTGGATTGCCCTAACAGCAGGCCGGAGCATAAAACGATCAGAATAAAAATTGGAATAATGCGATTCATGGTAATACAGTTATTTTGGAGTAAAAATACGCGCACATAAAATGCCAAAAAAAGTTTGTGAGTTAAATTAAAATGAAGTTTACATAAAGAATGATTATTTTTTGACGTGAAGGGACGCATATCCATTGGATTTTCGCAGCAGAAAAAACGTAAGATCTGCTTCTTTCCGCATCAAAAAGGATTTGTAAATATCAGCATTTAAACAGAAATTAGCCCAATCAACCAACACACCTTATGAAAAACTTCAGCCGCTACCTGGTCATCGCGTTGTCCATTCTGGTTGTAGGCGCTTTGATGTATGTTTTCAGCAATATCGTCATGTACGTGCTTATTTCCTGGGTGCTCGCCATGCTTGGCCAGCCGCTGATGAACTTTTTTAAGCAATACCTCAAGATCGGCAAAGTCAAAGCCGGCCCTAACACGGCCGCCATTTTGACCCTGATCACCTACTTCATCGCCATTGTGTTGCTGGTCATGTTGTTTGTACCGCTAATCATCCAGCAGGCTACTAACTTAGCTGAGGTCGACTATGCTGAGCTTTCTAAAGCGCTGGAAGAACCCATCAGCCAGGTCAACGCCTGGCTGATCGAACATGGCGTGGACCCGGAGACGGCCGATCTGAATCAATCGCTTCGGGATGCCTTCAACAGCACCTTCCAGCCCGGAATGATCGCCAATTTTCTCAGCTCGACCTTGTCGGCCGCCGGAAGTATCTTCTTCGCCGTTTTTTCCATCGTCTTCATTACCTTTTTCTTCCTCAAGGAACGTGGTTTATTCGATGATTTCGTGCTGGCCATTTTACCCGATAAATACGACAAGCAAGTCCAGGAAGTCTTCGATGATTCCGGCTATTTGCTCAGCCGGTATTTTGGAGGCATTCTTACGCAAATTACCATTATTACCTTATACACGTGGATCGCCTTAAGCATTTTTGGCGTCAAAAATGCGTTAATCATAGGCCTCTTTGCGGCTATTATTAATGTTATTCCTTATATCGGCCCGTTGCTGGGCGCCATTTTCGCGGTTTTTATTACCATCTCTTCCAACCTGGACCTGGAATTTTACAACGAAATGCTGCCCTTACTGATCACAGTAGTGGCGATCTTTGCGAGTATGCAACTTTTGGATAACGTCATCCTTCAACCCTTGATCTTTTCCCGCAGTGTGCTGGCTCACCCGCTGGAGATCTTTTTGGTCATTTTGATGGGAGCCCAACTGTACGGTATCCTGGGCATGGTGCTGGCCATTCCAACTTACACCGTCATTCGGGTGATTGCGAAGGAATTTCTGAATAAGTTTAAGATCGTGCAAAAACTTACCGGTAAGATGAAAGAAGTTGTGGACTAGGATCAATAATCAAAAAACCAACATCCGGCATCCGGCATCAAAAAATTGCCCCCTTAACACTAATTATCACCTTTTGTAAAAAATTGTCCAAACCTTCACTTATCCATTTTCCCCGACAAACATATTCCCACTTTCAGAGTTACAACACTGAACACGCAATCATTTTCATACCAAAAATTGAATCAATGAGAAACACATTTTTTCTTCCTGCTCTCCTACTGACCGTACTGAGCAGTTTCGTATTCGTATCTTGTGATAACGACGATGATGACATCGCACCGCAAACACCTAATATCGTTGAATTCGTCCAGGACAATAGCGATTTCAGCCTTCTGGCCGAAGCCGTTGTCAAAGCTGAACTGGCCGACCTGCTATCCAATACCGGGCCATACACCGTATTCGCTCCATCCAATTCCTCCTTCCAGGCATTTCTTTTCCAGGCAGGTTTCAATTCGGTGGAAGAAACACCCAAAGAAGTTCTGGAAGAGATCCTAGCTAACCATGTGATCGCAGGCGAATTCCGCGCGGCTGACTTATCGAACGCTTACTACACCACACTGAGTGTTCCTGACTTTGATAACACCATTAACTCCAGCATTTACGTCAATATCGATAACGGAGTATTGATCAACGGCCAGTCTGGCGTCGATCAAGCTGATGTGGAGGTTTCCAACGGCATTATCCATGTCGTTAATGCAGTGATCGAACCTGCAACCGTGGTTACCTTTGCCACCGCCGATCCCAATTTCAGCTCCCTGGCGGCTGCACTGACCGTTCCAGGCTTGAATACCAATTTCGTTGAGGTACTCAATGGAGACGGTCCTTACACCGTATTCGCACCGACCAATGCCGCCTTCCAGGCACTGCTGGATAGCAATCCCGACTGGAATGCCGTATCAGATATCCCCCTGGCAACCCTTGAAGCCGTATTGCTCTACCACGTCGCCAATGGCAACGTGCGCTCCGAAGACCTTACCGACGATATGACAGTAACCACACTGTCTAATAACGCCGGTTTTGAGATCGACCTTGACCAAAATCCACCGATGATCACCGCCGGACAAAATACAGCGGATATTATCGTGACGGATGTGCAATCTCAGAATGGAGTGATCCATGTTATCAATGCCGTGATACTGCCGTAAATTGGATATTGTATATTGGATGTTGGATGGGGTTGTGTAAAAAGTCAGTTGCTCTTTTTGCACGGCTTAAATAATTCTATTTTTTGAGTTTTTTGCCGAAGAAAATCTGTGATTTTCTTCGGCAAAAAACTCAAAAAAGAATTTTATTAGCTGCGCAAAAGAGTACAATGACTTTTTACACAACCCCTTCTGTTTTTCGACAGCTAAAATGTACAACCTACCCAACTGTTTTTAAGAAAAACATGGTCTATTTCATAAAATCCTGACCATGAAACACTCAAAATTAGCTTTGCTCCTCCTCCTGTCATCGGTTTTTGCCTGTGAAAAAGATCAGGTCGGACTTACTCAGGAAAATCTTTTTGGTTTTTGGCGCTACCAATCAGGCATCAACTTGCAGGTATTCGATAATCAGTCCGACTTATTTCCCATCGCCCATCTGGAGTTGCTTGAAAACCTGACTATGAACGGCTTTACCTCCCGCAATACATTCAACGGCACTTACACTTATAATGACTCGGGAAATATTCAACTGAACATCCAGGCCATGACCCGGGTAGCCGACACACCATGGTCGGCGGAATTCACCAATATGCTGGAAGCTGTGCGAACTTATCGTATTGAAGAAAATCAGCTGATCCTGACCGATCCCGAGAGCGGCAACGAATACACTTTTCTAAAAATAAACGACAATACCTGTCGGCCCGTGATTAATGACCGGGAGGCTTACGCTAATGCCCAAACTGATCCTTATGACTTGCTAGAGATCAATACATTTGACACCTGCCTGGAAGTCCTCATCGGCTACGGCGGCGGTTGCCGGGGCATCGAGATAGAGCTGATCGGCGCGGAAGACTATGCGGAATCCGAGCCTCCTCAATTGGGCGTAAAAATCGTAGTGGATGATGATGACATGTGCGAGGCCTATATCAGGGAATACTTCTATTTTGATCTGACGGAGCTGCAATATGAAGATTCCGACCAACTAATCTTGAATATTGATTCCTGGAAGGACCAGATAATCATCAATTACGAATAAAAAAGAAGCAAGGGACATCCCTTAAATCGAATAAAAAAGCGGGAGTTTTTATTCATAAACTAAACTCGTTTTTTTCTTCAATTTCCTGAAACTTACTCCAGGCTTCCTCAGCAAGTTTATGTGTCAGCATTTCCACGTAATAGCTACCGACTGCGGGATCGATTACCCGGTTCAGATAACTCTCCATCTTCAGCAGATGCTGTACATTTCGGGCGATACGTGAGGTAAAAGGCGTAGGCGACTCTTTTTTTCCCATATTTGCCGGGCGGACATATAGCCGATCCGCGCCGCCGATCACCGCCGACATGGCCTGGGTGGTCGCTTTGATCATATTGGTATACATATCTTCTTCCTGCGTTTCCCGCGCCAGGTGCACTTCGACGGTGGGCATCTGGTTCGGATTGACGTCATGCGCTTTCAGGATGTTCCCCCAGAGTAAACGGAAGGCCCGAAGCTTGGCAATTTCTACGAAAAAGCTGGTGCTGATGGAAATCGCAAACTGCATATGGTTGTTGACCAACTCCGGAGATAACCCTTTTTCATTCAGGTAAGACAAGTATTCGTTCCCTTTAGCCAGGATATAGCCGAGCTCGCGGCTGGAATATTCGTTGCCGCCGTGAAAAGTACGACCGTTGACCTGCAGGATCTTGAATTCGGGTAAATTTTCCTGACAGAACAGGATGCATTTCTGCATCTTATCCATAGGGGGATCCACCCAGTCCAGAATGGGATCAAAGTCAATAGAACCTTTTATGGTCTTAGGGTCTTTACCCGTTTCTTTAATGCGTTGGTAAACCTGATGCAGAAGCTGCACCGGATTTTTATCCGCATAGAACTGCTCAAAATGTGTAGAAATGAAATCCAGCTCGATGCCGTCCAGCAGTTTGGCCACTCCATCCTGCTTTGGATCTTTGGTGAGTTGAAACAACAGTGCCTGGGCGCCTCCTTTTAGTGCATTCAAAGCAGCTTTATTGGCCGCTTCCAGATCGTCATGGATGATATATTCGCCGGTCTCCCACTCGTTATCCGTTTTGCCGTTCCAGGGAACAGAAACAGCAGATATCTGGTCATCGGGATGATAAAAGGAGTCCAGGGTGATGTTATCTTCGAGTTGCCATTCCAAGTCAGATAAAGGTCGGCCTTTCAGGTCTTTCTCCACTTTTTTCAGCCATTCTTCCTTGCTTATTTTGGGAAAATCATCAAAAATGGTTTGCATATAGTGTGTAGTTTAACTTCGTAGGAGTTATTTTGTTAAGTGCTTACACAAAAATATTAAAAGATAATTTGCCGCCCAGGAGGTGGCAAATTATCTTTTAATATAGGTTTTGTTGGCGCCTAAGGCGCCAACAAAACCTATATTTGATTTGGTTTGCTCTTAGAGAAATAAAGATAGCTGTTTTAGGGAATTAAAAAGATGAGATTGATCATTATTTTTATTGGTGATTTGGCGGGGGTAGTGTAAGCGCTATAGACTCCCTGCCGGCGAGGCGGCATTTAGGAAGCCTCCTTAACAGGTCACGAATCAAAGCAAAATCATGCAGAAAAACTTCATATACCTCGACTATAATGCAACTACGCCCACTGATCCCAGGGTCGTGGACGCCATGCTGCCCTATTTTTACGAGCGGCCCGGCAACGCCGCCAGTCGCTCCCACGCCTGGGGGTGGATGGCCGAAGAAGCCGTCGATCAGGCCCGCAAAGACCTTGCTGAGCTGATCAATGCTTCGGCGGAAGAAATCATTTTCACCTCCGGCGCCACCGAATCGGACAATCTGGCCATTAAAGGCGTTTTCGAGAGGTATCACCGCAAAGGAAACCACATCATAACCGTCCTGACCGAGCACAACGCCGTACTGGATGCCTGTTATGCTATAGAGAAAAAAGGCGGGGAAGTCACTTATATGGAGGTTAATGAAAACGGGCAAATCGACCCGGAAGAACTGGATAAAGCCATCCGCCCGGACACCATACTGGTATCGATTATGTGGGCCAACAATGAGACCGGCGTTATCCAACCCATGAAAACTATTGGGGAAATCTGTGAAAAGCATGGTGTACTGTTAATGAGCGACGCCACTCAGGCCGTAGGAAAAATACCTGTTGATCCCGCTGCTGACGGTGTGCATTTGCTGGCCTTTTCCGCCCACAAAATGTATGGTCCCAAGGGCATCGGCGCTCTGTATGTGCGTAAGCGGAATCCCAGGGTTAAACTATCGGCCCAGATTCACGGTGGCGGCCATGAGCAGGGTATGCGTTCCGGCACCCTAAACGTTCCGGCTATTGTCGGCTTTGGCCATGCGGCAGCTATTGCGGCTCAGGAAATGAATACCGAAGCAGAACGGCTCCGGCAATTGCGTGACCGTTTGGAGCATCATTTGCTTGAAGCTATTGAAGAATCCTTTATCAACGGTCATCCAACAGAACGGCTTCCTCATGTGACCAACATTGCCTTCCGCCATGTAGAATCGGAGGGACTGATGATGACGCTCAAGCACGATCTGGCCATTGCTTCGGGCTCGGCTTGTACGTCGGCTTCATTGGACCCTTCTCATGTGCTGTTAGCTATGGGGCTAAGTGAAGATATGGCGCACTGCTCTGTAAGGATCAGCCTTGGTCGTTTCACGAATGAAAAAGATATCGATGTGGCAGCGAAAAAGATCATAGAAGCCGTGGAGCATGCCCGGTCTATTAGCCCGATTTGGACGTTGTTTAAAGAAGGAATGTTAGATAGTTGAGGTGGTAGAAAAAGACTCCCTCCTTTTTTCACAACCTCAACTTTATTTTGAAGTTGTTTAAAGTTTCTTCACTGGGCTGCAAAAACGTCTTTTATGCCCATTTTTTCGTTTTTTATCGCTCCATAGCGCTGCTATGAAGCTCAAAAAAAGCCTCAACTGGACATAAAATCCTGTTTTTTCGCTTCCAGCAGGAAACTTTAAACAACTTCTTTTTCAGCTATATAAACCATGACCGGCTTTGCATTGTTTTTCAAAAAATGTAGATTTACAAAAAAAATAACCATTATGGTATTCGTGGCAGACAGCGCAAAAAAAAGAATCGACCAGATAAAAGAAAAAGAGGGATACGGTAATGACTATTTTGTGAGAGTGTGGGTAAGCAGCGGCGGCTGCTCCGGTCTTACCTATGAAATGGAATTCGACAACGTCGACAAGCCCGAAGATCAGGTATTTGAGGATAACGGCGTAAAGGTCGTCACCGATCTGAAAAGTTTTCTGTATTTGTGCAATACCATCCTGGAATTCTCCGGCGGTTTGGATGGAAAAGGATTTCACTTCAATAATCCGAATGCTTCCAGAACCTGCGCCTGCGGAGAAAGCTTTGCTGTATAAAGCTTGGTTGTCGGTTAACGGTTATCAGGGACTGTCTAAAAAGTCAGCTACTTTTTTCTGCCAACATTTTGCCCCTCTGGGGCCTTAGGAATCCCCGAACTCATGTTAAAGATAATTTGCCGCCCAGGGGGCGGCAAATTATCTTTAAATATAGGTATTACTCTCCCTGCCCCAGGGAAAACTGCCGTTTCCCATTAAAGCTATACAGGTTCTCTGTTTTGATCACATCGAAGCCTTCAGTATGCAATTTTGCCAGGAGGGCGACTACGCTTTCGTAGTGAACGGTCAGATAATCCGCCTTACCATTTTTGATATCCGCATCCATGGAGATGAATCGGCAACGCCAGTGATCGGTGCAGAATGTTTCGGGTAATCCACCGGGAAAAACCTTTACGCCCCTGTTGGTGATCATTTTCAATTGCATGATGTTTTCGGCGGCGGCTTTCAGACTGTTACTGATCGCATTGGGGTTATTGCCTTCCCAATCGATAAAAACATCGACGCCCATTAGGACCTTCTCTTCTTTTTTTCGTTCGAAAGCAGGAATGGTAATACTTTTCTTTTCTGAAGTAAGATTGACCGGCGTCAGGTGATCAGGTTGTTTACCTATTCTTTCGATCACGGCATCGGTAAATTCCTCTGTATTCACTTTTTCATGGCTGACTTTGCTGTTGAAGATGTCGCCGGTATGGATACCATCTTCGATGGTTTTGAGCAAGGCGTTTTGAATACGTTCAGCCTGTTCCATTTGTCCGATGTGCATTAGCATCATGGTAGCGGCGTTAATCAGACCTGAAGGATTGGCGATGCCTTTTCCGGCGATATCCGGAGCGGAGCCGTGTATGGCTTCAAACATGGCGACCTCAGTGCCAATGTTAGCGGAGCCCGCCAGTCCGACGGAGCCGGTGATCTGCGCTACCACATCAGAGATAATGTCCCCATAGAGGTTAGAAGTAACGATGACATCGTAGCGTTCGGGGCTATCTGCGAGGCGGGCAGTACCGATATCGATGATCTGCACATCCTGTTCGATATTGGGATACTCCTGCCCGATTTCTTTGAACACCTGATGAAACAGACCATCGGTAAGTTTCATGATGTTATCTTTCACCATGCAGGTGACTTTCTTGCGGCCGTAAACGCGGGCGTATTCGAAGGCGTAGCGAATGATGCGTTCACAACCGGGGCGGGTGATCAATTTCAGGCACTGGTAAACGTCCTGTGTTTGGCGGTGCTCTATACCGGCGTACAGGTCTTCTTCATTCTCGCGAATGATCACGATGTCGAGTTGAGGATGTTTTGTAGCGATAAAAGGGTAAAAAGATTTACAAGGACGAACATTAGCGAAAAGTCCCAGGGATTTGCGCAGGGTTACGTTAAGGCTTTTATACCCTTTTCCCTGCGGGGTAGTGATCGGGGCCTTCAGCAGTACCTTATTGGTCCGAATGATGTCCCATGCTTCGGGTGTAATGCCGGCTGTATTTCCGGAACGATAGAC
Source organism: uncultured Saprospiraceae bacterium (assembly GCA_964548175.1). GTDB lineage: Bacteria > Bacteroidota > Bacteroidia > Chitinophagales > Saprospiraceae > JANQPA01. The sequence continues at coordinate 37,963 of CAZJQS010000030.1, forward strand.
CTGCTCGCCTAATTGAACGTATTCAGGTTCTATCTCAGCACCTGACGTTTTTAAAATCTTCAGACTGGCCTTCATGATCCCAGGACCGATACCATCCCCCATCGCTACTGCGACCTTAGTAACGATACCTGGATTTTTTTTGTCTTTTGAATGTTTTTCCGTTATGGACAATTGGTTTTCCACAGATTAAGGCTTTTTTCGTTAAAAAATTTATCTTTTTTAACATGCCTGTGACAACTTTGTGCGTAACTTTAAAAAAAAAGTTACATATTATATTCTAGATGGTTATAAAGAATTTATTGGGCTGTTAAAATTAGCACGTTGTTTTTTAGAGGGCCCAAAAAAAATCCATTAAATTACCCAACACACTCTAATAAAATCCATACCATATCTTCCCGGCGCCGGGAAGGTATGGTATGGATTTTATCTGTGGCCGTCAGCTGCAGATAAAATCTATTTTATTATTTGATAAAAATCAGCCTTTACCATGCTGCAACGCAAATTTGATCTAATTGTCAGAAAGTATTTTCCTAATGCTTTGGATGCCAAAGACACCTCCGTCAAGTATTTAGGAAAGTTACAGATCGAGCATCAGTTCGACGTATCCAAGATGTTAATGGCCACATCCGTATGTTCTGATGACATCAATATTCCTTCTACCACTTTTTTCAATGTCCTATTTGGTCCTTTCATTATGGGGGGATTAGGCGGATTGCCATTTGCCGGAGAAACGGGCATGACAGCTTTTGCCCACCACATACCGGATGAAGGCAGCGCCTTCATTTTCTATGGCCCACATATCGGGATCACTTTAGATGGTGAGTTGGGCAAAATGTATCGCCCTCGTCAGGAAGCCACCGGAAATTCATGCGGCGCTTTGATGCTGGCTCTGCAGAGATTTACCGAGGACGCCCGTTATAAGCCTGTCATGAGAGAAGATGATTATCAACAGATGAAGCTGGAAGAAAGCCTGCTTCCTTACCGGGAGGAGATCCTTGCTGACGAAAATCCACAAAAGCGCATTACCGAGCTCACTTTTGAGGTGATCAATAAGAAAATCCACCAATACATCGACAAGACGAGAAAAGAATTCCACGTAGATAGAATAGCTTTACTCGGAGGGATCATCATTAATACCGATTACGGGCTGGATGATTACTTCGATCCAAGAAATTTTGAAGTAATTGATCTTTAGGTTATTGGGGTTGTCTCAAAAGGTCTTTCGAGACAACCCCAACAATCTAAAAGTAAATCATATGCAATGCGCCGTTTGCCAGCGAAAGCAGTACGGCAAGCAGCAGGGCGCTGCCAAAGCCTTTAATCGTAAACCCCTTCATAAAATGAGCAATGGCATACAACAGCGCCCCATCGATGACGATATTAAAAAGGCCGAAGGTAATCAGGCGTATCGGGCCGGTAAAAAAATCAAGGATGGGTGCAATGGTCACGTTAAGTATCGCCATGATGACAGCGGCAAGGATTGCTTTTCCGAAGCTGGAAAACGTTACTCCCTTCAAAACGTAGGAAATTGCAAACATAGCCAACGCGTTGAGCAATAGTCGTATGATACTGCCCAACAAGCTGTATTCCTGAATGATCGTCATTTCCATCATAAATTATCGTTTCATTTGAAGGTCGATAATGCGCTGTTTTAAGTTGTAGATCTGTTGTTCTTTTGATCTGATAGAATCCTTCAGTATTTTGTTTTCGCGAACCAACTCCTCATAACTAACCGTATTTTTAGTATTGGGGGACTCCTCTCTTTTTACGGCTTCTTCTGTCTTGTCATTTTGGTCAAAGCCAAACATTTTTTTCAGGTTCTCAACACCGTCCTCACCGTTGTAATAAGAAGCGCCCATGTAAGCCAGTGGAGCTATGATCAACATAGCGATGACAAAACGGGCAAAAACTGTTAAACGCAATCTTCTTCTAGTCATTAGATAAATATTTTCATAATTTTTTAATCTATGCAGCTAATGGGCGCCAGATGCTTCCCTAAATTACTCATTCCAGTATTAGGTTTCAACAAAAATACACGGAAATGGCTTCAAAGAAAATTTTATTTCTACTATTCCGGTCTTTTATAAGACCAGGGTAAAGAATTGCAAAGGATAAACCCTATTTTTATGATCCGGAAAAACTGATCGATGAGAAACGCTTACATCTATGAATCTATGCGCACGCCCCGTGGCCGGGGCAGATCTAGCGGTGCATTATACGAGCTGAAACCGATCGACCTGTTAGGCGCCTTGCTGCGATCACTGCAAAAGCGCCTGGACCTGCCCACCGAACTGGTCGAAGACGCCATCATCGGCTGCGTCAGCCCGGTTGATGATCAGGGATATAATATTGGCAAATCTGCCCTGCTTCACGCAGGCTGGTCAGACCACATCAGTGGTCTTCAACTCAATCGTTTCTGTGCTTCCGGCCTCGAATCCGTCAATCTTGCGGCTATGAAAGTCCGCTCAGGATGGGGAGAGCTCATTCTGGCCGGCGGGTTGGAAAGCATGAGCCGCGTCCCTATCGGCAGCGACGGCGGACCGCTCATTGACGACCCCGAGGTCATTAACAAGATCAATTATTTGCCTCAGGGCGTGGCCGCCGATCTGATCGCCACCATTGAAGGCTTTGAGCGCGAGGTGCTTGATCAGTATGCACTTCGCTCACAACAACTGGCCTTTCACGCTCAGCAAGCGGGATATTTTGACCGATCGATCATTCCCATCCATGATCGCAATGGTCTGGTTATCCTTAATCAGGATGAACACCTCAGACCGGATACTACCCTGGAAAAACTGGCCAAGCTACCCCCTGCCTTCGAATCTGCTGGCAGAGAAGGCTTTGACGAGGTGGCTTTACATAAATATCCCTATGTAGAAAAGATTCATCATCTCCACACAGCCGGCAATACCTCAGGTATTGTTGACGGCGCCGCTCTCATTTTAATCGGAAGTAAAGAAATGGCCAAAGCCATCGGAGCCCAACCAAGGGCCAAGGTAGTGGCAGCCGCCAATGTCAGCGTGGACCCCACCATAATGCTTAGCGGCCCCGCCCCGGCAGCGCAGAAAGCCCTGGCTCAGGCAGGTATGGAGAAAAAAAACATTGATCTTTGGGAATGTAATGAAGCCTTTGCCTCCGTGGTGTTGAAATTTCAAAAAGAAATGGACCTGGATCCCGAACGCGTCAACGTCAACGGAGGCGCTATTGCGCTGGGACACCCCCTTGGCGCCACTGGCTCAATGTTGTTAGGCGGCCTACTTGACGAATTGGAACGGCGGGACCTGCAAACAGGGCTGGTTACCTTATGCGCAGGAGGGGGCATGGGAGTGGCTACCATTATAGAACGAGTGTAAAAAACCTTTTATCTCCATGATAAAATACCAAAAAGACACCGATGACATTGTCACCTTGACCCTGGACATGAGCGACCGAACCGTGAACGTCATCAATCATGAAATTTTTAAAGCGTTCGTTCCCGTAATTACTCATCTGCAAAAGGAAAAAGTAAAGGGCGCCCTTCGCGGCGTGATCCTGACCTCTTCTAAAAAGACCTTCCTTTCAGGCGGAGACCTGGAATATTTGTATGCCGCCCGCGATCCCCTGGAAATTTTTGATTTTTCCCAACGCCTGAAAAAGTTCCTCCGCGACCTGGAACAGCCCGGGGTGCCGGTAGTCGCCGCCATTAACGGCAGCGCACTAGGAACAGGTTTTGAAGTCGCTCTGGCCTGCCATCACCGTATTGCGTTGGACCATCCGAAAACAAAGGTAGGGCTTCCGGAGGTAAAGTTAGGGATCATTCCCGGGGGCGGAGGCATTATCCGGTTGATGTGGCTGTTGGGTATTGAGAAAGCTTATCCCATTCTTACGGAGGGTTATGCCTACACCCCAAAGGAAGCATTGGCCGCCGGCCTGATCGATGACCTGGCGGACGACCCCAAGGAGATGACCTATAAAGCTAAAGAGTGGTTACTCCAAAACAGAGAAGGGCGCCGCCCCTGGGACCGCAAGGAAGGAAACATTCCCGGAGGAACCGCCAGAACGCCCGCGGTGGCTGCCCTGATCCGTGAATTGGCTGCACGCCTGGCAAGTGCTACGCATAATAACTTCCCCGCACCTCAAGCCATTCTGGATGTGCTGACAGAAGGCTCAAAAGTAGACTTCGATACGGCCTGCAGGATCGAAAGTCGATATTATACAGCTCTGGTTCGAAGCCCGGAATGCAAAAATATGATCAAGGCTTTTTGGTTTGACGCCAATGCCATAAAAAAAGGCATCAACCGCCCTAAAGGCTTCGGTAAATTCCGGGCCCGAAAAGTCGGCATCATTGGGGCCGGCGTCATGGGATCGGGCATCGCCATGGCCTGCCTGGAAAACGGCTTGCAGGTGGTGCTAAAGGACGTTTCCCGGCTGATCGCCGAGCGCGGCCGCCAAATGGTGAACGACAGGCTCGATGAGAAGATCAAAAGAGGCCATTTGCATCCTGCCGATAGACAAAAGATCCTCAGTAAAATCACCACCACTGAAGATTCCAGTGATTTTGAAACTTGTGACCTCGTTATCGAAGCAGTTTTCGAAAACAGGATGGTTAAACAAAAAGTTACCAAAGAGGCTGAAGTCTTTTTGGATGAATATTCGCTATTTGCCACCAACACGATCTCTATCCCTATTACCCGGTTAGCGGAAGCCAGCATCCGGCCGGAAAATTATGTGGGCCTGCATTTTTTCCATCCGGCCGAGGAAGTCCCACTGGTGGAAATCGTCAGGGGCCGGAAAACCACAGACGAAACCATTGCCAGAGCCATTGACTTTGTAAAAACCATTCGCAAAACACCCATCGTGGTCAAAGATGATTGGGGCTTCTTTGCCGCAAGGGTACAGAACACTTTTATTCTGGAGGGCATTACCTTGCTGCAGGAAGGCTATCCACCAGCTCTGATCGAAAACCTGGGCAAGCAGGGAGGCATGCCTAAAGGATCATTGGAACTGGCTGACCAATTGGGCCTGGATATGGTGCTCAAGTATGAAAATCAGGCTGCGGAACATTACGGCGCCAAATACATTCAACATCCTGCCGTAGGCGTCCTCGACAAAATGACGCAAGAACTAGGACGAAGCGGACGCAAGAAAAAAGGCGGCTTTTATGATTACCATCTCAATGGACAAAAAAGGCTCTGGCCTGAATTATGCGAACACTTCCCCATTAAACAAGGGCCTTTCGACCACCAGGAGATCATTGATCGACTGCTTATCGTCCAGGTGCTGGAAGCTGCCTGGTGTTTGCAGGAAGGCGTGTTACAGACTATTGAGGCTGCCAACCTGGGAAGCATTTACGGATGGGGCTTCCCTTCCTTCAAAGGAGGAGTCGTACAATATATTCGTCAGTACGAATATTCTGCTTTCATTAAAAAATGCCAATCTCTGAGGAAAAAATACGGCCAGCGTTTTAAAGTACCTACCAAAGTGAAGGAATTAGCCGTCTGACAGGCGAAATCAAAAGCAAAATACTGATCCGCCCAGCCTCCGGGTCGGCAAACGATCGACTTTAAAACACTTAAACAAAAATTTTTTCCTTTCCATTCTGAACAAAACAACATTTTATTTGTCTGATCATAAGTTTGAAAAAAAATTGTGCATTAGTAAGCTAACGTGAAAAAGTACGATTACATCATCGCCGGAGCCGGTTGCGCCGGCTTAAGTCTGGCTTATCGTATGTGTTTGCATCCTGAATTGAGCAAACGCTCTATCCTTATTTTGGATAAAGATGAAAAAAAAGCCAACGACCGGACTTGGTGCTTTTGGTCGAAAAAGCCCATCTTGTTCGATGACATCGTTTATCGAAAGTGGAAAAAAGTAACTTTCAAAAGCGATGATGTAATTCGTACTGATCACTTGTCTACTTATACCTATCACCTGATAAGAGGCGCCGATTTTTATGCTCACACCAAAAAGGTCATTAAGGCCAATCCAAACATCCACTGGAAAACGCAGGAAATATCCATTATCCGGCAAGATGAAGAAGGTCCTTTCGTCATAGCTGAAGGAGAGCAATACAGGACCCACAAGGTATTTAACTCCTGTTACAGATGGCCTGATGAAAAAGAGCAGGATCCTAATTATAATTACCTGTTTCAGCATTTTAAAGGCTGGGAAATTGAAACCAAAGATGCTGCTTTCGACCCTAAGGGGGTTACCCTCATGGATTTCAACACGCCACAGAAAGGTTGCGCTCGATTCTATTATATTTTACCCTTCTCCGAAAAAAGAGCATTAGTAGAATACACCTTATTTTCGGATGCCCTGCTCGAAAAAGAAGCTTACGAAAGGGCATTGCGAAATTATATTGAAAAACAACTTGGCATAAAGGATTACAATATTCTTGCTCACGAATTCGGCGTCATTCCTATGACAGACGCCCCTTTGACGCCAACTTACGGTTCAGATATTGTTCCTATCGGCACGCCTGCGGGAGCTGTGAAACCTACCACGGGCTACGCTTTTTTGCGCATACAGCAACAAGCGGATACGATCATTCAACAACTAGCATCAGGTCAGCAACCGTCAGCTCAAATAGTGGCGAAGAAGAGATATGGTTTTTACGATACGCTGCTGTTGTATTTGCTATCGCATCATGGTCATCTGGCGAAGTCCATTTTCACGCAATTATTCAAAAACAATAAGGTGGAAAGGGTCTTTACTTTCTTAAATGAAAGGGCCGTCCTTTGGCAGGAAGCTCGAATTTTCGTCTTTTTACCCATTTTCCCGTTTTTGTATGCAGTTTGGATGACTCAATTTTTCAACAAAATGAAAAGATTCTTGTTACCCCAAAAAACCGCAACTATAAAAAGGACATCTTAATGGCCACACGTTATCCCATATTATACCGAAGCATTCAGCTCATCGCGATCATTTTCGCGCTAGTGGGGTACCTGTTTCCATCAATGCTGATGCGTTGGGAATTATTATTGGCTGTTATTCTGATTGCTTTGGTGGGTATTCCCCATGGAGCTACAGATCATCTCATCTTCAGAAATCTAGCGCGCCCCTTCATGGGAAAGCGTCAAATGATATATTTTTACAGTTACTATCTGTTTCTTATCGGAGCATATGCCATCCTCTGGTGGTTCTTACCCGTTTTATCCTTTGCACTGTTTTTAGTGCTTTCCGCTTACCACTTCGGACAATCCAACTGGAACTATGTTCAGTTTGCATCAAAGTTCAGCGCAGGTACCTATTATCTGCTCTGGGGAGGTTTTGTAATAGCCGCACCCGTTTTGCTCCACTACGATAGTACCCTCCCGATTATACAAGAAATTGTACGACAGTCACCACCGGCCATCAGTCAGTCGACGGCCTTGTGGATCGTCAGCAGTTTATTCATTTTGAATTTGCTCGCGATCGTACTGTCCGGCATCCGGGGAAAGACCAGAGGCCGCCAGCTTTTCGAAGAGGTATTCAGCCTTTTCGTCTTGCTGCTGGTTTTTGCTTTCACGCCCGTACTTCTGGGATTTGCCATCTATTTCGTTTGTTGGCATTCCATGAGTTCGGTCATGGATCAGATTCAATTTTTTCAGAAAAGAAAAGGAGAGTATACGCTTCGCAAGTACCTGTTCGATACGCTGCCATTCACGCTGCTGGCGCTGATGGGGATGGCTGCTTTATTTTGGGCGCAGTATGCTTTCCTGGGAACGATGCAGATCGGATTGTTATTCATTTTTATTTCCATCGTTACTTTACCCCACATGATCTTGATTGATCAATTATATAAGGATTTGCTGAAAGGCGGCCATTGATAATTTGGATAAAAAAAAGGAAATAAAATCAAATTTTAAACCAACTTATTAAACCATTTTTTCGGCTAACTGTTAGGCTCTAAATTTCATTGGTAAATATTAACAATTAATTAACAAATTCTATAAAAATGAGTGCATTAGTAAACCTAGATCTATTTCTAGCCAATTTGCAGCAAGGTGACTACGTTGGATTCACCTTCTTCATCGGTTCCATGGCTATGGCTGCGGCTACCGTATTTTTCTTTTTCCAGGTTTCAAGAGTAGAAGGCAAGTGGAAAGACTCCATGCTGGTGTCTGGTTTGATTACCTTCATCGCTGCCGTACACTACTACTACATGAGAGATTTCTGGGCCACAAACCAGACTTCTCCTACTGAGTTCCGTTACATTGACTGGATCCTTACCGTTCCCCTGATGTGTGTGGAGTTTTATCTGATCCTGAAAGCGTTCGGCGCTAAGATCGGTTTGCTCTGGAAAATGATCGGCTATTCTGTACTGATGCTGGTTGCCGGTTACCTGGGCGAAACCATATTCAGAGAGCAATCTGTACTGTGGGGCTTCATCTCCACCATCGGCTATGTCGGCATCCTGTACGAAGTATGGTTGGGCAGCGCCAAGAAAATGTCTGCTAATTCTAACGATCCAACCCTCCAGAAGGCATTCAGCGCTCTGGGATGGTTCGTATTAGTTGGCTGGGCTATCTATCCTATCGGTTATATGACTATCGAGTCAGGATGGTTGGCAGGCGTAATTCCTGGAACCGCTATGGACATCATCTACAACATCGGTGATGCTGTTAACAAGATCGGATTCGGTCTGGTTATTTATTCTTTAGCCGCTTCCAAAACTGCTGAGCTGAAGTCTTCTCAGTCTGTTTCTACATCAGCTAAGGCTAACGCTTAATTTTTGATAATAAGTACGTCTGAATAAACCTGTGACTCTGCCCTTGCGGGCAGAGTCACAGCTATTTATAATGTGCATTAGTAAACTAAGTCGCAAATATAAGTCATTTCTGATTTGTACTGCAAGGGGTTGCCCCGGCCTCCTTTTTTTCATTCCTCATTTCATACCTTTTTTAAAACATTCATTCCTCCTGTTTTATCTATACCTTTTTCATCCTTACCTCCTCTTGTTCAACTGTTTGTGACAGCCGAACAGGTTCCTTCCTTTTTGCTCTTTGTCCCTGGGTTCCTTTTGAAAAAAAAATTATAGCCAAAAAGAAATCTTTTCTCTAAACACTAAGCGCACTTCCACGTTCCACCTCTATCCACTGTGACAAACCTCACCATTTTCCCAACACGAGAATGGTATCTTTAGCTTTATTCAATAACCAAAAAAAGATTCTATGGAAACGAAAATAAAAGGCCTGGACACCGTTAATCATCCGATACACATCGGCCTCAACGCCACAGGCCGTGAAGCAATCGCTAGTGCTCTGGCCGTTCTACTGGCGGATGAGCATGTTTTGTACATCAAACTACGCAACTACCACTGGAATGTAACAGGGCTTCAGTTCAAGCCCCTTCACGAACTGTTTGAAGAACAATATACCCTCCTGGCGGAAGCCATCGACGATATAGCAGAAAGGATCAGAAGCCTGGGTTACTTCACTCCTGGCGATATGGGAACTTTTAAGTCGATCTCCAGACTTGGAGAGACCGGCCACCTCAACGGAGATGCTGAGACTATGCTGCAAAACGTACTTCAGGATCAGGAAACATTGATCAGAGCCCTTCGTGAAGACATTGACAAGGCTGATAATCAATACCAAGATGCCGGTACCGCAGATTTTCTGACCGGCCTCATGGAGGAACATGAGAAAATGGCCTGGATGCTCAGAGCGCATATGGCTTAAGGCAAAAGGCTTAAAAAGAGGCTGTCTCAACAGCATCCCGCAGGTTTTCGCAGCCTAATAATTTTTTTTCAGCGGTATTTGGGAGGAAAAATTTCATTTTTCCTCCCAAATACCGCTGAAAAAAATAGATAATGGCACCGAAAAATAGGCTGCAGGCTTTTTGAGGCAGCCTCTTTGTTTCCGTGTAAAGCAAAAAATAATACCTTTCCCCAAAAAAATGAGTCGATTTTTCCCTCTACTTGTCCTGGTCTTTGGCTGGTCAGCGCCGCTTAGCGCCCAAGTTGCGCCTCCGGCTGGAGAAGAAGGCAGTACTGCCGTTTCTGTCGATAGCAACATACTGATCAATTGGGCAAAGGAATGCCGCATCACTCGCGGATTCAAAGACATTGCTCAACCTGATTCCGGCCTTGTCAGCTTTGGCGATTCCTTAGCTGCCGCCGGACCGGCTTTGGAGAACGGCGTGGTTAGCCTGGGTGACGGAGGTATTGCACTGTGTATGTTCGATCCTCCTATTAAAAATGGCCCGGGCCCGGATTTTGCCGTATTCGAAAACTCCTTTGACGGTCAGTTCCTCGAACTGGCTTTCGTGGAAGTCAGCTCTGATGGGCAGAATTTTGTAAGATTTCCAGCCACTTCCCTAATCGATACGCTTCAGCAGACCGGCACGTTCGGCTTGACTGACGCCCGCTTGTTACACAACCTGGCCGGTAAGTACCAATTGGGATTCGGCGTCCCTTTTGACCTGGAAGAACTGGCCGAACGCTCAAATCTGAACCTCAATGCAATACGTTATGTAAAAATTATTGATGTAGTCGGCAGCCTGCAACCGGAATACTTACGCCGCGATGCTCAGGGGCGGCCCATCAACGACCCTTATCCTACGCCCTTTCCCTCCGGAGGTTTTGACCTGGATGCCATCGGCGTCATCCACCAGGCGGAGCCCACCGCTAACCAATTACAGGTAAGCATCCCCGACCTGCACGTATTTCCGAACCCCCTCCAAGACAATATGGTCTTCCTGGAAGGCCATGCCTTTCCGGCATTGATTCAACTCTTTGATCTTTCCGGGCAATTGCTTTTTCAAAAAAGATGCCCGGCCGACCGCTGCCGCATTTCCATACCTGACCTTCCCGCCGGGATGTATGTCCTGAAGGGAAAAATGGAAAATGGAGTATTTTCCAAATGGATAGTTAAGTAAGGAAGCAAATAAAATTCTTTTTTAGCTGCTTAAGTGGATAACCCAGCTTTTTACTAAAACCCTTAACACCTACCTAACGTTAGGTAGTGCTTTTATAAAATTAGGTATTTTTTGAGATTAAGTGATTTTTGTTACCTAATCGAAAAGCAAAACCAATTATTTTAGCGTTATTAAAAACAAATGTATTTAGATTAAATCAAAATAAGCATTCGTGGTAGCATTACTCAACAGCGGAAAAGCGATATCAGCCCTTAGAAAGGGTGCAGTAGGCTTCATCAGTCGATTTACCGATGACGAAGTAGCTAAAAAGCTTATGTCAATGGGTGTATTACCCGGCGCCAGGATAGAGTTGGTCAGAAAAGCTCCTCTGGGAGGCGGATGTTACATCAAAGCAGATAATCTGTTTATTGCATTGCGTTCGCAGGAAGCCGCACGCATCATACTAAGATAACAACCAACGAGATATTGTGCAGAAAACATCCAGGCCTCACACTGTAGCCCTGGTAGGAAATCCGAATTGTGGCAAATCGTCAATTTTTAATCAACTTACAGGGCTACAACAGAAAGTCGGCAATTTCCCGGGCGTAACCGTAGACAAAAAAGTAGGGCAAATTCAGGTTGAACAGGAAACCATCCAATTGCTGGACCTTCCCGGAACTTACAGTTTGTATCCTAATTCCAGCGACGAAAAGATCGTCGCCCAGACACTCATCAATCCCGCTGATGAGAATCATCCCGACGCCGTCGTCTACATTGCTGACATCACCAAAGTCGAAAAGCATTTACTTCTTTTCTCCCAGGTGCAGGATCTGAACATTCCTACCCTATTGGTGCTTAACATGGCGGATGTGGCTAAAAAAGAAGGTATTGAGGTCGACCTGAAAAAGTTGTCTCAAAAATCCGGCATCACCGCTATTACTGTCAGCGGCCGTACCGGAGAAGGGCTGGAAAAATTAAAAAAAGCCATCCACCAACTCCTCCACAAAAAAGATAAACATCATCCCGATAAGGCCTTCTATCTCCCCACCGCAGTCGAAAAAAAAGTGATCAACAAAATAAGATCGGCGCATTCCATCATCACGACTGATTACCAGGCGTTGCTGCTGGCTCATCACTATGAATGGCTGCCGTTCTTATCGGTGCAGGAAAAAGAACAGATAGCCGGGCTTTTATCCGGCTCTTCCTTTGAATCGATCAAACAACAGGTAGAGGAGACCATGGAACGCTACAACCGTCTCTCCCCTATTTTATTCGACACCATTACCACTCCCGGGGAGCGGGAAAACTGGGTGACCCGTAACCTTGATCGCTGGCTCACCCATCGGGTCATGGGGCCTGTCATTTTCTTTCTGATCATGCTGCTGGTCTTTCAAGCTATTTTTGCCTGGGCAACGGTTCCAATGGATGCCATTGAAGGGCTTTTTGGCTGGATGGGCAGCCTCGTGCGCAATTATTTTCCGGAAGGATGGTTAACCGACCTGATCACTGACGGCATATTGGCCGGGCTGGGCGGCATTTTGGTCTTCATTCCTCAAATCGCCATACTTTTCTTTCTCATTTCCCTGCTCGAGGAAGTCGGCTATATGGCTCGCGCCGCTTTTATGTTTGATCGCATCATGCAATTTTTCGGCCTCAACGGCAAAAGCATCGTCGCGCTGATCTCCGGCGGCGCCTGTGCCATCCCTGCCGTTATGAGTACCCGGACCATCAGCAACTGGAAGGAACGACTGATCACCATTCTGGTCACTCCGCTGATCAGTTGCTCGGCTAGAATACCGGTTTATACGGTACTGATCGGCTTCGTAGTGCCGCCTACTATTGTGGCCGGCATTTTTAATCTGCAGGGACTGGCCTTCATGGGCCTGTACCTGCTTGGCATCCTTGCCGCGCTGATCTCCGCCCTGGTCTTTAAAATGATCCTTAAAAGCAGCGAACGCAGTTTTCTAATGCTGGAATTACCGGAATACCGCCTTCCAGTCATGCGCAACGTATGGCTGACCGTATGGGAAAAGGTACGCACCTTCGCATGGGAAGCCGGAAAAGTCATCTTTTTCATTTCTATCGTACTCTGGATACTGGCCTATTTTGGGCCGTCCAACGATATGCAACTGGCTGAACAGCAAGCGCTGGTAACGGCTCAGAGCAAAAATCTGGACGAGGCCGCCACGGCTAACCTCGTAGCGGCTAACCGCTTAGAAGCTTCCTACGCCGGCCACCTGGGTAAGGCCATAGAGCCGGCCATCCAACCGTTAGGATTCGATTGGAAAATAGGCATAGCACTCATTACTTCCTTTGCCGCACGTGAAGTATTTGTCGGCACCATGGCGACCATATACAGCATCGGAAGCGTAGACAATGAAACAACCATAAAAAACCGAATGGCGGCAGAAGTTAATCCCACCACCGGCGAAAAGATATACACCGTCGCGACTTCTCTGTCTCTGCTGATCTTTTACGTCTTCGCTATGCAGTGTATGAGCACCCTGGCCGTGGTCAAACGCGAGACTAACAGCTGGAAATGGCCCGTCATTCAGTTCCTGTTTATGAGTGGATTGGCTTATTTCGGCAGCCTGCTCGTCTACCAGCTTATGAGCTGATTTTGAGCTTGCTGACCCATCAAATTTAATTGAATCTGATAAGTGAAAAACCATACCTCTAAAAAAAAATACCAGGTGCTGGGCATTATGTCCGGCAGCTCACTCGACGGCCTGGATCTGGCCTTCTGCTCTTTTGAACTCCAAAGGGAAAATCCCGGGATGCCGCTGATCAAAACCTGGAGGCTGCTTAATGGAGAGACCCGTGCTTTCACCGAACCATGGCGACAGCGACTCAAGGATCTGCCTAAAGCTAACGCCCTGGAGATCATGCAAGCCGATGTTTTATTCGGCCATTATGTCGGTGACCAGGTCAATGATTTTCTAAAACGCAGGCAGTTGGAACCGGATTTCATCGCTTTCCACGGACACACCATTTTCCATACTCCATCAGAAGGGCTCAGCGTTCAGATCGGAGACGGCGCTGCATTAGCGGTAAAAACCACTTATCCGGTAATCAATCAATTCAGACAACAGGATGTGGCCAACCAGGGACAAGGCGCCCCGCTGGCCGCTATTGCCGACAAATACCTACTGCCGGATTACGATTTTTGCCTGAATTTAGGCGGCATCGCTAACGTAACTGCCCAGCTTCCCGATCAATTCATCGCTTTTGACATTTGCCCGGCCAACCAACTGCTCAATGCGATCGCAGCAAAACTCGGATTAGAATACGATGACGAAGGCCGGATCGCCGCCTCGGGAAAGGCAGATCTTGCCCTCCTCAACACCCTGAACCAGGAAGCCTACTATCATCAGGATTATCCCAAAACCCTGGACAACTTTTGGGGGCAACAACATATCCTCAGCAAAATAGAAAACCGGGCGCTTTCTCTTCCCGATCAAATGCGAACAGCGGCAGAGCACATCACCGACCAAATCGCCGGCAGCCTGAATCGAATCCTTCACAAAGAAAAAATTTCGAAAGACCTGCTAAAGCTGCTGCCTACAGGAGGGGGGGTTTTTAATGCCTTTTTGATGAAAAGGTTGGAAAACAAACTCAAGGCCTCTTCCAAAGTAGCCATCCATTTTCCCGATCCTGATTTTGCCAACTTCAAGGAAGCCATCCTGATGGCCCTGATGGGGGTGCTCAGAGTAGAAAACATCCCCAATGTGATGCATACCGTAACCGGAGGACAATACGATACGATCTCTGGCGCCATCCACCAGGGTTACTCAAAAATGATCTGAGCATGAAACCCAAAGACAAAATAACGGAACACCCCTCCAACTATCGCCATTTGGAACGAATGCCGGTGGAGGATTTGCTTCGTCATATTAACCAGGAAGACCGAACGGTAGCTGACGCAGTAAATAAATCCATCCCCAGCATTTCACCGCTCGTCAAAGCCATTATCTCCAAAATGCAAGCCGGCGGCCGCCTGTTCTACATCGGCGCCGGAACCAGCGGTCGGCTCGGCGTCCTGGACGCTTCAGAATGTCCCCCCACCTTCGGCGTTCCTGACGACTGGGTCATCGGCCTGATCGCCGGCGGCGACAGCGCCATCCGCAAGGCAGTGGAAAATGCCGAAGACAGCCGCCATCAGGCCTGGGACGACCTGAACCGTTATTTGGTGAACGAACTTGACACCGTCATCGGCATCGCCGCCTCCGGCACGACTCCCTACGTGGTCTACGGTCTAAAAAACTGCCGCGAACACCACATCACCACCGGCTGCATCACCTGCAATCCCAATACGCCGCTGGCACAGTATGCCGACTACCCTATCGAGGTAATCGTAGGCCCTGAATTTGTGACCGGCAGCACCCGCATGAAGGCCGGCACGGCGCAAAAAATGGTCCTCAACATGATCAGCACCAGCGTTATGATCGGGCTGGGCAGGGTATTGGACAATAAAATGGTGGATATGCAGCTGAGCAATGAGAAATTAATGGAACGGGGAGCGCAGATGCTTAGGCAGCTGTTGAAGCTGTCTTATGACGAGGCCAGGTCGTTACTTCTCCAGCATGGGAGCGTTCGAAAAGCCCTGGAGGCTGCTGAAAAAGAGTAAATTCTTTCTATTATTTAAAGCTGGAATTCGGCATCACCCCTATGGAATGGAGAAAAAGAAGCCTTGAAGGAAAATGAGTTGTGCCAATAGTCCTGTGGCCTGCCGGCAGGCCACAGGACTATTGGCACAACTTCCCGTTTACTTTTTACGGTCTTACCACGGCAGGATTGCCTTTTTCATCCAGATTAATGATCTCATAGCCTAGCTTTTCAAGCTTAGGCCTGAGCGATTCTGCATCGCCTACCAGCAGGATGTTCATCTTATCGTACTGCAGATGTTTCTTCGCCAGCGCGTCGATCTCTTCTTTGGTGATGGTTTTCAAGATTTTTGCCTGCTCATCAACAAAAGAGCGGTCCAGATCATAACGCAGTATGTTTCTGAGGAAGCCTGCCTTCTGACCTGGAGTTTCATAGCTGCGGGCATCGCGCTGCCCTACGGCATTCCGCATAAAGCCCAGTTCTTCCTCTGTGATGCCGTTCTTGGCGTATTCGGTGATTTCCTTCATAAATTCCACCACGCTGCTGTCGGAAGCCTCAGCTTTTACCCCGGCGGAAGCGATAAAGACAGCCGTTTCGTCCTCATCGGCGCCTCCGAAGTAGGAACGGGCGCCATAAGTCCAGCCTTTGTCTTCTCTCAAATTCAAATTGATCCGGCTGTTGAAAGCCCCGCCCAGTGGGAAATTCATCAGGGTAGCCGTTTTGAAATACTCGCCTGTTACGTCATAAGTCAGATCCGTCACATAACCGATTCGGATCTGCGACTGTGGAGCTTTAGCCTTGTCGACCAGGAAGATCTTTGTTTTATCCACTTCATTACCTTCAGGCATGACCGGCACTTCTACTTTTGCGGCTTTCCAGTTTTTCAGAAAACCCAGACGAGAGGAAACTTCTTGTTGAGAAATATCGCCTACTATTACCAATTCCGACAAGGAGGGAGAATAGTATTTTTCATAAAAGGCCTTCACATCATCCAGGGTGATGTTGGCTAAGGTAGCATCCGTACCGGAAGCAGGAATGGAATAGATATGGTCTCTTCCATACAGCAATTTATTGAATACCTGAGTAGCAATCGAAGCAGGATCTTTCTCACTTGCCTTGATCCCCTCTATTTGCTGCTGCTTGATGCGTCCGAAGTCATTTTCGTTAAAAGCAGGGCGTTTGAGGATCTCCTCAGCAAGTTCCAGCGTTTTATCCAGATTTTTCTTCAGACAGCTGATAAACATGGTGGTTGATGAATTTCCTGAGTTCACGCTGATGCGGCTGCCCAGCTTTCTAAGTTCTTCCTGAATGGCTTCAGCGCTGTAATTTTCTGTCGCTTCATTCAATAAAGCCGCTGTAATACTGGCCAGGCCGGATTTAGAGCGATCATAAGCATCCATCTTATGGCCGCCGTCGATGGTCAGCTGAAGCGTCACCGTAGGAATTTCATCACTGTTGGCGCCGATGACTTTCAGGCCGTTGTCAAATTCATCTTTCCAGAATTCGGGAACGTTGGCCAGTGGATTAGGGCCTACTTCCGGTCTTTGGCTACGATCGAAAGAATCGCCCTGCGGGCGCTGGTATTCCAGTCCGCTGTAGTCAGTAGTTGGGAAAGGACTGTCGCCTTCCACAGGAATTTCGTAATTATCCGGCTTGGCAGGAGCTGTTCCCTCATCGGGCAATACACTCAGAATGACGGCAGGCTGGTCTTTGATGTATTTCCTGAAAACGCGCATGACGTCTTCTTTGGTTACGCTCAAATAGCGCTCCAGATCAAACCTGATGGCGTTAGGATTGCCGTAAAAAGTCTCGTAACTGGCCAGTTGAGCTACTTTCCCGAAAACGCTTGCCAGACCATTGATCCGGTTGGATTCATAATTCGCTTTGAATTTCTGAATGTCCTCGTCCGTCACCCCATTCTCTTCAAACTCCCGGAGGATATTCCTCACTTCAGCTTCGAAGTCAGACAAGGTTTGGCCGGGAAATGGCAATACGAACATCCCAAACTCACCTGCCAGTTCGTCACTGCCATTTCCAGCAGACGCCTGAATGGCTTTTCTCGTTTCTACGAACTTTTTGTAAAAATACGAACTCTTACCGGTTCCCAGAATCTCCCCCAAACAATCCAGAGCGGCCTCATCAGGATGAAAACGGGGAACGGTCGGATAGGTGAAAATGACGGCCGGAAAACGAATGTTCTGATCCACGTAAGAAACATATCGATCGCTTTCCAAAACAGGAGCGTCCAGCTTCATGGGATCTACTTCAGGCCCACGTGGGATATTGCCGAAGTATTTTTCCACCAACTTAACGACTTGTTCCGGCTTTACATCTCCACCGATCGTCAGCGTAGCATTGTTGGGGCCGTACCACCGCAAGAAGAAACGCTTCAGGTCGTTCACATCCACCCGATCCAGGTCTTCCACTTTACCGATAGTCAGCCAGGAATAAGGATGGCCATATGGATAGAGCGCTCCGGCATTAATTTCAGAATATCTGCCATAAGGGCGGTTATCGTAATTCTGGCCTTTTTCGTTCTTTACGGTAGCGCGTTGTACTTCGAATTTTTTCTGTGTGACGGCCGGCAGCAGGAAGCCCATGCGGTCGGCTTCGAGCCAGAGCACCGTTTCCAACTGATTGACAGGAACGGTCTCGAAGTAATTCGTGCGGTCGCGGTTGGTCGTTCCGTTAAGCGTACCGCCTGCATCCGTGATGATCTTAAAGTGCTCTTCGTCTGCTACATTTTCCGAGCCCTGGAACATCATGTGCTCAAAAAAGTGAGCAAAGCCCGACTTTTTTAATTCTTCACGGGCGGAACCTACGTGGTAGGTCACGTCTACATGCACGATAGGATCAGAATGATCTTCATGAATAATGAGGGTAAGCCCATTTTCCAATTCGTACTTTTCGTAAGGGATGACGATCTCGTCGCCTTTTTTTTCTACTTTTTCAATAAGTCGTGTCTGCGCCGTTGCAGGTAGTGCAAAAACTACGGCTAAAAACAAGATGAGATGCTTCATAATTGTAAAATAATATGAGGTGATGTAAATAAACGTGGTTCTAATATACTAACGAAAGAATAGTTGTAAAACTAAAACGTGTCATTTGGTGATCATAGTCGGTTAGGAGTCTATTTTTTTTATAAATTACAGCGAGTCAGGCGGGGGTTATGTAAGGACAGTATCCATTTATGGAGAGTAAAAACTTCAACCTTTTTATCCGATTTAGGGGATGAGTCATGCATCTTGCGCCCCCTGCCCGTATCTCCTGTAATTTAAATTGTATGACAGAATCATCAGCTAACCGCACCAAAGCCCAGGTCTCCCGCTCGGCCATTCAGCGGTTATACATTTCCATGCGGCACCTTTTTACCAGAGGCGCCTACAAGCCCCTCGGCGTATCGGGAGAAGCGATGATCGAATCTCTTCGCCTGCTGAATCCTGAGATCTACGGCTCTATCAACGACCAGGAGAAGGTAGAGCTGGACGGCTTGTTCTACATATTCCAGCGTTTGCCCAAGGGGGTGGAGGAATGCCGTTATATCAAACTGATCTCAAGAGAGGGATTTGAGAACACCCGTTTCCAGCCCATTATACCGGCACGGCGCCGAAGGAACAGCTATCGCATTGATGAGGAGCAGATGTTCATTGAAATGACACGTGGCCGCAGTGATATTTACGATATTCTCACTCACCTGACCTTCATGTACGTTGAGGCGGAAAAGATAAGGAAAAACAGTGAAGATCACCGGGGGCAAAAACGACGTGAATGGTTGATGCTGGAAGAGATCGTCAGTAAAGAAGAAGAGGGGGAAGATTTTAACATAGAAGTCGCCTACACTTATCTAAGCACCCTGCTGGGCCGAACCTATGACGAGACGGTGGCAGCTTGCCGACGCTTTTCGGAAGACCCCAATGTCAACAGTATTTTTCGTATTACTCACTGGTTGGGGAAAATTTCTACAGAAGAAAAGGAAGAAAAAAAATACCGGGAGATCACTTTTTCTTCAGCCCTTCGCGAGAAGATCGGTCATCATACCTACGGCGAGAAATGGGCCCGGACAATCAAGGAATACCTGTTCGATAATGGCCTGATGGACCGCCCGCTGCACGTGATCAGCGCCAATCTGCACAGCATAATGAACAGCCTGTATGCGCCCTCGGCGATCGGGCAAAAGATCCCCTACAAGAGCATACAGGATCTGGCGATTAAGCTGAGTGACGACGCCAATCAGGACTTGCGCGAAAAGGTCATTGCCCATGCCAAGCGCAACGGAATGCAACAGATCGACGACACCAGCGGCACCAATATTTCAGTGCAGATCATCGATACGACTATGATCCGGGCTTCCAGCCTTTCCAATGAAGTACAATGGAACGAGGCTTACATCTCCAAAGAAAAACCGGTGATCCTGGTTATGGACTACGCCTTTGGCGAACAAGCCTACGAAACCATGGACGAACTATTGAAGCCTTTTGTTCGGGAAGGGAAAAGCATCCCCATGAATATCCAATCCATCTCCATAATGGGTAAAGCCGGTATTTTAGAGGGAAAAAAGGGGGACATCATGGTGCCTAATGCCCATGTTTTTGAAGGCACTGCCGATAATTACCCTTTCCATAATGATCTTAGCAAGGCAGATTTTGAGGGTAACGGCTTATTCGTTTGTGAAGGACCGATGATCACCGTGTTGGGCACTTCTCTACAGAACAAGGACATCCTGCGGTATTTTCTGAAGTCTTCCTGGAGCGCAATCGGGTTGGAAATGGAGGGCGCGCATTTTCAAAAAGCCATTCAGGCGGCTTCCAAGATACGCAAGGGCATCAGGGAAGATGTCGTCCTAAGGTACGCCTACTATGCTTCGGATAATCCGCTGATCAGTGGGAGCACCCTGGCCAGCGGCAGCCTTGGCGTCAGCGGTGTAAAACCGACCTATCTGGTTACGTTAAAGATGCTGAACAAGATAGTAAGCGGAGTAAAATGAACCGTTCAGACGGCCCGTTTTTCTGTAAGCCGGTTTCGAACAGACCTTAACCGGCCTACTTTTACCTGCTCAACTCCTTTTTTCGAAAAAAAAAGACGATCCAGCAGAAAGGTCAGAGCGCCGATCCCGAGATTAACCAGCCCCCAGAGGCTCTCACGCGGTTGGTCGACGATCATAAAGCCGACGATCCAGGCGCTGATGGCCAGGTAAGCGATCTGCACCCAGGGATAGAGAGGGGATTTGAATCCGTTTTCTTTTTTTCCGGACCTTCTCAATACGAAGATACCGGCTATGGCCACCATGGAAAACAGTTGCAATATAAAGCCGCTAAACAACAAGACTTGCTGGAAGGAGCCGCTCAGTATCAGGAAAATACTAATGAAGGCCTGCAGCCAGATGGCTCTTACCGGAATGCCGTTTTTGTTGTCTCTGCCTACAAAATGCCACAAAGTGTAATCATCGGCCATGGCGCGGGTGATGCGCGGCCCTACCCATACCATTGCGCTGATGCTTGAAATAAGCAGCAGGGCAATGACAATGCTCATCCATCGCCCTCCCGTCTCGCCGAACATCTGCTCTGCAACGATTTGCCCGATCTCTATTTTTCCGGCCAGTGCATACAGCGGCGCCTGTTTTAAAAAAGCCAATTGCAGAAAAACATAGAGTACCGTTACCAGCAGCGTTCCGCCGATCAAAGCGCGGGGTAGATTAACCTTCGGATGCTTGATCTCCTCTACAATGTAGGCAGCAGCATTCCAGCCTGTAAATGCATAGGTCACATAAACCAGCGCAACGGCAAAAGCCGGCGTAGAAATTTCGCCTATCCAGGAAGCACTCGTATTGACGGCATGCTGCTCCCCGCTGGTCATTAAAGCAAAAACCACAAAGGAGGCAATCACCACGATCTTAATCACCGTAAAAATATCCTGAAACCGGCTGCTTTGCTTAATGTTGAAGGAATGGATCAAAGATATGATCACCACGGCTCCAATGGCTACAAAAACCACTGGAATGCCTGTAAACTTTTCCAGATAGGCTGCCATTCCCATGGAAGCCAGTGCTATAGGGGCCGAAAAACCTACCGTAAGCGAAACCCAGCCCGACAAATAACCCAGAAAAGGATGGATCGTTGAGGAAATAAAATGATACTCCCCTCCGGATCGCCGCAAATGGGTGCCTAACTCCGCGTAACAAAAGGCGCCCAGGAGAGCTATAATTCCTCCCATCCCCCATAACAGAAGTATGCTCCAGGTGTTTTGAATATCCTGCAGCTGAAACCCCAAGGTCGTAAACACTCCCGTACCGATCATATTGGCCACCACTATCGCTGCCGCGCTTTTCCATCCTATTTTCTTATGGTTATATGCTGCCATGGAATTGTGTTCTGATCACATTTTGAGAGCCGCTCACGCTCTGTCAACAATATCATATGAGCCTGGATAGACGGTACAAAAAGG
This sequence comes from uncultured Saprospiraceae bacterium, assembly GCA_964548175.1. Classification (GTDB taxonomy): domain Bacteria; phylum Bacteroidota; class Bacteroidia; order Chitinophagales; family Saprospiraceae; genus JANQPA01. The sequence goes on from CAZJQS010000030.1 coordinate 59,830, forward strand.
ATAAGCGCCTTCTTACACGATCTCCAGTAAAACGCACATTTGAAGCCAAAAAGTAGTTAAAGATGTATTAAGATAAGGCAAAAACCGTCGAAATAACTTTTTCTTAAAAGATTTTAAATGCGAAATATTATGAAAAAAATCATCATCTATTCTCTTTTTATTTCTTTTATCCTCGCCTGCGGATCGGATATTGAACAGCATCGATCAAAAATGGAAAAACTCAACGAAGACTGGAATGAGGCAACGACAGGCTTGGCTACCCTTACCGAGCTCATTCAACAAACCCGGGCCAGATGGGAGAAAAAACTCAATAATATGTCGCTTACAGAAGAAATTAAAGCCCGGATCAGCAAAGAACAACTCCAACAACTGGACTCCCTGAAAAACGTCTACGCCGATTTTGGCCCTCAAATTAAGGGCATGGACAGAGAACTGCAGCAGTTTGCCGGCCAGATGGCCGAAGACCAAAGCCAAATGGAAAAACTCAACACCGCTTTAAAGGATGGAAAAATAGAGGACAATCTGACCGCTCAGATCGATGAAGTGGAAGAGAAGATTTTCAATGCCAAGGTAAAACTGGAGAACTGGGAAACTACCTTTTCAGCTTTGGATGAAGAACTGGCTGAAGTAGCTAATGGAAGGGCCGATTTGTTACAGGCCGTACTATAATCGAATTTTAACTAAAAGGTCCTGTAAGCGGATGCCGGCTCAATTTCATCTATGAGATGCTAGGTTGTCTATGGCTAGAAAAGATGCTTTTCATCCGATTTAAGGTAAGACCTATGTTTTATTTATCTGTTTTAACTAAAACGCAGGCCTCACAATCTCTTACCAACCGCCAGTTAATTACATGAGCCATGGCTATAGTGATCCCGCCCAATGTCGTCAACAGCATTTCAGCGCCTCCTTCGACGAAACGACCGGCGATAATCAGTACGAAACCCAATACGACAGTTACCAGCGCTGTAAGGTTTCTGTGACGATGAACGTAGCTGTTGATCAGTGACCAACTGGCCACAATCAAACTCACAGCGATAAAGAACGCCTCTACTATCGGATGCTCCAGCCAAGCCAGGCCGCCCAGTGCCCCGGCCGCCAGCAGCAGAGGCAGCATCGAACAATGCAACGCACAGGCTAGTGAAGCCATAAATCCTAGAAAATCCCAATTGAATCCGAAAAATTTGTCTTGCATCTCTTTTTGTTTTCCTGCGACAAAGTTGCCATATTTTTTTAAAAGGTTTAGCATTCCATTAAATTACTGGCGCTCAGCTTTCTTTTCCGATTGATCGCAAAAAAAACAAAAAGTCATCAAAAAAGGGCGGCTTACAACAGCTTTTTAACGCTTTGCTGAATAGACCGGATGCTGTCGCGAAGTTCTTTCTGGACAGAAAGCATCTTTTCAGGGCTTATGCCAGGTTTCGAATGATGATCTTCCTGATGGTGGCGGCCGTGATGAGGCTCACTAAGCCCGGGAACGGCTTCATGTGCCATTTTCCATTCCTCATGACTTTTTTCCAAAGCATAGACCGCTTCAATAAAAGTTTGTTCTTCCTTTGTCAACACCCGCCCCTGAACAGAAAGGCTGTTGCGCCTTTGCACCAGTTCGTCGAGCATGAGCCTTGTTTCTTTTTCAATGGCCAGCGCTTCCTGATACACCTCGGCTGCCTGATCGAGCCATTTCTCTCCGCCGGATTGGGAATTACAAGCCCAAAAAAAGCTCAACAGCAATAAAAGGAGTAGATTGTTATTTAGCGCCACTTTTAGCATGCCTGATGGCCTTTTATTTATTACATTTTTCACAAGTCCCTTTCAAGACCAGATGTGAAGATTCGATCCTGTATCCTTTCGGAACTTTCACTGAAGGTGTACTGACCTGATCCAGACAAAAAGTAGATTCGCATACCAGACAATGGAAGTGAGCATGCTCGTCAAAATGCCCCTCGTCCGGATTGCATTCATGGCTACAGAGCGCAAAACGCAATTTTTCGCTGCCGTCTATAGCCCTGTGGATCAATCCCTTTTCCTCAAAAGTTCGCAGCGTCCGATACAATGTAATACGATCGATGGCGCCCAATGTTTCCTCAATATCTCGCTGCGCCAGCGCCGTATCCTTTTTCAAAAAAAGATCCAGAACGTCCAGCCGCGTGTCTGTTCGCCTCAGCCTATGAGATTTCAGCAAATGTTCTGCTTTCTTTAACGTCATTCCAATCTTTTTGTTGCAACAATGATGCAATTAACTAATTTTCTTTAAAAGTCGCAAGTCAACCAATAAATTTATTGGTCCAGCGCACTAAATAATGACTGTTGTCTGAAAATAGCACCCTCTTCCTGTTCATTTTCCATAGTGGTCAATATCCGAAAGGACTGTTTGCTTATCCAGACTCTCTGATCTTTCTCTTCTGCTCTTACTTCTATAACGTGGATGCCCGCCGCTAATTGTTGTGGCCATTGCGCCACCCAAAGGTGAGCGGTTATCCTGGCCTTCATCCATTCAGGATAGGCATCCTTATGTTTTTCCAAAAAATACTCCACGAAAGGATCAGGACCTACCACCCTTTCCATGGGATACCGGTCCTTGCCGTTGAGTATGAAAAAGACCTCTGCTTCCGGGGAGGCATTATAGACATTGACGATCACCGGGGATTCCAGCTGACTGGCTTCCGGAATATCTCCTGCAGGGTAGCGAATGCCCATTTGATAACATTCCATCTGTCCCACCGGGCAGAAATCGGCCTGGAAAGAAGGGCCGTCAAAATGGAAGGTAAAAAAACCATTGGGTGAGCCATCCATGCCCAGACAAACCGGCAGGCCGTTCAGGTCTAAAGGGCCTTTCCACCAGGCGCCGCATGCCGCGCCGGCAATAAGCGAGCGGAAGGGAACATCCCCGTCCCATCCGCCTTTGCTGAGGTCAGCATGCTCGATGCAGTGCGTGTGGGCGCTTACGGCAAATAATTTCCTGCGATCTTTTAAGACTTCAAACAGGGATGCTCTGTTCTGAACATTACGATAAGTGTTTTCAGCTGCCGTATCGGTGTATATGGGAATATGTGAAGCAATAATAATCAGATAGTCATCCGGTACATGGCGAAGGTCTTCTTCCAGCCAGTCAAGCTGCTCCTGATCGATCCACCCCTGAATAATGCCTTTACAGTCCTGCACCTCGTCCCAGCCTGAGTACCCAATATCTTCCAGCACCACAAAGTGCACCTGACCATGATTGAAAGCATAATAGGCAGGACCAAAATAGCGCTTGAACGTCTCTGTCGCAAATGCTTTGTTAGGGGATTTCAGGTTGATATCGTGATTACCGCAAACAGGGAAAAAGGGCATTCCAATAGTAGATAAGGTATCCTTTAACACCGGGTACAGGGAAAGATCATCCCAGGTAAGATCTCCGAGCGGCAACAAAAAATCTGCTTGCCGGTGGGCCAGCGCCCTGGCCACCAGATCACGAAAATAGGCTACATCTGTTTCGTTTCGGGGCTGAATGTCGCCCATGATGATCGCTGAAAATTGCTGCTGCCCTTTTTCAGGAATAAGAAAAAAGTTATACTCCTTTTCCAAATCGCCCTCGGGTTCCAGGCCCGGATAGTCCAATTCCAAATGAGCAGGCGTGCCCTCGGGAAAATAAGGATGATAGTACTGAGGCTGGTTGAATCGGTCCGGAGGAAGCCGGTACCCGGAAGGTTTGATGACAAAAACAAATCCTCTTTCCGGGGCAGGTAGAGAAAAACAGCCCTTGGAGTCCGTTAAAACTACCTCTTTACCATTAGATACAGCTACATTGGGAAGGCCTTTTACTGGAAACAACCGGTCATCAGTGCATTCGTAAACGAATCCTTTAATGTTCATGATAGGAGATTTATGTATTTTACAAAAATCCAGTTTGTTTGTTTAAAATTCACCTTATCACCATTAAATATTTGTTACCTCATCAACCGAACTTCCTCTTAGCTTGAAAAGCTATTTACCTGCTCCACACGCTTCAAAAAGCCGTACTTTTGGTCTTTTGCGTGCTTACACAAAAATATTTAAAGACAATTTGCCGCCCTGGGGGCGGCAAATTATCTTTAAATATAGGTTTTGTTGGCGCCTTAGAAGCTTGTGTGTTTAGCGCTTGAGTGGAATCATTCCGAAAGGCAGTGCCAAATGAGACGACAATGGCGTTTCAAAAAAATACTATCCTGAGCAGAATTTTACAGGCTCCAGAGGAGCCTAATGCTGTTAGTACGTCAACATTTCTCCACTTAGAGCTCCGGAGGAGCGAAATCATATCGTAAATCCAAATAAAACATGGCTTCTTTTTTTTTCATTTTGCTCTGGGTTTATTGAAGTCTTTTAAAGTTTCCTCACTGGGGTGCAAAAGGGTCTTTTATGCCCATTTTTCGTTTTCCTGCCTGCCGGCAGGCATGGTTTCTCGCTCCATAGCGTTGATATGAAGCTAAAAAGACCTCAACTGGCCTTAAAATCCTGTTTTTTCGCTTCAGGCAGAAAACTTTAACAAAATTCATTATTTCGCTCCTCCGGAGCTCTAATACTATTTTCCTTTGGCTGCTAACAACATCACGCTCCTCCGGAGCTCTAAAAATACTTTTCCTTTGGTGGCTAACAACATCATGCT
>CAZJQS010000031.1:0-63612 GCA_964548175.1 uncultured Saprospiraceae bacterium
AAACCCAAAACTCAAAACCCAAAACTCAAAACCCAAAACTCAAAACTCAAAACCCTAAACCCAAAAAAAGAGATATTTATACTTCAATCTTTAATATAGGAATCAACATCCCGTTCCTCATGATTAGAAGGAATACCCCAATAATCATTGTCTTTGATATGCGTATTCAGCCAACTCATACACGCTTCAAAAGTATCGAAGATGTGTTCTTTCTCCACCAGTCCAGGAACCAGGTTAAAGCGTTTGAGCATTTCTTTGGGCTGGCCATGTAATCCGGTAAAGACTACAGTGATGCGTTGGGTTTGGAGGTCCTGAACGGCTTCTTCCATTGCATATAACCCCGATTGATCCATATAGGGAACTTTATCCATTCTGATGACTACTACTTCAATATTTGGCAAAGCCTTGATCATATCCTGGAAGCGGGAAGCGAAGCCAAAAAACAGTGGTCCGTCAAGATGTTTGATGTAAACCTGATCTCCGATGCGATCGATGATATCTCCTTCGTCTGCCCAGGCAACTTCCCTGGCAAAGTCTCTGAGAGGGGCTGTACTCGTATTATGATCGACTACATCCGCAATTTTCTTCATGAATAAAAGGGCCGCCATGACCATCCCGATCGCTACAGCTTCCAGCAGGCCGACGAAGACGGTGAGTATCAGCACCATCACCATTACCACGCCATCGGCGCGTGGCATACTTCTGAGGTGGCGCAAGCCTTTATAATCGATAATCCCGATGCCTACAGTGATCAGAATGCCGGCCAGAACGGCATTGGGAATATTTCCTACTAATGGCCCTAATCCCAGGAGGATGGCTAAAAGTAAAAGGCCTGCGATGATGCCGGATAATTTCGTTTTCCCGCCGGAATTGGCGTTAATAACGGTACGCATTGTTGCTCCCGCGCCGGGAAGTCCACCGATAAGGGCCGCGCTCATGTTTCCGATCCCCTGGCCGATCAGCTCCTGGTTACTGTCGTGTTTCGTCTTGGTAAGGTTGTCCGCCACAATAGAGGTCAGCAGAGAGTCGATAGCCCCCAACAGCGCCAGGGTGAGCGCAAATTCAAAAACGAGCATCAGGTGATTGGTATCGGCAAAAACGCCTAAGAAGCCCAGATGCAGGTCCGGCAGTCCGGTAGGTACTCCACCGGGGGTACTGTCGTCAATAACGGCTAACTGGCCGTTGGTCAAAGTGAAGAAAGCTCCTAACGAGACGATGATCAGCGCCACCAGCGTGCTGGGTACTATTTTGGTGATCCTGGGAATAGCGTAAATAATAGCGATGGTAAGTGAGGCGATCAATACATCATACCAATTGATGGCAGTTGGAATGCTTCCCAGGTTTTTTACCACGCCCAGAGAACCTCCTGGTGGGGGACTTGCCCCGAAAAAAGGAAAGACCTGGCTTATGACGATAATGACCCCAATCCCACTCATGAAGCCTGACACTACAGGATAAGGAATATATTTGATGTAGCGCCCTGCACGAAAGACTCCGAGCAACATTTCCAGTAATCCTGCCAGGAAAAAGGTGGCTATAATTATGGGAAAAGCTTTTTCCAGGCTTCCTGTATAATGGATGGCTTCCATAATCACAATGGCTGAAACTACTGTCATAGGAGCGGTGGGGCCGCTGATCTGCGTCGGTGTTCCTCCGAATATTGCAGCTAATATGCCTATGGCAATAGCGCCGTAAAGACCGGCGATGGCGCCTAATTCTGTTTGTTCTCCAAAGGCGAGGGCTAAAGGAAGGGCAACAATACCGGCAGTAATACCGCCGAAGAGATCTCCTTTGAGATTGGAGAAATCAAATCTAAATACGTTTTGCATGGTCGCGAATGTTTTTTGTCGTTTATCGAGGAAAAAAGCCTGTCAACCTGGTTTATCAGACTGTGCAACGGCATCAACTGACTTTGCACAACATCTGGTAAATCTAGTTAACCTAAGTTGCGATGCAGCTTAGCAGCTTAGGTGTAGAAGGTAAATGGTAGAAAGTAAAAAGATTTCTGCCTGAAATGGACAAATAGATACCTTTTTTGGTTGTATTTCTTTCTACCTTCTACCTTTTACCTTCTACTAAAGTTGCTTCGTAACTTGAATGAGTTAGATACTTGACAAAACATTGGGGTCAGAATAAAAGATAGTTTCAAGCTTTTCTTTTGGCAATAAAACATCCACAAATAATCATATGTTTCAAAAAAAAAAACAGAGAGGCCCTTTCGGCCTCTCTGCAATCCTCGATAACCATGCTTAACGCAAATGTCCAAAAAGTTGAATTTCTTTTAACTGTAATGGTATATCTTCTGACAATCGCGAACAGATTTTGTTCTTGACTTTTTTAAATTATTTCCGGCAGAGCCTCAACTTTTGGATTTTGCTTTAAGACCTGGATTTTGGAAGACTCCAATTGATGGGTTTCCATATTTATTCCGATCACTTTCAGATCGATATTTTTAGATTCAGCATTAGCCCTGTATTCTTCGATGATCTCGATGACATCGTAGTCGATGTTAACAGAATGAGAAGCATCTATGGTGACTTTTGAATTAGCCGGCAGGCTATTAAGTGTTCTCAGAATACTGGCTTTATTCAAAAAGGTAACATCCTCGGATAAGACCAGCACCAGAGAATGATCTTTGGGGTCCTCTTCCTGGTGGAGGAAATAAGCTGCTTTGTAGTTGGTAAGGAGGATGTAGAAAATGGCCACTACCAATCCTATGCCTATGCCGATCAGGAGGTCGGTCAGTAAGATACCTGCAATGGTGGCAATGAAAGGCATGAACTGCTGCCAGCCGAGTTTGTACATAGATTTAAACAAGCTTGGCTTGGCGAGTTTGTAACCTACCATGATCAGAATGGCGGCCAAACTGGCCAGCGGGATCACGTTAAGGACTACTGGGATGAGTGCGACACAGACCAATAATAAAATTCCGTGAATAAAGGCAGCGGCTTTGGTTTTGCCCCCTGATTGAATGTTGGCAGAACTGCGGACGATGACTTGTGTCACAGGAAGCCCGCCGATCAGGCCTGAGATTAGGTTGCCTATTCCCTGAGCCTTTAACTCCCTGTTGGTGGGGGTGACTCTCTTTTGGGGATCTAGTTTGTCGGTGGCTTCTACGCACAGCAAAGTTTCCAGGCTGGCCACTACCGCAATGGTGATCCCTACGATGAACACCTCAGGGTTGGTAATATGAGAAAAATCAGGAAAGGTAAATTGCTGGAAGAAACTGCTCAGGTCAGAAGCTACCGGGAGCGTCACCAGGTGCTCGGCTTTGATCGCCCATGCCGTGTTTTGCAAACCAAGGTTGAGTAAAATTCCGGCTACAACGGCTACCAGCGGGCCTTGTATGACCTGAAAAACCTTGATCTTTTTCATGAATTTCTGCTCCCACAAAATGAGGATCGCCAGGCAAAGAGTGCTGACCAGGAGTGCTCCGGGGGAAATGTAATCCAGCATCTTTCCGAAGGTAGAGAAAGTAGTTTCACCATCCGGCTGGACGAAAGCAATATCGCCTTCATAGTCCCCGTCGTATCCGAAAGCATGAGGGATCTGCTTCAGTAAAATGATCAAACCAATCCCGGACAGCATCCCCTTGATCACGGAAGAAGGAAAGTAGTACCCAATAATTCCGGCGCGAAGATATCCTAAAACAATCTGGATCACACCTGCAATGACGACTGCAAGCAAAAAGATCTCGAACGCCCCCAGATCCTGGATGGCCGTAAGAACAATTACCGCCAGACCTGCGGCCGGGCCACTCACGCCTAGGTGCGAGCCACTGAGCAAGGCTACCACAGTACCCCCGACAATACCGGCAATGATCCCTGAAAATAACGGCGCTCCGGAGGCCAGAGCAATGCCTAGACAAAGAGGTACGGCTACGAGAAATACCACCACCCCTGCAGGGAAATCAGATTTGATTTCCGAAAAAAAAGTTTTGAGCGTTTGCATGGTTAATTTGTGTTTTACAATCTGAATTTTTATATGTTACAATTCAGATTCATGGTTTCGATTTTATAGTTAATAGTAAAGCTATAAAATATCGGGGTAAAACACATTTTTTCGCTCTGTGTTTTAAAAAATTAACCTTGCTTATTCTTCTATTTGATTTTGGATGACCGGCTCTTCCTTTTGTTCCATAGGTTTGCCCATATACACAAGCTGTAGTTTCCCTTCTGCTACTTTCAACTCCTGGATCTCGATGGGAATGATATGTATCTCTCCTGCACTGTCTTTTATGAATAGTGGCACGCGTTGATTTCGGGCATTCATATCTTCCTTAAGTTCTTCGACCTGCTCAAGGCTTTGAATGTCCATTTCATGCATCATTGGATAATCTCTGGCTACCTCGTTCAGGTTGAGATAGTCATCGGCATAAGTGACCAGGCCCTGTTTGGGTAAGGTGATGCGTTCTTTTTTAAGTTCTTCCGGAGTAATGAGCCGGAAGGTGCCATTTTCCCCGAAAACATCGCCGTATTTTTCCACGGCGAAGGCGTTAACGTCTGCATTGCCCGTCATAGCAAGCATATAGCCTACATCGAGCAGCTCGATATGGTCGTTCAGGTCATCGTTGTAAATGTTGATCTGAAAAGCTTCCAGGCCGATAGACTGGGCTCTGGCGATATTGCTGGAGTTGTTGTCGATCACTACCACATGGCGGTCATTTTCCATCAGATATTTTCCGATGACCCTGGAAGCCAGGCTGGCGCCTACGATCAGAATGCCGTCCGAAGCTTTTTGAATGACACCCAGCCATCTGGCAGTTATTCTGGCCGTTGCCGCATTGATCAGTACGGTGCCCAGAACGATCATAAACACCAGCGGGGTGATGTATTCCGCTCCCGGCACACCGTTTCGGGATAACGTAATCCCAAAAAGCGAAGCAATACCGGCGGCAACGATACCCCGCGGACCCACCCAGGAGATGAATATTTTCTCGTTGGTCCTGAGATCTGACCCGCGTGTGCTGGCAAACACACCTGCCGGGCGCAGGACTAGCGATACAAAACCAAACAAAGCATAACTGCGCCAGTTGGTCAGAATTAACTCTAGTTCCTCCATGTTAATATTGGCCGCCAGCAAAATGAATAGGATCGATATGAGCAATACGCTTAGCGATTCTTTAAAAGAAAGAATCTCCTTTAATTGCGGCACATCCAGATTGCCCAGCACCGTACCCATGACCACTGCCGTCAGCAGCCCCGATTCGTAGGCGATAACGTCGGAAAAAACGAACACCCCCAGCACATAGGCCAGGGTGAATACATTCAACAGATAGTGGGGGACTAGCGAGCGTTTGATCAATTGGTATAGTAAATGAGCTGCTAAAGTTCCCAATGCAAGGCCTATGAGCAGGATCTGGAAAAACTGGATCAAGGCGTGAGAAGTGAATTCTACTCCTCCATCGGCCGACTGAATAAACTCAAACACCAATACGGCTACCAAAGCCCCGATCGGGTCGATCAGAATGCCTTCCCATTTTAATACCGTCGCCACGTTCCTGGTCAGAGGAACGTTCTGCAAAATCGGGGCAATGACCGTCGGCCCCGTTACGATGATCAGTCCGGAAAACAAAAATGAAATGGGCCAGCTTAAATGCATGATAAAATGCGCGGCAAACCCTCCGCCGATAAAGGTCACAATAGAGCCGATCGTGATCAGTTTCAAAATGACCGGCCCCACATGAGTGATCTCTTTTCTCTTCAGCGTCAACCCTCCCTCGAACAGTATGATCCCGATGGCCAGTGAAACAAAGTAAAACAAGTATTCTCCCGGAAACAGACCGGTGTGGTATTCTTCATTGTAGATCGGTTCCAGTAGTTTCCGGCCGTCTTCCGTTACCAAAGAAGAGAGTGGTCCCACTAATAATCCTATAATGATCAGGGGAAGAATAGCGGGTATCCGAATGCGCCAGGCAATCCACTGCGCCAATATGCCGAGAATGATGATACTGGAAAGTTCTAACATTAAATTATCGCTTTAGCTCGCAAAATACTTAACTTATTAAACTTACAGAAAGTTTACGCGTTTGTTGATATTGAAATAAGGGTGAAGCCTAAGGTGATCTGAAATTTGAATCATCCCTGATTTTGGGAAGTAATAACGCATTAAATATTTACCTTTTTATTCCCTTTGATTATCAAGTAGTTGGCGGTTAACAGCCTGATAAACGGTAACTATTAACTGATCACTTTTTATTAAAAAACTGAAAATCAAACGATTGAATTGGCCTCAAAATTTCTGGATGACTCATGTTTTAGACCGCCCCAGGATTCACGCCCTGTATTTTTTCTTGAAAATGCTTATTTTGCATCTCTTTTGAGATTGCATCCTGAAATATTATGCTCGACTTAGATAAAAGAAGAACCTTCGGCATCATCAGCCACCCTGACGCCGGTAAGACGACCCTTACCGAGAAATTACTCCTCTTCGGCGGCGCCATTCAGGTGGCCGGAGCCGTCAAGTCCAATAAGATCAAACGCAGCGCGACCTCTGATTTTATGGAGATCGAACGCCAGAGAGGCATCTCTGTGGCCACTTCTGTGATGGCTTTTAATTACAAAGGCAATAAGATCAATATCCTGGATACACCCGGTCACCAGGATTTTGCAGAAGATACCTACCGCACCCTCACCGCAGTGGATAGCGTGATCGTCGTCATCGATGTGGCTAAAGGGGTAGAGATACAAACCGAAAAGCTGGTGGAAGTCTGCCGTATGCGAAAAACGCCCATCATCGTTTTTATCAACAAACTGGACCGGGAAGGGAAGGACGCTATCGATTTGTTGGATGAAATTGAAGAAAAACTGGGCTTAAATGTGACGCCTCTCAGTTGGCCCATCGGTATGGGACAACGATTCAAAGGGGTGTACAGCCTTTATGAGAAAAAACTGGTCCTGTTCAGGCCCCACAGCAAGCAAACAGAAGATACGATAGAAATTACCGACCTCTCCGATCCCATTCTGGACAAAGAAGTAGGTGAGCAATTGGCCGGGGAATTGCGTGATGAGGTGAATATTGTAGACAGCGTTTATCCCGATTTCGACCGCGAGGCTTACCTGAAAGGGGAGTTGAGCCCGGTATTCTTCGGCAGCGCCATTAATAATTTTGGCGTGCGTGAATTATTGGATTGTTTTGTGGACATAGCGCCCGGGCCTATGCCGCGCATTACTGAAGAAAGAACGGTCAAACCCGAAGAGGAAAAATTCGCAGGCTTTATCTTCAAGATCCACGCTAATATGGATCCTAAGCATCGCGATCGTATCGCTTTTATGAGGGTGTGTTCAGGTACTTTCCAACGAAATACTAACTACCTGCACGTACGACAAAATCGGAAAATGAAATTTTCCAATCCGACTTCCTTCATGGCGGAAAAAAAGACCGTGATCGATGAGGCTTTTCCCGGCGACGTGATCGGCCTTTACGACTCGGGTAATTTTAAGATCGGCGATACCGTTACCGAGGGCGAAGTTTTGCACTTTAAAGGTATTCCCAGCTTCTCTCCCGAACTTTTTCGCTACGTCAACAATGCCAATCCGATGAAAGCCAAACAACTGACTAAGGGGCTCGAACAACTTATGGATGAGGGGGTCGCTCAACTATTTACCAAAGAAGATAACAGCCGGCAGATCATCGGTACAGTCGGCGCCCTGCAGTTTGAGGTCATTCAATACCGCCTGGAGCATGAATACGGCGCTTCTGTGAATTACGAACCGCTGAACCTCCACAAAGCCTGCTGGATCAGCTGCGACGATCCGCAAAAACTTAGGGAATTCGTCAGCCGCCGCAAACGTGACATCGCCCGGGACAAGCACGGGCAACTGGTATTCCTCGCAGAGTCCGCATGGACCTTAAAGATGGCGCAGGAAAACTTCCCCGGGATCAATTTCCATTTCACAAGCGAGGTGGTGGGATAGGGCTACCGGGTTTTCCTGCCCTTCCATTGGTACCTTTTTTTTAAATTAGCCAGTAAACCCACCAACGCTATATAATTTATATGCATTACCTGCGCAGGCCAAAAGCTTTTCATCAACCGGGCTTTCCCAAAAAATCGACTCGCCTCCCTCAAAAAATAATAATCCGCCCAGCTTTTAATCAATAATTGAAAGACGAATATCACCCCTATATACCTCCAACCTCCTATATCCAATATCGTTCCAACCCCCGCCAGTACAATGTTCCAACAAAAGAAAAAAACCACCGCCAAAATAGCTGTGATCTTCCATTCCGAGTATTGGGCAGATTTTGTCCCCCAGCGTATGCGTTGGTTAATAAAGGACCGCAGATCAGGCATTGCACGAGTCTTTACTGCAGCTTGCGGATTTTTCAGGAAAAAAAGTTTCCCGGGATACTTTTTAGCGACCTTTTGCATGAATAATATATCATCCCCGGAGGCAATATGGTCGGCCCCTTCAAAACCATTCAGTTCTCGGTATACTTTTTTAGGATAAGCCAGGTTAGCGCCGTTGCTGCTGTGCATGAACCGTCCTTTTATTCCCGCCCCCGTGATCAGCATCATGCCCATAAAGTCGAGCGATTGGAAGCGTTCGAACAAACTTTTTTCTTTGTGGAAAATGACCGGACCGGCAATGAATTTAGCCTCGGTTTTTTCATAAAAAGCGGCAATATACATCAGCCAATTTGCCGGAACGATGCAGTCGGCGTCGGTCGTTACGATTAGTTCTCCGCCTGCTTGTGCTATGCCCAGGCTTAGAGCGGCTTTTTTGCCTTCCTCATTTTGCCCTAATTTAAGTACTTTAAGGTGGGCTATCTTGTGGGAGACCGCCACTTCTGCAGTTCCATCCACAGAATGATCATCGACTACAATGATCTCAAAAAGATGAGCAGGGTAAGTTTGCGTCGCCAGAGCCGCTAAACATGCATCGATATTGTCCGCTTCATTTCTGGCGGGAATAATGATGGATAAGAAGATCCGGGGTTGGAATGTTTCCGGCCATTCAAAAATTGGAATACGCTTCCAGTAGTACCGGTACGATTGGAGAATGATTGCGTATACTGAAGCCAGTACAATGCTGAAGATACCGTAGATCAAGGCGGTTGTCCGTTATTTGTTATTAAGTGCTCATACAAAAATATTTGAAATAGTTTGCTTAGCTAGCCAATAACCGATAACCAACAACCTAGCTATTAAACAGGTCATCATACTCGCTCCCGGTATCTTTTTCCTTCTCCTTACGTCGTTCCAACTCCGGCAGGTCTAAAGGCTTGCTGTCCAGCTCTTCGAAGTCAACAAACTCACCCCGGCGCCGGCGCTGTTCCTCTTCCTGTATCTGGCGGGCGCGTTTTTTAAACAATCCCTTGCCCAGCAGAAAGCCTGCAACGATCGGGAATCCGAAAACGGTCAGAATAGACGCCACCACACCGATCAGCGTATCTCTCTTAAACAAGGCTATGATCCACTTGACGTAATTGATGACGCCTTTATGGTCGACAATAAGCGCCCCCACTAGTAACAGTGGAGAGATCATCCACAAAATGCGGAAGATGAAACGGGCAAGGAATAGCAGGAACAGAAGTCCCAGCACTAAAACAACGACACCAACAATGGTATTAATGGGACTTCCCTGATTATTATTGAATGGATTTCTTTGATCAGTCATATGAAAATAATGAAATTTCTTTTTTCCTAATAACAAACAAAATCCCCTTCTGGGTTGCTAAACAGCTGAATGTATAGACGAGTTAGAGGTGATTTTTCGATAAAAAAACAAAAATGCCTTTTTAGACAGTATCCAGATAACGGCAGCTGCGGTTTGAAATATATCAGTTTAATCTTAATTTTGAAAAAAAATATAAACCATGAATGTATTAAGAAAGAGTAGATGGCTATTTTCCCTTGGTATTTTTCTTTTTATGATAAAGGTAGATGCACAGCAGATTAAAGTAAAATGTATGATCTCTGATTGCGAAGGCGACATCGGGCTTTACGAATATAATGGCTTTACCTTCAAAAAGAGCATGGAGGCTCAAAAGATCAGCGAGAACATTTTCGAGTTGAGCTTGCCCAAAATGCAAATGCCGCGCGTTTATTTCATCGGTCCCAATAATGAAGATTTGAAACCCATCATCCTCGGCCCTGAAAACATGGTCTCCGTAGCAGGGAAGTGTGGAAAAATGAGGGTGGCGCAGATCACCAACTCTAAGCTAAACGATCAGTTCGACGAACTCAAAAAAGACATCGGGAGTTTACGGAACGCCACCATCGATCTGGCTCGCCAGCTGCGTATGGCCAAAGGTGAGGAAGAGCGACAGGACCTGCTTGGTCAGATGTCAAATTTGGATGAAAAAAAGAAAAACCTGCTCGATTCTCTGAATAAGGCCAATCCTTTCTTTGCAAAAACGGTTGCGTTGAATACTTACCTGAGCTATCAGAATAACCAGGGCGAATACAAGTCAGAAATCATGTATTTCGCTTACGAATATTTTGCATTTGCCGATTTTAAAGAAGAGGCCTATAATTATCTCCCATGGCTGACCGATGCTGTAAGAACGTATACGGAGACGCTTACCAGAGTAGGCCTGGACGAAGGCTCTCAAAAGCGCATGCTCGATCAATTGGTTCAGCGCTTTCCTAAGGAAAGCCGCGCACGACAGTACGCTCTTGCAGGCATCATCCAGTCTTATCAGGGGGAAAAGAATGGCAATTTTGTGGCTTTCGGGGAGCAATTTATCGAAGAATACAAAGAAAAAGAACCGGAAGTGGCGGGTTCCCTGGAAGATGCCATCGAAAGAGAACGCAGTTTTATGATCGGAGGCGTAGCGCCGGATTTTGCTCAAACAGCCCCCGAAGGCGCCACCATCAACCTGAGCGACCTGAGAGGAAAGATCGTCCTGGTGGATTTCTGGGCCAGTTGGTGCGGCCCTTGCCGCCGGGAAAATCCCAATGTGGTGAGGCTTTACGAGAAATACAAAGATAAGGGCTTTGAGATCCTCGGCGTCAGCTTGGACCGCAATCGCGAGAAATGGCTTCAGGCCATCGAACAGGATGGCCTCGAATGGCTGCACGTTAGCGACCTGAAAGGCTGGCAGAATGAAGTGGCCCAGCAATACAACGTCTCGTCCATTCCCCAGACTTTACTACTGGATGCAGAAGGAAAGATCATCGGCAAGAACCTGAGGGGACAGCGTTTGGTGAACAAACTGGCGGAACTGTTTGAGGGTACAGAGTAGTCCGTACTCAGCAGATCTGCCGTCCTTCGATGGTTGCTTAATCATGGTTTCCATAGGGATTTTGGGAGGGAAGATCCCTAAAATAATCCTATCAGCAAGTACAACAGCGCCGTAGCCACCCCTCCGATCATCGCATAAGGCAACTGGGTTTTTACGTGATCGATGTGATCGCTGGCCGATGCCATGGACGACAATATGCTGGTGTCCGAAATAGGCGAGCAGTGGTCACCAAAAACTCCTCCGCCCAGGGCCGCCGCGATCGTAATGTATACATTTGCTTCCATGTTCTGAGCCATCGGGACCGCAATAGCGATCATAATGGCAAAAGTGCCCCAGG
The DNA here is from genome assembly GCA_964548175.1 of uncultured Saprospiraceae bacterium. Lineage (GTDB taxonomy): Bacteria > Bacteroidota > Bacteroidia > Chitinophagales > Saprospiraceae > JANQPA01. The sequence continues at coordinate 11,528 of CAZJQS010000031.1, forward strand.
AGGTACCCGTAGAAAAGGCGATAAAACAACTCACCAAAAATACGATAAAAGGAACCAGACTCGGCGATAGCCAACCTTTAGCTACATCGGCTACATATTGTCCGGTGCCCATTTCCTTACAAACGGCGCCTATGGCAAAAGCAAACAGCATCAGGATAGCCAGTGGCATCAGCCCGGAAATGCCTTTTAAGGTGAGGTCCACCATCTCCTTGGTTTTCATGATCTTTTGTACCCGATATAGAACGATCGAAACCAAAATAGCCGCAATCACAGCTACTAAAACGGAAGTAGAACCGGAACCCTGACCGATGGCGTAAAAGATGCGGTCCAAGCCTGCTGTATCCGGACGATTGGCCAGCGCCGCTTCCCAGCCGGTATAAGCCAGCATAACCGGCATCAGTAATACCATCACCAGAATGGGAATGACCATATTCATGGCTTTGGGGCGAATCCCTTCCCTGGGCTTGATATCGGTCAGCTCATCGGCGATCATGGGCACGGCGTCGTCCGCCATCAACTTGCCTTCTTCTCTGGCTCTGCGCTCTGCCCGGGCCATGGGGCCAAAGTCTTTTTTCGAAAAAATGAAAAATAACACACCCAATAGCGCCAGCATAGGATAAAAGTTATAGCCCAGCGCTTTGAACATGGTCGCAAAAGGATCATTGAAGCCTTCATTCAACAGTAAGGCCATAATGAACGCCCCCCATCCATTAAAAGGGATCAATATGCTGGCCGGCGCTGAACTCGAGTCAGCAATATAGGCCAGTTTTTCACGCGGTATTTTCAAACGATCGAAGATAGGACGATAAAGTGTGCCTACCGTCAGCACAGAAATGCTGGATTCCACAAAAATCAATACCCCCGTAAGCCAGGCAAAAAACTGGATGATCACGCGATTGCTGCCGGGCCTCCTGGCTTCATATTTCGATAAAATGCCATTGACAAGCCGGATGAAGCCTTCCACCCCTCCGGAAGCCTGAATGAAAATGATCAAAGCACCTACCAGGGCACAGAACATAATGGTCCGGGTGTTGCCCTTGTCCTGAAAAACATCCACCAGGGCGGCAATAGTCGTCATAGATCCTTCCAACACCATATTCACCGGCAGCAGAAACATTTCTCCAACGCTGAGCCGGCTCAGACCGCCTCCCAGTTCGCTCAAATGCTCAATACCTAAATAGTCAAACAGCGTGACGACTACCCAGCCCAGCCAGATGCCGAACAACAAGGAAACGAAGACCTGCTTGGTCCTTATGGCCAGTACAATGGCAATAACAGGCGGGATGAGGGATAAAAAACCAAATTCTTGCATGTGCGATTTTCATTTATAGGTTGTCCCGAATCCACTCCAAAACGCGTTGCATCTCTTTTTTAACAGGAGTAGAACCGTTAATGAAATTGTTGTTCATGAAGCTAAAGATCAAAATTTTTCCCGAAAGCGTCTTGATGTAACCGCTAAGACAGTGCTTGCCGTTAAGGGTGCCCGTTTTGGCATAAACGTAAGGCTCAGGACTACCGTACCAGTTTCGGATAGTGCCCGAACGCCCACCCGCCGGCAGAAGGCTGAAGAGACGTTCAGTGTCTACTTTTTCATAGATCAACTCCAGTAGCCTGACAATGCTTTCCGGAGTCATCAGATTGTAGCGGGAAAGCCCCGAGCCGTCCCGCCAAACCGGGCGCTGAGGAAGCATATTCAACAGGCTGTCCTGTACGTATTGGATAGCCTTCGTTGTATTCAGCTCGCCAAAAAGCTTGTCACTGACCATCAACATCAGCTGCTCGGCAATGAAATTGTCGCTGTCCTGAAGCAGCCGTCGATACAGAGTGTCAGGAAAGGGGTAAGTGAGCTGCTGCCTGATCACCCCTGCAGGAATGGCATCCACATATCCAACCTCCCTGCCCAGCGTATCGGATAAAAGTTTTATTACCTCCGCCCTGTTCGTCCGGAACGGGATATCCCGGTCTATCCGCTGGATATTCAGGCGTGTGCTGTCGATCAGGAACAGGTTCGTCATTTCCATCCTGCCCAAAAAAAATGAAGACGGCGGGAAAGTATCCTGTAGTTTACTTTCGAAATAAGCTGGATGGACGGAAAAAAGAGTATTGTCGTTTTGAACAAAACGAACGACATTGCCGTAGAGCGGCAGGGATGATTTTTCGGCCTGGTAATAAAACGGATAGTCGCCCCAGGCCCAGCCCGGTCCGTAACGCTCGTCCTGGTAGGGTTGATCGGTATAAAAAATGCCCTTGCAGTCAATGTCTCCGGGGCCCGGTCGTAAAAGCTGGAGCCCGTAGTGCGACTGGTCAAAGTCCGGATGCAGAAAGACCGGATTGCCGGTTCCCCAGAGGATCAGACTGTCCCCGTGAAAGCCATAGTTCAAAACGGGCAGCTCTTCGCCGAGTATGTTCAGAGCAGCGTAAAACGTAAATAATTTAGTGTTCGAGGCCGGAGTATAATATTTATCGGATTCGCGTTGATATAAAAAATTCCGGGAAACCGGATCGTAAAGGGCGAAACCGGTGAATATCCCGGAAAAGACAGGCGATTCACGGATCTGTTTATCCAGCGTCCGGTATGATTTCCTGGAAAGCGAACCTGTGGTGTCGCAAGAATACAGGGAAAGTAGGAGGGTAAAAAAAGAAAAGCACCTCAACAGATAGGGGATTCCCTTTTCATTAAATAGGAATTTTGATAATTTCGGGAATTGAAAGGCAGTGTGAGGCTGTTTTTTCATGTATTAACGGCGTTTTTCCAAAAATCAAACAGGATTCAGAGCAAAATACAAAAAGCCCATGAGCTGCAAAATATTTCCATTCTTATTCACCATCGCGATCGTTCTTCCGGTGATTGCCCAAAAGCCTGGAAGTCAATACCGCTTTAAAAATGCCGAGGTATTCCAGAGCGAAACAAAAGAAGAGGCGGTAGCCATCGAGCTTCCCTCTGCGGCGGCTCATTTTGAAAGTGTTCGCAAGGCTACGGTCTTGGTGAAAAACGAAGACGAGCTGTTGCCTATCAAGGATCTGGCGGACACCCGGGTTGCTTTTCTTCCGATCGGTTTGCCAGCCAATTCTTTATTCGAGAAGGTGCTAAAAAGATATACCCTTATTCACAGGTTAACGCCTCCGCCGTCGAACGACGGGCGCATGGCTCTGGAGTGGGTGGAAAGCCTTAAGGGGCAATATGATGTAGTGGTCATCGGCATCGAGGATCGCTACCAAAAAAAGCAGGCCTATTTTGATAGCCATTTTGCGATCAATATGGTCATTGAGGAGTTTCCTAACATGACCGTGGTCTTTGGGGGCGGGGATATTTTTCGTTACTTGCCGACCATCAAAAATTCAGAAGTGCTGATCGTGTCTCCGCAGGAGGAACGATACAGCGAATCTGTTGCTGCTCAGGCCATTTTCGGCGCTGTCAGCCTGGAAGGCCGCTTGAAAAGCACCCTGGGAAGCGGACTATTGGCCGGAATGGGAATGGATGCGGAAAAAAGGGGGCTGCTGCAGTACGGTCCCCCTGAATTAACAGGCATGAATGCTCAATTACTGGAAGACAGCCTCCGCGCCATCGTTGAGGAAGGCATCCGGGCCAAAGCTTATCCCGGAGCACAGGTGCTGGTGGCGCATAAAGGACAAGTGGTTTATCATCAGACTTTCGGTTTCCATACCTATGATAGCCTCAAACAAGTCAAAGAAGATGATCTGTACGATTTTGCTTCCGTCACAAAAGTGACGGGCGCTTTGCCGGCCTTAATGAAATTGCATGGAGAGGGGCAGTTCGATTTGGATGCTCCGCTGATGCAATACGTTCCGAAGTTTAAACGCTCGAACAAGTCGGAACTTACCTTCCGCTCCATGCTGGCGCACCACTCCCGGTTGATGCCCTGGATACCCTACTGGCGGAATACTGTTCGCAAAAACGGCAAATTCAAAGGCGGGACTTTTAAGCCGGGCTCGACCAGAAAGTATTCCGTACGGGTAACCGAAAACCTTTGGCTGAATAAGAATTATAAAAAGAAGATCTTCAAAGCCATCAAAAAGTCGCCCCTCAATGAAGAGCCGGGCTTCGTCTATTCTGGCTTGTTGTTCTATCTGTTGCCGGATATCGTCTCAGAACTCACCCAGGAAGATTTTGAGACTTACTTAAAGGGTGCTTTCTATAAACCAATCGGCGCTCATACCATCACCTACAACCCGTATAAATATTTTTCTTTGGACCGGATCGTTCCTACTGAAAGGGATACCTTTTTCCGGATGACACAGTTACATGGGTATGTGCACGATGAGGGAGCAGCTATGATGGGTGGGGTATCGAGTAATGCCGGATTGTTCGGCACAGCTAATGACCTGGCGAAGCTCTTTCAGATGTACATGAACTACGGTCAATACGGCGGTAAGCAGATCATTCCTGGTGAATCTGTCAAAGAATTTACACGCTGCCAGTATTGTCCGGAAGACAACCACCGGGGATTGGGCTTTGATAAACCCCAGCCTTTCAACCCGGCTCAGAACTACACGGCTCTTTCCGCCAGCCCGGAAAGCTTCGGACATTCGGGATATACAGGCACATTTGTTTGGGCTGACCCAAAAGCGGAATTACTGGTGATCTTCTTCTCTAATCGCGTATATCCTACCCGGGACAATCGACGCTTATACGAGCTGAACATTCGGCCAAGATTGCATCAGGCTGTGTATAATGCTGTTGAAAAATGAGGAGGAGGCGCGGTCTCAACAATTCTTAAACTATTCATCGAAGTTGTGAAGAATGTGCCGGGTATTTTCAGCGGCTAAAAAACGCCCGCATCTCTACCAGTAACTGATCCAAGTCCTCTTGCTCATGCGCCGCCGAAAGCACGATCCTGCTGATTATGGGGTCGCTCGGACGGGGATACCCAAAGGAAGAGATCAAGATATTCCTTTCAGCCAGGAAATCAGCCAGCCCAGGATAAGGTGCATAGAAAACAGGGTAATCCCTGAAGGATCGCAACTTTTCCATCACCAAAGGAAAAGAAGAAAAATAACGGATGCGCTCCAGCAAACGCTCCAATTGCAGCCCATAAAGGTCTTTACATTGAAGCATAGCATGCAGATACGCCGGAGCGATAGGAGAAGCCCCTCCAAAAAAAGAACTGGCCCGGAAAAGCTCGATAAAGTGACGGTCGGCGGCAACCAGGCCGCCGGGAATCCCGAAAGCCTTGCCCAATGAAGCCGTCACAATAAAAGATAAATCCTTCGTTTCCGGTAATTCAGAGGCCATACCTTGGCCATTTTTTCCCATCAAACCGAAGCCATGCGAATCGTCTATTAAAACGATGACGGGGTATTCCACAGGTAAGTCTGTCAGCCAGTCAACAGGCGTTTTTTTAACATACAACACATCTACTGAATCCATTACCAAAACCGGGGGGAGGTCAAAAGGACGGGCAATTTGGATTTTGATAAAATTGATCCAATCTTCCATACTTCCCGAAAAGTAATGGCCGGGCCCCTCCAGGGCGGGATGACTGCCAGGGGCGTAGAATAACCGGTATCCCTCCCGAACCAGTTGCTTCACTGCCAGTTGCCCCGCCATAGTGCCTGAAGAAAGCGTCAGGCAAGCCTCAGCGCCTATCCTTTCGGCAAGATAAGCTTCCGCCTGGTCAAAGACCGGTATTTGGAGGTTAGACCGGCGGGAACCACCAAAGTTAGCGCCGTATTTTTCCAGCCCATCGTAAAGATGAGCTTTAAACGCTGAATGATGCGGGACGCCCAGATAGGACGTGCCGCTGAAATACAGCCATTCCTGGCCGCTGATGTGGACTGTTCGTCCTCTCCATTGTTCGGGTTCGTACATCTAAGCAGTTAATCTACTTTTTTCAATAATTCTCCGGTCAGCAGATAGTGATTCAAAGCCTTTTCCCACCACTGCATGCTTTGAATAAAAAACTCTTCCATATGGTTTTCAATAAAATCGGCTTGCTTGGCATTCAGCGCTGTATATTGATAAGAAATATTGTCGAGGCATTTTTCAGCGCTCGCTTCTTCCAGGTCAATTTGAATCTTAGCTACACATTCTTCCGGGCTGAATCGGACAAACTCAATGCATTTGTTACTTTGATCATATTGAGTGACGATCCAGATGGTAGGCTGGTTGCCGTTGGAATTGGTCATAAAAACGCAGTCCTGTTCGATCAGCCCACTCTCTGAATAGATCATTTCATACTGCCAACCGTCCAGCCAGTCTTTTTCCCTTTCCGGGCAAAGTAAGGGAAAGACTTGTCTGGTCGTTCCACTATATTGTTGTTGATAGGCAAAGGTTCGGCGGACGGGAATGAAGGATAGATGGTTCATTTGTGAGAAAATTTAACTGGTGTTAGAAAATAGAGTTGTCGATTAGGTCACGGCACTTTCGAGCAGGGAAAGGGTTTGCTGAAAAGTATTCAACTCTGCCCTGACGCCTATGGGCAAAATACACTGGTGGCGGATATGGCCGAAAGGGAAACCATACTGAGTTGGTTTGTTAAGGGAATACAAACGGTCTTTAAGGGTTTCCTTCAGCTTGAGCGTCTCATCTTCCGGATCGGCTTTACAATCGGCAAAAATACCCAGTGCGAATCCGCCGGCTTTATCCATTGGAGCGGACTGCCTCAGTTGAGTCAGCATGCGGTCGATTCGATAAGGTTTTTCGCTGATGTCTTCGAGAAAAATGAGTTTGTCCTGAGGATCCAGCTCGTAGGAGGTGCCCGCCAGGGACGCCAGGATGGACAAATTTCCTCCGGCCAGTATTCCCCTTGCGATGCCTGCCTGTATGGTCAGGGGTTGAAAATCTTCGTCCTCGGAGCTGTTGGGGTGGTCTTTTAGGGAAATGCGATGATGGGACCGACCTTCCATCAGGATAGCTTTGAAGTGTTGCTCGGAGAATTCGCCGACCTCAGAAGACCCCACCGGCCCGTGGAAGCCCACTAGTCCTGTCTTTTGAAAAATAACATTACTGAGGGCGGTGATGTCGCTATAGCCGATCAATACTTTGGGATGGCTCCGGATCAGTTCGTAGTCGATCATCGGCAGCAAGCGAGTACAGCCGTATCCTCCTCTTACGCACCAGATGCCGGCTATGCGGTCATCGGAGAACATGCTGTGAAGGTCATCCAGCCGTTGTCGGTCAGTGCCGGCATTATACCCGCGCTTGGCGCGGATATTTTTGGACAATTTCACTTCGAAGCCCAGTGAGCGAACATTTTTTATGGCTTTCTCCAGTGCTGCATCCGGGGCGAAGCTGCCAGGAGTGATCAGGCCTATTGCTTCTCCCTTTTTCAACCGGGGAGGTTTGATGACTGTATTGTTTTCTTCTGATTTAGCATGCAGCGCTATGCTGCTGCTTCCCCCCGCTGCCAGCAGAGCCGGCCACAAGGCATTGAATTCGCGCCTTTTCATAAGAACACTGTTAGAATGCATCAATTGGTAGTAACGATGATACGGATTTTTTTTCATTAAAATATTTCTATTTCCATTCTGTTCACTATTTTTCCAAAACATCCGGCTGTTGTAACTCATTTCACTAATCACAACCTTTTATGGACATGAACGACGACAGACGCTCTTTTATCAAAAAAATGGGCATTGGTTTAGCGGCGACGACGCTATCCGCCCAAAGCCTGGTCAGCTGCACAGAAGCAGCTGCTGCAACCGGGAATTCCGAAAGCCTGCTGGCCTTTGAACGGGAAAAAGGCCAGCCCGAGCCTGCGCCGAAAGGCTATGATCGACTACCCTTGAGCTGGTACCATCAAACCACCGAACGATTGAAAGACAAGGTAAAAGCAATGGGTGCGGATGCTGTCTTGCTTCAGCATGACGTAAATCTCGTCTATTTCACCGGCTGCTTCCGAGGTAGCGGTCAACGCACCACCTGGGCCTTGTTTCCAGTTGATGAAAAAGATGCGGTTTACTGGTTTGCACCGGGCATCGACCGCGAACTCATCACTTCCTGGTGGGCTACGGATTTTGAGTATTATTTCTGCTATCCCCATGCCAGGGGAGGTTTTCCCAATAAAGGACAAAACGTAAAAGGGGAGACCGTGCATTTATTCGACTGGCTGCTGGAGCGTTTACAGGCCAGAGAGATGGCCGGTAAAACCATTGCAACAGACATTGCATTGACCAATGCACAACTCGAAAAGATCGATAAGGCTTTGCCTAATACCACTTTCATCAATATCAGCGATGAATGTCTCCAGATGCGCATTCGAAAAACGAAAGAGGAGATCGCTCTTTGTCAGCGGGCGTATCGCTATTTTGATAAAGTACATGCTTTTGCCCGGGATTTCATTCTGGAACATGGCACGAATACGACTGATTTTGAGATCGGCCAGGCTATCCGTGCTTACGGTATACAACTGATGATGAATGACATTCAGTACGACGGCAAACCCCACACGGCTGTGGGGGTGGATTCTACGGCGCATTATGTGCGGGCCGGCGTAGCAACGGCTTATCCTCATCCCAACCAGTTGTTTTATTGTAAGGTGGAAAAAGGTCAGCCATTGTATGTGAATACGGATATTCGCCTCGGCGGATTTGGCGGGGAATGCTACCGCAATTACCTGATCGCTCCCTGGACCGACCATCAAAACAAAATGTGGGAGGTAGTCATGGAAACGGTACAGATCATGGTAGAGGAAGCCAAACCCGGAGTGCCTTGCTCAGAAGTGGCCTTTAAGATCCATGAGCACCAATTGAAGAACGGCATGCAGGAATACGTCTACCATCGCCCCGGCCACGGCACCGGCCAGCACATCGACGGCCATCAGGCGCCCTTTTTCTCTTTGGGTGATCATACTCCTCTGGAGCCCGGCATGATGTTCAGCGTGGAGCCCGGCTTGTATGATGTGAAAAATGGGGTCGGCATCAATCCCAGTGATAACTTGCTGATCACGGAAAACGGCGCGGTTTTGATGAGCAGGGTTCCTTTTACGAAAGAATGGTGTTATTTGACCTTGTAGGTTAATGGTTAGCATGAAGCAACGAACAACAAATAACTAAAAAGCATGAAAAAATTATTTCCTTTTATCATCCTCATTTTTATAAGCAGTATACTGTTCGCACAACAAGAAAAGGCGCCGAAGCCCATTCCGGAACCGGAATTATCAGAGACGCAGCATGAGGCCACGATTGGCGGCCAGAAAATTCAGTTTACGGCCAGGGCCGGCACTATGCTGCTCAGGGACGAGATGAATGAACCTATTGCACTTTTTGGTTTTACCAGCTATACTAAAGAAGGAGTAACAGAGGCCGGAAAGCGTCCCATCGTATTTGCTTTTAACGGCGGGCCGGGCTCTTCTTCTTTTTGGTTGCACATGGGCGTTTTGGGCCCTAAGAGGATTGTGGTGAACGACACGGAGTTTACGCCGGCTGCGCCTTATCCGGTGGTCAACAATGAGTATTCGATCCTGGACGTCGCTGATCTGGTCATGATCGATCCCGTAGGAACGGGCCTTAGCGTGCCGGTAGGGGAGGCGGAGTTCAAAGACTTCTGGGGCGTCGATCAGGACATCCGGAGCATTGGCCTTTTTATCCGTCAATATTTGATCGAATACGGCCGGATGAATTCTCCAAAGTACCTGTTGGGAGAAAGTTACGGCACTTTCCGCAATGCCGGTCTGATGAACCACTTGCTGGGCAAAGGCATCGCCATGAACGGGGTAGTCATGGTGTCGGCTGTTTTTGACCTACGAACTCTGATCTTTCCTCCTGGTGATGATATGCCCTACGTAGTCCATTTTCCAACCTATGCCGCCACAGCCTGGTATCACGATAAGGTCCGGAACAAACCGGAGGATGTATACGCATTTCTGGACGAAGTCCGGGATTTTACAGAAAATGAATACGTACCTGCTTTGTACAAGGGTGATCAGTTGACCGAAGCAGAAAAAAGAGCTATGGCTCAGAAGCTGGCCGATTATACCGGTACTTCTGCTGATTACTGGTATAAAGCAGACCTCAGGGTGACCAACAGCGAGTTTTTTGCCGAATTGCTAAGAGAAGAGGGAGAGATTGTTGGTCGCCTGGATTCCCGGTTTACCGGCATCAACATGGACGGTATCAGCCAGACCGGAGATCACGACCCGCAGAGTTCGGCCATTTCTCCGGCTTATATTACGGCTTTTCTGGATTATTTCTACGGGGATCTCAAAGTAAACAAAGGGTTAACCTACACGACTTCTGCGGGTAGCCGACCGAATTTTAAGTGGGACTGGAGCCATCAGGGTAACGAGCGTTGGGGAACACAGGCCGCCATCAACACCGGTATAGATATGGCTACTGCTTTAACCCGCGATCCAAACATGAAAGTGCTGGTCCTGAATGGTATTTACGATATTGCCACCGTCTTTTACGGAGTGGAGTACTCCATCAACCATCTTGGTTTGCCTAAACACATCAAGGACAACATCATCATGAAGTATTACGAGGCGGGGCACATGATGTATACGCATCAGCCTTCTTTGGAACAATTTAAAAGAGAAGTAGCGGAGTTTATTAAGAATACTTCCGGTACGCCTTAAAGGAATGCACCGGACTTCGCGGCACTACGGCTTCCCTGCCGAAGTCGCACGAAGTCCGGTGAAAAAAAGGGCAAGTCTTTGCGGCCTTAGCGTCTTTGTGGAAAGACTACCAAAGTTTGCTATTAGAATTAAATGTTCTCGTCTATGCGGCTGCCATGTTACTAAGCATTTCTATACGCTTTTACTGCTTGTCGGTACAACCATGCACACACTGCGATAATTATGACCGATCCCAGCGCCGTTCCGTAGCTTCCCAGGTCTATTCCCAGTGAGAGTACATCTGATCGTTGCGTAATGGCCACCGGAATGGCCAGGATAATACCGATCAGTGCTTCTCCGGTGATCAAGCCGGAAGCGACCAGCAGGCCGGTTCTTTCGCTGGCGCTTTGAGCGGTCTCGTGAGCTTCTTTTTCGACGCTTCTCCTACTCTTTTGATAACGACTTACCAGCCATGCCACTACTCCACCCAACATAATGGCGCTATCTAATTGAAAGGGCAGGTAAAGTCCTACTGCTACAGCAAGTACCGGTATTCTGAAATCGGCGCCTCTGTTTTTTTGATATTGATCGGCTATAATGATCAGCACGCCGATGGCCATGCCAATGTAAACCATGGTCCAGGGCAGGTTGCCGTCGAAAACCCCGCGGGCCACGCTTTCCATCAAAGTAGCTTGAGGAGCAGCCAGGGCGTCAGGATTGGCGTCGGTGGGCGGACCGAATCCGTAACCCGTTAATAGTAATTGCAGAACCAGCGGCAGCACCAAAGCAGCAGACACCACTCCCACCATCTGCATGATCTGCTGCCGGCGGGGAGTTGCTCCCAGGATATGGCCGGCCTTGAGATCCTGCATATTGTCTCCCGCAATAGCAGCTGCACAGCAAACTACAGCGCCGATCATGATCGCAGCAGCAGGGCCGCGCTCTGCACCCGACCCCATCAAGGCCAGAAGGATAAGTGCAGAAGTCAGGATGGTGGCTATGGTCACTCCTGAAATAGGATTATTAGAACTTCCTACCAGTCCGGCCATATAGCCGGCCACCGCCGAGAACAAAAACCCTGCGATGACCATCAGTATGGCCATCAAAGCAGAGATAGAGACTTGTTCGACCATTCTCAGGTAGATGATAAAAATGGGGATGATCATCACGCCAATGGCAATGATCACCCAAGACATGGGGGCATCTCTTTCGGTACGTAGGATAGTGCTGGCGTCCACTTTTTTTCTTACAGCGTCAAATCCGCTTCTGACGGCAAAGCCGATGGAGTTGCGCAAGTCAATAAGCGCCCAAAGGCCACCTACTACCATGGCGCCGACCCCAAGGTAACGGATCTGTCCGCTCCAGATCGAGTTGCCCAGATTGACGGCCCCGGTGTCTTCCGGGACGCCGGTTATCGCCACATAAATGGGGATGGCGATCCACCAGCTGATCACGCCACCGATGAATACCAGGGAGGCAATGCGGATCCCAACGATATAACCTACTGCGATCAGGGCAGGGGAGAGGTTCATGCCAAAGTATAAATAGGCTTTATTGGCGGCAACGGTAGCACCCTGTGCTACGCCGTTCCAAAGTTTAAGGCCCGACTCCGCTAATTTGATCACGGCGCCAATTACACTGCCCCAGATCAGGAAGCGAATAGCCTTGCCCCCCTCTTCTCCGGATTTCAGCACCTCAGAGGTCGCCACACCTTCCGGGAATTGTAAGTTTTGTTGGACGATAAGCGCTGAGCGCAAAGGAACCGTGAACAGCACCCCCAGAACACCGCCGCACAAAGCCACCAGCATCGTTTCCAGATAGTTGAATTCCGTCCAGTACCCCATTAGCACCAGGGCAGGAAAGGTAAAGATCACGCCGGCCGCCAGGGACTCTCCAGCAGAGGCGGAAGTCTGCACTATGTTGTTTTCAAGGATGTTGTGCTTTCGAAACAAACGAAGCACCGCCATGGAAATAACGGCCGCCGGGATACTGGCGGAAACCGTAAGACCCGCAAAGAGACCTAGGTAGGTGTTAGCAGCCGATAATACGACGGAAAGTAAAGCGCCTAATATGAAGGCTTTAAGTGTGGTTTCCGGCAAACTCTGCTCCGGACCGATATAGGGTTTTGTCATCTTTGACATTACTTTTGGATTTTAAGGACAGAGAATAACCCTCCCTGCAGGAGAGGTAGTAAAACGTCTTTTGATGCAGCCTCTTGTAAACAGGCAGGTTTAATTTATCAAATCCTTTTTGACAGCCCGCTATAAGTTCTCGTTGAAAAAGGCAATGGTCCGCTCCCAGGCCAATTTGGCTGCTTCTTCGTCATATCGAGGCGTTGTATCGTTATGGAAACCATGATTGACGCCCGGATAAAAGTGGGCGGTATATTTTTTATTGTGTTTTTTGAGTGCGGCCTCATATGCCGGCCAGCCTTCATTGACCCTTTTGTCTAATTCAGCATAATGCAACAGCAGAGGAGCTTTGATATCCGGGACATCTTCCTCTGCAGGTTGTCCGCCGTAGAAGGGTACGGCAGCTTTTAATTTTTTCAGGCGCACGGCCATCATATTCGAGATCCAGCCGCCGAAACAGAAGCCGACAACGCCCACTTTTCCGTTACATTCCTTATGTTTTCTCAGGTATTCAAATCCTGCGATAAAGTCTTCGAGCATCTCATCGCGATCGCGTTGTCGTTGGAGAGCCCTGCCTTCATCATCCGTGCCGGGATAGCCACCCAGCGGTGTTAAGGCATCAGGAGCCAGGGAGATGAACCCTGCCAGCGCTACGCGGCGGCCGACATCGGCGATGTAGGGGTTTAACCCCCGATTTTCATGAACGACGATGATGCCGGGAAGTTTTTTATTGGCATCCACAGGTCGGGACAATTGGCCTTTAATTTTTCCACCGCCTTTTGGAGAGTCGTATTCTATGGTCTCTGTTTTCAGACGAGGATCATTGGCTCTGATCTGTTGACGTTCTTCATATTTAGGCATGAGGTAGTCCAGTAAAGCCGGCACGGTAAGGCCGCCGACGGCGTAGACCGAAATTTTTTTCATAAAAGACATTCGGTCGATTTTATTGTGGGCATAGCTATCGTACAGATCGAAAATTTCCTGATTGAGGTCTTCTTTTTTGATTTCAGACATGGTTAAAGTGTTTTGTGGCGTAGTCTATTATTATTGGGCGGATCAGCAATATACTTAAAATCTTATTTTTGACCATTAAAAAATTACAGGAGTAACTTTGAGTATAATGAATGATGCTGAAAATTTCATCAAAGACTTATTAGTGGTTATGCAAGCAGCTGAGCCCCAGGTTTTCGAAAGGGGGGAGTTTATTTTGCAGGCCGGCGCCATTGAACACCATTTGTATTGGATAGAGGAAGGCGCTATCCGGGCTTTTTATTTGACGGAGTTGGAGGAGTTTACCATTCGTTTTGGTTATACCGGCTCTTTGATCAATTCCATTTCCTCCTTTTTCAAGCAGGCACCTTCTGATCTGTATTTGCAGGCGATTCGCAAGACCAGGATCAGGGCGGTATCCCGGTCGGATTTTGAGGCCTTTGTCGGAGAGGATAAGGAACGTTTGCGGCAATACAACCGGCTTTTACAGGAATTGATCGTACAGAACATGGAGCGCGAGATCGACCTTTTGATCTACTCTCCGGTGGAGCGTTTGAGGCGGGTAATGGAAAGGAGCCCCCGTTTATTTCAGGAGGTGCCTGCAAAATACATTGCTGCTTATCTGCGAATGTCTCCGGAGACTTTAAGCAGGATACAGAAATCTTGATCCTGATCAAGGTTTTGTTGATCGCCGCTGTAGATATTTGTAGAAAAAAGAAATGAGCACACTTAACCGAAACACATTGATTGAGGAGTTAAAAGAGATCACCCGATCGGCTTTGGAAAAGGCGAAAGCTTACAGGAGATTAAGTCCTGAACAGCTGAATTACCGCCCGGCGGAAGGCCGCTGGAGTTTGCTGGAATGCCTGGAGCATTTGAATCGATACGGAGACTTTTATTTACCGGAAATTGAAAGACGCATGCTGGCGGCGCCGAAGAGGGTGGATGGTACGGTATTTAAATCGGGCTGGCTAGGCAATTATTTTGCGGGGATGATGCGGCTGAAGGAAGGGAAGATCAAAAAGATGAATACCTTTAAGAGCATGGATCCCATGGGTTCTGAGTTGGATGTATTGGTGATTGACCGCTTCATCAAGCAGCAGGAGCGTATGTTGCAACTACTTGATCAGGCTAGGAAGGTAGATTTAACCAAAACTAAGACGGCGATTTCGATCACCAAATGGATCAAGCTCCGATTAGGAGATACTTTTCGGGTGGTGGTGTATCATGTGGAGCGGCATGTGGTGCAGGCGGACCGAGCTATGGAAAATAGAAAAGTAGAGGCATAATTTAGTGATTAGTTCTTTTTTCTCTATTGCACATTTTTCTCTATTTTTCTAGAAAAATTTATGATTAGAGCTAGTTTGCCTTTATTGGTTTCAGGGCTATTGTTGTTTTTTTCCTGTAATCGACCTTCCGGTCTGGAAAGGCTTAAAGAGCAGATCAACCACGAATTCAAAGAAGAACCGGGAACCTTTGCCCTGGCTTTCAAAGACCTGACAACCGGCGAAGAACTGCTCATCAACGCCCGTGATTCCTTTCATGCCGCCAGCACCATGAAAACGCCCGTCCTGATCGAGTTGTACAAGCAAGCGGAGGAGGGTAAATTCTCGCTGTCTGATTCTATTGTAGTTAAAAATTTGTTCTACAGCATTGTCGATAGCAGCCAGTACAGCTTAAGCGCAGATCAGGACAGTGAATCTGAACTCTACAACAAAATCGGACAGCGAAGGACGATTGCTGACCTTGCCTATGACATGATCATCGTCAGCAGCAATCTCGCTACCAACTTGCTGATCGATCTGGTGGACGCCAGGAAGGTCACTCAGAGCATGCGTGTACTGGGTGCGCCTGACATTCGGGTGTTGCGTGGGGTGGAAGACATCAAGGCCTACGAAAAGGGACTGAGCAACAGCACTACTGCTTATGACCTGATGGTGATCTATGAAAAGCTGGCTAAAGGAGAGGTCGTGAATGAGCAAGCTTCTGAAGAGATGATCGACATTCTTTTTGACCAGAGGTTTAACGAGATCATTCCTGCCCGATTACCCGCTGAGGTAAGGGTGGCCCATAAAACAGGGGTCATTTCCGGTGTCCATCACGATTCCGGGATCGTGTTCTTGCCGGATGGAAGAAAGTATGTGTTGGTATTGTTGTCCAAGGAGCTGGGTGATTTTGACAGCGGTACGGCGCGGATGGCGAAAGTGTCTGGGATGGTGTATGATTTTTTTTTGAAAAATTCCTTAGACCTCAGAGGTCTTTAAGACCTCTGAGGTCTTATTTAGAGAGTAATAAAAGTTCCCCAATCATCAATTTTTTTGTCCAAAATGAAGAAAATTTTCCTTTTTGCCTTCATCATACTGGTCCTTCACTGCTGCTCGCAATCAAGCGAATCCGATAGCACTTACCCACGATGGGTGGGTGATATTTCGTATGATCCCAATTTAGATCATCCTGAATTTAAAGTTTGCAGCGAAAAAAACGCCATGCAGTACTTCAACTTCAGCCAGGGACTCCAGTACGAAGGGGAAAAATGGGCTATTCTTAAAGCTTTCGAAGAAAATTATCAGCCGCCCGTCGATAATCAACAGAGCGGTTGGATCAGAATTCGATTTATCGTAAATTGTAAAGGAGAAACCGGTTGGTTTCGACTCATTAGCGCCAATAAAAACTTTGAAACACAGACCTTCGATCAGGCCGTCACCGAACAACTCCTGTCCATCACCAAAAGCCTTAAAGGATGGAAATTGATGCCTGATGAAATACGCCCCAAAGATTATTACCAGTATCTTCTTTTTAAAATCGAAAATGGAAAAATCATAGAAATATTGCCATGACCACTCGCTGGATTCTTTTCTTCCTTCTTTTACACGCCTATTGCTCCTCTCAAAATTGTGAGGCTTTTAAGTTCTATGGCGATACCCTCCAATACGAAGCTTGCAAGCTCGCCGAAAACCGTCGCGGGCATTACCAGTTTAGCCGGGAATACCAGGAAGCCTTGGACAAAGCCATCGAAAAATGCCCCTACTTCTCTTATGCTTATCGCCATAAATCCGTGGCCTATCTGAAAAGCGGAGATTTCCTGAACTGGAAAAAGTTGATCGATCAGGCCGTTCATTACGACCCCACTGAAAATTTAGGTTACCGCGGCTGGTGTAGATATCAATTCTTCAGAGATTACCAGGGAGCTATCCAGGATATTGAACGACTAGACAGCCTCGTCAACTATGACATCGGCTATTCCGCTAACGGTGATTATCACCTCCATATAGCAAGGGCTATTTGCTATAAAGCAATCGGTGAAAAGGAAAAAGCTATTCAAATCATCGAAAACCAATTAAATCACGACCAATACGTCGTGGGACTTTATGATTACCTGCACCTAGGAGTGTTGTATCTGGAAACCAATAATTACGAAAAAGCCATCCAAGCGTTTATCCGGCAATCCAAAGAAAACGAATTGGCCGAAAATCAATATTACCTGGCTATGGCTTACAAAAAACGGAATCAAATAACCGACTTTCAACAGTGCATCCAAAAAGCAGAGCAACTTTATCTTTCTGATAGGAAGATGTTCGACCCTTATACCACACCTATGGATAAAATTTATCTCCAGCAGATCCAACAGGCCAAGACCAACAAATAACCAATAACCAAATGGCGCATCAATAACCCCTCCAATGGCTCCTGGATAGGGCGCCAAATTCTTTTCTCGATGGAATACCTCAAGGGCATTGCGAGTCCTTAAGGGCATGGCTATTTGAGAACAGGGCTTTATTCCTTTACTGCTGTTTCATAGACCATCCGTAATTTATGATAGATCTCATTGTTCTCGTAAATACCCTGAAACTGTTCGGACCCCATGCCTATAGCGAAAACAGGAATGAGCTCGCCGCTGTGCTGATTGGAATTAAAATAGATCTGTACTTCTTCAGGTATTTCTTTTCTATCGCCTGTGGCAGCATCGACTTCATATTTTTTACCGATACTTACCTCACCTGTTTCATGGTCAGCCGTTACAACCAACAACGTATTAGGGTTTTTTTCGACAAAATCCAGCACTACGCCAAGGACCTCGTCAAAATCCTCTACTTCACCGATCAACATTTCAGTATCTTCGGCATGGCCTGCCCAGTCAATATAAGACCCTTCTACCATGAGAAAGAAAGGAGCTTTTTTCTTATCGAAATAATCCAGTGCTTTCTGAGTAGCCTGAGGTAAAAAGTCTTGCCTGCCTTCGGGTATGGACGGTAAACTTTCATTCGCCAAAATATATGCGTTAGGATGCTGATATTCAGGCTCGGAGAGCACAGCAGTGTCCAGGTGATACCCTGCATTTACGAGTGCGGTCAATAAGTTTTGCTTGTCCTTTCTATCCTCAAAATACCGCCTTCCTCCGCCTGCAAAAAAGTCTATTTTGGCATCAACTAATTGGGCGGCAATTTCCTCATGCATATCTCGATCGACAACGTGAGCGTAGAAAGCTGCCGGTGTGGCATGGGTGATGGTTGTTAAGCTGATCAATCCGGTTTGATACCCTTCTTTTTGTAAAAACTCCAGAATAGTCTCCTGGGGAATAGAATCCGTAGAAACACCGATCGCTCTTTTATATGTTTTCTGCCCAATGGAAAATGCCGTAGCTCCCGCAGCCGAATCGGTGATTTTGTGGGTTTTGTCAGATGTCAGGTGAAATCCTATATGCTTAAATTTTGAAAAATTGGACTTTTGGTCTCCAAAATAATAAGCTACAGATACCTGGGGCACTCCCATTCCATCACCGATCATTAGAATGATGTTTGGGGCGGAAGAGCCGGATTGGCTTTTATCGTTTTGGGTGCAGTGGGCTGAAGTTAATGCCAGGATTAAAACGAAAATACCTCTTAATGCCGATTTCATAGGAGTAAATTATCTTTAAATGTAGGTTTGTTGGCGCCTTAGGCGCCAACAAACCCTATATTTGAGGTTTTGCTTTCTTAATACCCTTGATTTTGTACTAAAAAGCCCTCTACGTTAGAAGCGCCATCAATAGCGCTCTGTGGGATGGGGAATAACCTTTTACTGACGTCCGTGCCGGTCTTTTCTGTCCAGGAGTCCTCATACTTGCCGAAACGGATCTGGTCTCCTCTTCTGAAACCCTCCCAGTACAGTTCAAAACCACGTTCGCGGAACATAATGTCCAGGTCGATATCCGACAACGGGGCTGGTGTTTGCTCAGGGCGAGCCGTTCTTGACCCTCTCAGCGTGTTCACATCGGCCAGGGCGCCTGCTTCGTCACCCAGCCTCAACCTCGCTTCGGCGCGCATCAGATAGATCTCTCCCAGCCGGATCAAGACCAGGTCCACACTACTGAAATTATTACCATTTGGAGAAGTGCGGCTAAACTGATATTTGGCGCACCGGTATCCTGTATGGTGTAGCCTGCCATCATTAGTGAAGTCAACATCCAGTGTATGGTTGACATATCCGGTATCTCTGTCTGGACCATTTCCTTTTCTTTGTATCACCGGATAGATCCTTACCTGGCCGTCATCACACCTCAAAAATGCTCCGTCCGATCCCTTCCTGGGACCCCATTGAATGCCTCTTAAAATTCCTCTATCCATTTCGAATGCAATATCGGTAATACAATAATAGTGATCTTCATCATTCAAAGGAGATCGACCGGTCAGATCTTGCAGCTCTTCCGGCACCATAGTGTTTCTCTGATAAAATCTGGCGTCTGCTTCTGCAGGGTCAACATTACCATAGGCATCGATCCAGGTTTGTACGAAATCAGAAGTAAAGGCAGGACCGTCCGTGCCATCGGCACTTGGGAATTCAGGCCTTGGGAACATAGAGCCGGCTACAGACCAATACGCCCAGCGACTGTGCTCTCTGTTCAACACCCCTCTTTGATCCAGTGCAAAAATGATCTCCGGATTGCTGTTGTTCTCATCGTTGAAAAGATCGAAGTACTCAGCGGATAGACTGTACTGTCCGGAGTTGATGATGTTAGTGGTATATTCAATTACCTTGTTCATGTCCTCGCTGGTGAAGTTGGGCGTTCCATAAGGATCCCGGTATACTGCTGCATTAAGGTGCAATCTGGCCAAAAGCCCCCAGACGGCTCCTTGGGTAAGCCTGCCCGGACTTAGATTTGTGTTGATAACATTTACTACAGATGACAGCTCTTGCTCAAGGTAGTCAACAGCCTCCTGGCCTCTCAGGATGATTGATAGATCGCTAGAACTCTCTTTATCAAAAACAAGCCCCCAACTTTCCAGCATCAACATATTCAAATAGGCTCTCAGGGCAATCATTTCGTACAAGGCGCCCGTCGCTTCGGCATTTCCGTCTTCTGACAATGGCCGTAATACTTCTATAGCTGAAATCGCTCTTGAGAGATTTCTGGAAAGCTCGTTCCAGGAACTACGGATCAGGTCATTGCCAGAAGTCATCAGGTGCTGATGGGTGGCCATGAACTTACCCCCGTCAAACCAGTCCGTTCCGCCGCGATAGGGTAAAATAGCCTCGTCTGCCGCAATGAGCTGTAAACCATAGTAATTGGTATGTCTCCAGGTCCAGGAAACCTGGCCATAGGCAGGGGCAATCGCCCCACTGATCACTTCCGCCTGACCGGCGCCGGTCAGGGATTCATCTAGAATTTGCTCTTCTAAATCGGTGCAACCCCAATTTAAAATAGATAGGATACAAATAATGGATAAAATAAATATATTCTTTTTCATCTTTTTAAAATTTTTAAGAAAACCAAAAAGAAGCCTTTTTCACCTCAATAATTAAAATGATACATTAAGTCCTAATAAAACGGTTCTGGCAGTTGGATAGGTAAAGCGATCGATACCAAAGGTTTGAACGCCGCCAATAGAACTGCCCGTATTTACTTCCGGATCGAAACCTGAGTAATCAGAAATGACAAACAGGTTTTGGCCAGTTATCGAAAGGCGGATGCTGTTGACCCAATTGCCCAATCCGATTTGCTCAGGCTTGAAGGTGTACCCAAAAGTGGCATTGTTCAGGCGCAGAAAATCGCCGTCCTCAAGGTAACGAGTAGAGACTTCATTAGAATTGGTGATGGCTTCATTATCGAATTCCACCGCAAAGTCTGTGGTGTTAAATGAGGAAGCCAGATTGCCTCTGTTGAAAAGAGACATGGTCGTATGGTTATAGATCTGATTCCCGGAAACACCGTTGAAGTTGAAACCCAGATCAAATCCTTTGTACTGGAAGTCAAAATGAAAGGCATAAAGCAGGTCTGGTAAGGCAGTCCCTACTACCGTACGGTCATTTTCCAATACCTGGTCGTCCCCGTTGATGTCCCTGAACTGGTTCAGTCCGTCAGCTCCAATCCCGACAAATTCCTTCATATAAAAGGCGCCGATCGGCTCGCCGTTAATATAGCCGTTGATCGTGGCTCCCGTCTGACCAGCACCTGTGGCGCTGCCTGTAGTCAATACGGCAAATGGAGAATTTACGACTTCATTGTTGATGTAGGTAAGGTTGCCTCCAATATTGTATCTGAATGCACTGCTTGGGTTGCTGCTGTATTCCAGTGCAAATTCGACGCCGTTGTTGATGATTTCCATATCAGGAACATTCGTCCAATAGGTAGCCGTCGGCTGAATAGGATCGGCCGGAACAACCTCCAGCAGAATGTTTTCTGATGTCTTGCTGAAATAGTCCAATGTACCGGTCAGACGATAATCAAACAAACCAAAGTCGATCCCCACATTGGTCTGTGTAGAAACTTCCCATTGGATATCAGGATTCGCCAGACGGGTGAATATCGTTCCGAATGGATAATCATCAAGCGTTGTAGCATTAGGATCCAAAGGATAAGTATCATTATTTGACTTGCTCTCTGTAAAGCTGGATTGCGTGATCTTAGCAGGGATTTCCTGGTTGCCGGTTTGACCCCAGCTTGCACGCAACTTCAAATTGTCAAAAATGGAGTTGGCCATGAAGGGTTCCCTACTGATGTTCCAGCCCAATGCGAAAGAAGGGAAATAACCGTATTTATTGTTTTCTCCAAACTTGGAAGAACCGTCTGCGCGCATCGTCGCAGTCAGTAAGTATTTGCCGTCGAAGGAGTAGTTCAATCTGCCGAAGAAAGATTGCAACTCATTTTCCACAGCAAAGGAATTGAGCGTCGTCGGACGGTCTTGCGTACTTGTCTGATCCTGAAAAATGGGTTCTACATCGTTATTCGCAAAGCCGGATAAGCTGAAGGCTTGTTGCTGTACGAAGGTTTTCTGGTAAGAATGGCCCGCCAGGAAAGTCATACTGTGCTGGCCCTTCTCCAAATTATAAGTTAGGGTGTTTTCAACCAGTTGGTTTTCATTTCTGGTAGTAATGTTGTTCAAAGCACCAAATTCCAGCCCTTCCAAAAGTGCATAAGGGATGCGCTGAACTACCCGGTTGGTGGTGGAATAGTCTACCCCCAGGTTTAGTTTGTAGGTCAATCCTTTGAAGAGTTCCAAAGAAGGTGCAATATTAGCTAAAAGCCGGTTGTTCTCTGCTTCATCTGAATACAGTTCATTGCGAACGATCGGGTTCAGCATGTCATCCAATAGGGTTGGCTGGCCATTGGTGAAAACCGGTATGGTTGGATTTAATTGCAGCATGTCCACTACGATCGCTCCATTGTCAGGTCTGGCGTTTTCCGTTCTTGATCCGGTAAAGTTGTAATCAACGTTCAGACGGCCGTTCAAACTCTTCTGTGTGAGGTTGACTCTGCCTGAATAGCGCCTTAGTCCACTGTTTATCAGGATGCCTTCCTGGTCTTCCACACCGGCGGAAATAAAATAAGAAAACTTTTCACTGGCTGCGCCGCTCATAGAGAAGTTGATGTTGTTGGAAATGCCGGTTTGTGTTAACTCGTCCTGCCAGTCGGTATTCCCGCCTGCATCAAATAAATTGCCTCCAATGGCGTTCACTTGGGTGCGGAACTCATCGGCACTGAATACATCGATCTTGTTGGCTAATGATGACCAGGCCGTGGTGGCCGATAAATTCATTTCCGTTTTACCTTCTTTTCCTCTTTTGGTGGTGATGACCACAACGCCGTTGGCTGCCCTGGCGCCGTAGATGGCAGCGGCGGAAGCGTCCTTTAAAACATCAATGCTCGCGATGTCCTGAGGATTGATGAAGTTAAGTGGGTTATTGGCTACCCCCGTCGACGTATTGTCAAGAACAAAACCGTCCACTACAAAAAGCGGAGTCGTACCGGAACGCAAACTGCCAATCCCGCGAATGATCACATCCTGCGCCGCTCCGGGCTCTCCGCTGACATTTGAAACATTAACGCCTGCTATTTTACCTTGTAGCAATTGACCGGGGTTCACTACGATCCCCTTGTTGAAGTCGTCCTCATTAGCGGATCCGATAGCACCGGTTACATCTGATTTCTTCTGTACACCATAGGCCACTACCACTATATCATCCAGCCTGGTCGCATCAGGAAGTAACTGTATGGAAATATTCGTCTGATCTCCAACCACAATTTCTTTAGTAGCATAGCCAATGTAGGAGATGACCAGTATGTCGCCCTCATCGGCCGAAATGGTAAAGTTCCCGTCGACATCAGTGACCGTGCCGCTTGTGGTTCCTTTAATACTGACACTGGCGCCTATGAGCGCCTCGCCATTTTCGTCCGTAACAACACCATTGACTTGTACCTCAATTGAAAGGAGCAAACCAGTGGGTTCTGCAGAAAGGTAAACGTTTGCATCGGCATGGCCGGATGCAGCGAAAGCCTTGAGACAGAAAATACCCAGGAAAAAAACCAGGGTCATGGCTTTTTTTAGAGAAAATTTCATAATATTAATGAGTTTATGTAAATAAACAGGAGTGGTGTTGTAAATGCCTACCAAGCTTGAACATCACTCCATTTTTAAAACCTCAATTGAAACGTCATCAATGGTTTATCCCCTAAAATCTTACCTCCTTCAAAAGCAATTCCCCAATGCACTCTAAGGGAACATCAATGGAAAAATGCTCCCTATGCTGTTTTCCATGACAAGGTTACTTCTTTGATTTCGAACGGTGGCGATAAAAGGGTTATCTTTGTTTTAAGAAATTGTGAAGTTGAAGTGTACTAAGTCTTAAGCCCAGTTAAAGCGGCTAATTCGAATCACGGGGACCTAAGTAAAATCAATTTTTAGGGTAATTTCATTGGTTAAAAATCAATATGAGTCATCCCTGACTTTGATAGGCACAAGTCATTAAGCGTTCTCTTTGATTTAAAATCTGAAAATTGGATAATTAACTGACCTTACGTAGGGTTATGCTTTTGCGTTGAAACAGGAGGCAGCCCCTGGGGAAAAAATACCGGAAAATATCAATATAATGTCCCTGATAGTTCCCTCTTTCTCGATAGCGATGCCGGTGAAGAGGACGATAGCCGCTGGCTGTTCTCGATTGAAGGCGATACCCTTACCTGGCAAGGAGTGGGCGCCGAATGGGCGGAAGCCTTCCAGATCGTAAATATTAAAAAATAAAGCGGAGCGCTTGCACCCCACTTTATTTTAGAAATCTTCGTATTTTCCCAGAAACAACCAACAATCACATTAGTATGAAAAAACAACTCTCTTTTCTGGGCTGGCTGTTGCTGGCTCTCTCACTTAGTGCGCAAGAAATTCCGAAATCCTTTTATCAAGATCTAGAATACCGGCAGATCGGCCCCTTCCGGGCCAGCCGCACCGTCGGGGCAGCCGGTATACCTTCGCAGCCTAGTGTTTTTTTTGTAGGCGTCAACAATGGCGGCGTCTGGAAAACAGACGATTACGGCCGCACCTGGAAACCCATTTTCGACGACGCGCCTACCGGTTCAGTAGGCGATATTGCTGTGGCCCCGGAACAGCCCAATATCATTTACATAGGTAGCGGGGAAGGTTTGCATCGGCCGGATCTTGGCGTGGGAGACGGCATCTTTAAATCCACCGATGGCGGAAAGACCTGGACACATACGGGGCTGGACGATGTCCAACAAGTCGGACGGCTCATCATTCACCCCACCGATCCGGATATCGTATTCGTAGCCGGGCTGGGGCATCCTTATGGTCCCAACGAGCAGCGGGGTGTCTTCCGTACAACCGACGGAGGCAAAACCTGGGAAAAAGTCCTTTACATTGATCACAATACGGGCGCTATTCAGGTAGAAATGGACCCCACTGATCCGAATGTTCTTTTTGCCGCCATGTGGGAGCACAGGGAAGGCCCCTGGGAGAATGCAAGCTTCTCCGGCTCTAACAGCGGTTTATATAAATCCACCGACGGTGGCGATAACTGGCGGAAAATTACCGAAGGCCTGCCTTCCGGAGATCAGCGTTTGGGCAGGATCGGCGTTTGTTTCGCACCAAGCCGGCCCAGCCGGATGTACGCTACCGTCGACGCCGGAGAACTGGGGGGAGTCTATCGAAGCGATGATGCCGGCGAAAGCTGGCGCCGGGTAACGACCGACTATCGCATTTGGGGACGCGGCGGGGATTTCGCCGAACTTAAAGTCCATCCGAAAAACCCGGATGTCCTCTTTTCCGGCAACATCGCTTCCTATCGTTCCGATGATGCCGGTAAAACCTGGACTTCCATCAAGGGCGCTCCGGGTGGAGATGATTACCATCGCATCTGGATCAACTCTGAGCATCCCGATATTATGCTCTTTGCCGCCGATCAGGGCGCTACCATTACCGTAAACGGCGGTCGTACCTGGAGTTCATGGTATAACCAGCCCACCGCACAGATCTATCATGTTACCACGGATAATCAGTTTCCTTACTGGGTTTATGGCGGACAGCAGGAGAGCGGAGCGATCGGAACCTCCAGCCGGGGTGACGGCGGGCAGATCAGTTTCCGGGATTGGATCGGCGTCGGCGCCGACGAATATGCCTACATTGCTCCTGATCCACTAAATCCAGACATCATTTACGGCGGCCGCGTGATGAAATTTAATCGAAAAACCGGCCAAAGTTATAATGTAGCGCCGGAAGCACTTCGTTCGGGAAAGTATCGGATCTTAAGGACTATGCCGTTGCTTTTTCACCCTGCTGACCCGAAGATCTTATTATTTGCCACCAATGTATTATGGAAAACGACTAACGGTGGCTACGACTGGCAGATCATCAGCCCCGATCTGAGTCGGGAAAAACCTGAACTTCCGGAAAATATAGGCGATTTTAAGACCCCGCAAATGGAGAATATGGCCAGAAGGGGCGTGATCTATGCAGTGGGACCTTCTCCTTTGGATGCAGACATCATCTGGGCAGGCACTGATGACGGCCTCATGCATCTGACGCGTAACGGAGGAGCAGGCTGGACGAACGTTACGCCGCCCGAGCTAAGATCCTGGGATAAGGTCTCTCAGATTGATGCCGGCCACTTTGATCCTGGTACGGCTTACATCGCCATCAATGCCATCCGGAAAAACGACATGCGACCTCATATTTACAAAACCCACGATTTCGGGCAAACATGGACGCAGATCGTTAATGGCTTACATGATATGGGACCTGTCAATGTGGTTCGGGAGGATCCTAAGCAAAAGGGCCTGCTCTTTGCCGGCACCGAGCGAGAGGTTTATTTTTCCGTGGACGATGGCGCACACTGGCAGTCTTTGAGAATGAACATGCCGGCTACTTCTATTCGCGATCTTGTGATCCATGAAAATGATCTGGTCGTAGGCACTCACGGTCGTTCGATCTGGATAATGGACAATATTGCGCCTCTGCGGGAATTAGCCGAGGCGTTGGCTTCCGGGAATACGCATTTGTTCGATCCCTCGCCGGCCATTCGCGTTCGCTGGAATATGTTCTCGGATACGCCTTTACCACCGGAAGAGCCAGCCGGTGAGAATCCGCCGGATGGTGCAATTATCGATTTTGTTTTGGCGAAAAATGCGGCTAAGGTCCGGTTAGAGATTTTAGACCAGGAGGGCAACCTGGTGCGGGCTTATGCCAGTGATGACAAGCCGGAAGAGATCGACACAACCAGTCTGCCGCATCCAACCTACTGGATTAGGCTGGCTCAGCAGCTAGGGACTTCAGCCGGGCATCATCGTTTTGTGTGGGATTTGAGGTATGCTCCTCCCCAGGATACTGACCGGGAATTCTCTATTGCTGCGGTATACCGCAAAACACCTACTGTTCCTCAGGGGCCTTTTGTGCATCCCGGTTTCTATAAGGTGCGCCTAACGGCGGATGGTAAGCTATTTGAGCAGGAAGTGGAGGTAAAGATGGACCCAAGAGTGGAGATCAGTGAAGAAGCCCTGCAACTGCAGACGAATTATTCTCTGGCTTGCTATGATGCGTATCATGAGGCGTTGGAGTTGCGTCAGGCGGTCGACCGATTGCTGGAAGGCGATTTATCGGTGGAAAGGAGGAAGGTCCTGCAAGAATTAAGGGGACAGGGAAGACCTGGCAACCCCAGTACAATGTACGGGAGTATCTATGATGTTCCTGCAGGTAAAGAAACGATCGTAGGATTGCAGCAAAAACTTTTATTCCTGATGAGTTTGCTTCAGGAAGCGGATGCCCGGCCTACTCCTCAAGCAATGGAGGGCGTACAGGTGTTGATGGAAAGACTCCATGAACTCAAGCGTAAGGCGGA
The DNA here is from genome assembly GCA_964548175.1 of uncultured Saprospiraceae bacterium. Lineage (GTDB taxonomy): Bacteria > Bacteroidota > Bacteroidia > Chitinophagales > Saprospiraceae > JANQPA01. The sequence goes on from CAZJQS010000031.1 coordinate 38,763, forward strand.
GCTGTAGTTCCGCCCCCCAATGTAATTTTTTCTTTAAATTTTAGAAAATGCTCAACAAATGGATCAGCCTACTGTTACCTGAACTAAGTATTAACACGCTTGTTCATTTCATACAATCCAAATATCATTACTTTATGAAGACCAGAATTAATTTAATGTGCATTATGGCAGTTCTTGTGTTGGGCACGGGACTGTCCTCCTGTGAGCCTGCAGGGCCTACAGAAAATATTGTAGAAGTAGCTTCTGCAAATGATAATGTAAGCACGCTAGCCAGCGCCATTGGCGCAGCAGGCTTAGTGGAAACCCTTCAAGGCGAGGGGCCTTTTACTGTGTTTGCGCCGGACAACAATGCTTTCGACAACCTTCCTGAAGGTTTGCTGGAAGCACTGTTAAAAGAAGAAAACAAAGACGCACTGAGTAAAATATTGACATACCACGTCGTATCCGGCAAATTGACAGTTGGAGATGTGATTACAGCCATTCAAGGTGCTGAGGGTGAATATAAGGTAGAGACGGTTAACGGAGGGCAGCTGACTGCCAGCCTTGATGAAGGAAATAAGGTTATATTGACGGATGCAAATGGAAATACCGCTACGGTTACCGCTACAGATGTGGAAGCCTCTAACGGCATAATTCACGTCATCGACGCCGTAGTCGTACCTGGGAATGTCAACCCGGCAGCTTTGTTAGGATCCGGCAACATTGTTGCAGTGGCGTCTGGAAATGAAGACTTCAGCACGCTGGTTGCTGCCGTTCAGGCTGCTGACCTGGTCGAAACCCTGCAGGGTGAAGGTCCTTTCACCGTATTTGCGCCTACTAACGCTGCTTTCGAAAAGCTGCCGGAAGGAACGCTGGAGAATCTTCTCAAGCCGGAGAGCAAGAACGCCCTTGCCGGTATACTGACTTACCATGTGGTAGCCGGCGCCGTCGATGCAGAAACACTCGTTGGCGCGATTAATGACAATAATGGTTCTTACACTGTTGAAACGGTTAGCGGCGGTAAGCTGGAAGCCAAACTGGAAAACGGTAATGTCGTATTGACGGATGCTAACGGAAATAAGTCAACCGTTGTGGCTACAGATGTTAAAGCCTCCAATGGTTTGATCCATGTCATTGATACTGTTGTATTGCCAGCCTCTTAAGAACTATTCCACACTAAGTAATCGAACAATCTTAAGCATAAACTTTTCCCCCATCGCGGGGAAAAGTTTATGCTATATACAATTGTATAGGGGTTGTGTAAAAAGTCAGCTACTTCTCCCGCCTGACGGCCGACAGGTTTGCTCGGCTCATAAAACGCTTTTATTCAATACCTTTTACTAGAAGCGGAGAACATCCGATTAAGCCTGTTCGATCTGAATGGGCGTGAGGTGAAAGTGCTGGCCAAGGGTTTACATCCAGCTGGTGATCATCAGGTTTGGTTCGATGGAGCTGAACTTTCTGGCGGAGCTTATTTTCTGAGCCTCAGAGCCAGAGGAGGGATATTGACTCAGAAAGTGATTATTGCACCATAAAAAGAAACGCCCCCGGCCGGGGGCGTTTCTTTTAACCTTCAAGGTCTCTTTGAATGGATTCGAGATAATCAACAATACGTTCGACCCTTTCTCTAACTAATTTTTTACTATCCAGATTTTCCGACTCCTGGAAGGTTTTGCCGAAGGCCGGCATTTCCACGTTTCTATGGCCCTTTACGGTAGTGCCGCCTTCAATGATCTTGATGATCTCATCCCTTGGAAATTCCCCCCCTCTTCTGACCTGTATGAGGCTCAGGTCAAGCGGCACCTGCGTCAGCACTTCCGCCATAGGTCCGGGCTCATCTTTATTGCCATGACAGATCTGGCAATAAGAAACATACAACTCCTCTCCCGTAGCATCGGCCATTGGATCAACGGCGCCCTCCCCGCCGGTTTGGTTCTGACAGGCCCAGAGCAAAAACAGGCCTCCGAAAATGACTAGTGTAACAGTTTTTTTAATCGAAAAAGTCCTTTTTTTCATAGTTTTTTGATTTCACAGTTAAAGGGCAGTTAGTAAATATTTGGCAATATGAACATAAGAAAAATATTCATAAACCTCTTGCTCAACAATGATCTTTATCAATGAAATCGATGATTAGATAAGCAGATTCTAAGGTTTGATCACGATCAGCCGCTTCGTGCTGATGGTCTTCCCTCTTTCATCGGTCAAACTGTACAGGTAACTGCCCTTTCGCAGTCCGGAAATGTTGACTTTTTCCGTGCGATGACCGTTGACGTAGTAAGTTTTACTCCATTCCTCCAGACCAAGGATGTTGAAAATGGTCAGCTTATAAATGCCGGGTTGAAGATTGGTAAATTCAAAACGCACATTGACGATGGCGGGATTGGGATACGCATAAATGCCTGGCCTGACGCTGCCGACCATCTGTACGTTCTCGGTAGTCCGCAAGGCTTTATAAATAACATTCAGCAGCTTTTTTTCCTCGCCATCCAAATAAGCTACAGCAATAGGATTTTGGGAAGAATTGCTGTGGTAGTAATAGGTAACCGAATAAAAACTACCCACTATATCAGAACCCGGAAGAAGGTCAGTAACGTCCTGCCAGGGTGATCGGCCAATACGAGCTTCCAGGCGAACAGTTTTGGCCTCTTGCCGGCGCTCCCGCAGCACATCGTAAATGCCGCCTGGGATCAGCAGTACTCCCCAGGCATCGACATAATCCTGTCGATCGATAGTAATACTGACCCGGAAGGAGTCAGGGGTGAAAGGCAATGCTTCAAATTCGTTTTTGGGGAGATCTTCCAGGGCAAAACTATAAGTCAGGTTGCTTTCCGTTTGAAAGCCGTCATGGTACCTTAATGGCGCCCGTTTTTCGACCAGGGGTGGGTCGAAATAAACGATTTGATTCAGCCCCAGGGACAGCGGATCATTTCCTACATAGCCCATCAAGGTGATTTTCTGTTCTCCGATTTTATAGAAACCGAGTTGATTTTCCTGTAAAATAGCCGAAGCATTGGCTTTGGGAAAATAGCGGTGTTCTTCAAAAAAATGAGCCGGGAGGACCTCCAGCTGCCGAGCAAAGGGAGATTGTAGGGTGCTGAAATCCCAGCGCCTGTTCGCCCCTCCTTCGGTAATGATAATGCTGCCGGGTAAAAAGTCGATGTGACTAAAAAGAGTATCTCCTACCTTCGGAAAACTGTTATTGGTAAGCACGATCTGTGTCTTCGACAAAAATGGCAGGCCAAGCAATAAAAACGGAAGGATGTATTTTATCATTTCGTCGAACCAATTTTCGTAAAGTTAGCAGAAATCTTTGATATAAATTTTGTGGTTGTGCAAAAAGCTGGTCTCCTGCCTGCCTCGGCGGCAAGGCATTTTTTATGCCGCCGAACAAAAATATTAAGAGGCAGTCAAAAAGCTTGCAAGCCAACCAGCTTTTGGTATTCTCCTTGCTTTTTCAGCAATGCGGCATGGTCACCCCGTTCTATGATCTGCCCATCTTTCAAAACGATGATCTCGTCTGCATGTTGTATGGTGGATAAGCGATGAGCAATGACGATGGATGTCCTTTCCTGCATGAGCATGACCAATGCCTGCTGTACCAGTTTCTCCGACTCCGAGTCCAGGGCGGAAGTGGCTTCGTCCAGGATCAGAATAGGCGGGTTTTTCAAAATGGCTCTTGCAATGGTCAGTCTTTGCCGTTGTCCGCCACTGAGCTTCATGCCGCGATCGCCGATATTGGTTGCATATCCCCGCTCAGTAGCCATGATGAAGTCATGGGCATTGGCAATCCTGGCTGCATGCTCTACCTGCTCGCTAGTGACGTTCTTTTTTCCGAAAACGATGTTATTATAGATGGAGTCGTTGAACAAGATCGCCTCTTGTGAAACGATACCCATGAGGGAACGCAGGTCTTCCAGCCTGTACCGGCGTATGTCCACTCCGTCAATGGAAATGGAACCGGCCGTTACGTCGTAAAAACGCGGCAGTAAGTCCACCAGGGTAGATTTCCCGGCGCCGGAAGGGCCTACCAGAGCGATCACTTTTCCTTTAGAGACCTCGAGGTCAATATTCTTCAAAACCGGCCCTTCATTTTTCCGGTAAAAAAAGCTCACGTTTTGATAGCGGATAGCCGTTTTTAATTCCTGGATGGGCAGGGCGTCAGGTGGTTCTTTGATATTGCTTTCGGCATCGAGTATCTTTTCTACTCTTTGAATGGCGGCAATCCCTTTTTGGATGTTGTAAAAGGCTTTGGAAAAGGATTTGGCCGGTTCGATGACATTATAAAAAGCGAATATAAAAACGATAAAGGTAGAAGCGTCCAGCTGACCCGAAAAGACCAGGCTGGAGCCGTACCAGAGCAATACCGCCACTACGCTGATGCCCAGGAATTCGGACAAGGGAGAGGAAAGGTCTCTGCGCCATAACAAGCGGGTGAGTATCCGGCGGTAATCGTCATTCTCTAAATTGAATTTTTTGCGTTGATAAGCCTCCGCATTAAATCCTTTGATGATTCGCAGGCCCGTGAGGGCTTCTTCGATAATCGATACCAATACCCCCAGTTTTTCCTGAACTACTGCAGAGGTTCTTTTCAGGCTGCGTCCAATGCCGCCGATCACAACTGCTGTGAAGAGTATCAGGACAAATACAAAAATGGTGAGCGTAGGGCTGACATAGATCATGAAAATCAGGGCCCCTGCTATGATGAGCGGTTCGCGGAAGAAGGCCTCCAGCACATTCAGTATGCTGGCTTCAATTTCCTGAACGTCAGTCGTCACCCTGGACATGATGTCTCCTTTTCGCTCTTCTGAAAAATAACCGATCGGCAGATGGAGCAATTTTTCGAATACCTGTTGCCGAACATCCCTGATCACACCGTTACGGACCGGCGCCAGAAAGAAAAGGGCCAGATAACGAAATAGGTTTTTGAGAAAAAAGGTCGTTACAATGGCAATACAGACGTATACGAGCGCTGTTTCTCTGCCTTGCTGCTGGATGAGTTGACTGAGAAAAAACTGTGCATTTAATACGATGCTGTTCAGGTCGAGAGATAATTCCGGGCGGGTTCGGACCGGTTCTGTCTGCTGGAAAAGGATTTCGAGGAAAGGTTGCAGCAGAGGTATACTGATGATGGTAAAAACGGCCATCAGGACATTACTGACTATGCTCAGCACCACGTTAAGCCTGTAATTCCCTAAACGCCGCAGCAATCGCCAAAAACTATCCATTATGATCTTTTTCTTTTGGGTTGTGTAAAAGTCATCTTGCTTGCTCGCCTATCGGCCAGCAGGTTTGCCTGCAGCAGGCGGGCGCAGCTAATAAAATTCTTTTTTAAGTTTCTGCCGAAGAAAATCACAGATTTTCTTCGGCAGAAACTTAAAAATAAAACGATTTGGGCCGAGCAAACCTGCCGGCTGGCAGGCGGCAGGAGACAGTGACTTTTAACACAAGCCCGATCTTCTTACTTCTCAGGTTTTTTCAGTTCGAAGGTATTCAAAAAACCGGTATGGAAATTACCTTTTCTGAAATCTTCATTTCTCATGAGTTGTTGGTGGAAGGGCACGGTGGTTTTAACTCCTTCGATGATGAACTCATCCAATGCTCTTTCCATTTTGGTGATGCACTCCTCGCGGGTACGAGCTCTGCAGATCAGTTTAGCGATCATAGAGTCGTAATTAGGAGGGATCTGATAACCGGCGTAGACGTGCGTATCTACCCTGACGCCATGGCCTTTTGATGAATGGAAAGAGGTGATCTTTCCGGGAGAAGGTCTAAAATTATTAAAGGGATCTTCGGCGTTGATCCGGCATTCGATGGCGTGTGCTGTGGGAAAATAATTGATGCCGGAGAGCGATTCCCCCGCGGCTATTTTAATTTGCTCTTTGATGAGGTCATGGTCGATGACTTCTTCTGTGACCGGATGTTCGACCTGGATACGGGTATTCATCTCCATGAAGTAGAAGTTCCGGTATTTATCGACCAGGAATTCTACTGTGCCGACTCCCTCGTAATTGATGAATGCGCCGGCCTGTATGGCGGCTTCACCCATTTTTTCCCGAAGTTCGGGCGTCATAAAAGGAGAGGGGCATTCTTCCACCAGTTTTTGGTGACGACGCTGGATAGAGCAATCTCTTTCTGAAAGGTGGACTACCGTTCCCTGCTGATCGCCGGCGATCTGGAATTCGATGTGTCGGGGTTCTTCGATGAACTTTTCGATGTAGATGCCGTCGTTGCCGAAGGCCGCTTTCGCTTCCTGTCTTGCTTTGCTCCAGTTTTCTTCGAATTGTTTTTCTTCCCAGACGATGCGCATTCCCTTACCTCCGCCTCCGGCCGTTGCTTTTAGTATGATGGGATAGCCGATATCCTTGGCCGTTTTCAGGCCGCTTTTCAGATCTTTGACCAGGCCGTCGGAGCCTGGGATGACGGGAACGCCCGCTTTGATCATGGTTTCCTTAGCTGTGATCTTATCGCCCATTTTACGGATCTGCTCGGGAGTAGGGCCGATGAATTTAATGCCGTACTCGGCGCATACTTCCGCGAAGTCGGCATTTTCGGCCAGGAAGCCGTAGCCTGGATGGACGGCATCTGCGTTGGTGATCTCGACGGCCGCCATGATCCGGGGGATACTCAGGTAAGACTCTACCGAAGGAGGAGGTCCGATACAAACAGCCTCATCTGCAAAACGCACATGAAGGCTTTCCCGGTCGGCTGTGGAATACAATGCGACAGTTTGTATGCCCATTTCCCTGCAAGTTCGAATAATCCTCAAAGCAATTTCCCCACGATTAGCGATTAATATTTTTTTAAACATATTTTTTCGGTTAAGGCCGAGGTGCGTCATTACTGACGAAACCAAGGGCAGGTTCTAAACTGTTTAGTAATATTAGCACAGGACAATCTGCGTCGACGGAGACTATATCAAAAGCAGCCTTTCATGTTATAGAACCCCTGAAAATAAGCCTTTTGAAAAGATACAGCCAAGGCCTGCGAAAGATGCATAAGTCGCTGGTCGAGGCTTTTGGGCGTTACCATGAGGGCTTTTGGTACATTCTCGGATCGACGATGGTTAAGCATGGCGAAGAAATGAGGAGTTAGCCCTTTGGATCCACTAAGAACAGCACTTGATCATACTCCACAGGCTGAGCATCTTCTACCAGGACTTTGACGATCTTACCGGCTATTTCTGATTCAATTTCATTAAACAGTTTCATCGCTTCCACGATACAGACGACCTGCCCTACCTCGACGGCATCTCCAACCTTGGCATAAGGGGGCTTTTCCGGAGAAGAAGACCGGTAGAACGTTCCTACGATGGGAGATTTTATCTCGAGATACTGTCCCTCCTCGGAAGATGCAGGTTGTTGGATCGCAGGTTTATTCTCTTTGACAGGCGCCGGAGGTTGTGCAGGTGTAGCAGGCGCCGGAGGAGTGTAAGGCTGCTGAACCGGTGGCATGGCCACAAAAGGTTGCGCCGCAGGCGCCTCATTGGCGCTGGAAACGGATTCGTTGAAGTGTTTTGTTTTTATGGAAAGCCTGAATTCTCCATCTTTGAGGTTGAATTCGGCGATTTCGGATTCCCCGATTAGTTTGACGAGATCTTGAATTTCCTTATAGGTCATAGGTTACTTTTTTACACGTTCCATATAAGAACCGGTTTGCGTATCTATTTTTACAAAATCACCAGTGTTGATGAACAGCGGTACTCTAACCTCGGCCCCGGTTTCCACCGTTGCCGGTTTTAGCGTGTTGGTAGCGGTATCTCCTTTGACGCCGGGTTCCGTGTAAGTGACTTCCAGGATGATGTACTGCGGCATTTCAATGGTAAGCGGTGTATTGTCTTCAGTATTATACAAAACATCCACCTCCATACTTTCCTTCAAAAAGCCTGGATTCTCGAGTAAAGCAGTATCCAAAGCGAGCTGTTCGTAAGTATCCGTATCCATGAAGTGATACCCCATATCGTCATTGTAGAGGTACTGATACTTTCTTCTTTCTACTCTGACTACATCGATCTTATGGCCAGCTGAGAAAGTGTGGTCCAGTACGCGTCCGTTGGTCATGCTTTTGATCTTAGTGCGCACGAAAGCCGCTCCTTTACCCGGCTTTACGTGCTGGAACTCAACAATTGAATAAATGTCGTGATTCAGTTTGATGCATAGTCCGTTCCGAATATCCGAAGTATTTGCCATTATTCACTTTTAAGGTTTAATAAAAACTTTGCAAAGATAGGAAAAATTGATGGTAGCAGCGCCGTGAAAATTACCTAAAAGCTTCATTTCGTTTTAATAGGCCCATTTTAAATAGGTCGCTCCCCAGGTAAACCCGCCGCCAAAAGCTGTTAGTATGATATTGTCGCCTTTTTTGAGTTGGCCTTCCCAATCGTACAAACAAAGCGGAAGTGTGCCGGCTGTAGTATTACCATATTTGTGGATGTTCACCATTACTTTTTCCATAGGAAATCCAACCGTACGCGCTACGGTTTCAATTATCCTCATATTGGCTTGATGGGGAACCAGCCAGCTGACCTCTTCATTTGCCAGATTATTTCTTTGCATTACCTGCTCTACGACGTTCGCCATGCCATTCACCGCCGCTTTAAATACTGGCCTCCCATTCTGATAAACATAATGCGAACGCTGATCAACCGTCTCGTGCGTGGCCGGATATCTCGACCCGCCCGCCTTTTGATACAAATATTGCGCGCCCTCACCATCACTGCGATGCACGGAATCTATGATCCCCAGGCCCTCTGTGTTGGGTTCCAGTAGAACGGCGCCTCCGCCGTCGCCGAAGATCACACAGGTCGTCCTGTCGGTATAATCAATGATGGCGGACATTTTATCTGCGCCAATGACGATCACCTTTTTGTGCGCGCCGGATTCGATGAATTTGGCGCCGGTAGTCAAAGCATAAAGAAAGCCGGAACAAGCTGCGCCGATGTCAAAACAAAAAGCGTTCTTGATGCCCACTGCGTCAGCCACCAGATTGGCGGTATCGGGAAAGAGCATGTCAGGAGTAACCGTAGCGAAAATGACCAGCTCGATCTCCGAAGGATCCGTGTTGGTCTTTTCCAGCAGACCTTCCACCGCCTTTGCACCGATGACCGATACGCCCTGGCCTTCACCTTTAAGAATGTGGCGCTCCTTAATGCCGGTACGAGTGGTGATCCACTCGTCTGTAGTATCCACCATAGTTTCCAACTCCTTGTTGGTCAGCACGTAATCAGGTACCCAGGCGTGAACGCCGGTGATCGCAGCGTGAATTTTAGTCATAACGATAAACTGATTTGATCAAAATATTCAAAGTCGCCGCCAAGGTAAAAAAAAATGTTCATTCCTGAAGAGCGCCTAGGTGTCCTCAGTCCTTTTTTCCGCCTCATAGGTTTCTACCTCATATTCTTTGTAGGAAATGGCCAGCAAGCCCAGAAAAGTCAGCAGCCCATTAAGTGCTAAAATGGTGTATCCAAACTGAAAACCAAATAAATACCGAGCGGAATTCACGTCGACAATATACGAGATCACAGGGGCCAGTAAACAGACCGGAATGACCAGCTTTTCCCTGACCTTGAGCGGGGTAAGCAATCCAAAAGCAAATAGCCCCAGTAACGGGCCGTAAGTGTAGGAAGCTGCTCTGAACAATTCCGTGATGACAGCATCATTGCTGACGGCGTTGAACACCACAATAATGATGAATAAAAGCGCCGAAAAGATAAGGTGAACTCCGATTCTTGTCTTTTTCTTCTGATCCTCATCTTCCCTTTTTTCAAAATCCAAAAAATCAACGCAAAATGAAGTGGTCAGCGAAGTCAGAGCCGAGTCAGCACTGGAATAAGCCGCTGCGATCAGCCCGACGATAAAGACCAGACCGATATAAGGCGACAAATTCTGTAAAGCTATAGTTGGATACAACTGGTCAGACTTCGCTGGAATTTCTATTCCCACCTGACTGGCGTATATATAAAGAATGGCGCCCAGCGTCAAAAATAAAAGATTGGCGAATACCAATATGATGCTGAAGGTGAACATGTTTTTTTGTGCGTCGCCAATGTTTTTACAACTCAGGTTTTTCTGCATCATGTCCTGGTCCAGTCCCGTCATCACGATGGTGATCAGGGCGCCGCTGATGAATTGCTTGAAAAAGTTGTTGGGGTCGTTCCAGCCGTTCTCGAAAAAGAACATTTGGGAATAATCACTCTGCCGCACCATGTCCACCAGTTCGAATACATCCATTTCCAGCGATTGCGCGATAGCAAAGATGGTGAGAATAACCGCTAGCAGCATGCTTACGGTCTGGATGGTGTCGGTCCAAACAATGGTCTTGATCCCGCCTCGAAAGGTGTAAACCCATATCAGTATGATGGTAGCCAGTACAGTGACCATGAAGGGCACTCCCAGCGGTCCGAAGACAAACTTCTGGAAAACGATGGCAATGAGATAAAGCCGGAAAGAAGCTCCCAAAGTCCGTGACAGCAGAAAGTAGCCTGCCCCGGTTTTATAGGCAAAAAATCCCAATCTCTTTTCCAGATATTCATAGATCGAGACCAGCTTTAGCCGGTAATACAGCGGCATCAGAACCGTGGCGATGAAAAGATACCCCAACAGGTAACCGAACACCATTTGCATGTAAGAAAAAGCCTTATTGTAAGGTTGAATATTGCTTCCCGGCGCCGGTTCCAGACCGACTACTCCGGGAATGGAAATAAAGGTGACACCCGATAAAGAAGCGCCTATCATGCCTACGGCCACCAATAGCCAGGGTGCCTGCCGGCCCGCCAGAAAAAAACCGCGGTTGTCGGCGTTCCTTCCTGTACGATAGGAAATGTACATCAACAGTCCGAAGTAGGCCGCAATGGTTCCAAGAATGGCTAATGGTGAAAGTTGGTTCATTTAAGTCTGTTGGTTTCTTACCTTAGAGCGGCTGCAAATATAGCAAATAATTGAAAGGCTGCTAAAAGGAAAAAAATATTAAAATTTTGATTAACAATTCTTTGCCGGGGCAATAAAGAAGAAGTAAATTAAAAAAAAATAAGGCCGACGGCCTTATTTTTTTTTAATTTAGGAACAAACAATTTAACGTCTATGCGGTGGATCGTATTTTTGGGATGGGTTATTATTATATGGTGTGCGTCCTGTGCTCAGGAAAAAGAAAAGACCAGCGCTTTTTGTGAAGAAGAGGCTTGGTATAAAAAGGCGGCGGTCAGCGAAAATGAAGATCAGGTGATGATGCGCCTGTCAACCGAATTAATACCCAATCCGGAATTTCAGGCTCATAAGGATCACAATGAGATCATCTCCTTTGCCATAGATTATGGCCTGGATCTGCAGATGACGCGTTCCGGTCTGTTCTATGTTATCCTTGACTTGGGAAAAGACCCCAAACTTGATTGGGGCGATCATATTGCAGTAAACTACAGAGGGTATTTTTTGAATGAACAAGTCTTCGATTCTTCCTGTCAAAAAGGCGACCCCCTGGAGTTTTACATCGGCAATATGATCGACGCCTGGAACGAGGGCCTGCAACTCGTCGGTGTCGGTGGACAGATCTTGCTGCTGGCGCCCTCTCGCCTGGCTTACGGCGAAAAAGGACTCACCGGCAGGAGCGGTCAGGAATTGGTGCCGCCGGATGAGGTGCTGGCGTTTGAGGTAGAGGTGGTGAAAAAGTTGACCTAAGTTTTATTCTTGAGGGTCTGATCCCGTTGTTGGCATTTTTTCTTCTTCCTTTTCTTTTTGCTTCGACCCTCTAAACATCATCGGTAACATCATAAACAAACCCGCCATTATCGCCATATCCGCCACATTGAAAATACCGGTGCGCAAATCTCCGATACCCATGTTCATGAAATCGACTACGCTACCATACATTACCCGGTCGTAAATATTGCTGATTCCCCCTCCAAGGATGACGCTAAAAGCGATGATCTGCCATTGGCTCATGGTTTTGGAAAAAAGCGTCTGATACAATAAAAATAAAAGAACGAGCACCGGTAATATGGTGAGCAACCAGTAGCGCCAGTCATCGGATAAGCCAGAGCCAAGGCTCAGGAAAGCCCCCGTATTGCGGGCGAAGGTAATCCGGAAAAAGTCGTTCAGGTAAGAAGTGGAAGGCTCGCCCATCAGATTATTTACCGCCCACAATTTACTCCACTGATCAATGCCGATTACCACCGCAATAATACCCAATACCAGAATAATTCGTTTTGTCATCTTATGTTTTTACTTTTTCAAGCTCAATAATAACCAGAACAGCTGAATAAACCAAAGAAATAATAAAGGGGAGAAGCCTGACGGCTATACCCCCTTTATTATTTCTTTGGTTTTTTGTTATTTTTCCAAAAAAATACTTCATGGAACCCATATTCACCAACGACGCCATAACGTTCGGTCTGCTAATGGTCGCTCTGGGGCTGGTTTTTAAGACCGCGAGCAGCTCGTCCAAGGGATGGCAAAAATTTTATACCTACATCCCGCCGCTTTTAGTTTGCTACTTTTTACCAGCCCTGATGCACTGGCCGCTGGGGTTGATCGCCCAGGAATGGTACGATAACGACTTGATTGCCTGGCTTAGCGAGCGCGGACTTCAATTGTCTCCTAACGCCACCCTCAGCGAGGTAAAAGCCTTTTTAGAAGCCAACAGTATTGCAGAGAGCGAGGTGGCCCAGTTCAAGCGCGGATCAAGGTTGTATTTTGTAGCCTCCCGCTATTTGTTGCCCGCCAGTTTGATCCTCTTTACCCTGAGCATCGACTTTAAAGGCGTTCTCAACCTGGGCCCAAAGGCGCTGATCATGTTTTTTACGGCTACTGTAGGTATAGTGTTAGGAGGGCCGGTCGCCTTACTTGCACTGACTTACCTTTTTCCCAATATTGTGGCATTGACGCCTGATGAGTTGTGGAGAGGCCTGTCGACCATCGCAGGCAGCTGGATCGGCGGGGGAGCTAACCAAACGGCGATGAAGGAGATTTTCAGTGTGGAGAATAACATATTCGGTTCTATGATCGTAGTGGATGTTATTGTCGCTAATATCTGGATGGGGTTTCTCCTTTTTGGCGCGGGGATTTCCGACCGGCTGGATCGCTGGCTGAAGGCCGATAACAGCGCCATCGAATTCCTGAAAGAAAAGGTAGAATCCTACCGGGCTTCTGTCGAAAGAATACCGAATACTTCTGATATGTTTATTTTGCTGGGTGTGGGTTTCGGAGGCGTGGCGCTGTCTCATCTCGGTGCTGATCTTATCCTGCCTTTGATGGAGCGCATGGAGGAAGCCTTGAAAGCGGCCCGGCTGAACTCCTTGCTTTCCGGATTTTTCTGGCTTGTGGTGATGGCGACTACCTTGGGATTGATCGCCTCGTTTATCAAGCCGATTCGGAAACTGGAAGGCGTGGGTGCTTCCAGGTGGGGGAGTGTATTTATATATGTGCTGGTGGCCACGATCGGCATGCAGATGGATTTAGGGGAGGTGGCCAAAAATCTGGGGTTGTTCGCCATTGGCATCATTTGGATGCTGGTGCATATAGGATTATTGTTGTTAGTAGCCAAGCTTATCCGGGCACCGTTTTTCTTTGTGGCGGTGGGCAGTCAGGCCAATGTAGGAGGCGCTGCCTCAGCGCCGGTGGTGGCCTCAGCCTTCAGCACAGCGCTGGCGCCGGTGGGGGTATTGATGGCCGTTCTGGGTTATGCTTTGGGGACATACATGGCCATCGTCTGTGCTTATTTAATGCAGTGGACGGTGGTGTGAGGGCTTTGAGGATACCGAGATGGCGCAGAGGGCGCCATCTCGGTATCCTATGTGTTGATGTGAAAAGAATAGAAAAAATTTGGTTTTTCGAGATTTTTAAAAATCAGGGCATGACCCTAGTTGATTTTTGTGATTTGTTAATTTTTTAAGTTAAAAAATGAATATTTCATAAATTTTTATTTTTTTCTTTGGAAAACTTTTATTTTTTGTCGACTTGACTTACATTTGTATCAACAACGGAACGAAAGAGTTTCGAAATACAATGTGAGGTGATGAAACTGGCAGCCATGCCCTCCGGTCTCGAGGGTAAGGGACAAGGGATAAATCCTGGGGTAACCCGGACTAACCTCCTTGTGAAGGTTCGAATCCTTCCCTCACAGCAAAATTAAGAAGACGCTCAACAGACAGCAATATTTGCACGTTCTTGTTGAGCGTTTTTTTTTGTTTTAAGCCTGCCTTATTTTCTGCGAAAAAAAGAATCCCTTATTATTTGTTTTCCATAGAATTGTTTTTTTTATCGAGCTGATTATCAGTTTATTATTTTGTTTTAGGCGACTAATCGTCTGATCAACTGTATTTTTTCAAGTGCCTTACTGATTATTCTTCATATGGGAGCGGTTTTATCTTTGTATCAACTTAGGAACGCTTTAATAACACTTTTGGCGAGGGAAAGCGATATTTTTATCCGGGCAATGCTATGACTTTCTCTCGCTGAACTTTCGCGGCTAGTATTGTGTTTGCATGTTTTACTTTTTCTCTTACTATAATGAAAAAATACTAGCTGTCGGGTAAAACTAAAAAGGCCGGATATGACTATCTATGGGGATTTATTGATTGAATCTCCTGCTCCCCGCTAAGAGATAGTCGTATTCGGTCTTTTTTATTATTCTATGATCTTTAATATTAAGACCTTTTTTACTGTTTTTAAGTTTTAGTGCGGCAATTGTTTATTGATTTTGATGTGTTTTTATAAAATAGGTCTTTTATTTAGTGTATAGGTCGTCTTTAGATAAGTTATATTTGTACCGGCTTGGTTTTGAATTTTTTTTTGAATGAATGTTTTTTATTTTAAAATAATTTTTATTTAAATCTTGGTTATTTTGTAAATAAATGTTAGTTTTGTAAGGCATGTTTATGGTTAGAACACTGTAGTATTTAAGCGCTTCTGGGCATCAAGCATTACTACCGGGCTGTAGTAGCTTGATGCCTGCTTTTTTTAGGCTATTAATACAAATAAAAAGGGGGAATGATATTCAAAAATATCATTCCCCCTTTTTCGCAAAAAAAAGCAACCCCATACTTTCTTGCTTTGATAATTAAACTAGTGAGTGCAAAGCAAAGGGTTGCTTTAATTTACGCCTATATCATCAAACTATCGTAGGAACGATCCAAAGGATCAGTGCGCTGCCAGCGCCTCGATTTTTTTAAGAATTTTTTACAATTTCCTTTAATTCCTGCAGGAACCGTTTCTTTCTGGGAGCTCTTCGAGCGTTATTGGTGGCTGTGAAAAACTGATGCTGTTCGAGAAACTGAACTTGCAATTGATTCCATACTTCTTCAGTACGCAGCACATTGTAGGCTTTAAGTTCTTCGAAAAGTGTTCGGCCAATGTCATAGAAATCATCCCTGCCCAGATAGTCCAGGTCGGCATCACAAATAATGGCTTCTAGGTAATTTTTAGGGCGTTGCGGGATTTTTGTGGCCATGATCATCCCACAGATCAATTCTATTTCACGAGGGGCGTAACCATAAAACGGAAGATGTCGCCGAACAATCGTGCAACCGTGCCGCTCATGTTCTTCATTGCTGATGATGAAACCCGAATCGTGAAACATAGCAGCCGTCTTAAGTAATAAACTATCATAAGGAGAGACTTTTTCATAGTAGCACAATTCCTCCGTACTGTGCAGAACATCCAGCGTATGATGTAAACCATGGTAGGTGAGCTTGCTGGAAAGCTCCCGATCCAGCTTGTTTAAAATGAAAGCTTTAGCGGCATGATAATTCATAGTTGCGGAGTCTGTAGTCCCTTTTGACATATGAAGATACAAAAAATAACGACAGAGGAGTTGTCACCTTTCGGTAGCAACTCCTCTGTCGTTATTTTTTGCAATGAAGCTATTCTGCCAGAAGAATCACCCCATCCGCCATAAACTTAAATTCCTTTTTAGGGGCTGTAATGGCCTCGATCTCTTCTTTTGATTTGCCTGCATCCTCAGCAAAGTGACGCAGTTCTTCCACCGAAGTTTCTTCTTTGTAGGCATAACCTCGAATGACTACTTTTTTGCCTGCAATGTCCATTGGAACAAAAAAGCCGTAGTCTTTAAACTTAACGATCATAGAGGGCTTGTCTGCGTCCTCGCTGACAATATTCATCCAGCAGCCTTTCATTTGACAAACGGCTTCTACCGTTCCGACAACCTTCACCTCCATGGAATCTTTTTTCTGCATTTTCTTCAGCAGCTTGTCATAGCTGACGGCCTTCTTTTCCGTGATCTTTTCTCCGAAGTACTGATTTTCCTGAGCTTGTCCGCTAACCCAAATGAAACAGGTGAGCAGGATTAGTGAAAAAAATGATTTTAGCATAACATTAAGATTTGTCTTATAATAAAATAAACCAAGTTTGAATTTTAATACCTGCAGGGTGGTTATTTAGCCCGTTGCTTTGCAACACACAAAGTTAAACGTTGCTTTCTAAAAAGTATTACGGTTAAGTGAAAAAGAATACGCTAAAACAATATAGCCTGCAAAATGGTGTTTTTATAGTGATAAATCAAATACCAATAGTATGAAGTCTTTCCTCTTTTTCCCTTTGTTCTTTTTCCTTATCCCCCTCTCACATGCACAGATCAGTTGCATAGAAGGGAATTGCAGCAACGGATACGGAACCTGCGTCTTTTCAAACGGCGCAAAATACTCCGGAGAGTTTAAGGACGGCAAGCTGCAAGGCAAAGGCATTTTTTATTACACAGACGGCAATAAATACATTGGCGACTGGCAGGATCAGATGCGGTCGGGAAAGGGTAGAATGATCTACGCCAATGGCGATGAATACTTTGGACAGTTTCAAAATAACCGGATCGAAGGATACGGCGCCATGACATATGCCAACGGCAATCAGTATGAAGGATACTGGCAAAACGACCGGCCCTCCGGAGAGGGCGTATATACTTTTGCCGATGGGAGCCGCTACGAAGGGGATTTTGCCAACGGCCTTTTTAACGGCCAGGGGACTTTTTTCTACAACGACGGAAAAAAGTATGTCGGGCTTTGGAGTCAGGGAAAAAAACATGGTGACGGCGCCCTTTATACCGCTGACGGCCAGACCGTGTCGGGCCAATGGGTTAAAGGAGAATATCAGGCCAACTGGAAGAGCTTTCAACCTGACATGGATACCTTGTCCAGCAGAGACTGCAACCGCTATTTCTGTAATGACGGTAAAGGTAAATACCGGTACAATGACGGTACGCTCTACGTCGGAACTTTCAAGAACGGATACCCCGCTGGAGAAGGCTCCGTTATCTATTTAAACGGCAACCGTTACGCAGGTGGCTGGCAGGGAGGTCAACCGAGCGGCAGAGGTGTCATGTTCTATTCCTCCGGTAAGATCGTAGGTGGTATTTGGGCGCAAGGCCGCCTGGTGGAGTCACTCTATTCAGACGAAGGCTCGCCTTTTGGAACTCCCGTAGCGATAGACCGCGATGAGGAAGTGAAGATATGGGCTGTAGTGGTCGGGGCAGCCAGTTACACCCATATGCCTCCCCTGAGATACACCGACGATGATGCTTATCATGTGTACGCTTTTCTTAAAAGCCCCGAAGGAGGCGCCTTGCCTGACGAACAGATCAACCTGCTCATCGACGAAAATGCTACAAAGCGAAATATTCTTTCTTCACTCCGGTCTATTTTTCTGAGAGCCGATGAAAACGATGTGCTGATGTTTTACTTTTCTGGTCATGGCCTTAAGGGCGCCTTTTTGCCGGTGGATTATGACGGACAGGACAATCAGCTTTTTCATGAAGAGATAAAGGACATCCTCCGATTGAGCAGGGCCAAGCATAAGCTGATCCTTGCCGATGCCTGCCATTCCGGTAGCCTGCTGTCTTTGAAAGGGCCCTTACAGACGATACTGAAAAGGTATTATCGTGCTTTCGAAGATGTCAGTGGCGGCACTGCTCTTCTGATGTCTTCCAAAGGAGAGGAATATTCTCTGGAAGACGGCGGCCTTCGTTCGGGTATCTTCAGTCATTTTCTTATCAGGGGGCTTAAGGGCGCTGCCGACAAGAACGCGAACAAGATCGTCACTATTCAGGAATTATACGATTATGTTTTCAGCAATGTAAAGGATTATACCGGTAACGTTCAAACGCCCACTCTGACAGGTACGTTCAATCAGGAAATGCCGGTAGCCATTATAAGATGATGTATTTTTAGTAACAATACTTTATATATTTCGTAATATTAGGCTAAACATGAGTCGTCCATCATCATGAAACACCCTTTTTGCTTCCTCATTCTGATCTGGTCTGTCACAACGCTTCAGGGACAATGTGTTTCCGGAAATTGTGAAAACGGGGCCGGCGTTCTGTTACTGGCGGACGGTTCCAGGTATATCGGTCAGTTTAAGGACGGGCAGTTCGAAGGTGTGGGCACTCGCCGGTACGCGGACGGATCGACTTACCAGGGGCAGTGGCTGGGGGGATTTCCTCATGGAAAAGGCGTGCAATATTTCCCTGACGGCTCCACCATAGCGGGATACTGGGACCAGGGCAGATACACCGGAAAAAAAACGGGGGAATTTGCCGACAAAGGCTCTTTGGATAACAACTACCGGATGAAAGGGTGTATTAATGGCGATTGCCTCAATAGTGAAGGCGTTTACGTTTTTAGCAGCGGCGCTATCTACATCGGTTCATTCCAAAATGGAGAGATCCATGGGGTTGGGCTGTGTATGTACCCCGACGGTAGTAAATATCAGGGAGAGTGGAAGCATCGCTATCCGGAGGGCAAAGGCACAATGACTTACGCCAATGGAGAGGTGCGCAGCGGCTACTGGAAAATGGGCCAGCCGGTTGACGGTTACGGACAGCTCCTCGTGGGCCGCTCCTCTGAAGGGGCCGTTTTTGAAGACGGCGACCACCTGCAGTCGGGCTGCATCAGCGGGAATTGTGTCAACGGCCAGGGTGTTTTTGCTTATCCGGAGGGTAGCAGGTACGAAGGCCAGTTTCGCAACAGACTGCCCGATGGGTACGGCTCTTTTTACTACGCCAACGGCAATCAGTACAGCGGTTCTTTTAGACGTGGAAATCGACATGGAAGAGGAACCCTGGTTCGGACCGACGGCACCGCTTTGTCGGGGGAATGGCGTTTCGGAGAGTTCATCGAAGAAGAAGAAGCGCCTTCTTTTTTGCTGGGATGTGTTTCGGGAAATTGTATGAACGGTTACGGAACCTATATCTATAAAGACGGAAATAAGTATACCGGCACCTTTAGAAACGGGTATCCCGATGGATATGGAACGGTTAAATACAGCGACGGCAACAGCTACGAAGGGCAAATGAAAGACGGGGCCTTTAATGGTATCGGAACGCTTTATCGCGATGGTATGGAAATCAAAGGGCGCTGGAAACAGGGGATGTATTTAGGGGAAGCAATGGATGATCCTGCCAGTTCTTTTCCCCAGACTGCCCAAAAAAAGCCCAAAATATGGGCCGTCATCGTCGGTATTGCAGCTTATAACAGCATGCCTACGCTTCGTTATACTGATGATGACGCCTACCGCTTTTTCTCTTTTCTCAAAAGTCCGGAAGGGGGAGCACTTAAAGATGAGAACGTTAGAATACTCATCGATGAGGTGGCAACCAAAAAGAACATCACTACCTCTATGAATGAGGTATTCTCCAAAGCAGGACCTGATGACCTGGTCATTATGTATTTTTCAGGGCATGGCTTGAAAGGCTCTTTCCTGCCAATCGATTACGATGGGCATAACAATAAACTCTTCCATTCTGAGATCCGGGATATGCTGGAGAATAGCAAAGCCAAACTGAAACTATGCCTTGCCGATGCCTGTCATTCTGGTAGCTTACTAAGCCTGCGTTCCGGAAACATGGGTGATCAACTGGAAGAGTATTATAATAAACTGGCCCAAAGCAATCCAGGTACCGTGCTTATCATGTCTTCCAAATCAGATGAAACTTCCCTGGAATCCAGCGGCCTTCGACAAGGCGTTTTCAGCCACTTCCTCATCCGGGGCCTTAAAGGAGAGGGCGATCAGGACCGGGATTCCTTTGTAAGCATTCAGGAATTATTCGACTACATTTATTTTAACGTGCGGGCATATACTCAAAACCGACAGTCTCCTATTATTAAAGGTGATTATGATCCGGGTACCCCGCTGTCTAATTTCTAAAAGAGAGTGTTCAGCGTTCCGGTTTCTGATTTCTGAGGAATCTTGGAGCGTGTTCCGGGTTCCAGGTTCTGAGTTCTGAGACATCTTGAATATGAAACGGTTATTCCTATCCCCCAATTAACCCAAAACTCAAAACCCAAAACTCAAAACCCTGAACCCAAAACCCTGAACCCAAAACCCTGAACCCAAAACCCTGAACCCAAAACCCAAAACTCAAAACCCAAAACTCACTAAAAATCTGAAAATCAAATAATTAAAACAGCCTTTAAAATTCCCGGACGTCTTGTATTTATTTTTAAAAAAACCTGTTTCATTATTTCCAAAAACTTTCTATATTTGCAGCCACTTTTTAACAAATATGTCTGAATCAATGAAAAATTACGAAGTAACTTTTATTGTAGACCCTGTGCTGTCGGGGGAAGAAATCAAGGCGACGGCTCAGACATATGTCGATCTTTTGCAGAATGGAAATTGTAAGATCGTCTATGTTGATGAAATGGGGCTGCGCCAGTTAGCTTATGCTATTAACAAGCGCACTTCCGGGGTCTACTTCTGTATAGAATTCGAAGCGCCGGATGGAGGCGTTATCGATCAGATGGAACTGGCGCTTCGTCGTGACGAGCGCATCATCCGTTTCCTAACCATAAGCCTGGACAAGTTTGGCGTAAAGTATAACGAAGACAAACGCAACGGCTTGATCGGCAAGGTGAAAAAGAAAAGCAAGGAGAAGAAAAAGGATCGAAAAGAGGATAGCCGGGGCAAATCCTCCCGCCCTCCAAGAGACAACAGGGACAAAGAGAGAGAAAATGCTCCTAAAAGAGAAGAGCCTGCTGCGAAAGAGAAAACCGCTGATGAGGGTGAAGAGTAAAAAGTAAAGATTAGCTTAAAAATTAAAGACAAAAAATGGCTTCAAGAGACGATATTAAATTCCTGAGTAATCCAAAAATCGGCCAAAAGCGCGAAAAATACTGCCGCTTCAAAAAGTTTGGCATCAGACACATCGATTACAAAGATCCCGATTTCCTAATGCAATTTGTCAATGAGCAGGGAAAGATCCTTCCTCGAAGAATTACAGGTAACTCGCTGAAATACCAGCGTAAAGTGGCTACTGCTGTGAAGCGCGCGCGCCATCTGGCTATGTTGCCTTACGTAACGGACCTGCTGAAATAGGTCGATTAATCATTTTGTTGGACTATTCAACTCCGTATTGGAGTAAAAATATTCGGTTATGGATATTATTCTATTAAAAGATGTTGAGAAAGTCGGCCAAAAGCATGAAATCGTTAATGTAAAGGACGGTTACGGTCGCAACTATCTCATTCCTCAAAAAATGGCTATCATCGCTAACGAGGCTAATCGCAAAAAATTGGATGAGCTGAAGCAAAAAGAAGCTGCAGTGGAAGCACAAAAAATTGCTGAATTCCAGAAAATTGCTGATCAGCTTGAAGGTAAAGTGCTCAAAATTGGCGCTAAGGCCGGCGCCAGCGGCAAAATATTCGGTAGCGTGACCAACGTTCAGATCGCCAACGCCCTCAAAGAGCAGTTTGATGTCGATATCGAGCGCCGGCTCATCGAAATGCCTGAAGAAATTAAAGAATTGGGTACCTACCAGGCAAAGATCAACCTGCACAAGAAAGTGGACATCTCAGTTGACTTCGAAGTAGTAGAAGAATAAAATTACTGGCTGTTGCGATCTAACTAATCGCGATCCATTACAGATAATTTATTTGACGGGGGTTGTGTAAACATGAGTCATCCCGAAAATTTGAGACTAATTCAATCATCTGATTTTCAGTTCTTTAATAAAAAGTGGTCAGTGAATAGTTATCGGTCATCAGACTGTTAATCGATAATAATTAACTGGTAACTACTTGATAACCAGGTGATAGTAAAAGACAAATATTTAATGTGTTATTAGTTCCCAACATCAGGGATAATTCAAATTTACACAACCCTAAGTTTCTGATGTAAAGCAAAACTTGGGAGTTTCGTAAGGGAACAAGACTTTTTTCAAAAGTCACATTGATAATAATTCTCCTTCAACCACTTCTCTTTCTCTTTGTAAGAAGGCATGGCCTTTTTCACCAAATTCCAAAACGCCTGTGAATGTCCAAACTCCTCCAGGTGCGCCAATTCATGAATGATCACATAATCAATCACTTCAGGGGGAGCGAACAACAAGCGGGTCGACAAGGTAATCGTGCCGTTCATATGACAGCTACCCCAATTGGAGGTATTGTATCTTAACCGGACACTGCTGTGTTTAAAACCAAAGTGCCGATCATTCAATAGCCGAACCCTTTCTGAAATTTCCGGCAAAAAATCCCTGGCAATGATTCTGCTCAGCAACTTTTTCATGTTGCGGGATACTGACAACTCATCAGCATCTCTTGGCAGCTTAACCTGCAAAACTCCGCTTTTAAGATTTCCCGCCATAGTTTTCCGCTCTTCCCTCAATATCTTCAATTCATACTTTTTAGAACCGACTTCCAATACATCGCCGCTCTGATAAGTCTTTCCCGCCAAATGTTCCAGCATTCCATCCTGGTCCTTGAGCAGTTGGTCCAGCCAGGTCCTCAGGCGCTGCAGTTGCACCTGCTCCTGCTGCGCGCCTAGATGCGAAGGCATTCGGACCAGCACACTTTTTTTCCCGATCGCAAAACGAACGCTCCGCCTCCGCTCCCGGAATAGCTGAATAGGGATCTTTTTCCCTTTTACCTCAAGATAGTATTGTACCTTTTTCTTCGCCAAGACTTGTTTTTTAGCTGCCTACCCAAATTTCTTTTCAAACTCCTGCATGACCTCTACCAATACCTCTACACTGCTGATATCCATCGCATTATACATGGATGCTCTGAAGCCGCCTACGGAGCGATGTCCTTTTATGGTGGCAATGTTTGCCGCCTTGCAAGCTTCCAGGAAAGGCTTTTCGTGTTCCGGGTTTTTTGCTGTGAAAGTAGCATTCATAATAGAGCGGTCTTCTTTCACTACTGTACCTTCAAAAAGCCCGTTTCGATCGATCTCCCCGTAGATCAGTTCTGCCTTGGCCGCGTTCTTTTGTTGCATAACCGGAATACCTCCGTTTTCTTTTAGCCAGCGCATGTTGAGCATAGAAACATAGATCGGGAAAACCGGAGGCGTATTAAAGGAAGATTGCTTAGAAATATGGGTTCGATAATCCAGCATGGTAGGGATCTGTCGATCAACCTTGCCTAGCAGCTCTTTTCTTACGATCACCAGCGTAACGCCGGCCGGCCCCATGTTCTTCTGAGCACCGGCATAGATCAGTCCAAACTTTTCTACCGGCAATGGCCGGCTGAAAATATCAGAGGACATATCACAAACAATGGGCGTGGCCGTTTCCGGCCACTCGTGAAACTGAGTGCCGTAAATAGTGTTGTTACTGGTCAGATGAACATAGGAAAGGCCTGCAGGAATGTCATATCCTTTAGGAATGTAAGTGTAGCGGTCTTCTTTTGAAGAAGCCAGTACCTGCACGTTTCCAAAAAGGCGGGCTTCTTTAATGGCTTTTGCCGACCAACTTCCGGTATCTACATAACCGGCATTGCCCTTTTCGTCCAGCAGGTTCATGGCTGTCATATAGAACTGTGAACTGGCGCCTCCGCTTAGGAATAAGACAGCGAAGTCCTCCGTGAGGTTCAACAGCTCCCTTGTGAGTTGCTCGGCTTCTTCAAGAATAGCAACAAACTCAGAGCTGCGGTGAGAGATTTCCAGTATGGAGAGCCCGATGCCATTCAGTTCTAGGCAGGCCTGAGCGGCCTGTTCGAAAATAGTTTGAGGTAAAATGGCGGGACCCGAGCTAAAGTTGTGTTTTTTCATTGTGTTGTCTTTGATTTACGTTGTCGCCAAAAATAAATCAAATTAAGGTATAATGCTGCGTGAAGCTGCAATAAAAGCATGCTGCGCGTTTGCTCAGTCTGATAAATTTCTTTTTTGGCTGTTGAAAATTCGCCCTCCGGTAGGAAGGCCGGATATCTTATGAGACAGCTTTCAACCCTGTTTTGTCAGCTTTTTGTCAATCGAAAAAAAAGATAAAAAAAAGGCCAAAAAGAGGTTGAAAAAATGATACCTGTAGTTTACATTTGCACTCGCTTTTGAAAGTAAAGGCAAAAAGGTAAGTGCTAATCTTGTTGAGAAAAAATAAAAAAGGACTTTTTTTTAAAAAGGGGTTGCACAGGAAATAAAAAGCTTTTACATTTGCACTCGCAAAAAAAGGAAGGCGAAGCGAAGGTTTCGGCTTTGAAGGCCGGCGAAGGCTGGTTTTTGAGTAAGAAGGCGAACGAAGCGAAGTTTTCGTTTGCAGATAAGAGAGAGAAGATACGAGATGGGCGAGAAAAAGTTTAAAAAAAGGAATCGAAAACTTTGCTGAGATGTGAGATGTTTGTATCTTTGCCTTCCCTTCACTTAAGAGTAAAGGGAATGTTAAAATAGAAGTTATCTAACTAAAGATACACGGGCGCGATTTTTAAGGAATCTGCGCCGAAAAGTTCATTGACACTGAGGCCAAAAGGTAAGGAAGAAATGATTCGACATTTCTTTTTAGGACCCTGCAAGTAACTTTGTTTTTTTAGAACGTTAGCAAAACGCAATAAGAGCAAGTTCAGACACCATGTGTAAAAGAAGATAGTCTGTTCTACGGGACAGATGAAAAAGCTTTACTATGGAGAGTTTGATCCTGGCTCAGGATGAACGCTAGCGGGAGGCTTAAT
>CAZJQS010000032.1:0-63464 GCA_964548175.1 uncultured Saprospiraceae bacterium
ACCCAAAACTCAAAACTCAAAACCCAAAACTCAAAACTCAAAACCCAAAACTCAATACCCAAAACTCAAAACTCAAAACTCAATACCCAATACCCAAAACTCAATACCCAATGACCAGTACATTAAAAGTATTCAAATTCGGCGGTTCTTCTTTGAAGGACGCCAATGCGGTAAAAAATGTAATCAACATATTGCGGCATCAAAAAGGGGCCCCCCTGGTGGTAGTCGTATCGGCTATGGGGAAGACCACCAATGCTTTAGAGAAGGTAATTGAAGCCTATGTAAAGCAAGATGGAAGGGCGGTGAGTTTACTGCACGACATTCGCACCCAGCATTTCCGGATCATGGACGATCTGTTTGAACAATCGGATGAAGCTTATCAACTGGTTGCGGATGCTTTTGCCAAGGTAGAGAACAGGTTGGATCAGGCGCCGGATGGGGAGTATGATTATTTATACGATCAGGTCATTTACCTGGGCGAGTTGGTGTCATCACTGATCGTCAGCAATTATCTCAATCGTTCGGATCTGCCTACGAGCTGGGTAGATGCCAGGGAGGTGATCATTACAGACGACATTTACAGAGAAGGTTGGGTGCTGTGGGAAGAGACGGTAGCCAACGCAAAGGAGAAAATAGGCCCGCTCATTAGTTCAGAACAGTTTGTTCTTACGCAGGGATTTATTGCCAGCACTCAGTCCGGTAACACCATTACGCTGGGCAGGGAAGGTTCGGACTACACCGCGGCTATTATTTCCTTTTGTCTGGATGCCGAAAGCATGACTATCTGGAAGGATGTACCGGGAGTATTGACCGCTGATCCCCGGATTTTTGATAATGTGGTAAAGCTCGACCGTCTTTCCTACCGGGAAGCTATTGAAATGACGTATTACGGGGCCAAGGTAATCCATCCTAAAACCATTAAGCCGCTTCAAAATAAAAGCATTCCACTGTACGTGAAATCGTTTATTGATCCTTTAGGATATGGTACTTATATTTCCAATGATGTAGAAGACAACTATCCTCCGATGGTGGCTGTGGAATCCAATCAGGCGGTCCTACAGATCTCCACGCGCGATTTTTCATTTGTAGCTGAGCATCATATGCGTTATCTTTTCGGTGAGATCGCCGATCAGCGCATGCAAGTGAATTTGATGCAAAATACAGCCATCAGTTTTAGTATTTGCGTCAATGATGTCGACGATAAAGTACTGCAGTTTGCTAAGAATATCGAAAAGGACTTCAAAGTGATGATCGAACGCGGCTTGCAGCTGATCTCCGTGCGCCATTACCACCAGGATGTGATCGACAACCTGAAAAGAGGAAAAATTGTTTTACTGGAAGAACGCATCGGCAATACGGTACAAATGGTGGTAAAGGACGTGCCGGTGATGAGTTGGAAAAAGTAACTTTTCAGGCTGCAAAAAACCACTGTGTCTATTAATCCGGCATCGGACTACCATATTACTTAGATACATGAACACTCAGGAAAAATTTTTACGGTTTATCCAAACCCAACACCTTTTTCGCCGGAAAGACCGCATCCTGCTGGCCGTTAGCGGGGGAGTCGATTCCATGGTGATGTGCAGGCTGTTTATGGAAGCCGGCTTTCGGTTTGGCGTTGCTCACATCAATTATCAATTGAGAGGAGTGGCCTCCGATGACGATGAATCATTTGTGAAAAAATTTGCTGAAGACCACCATTTACCCTTTTTCTCTACCTCATTTCCTACGAAAAAGCTGGCCGAAGAACAAAAAAAGTCTGTTCAGGTAATGGCCAGGGAATTAAGGTACCAATGGCTGGAAGAAGTCAGGAAAAAAAACGGCTTCAACTATATCGCAACCGGGCATCATCTGAATGATTCGGTGGAGACTATATTATACAACTGGACCAAAGGGACGAGCATTAAAGGTATATTGGGTATTCCCTGCTGTAACGGATTCGTTATCAGGCCTATGTTGGGGTTGACTAAAGAAGACATTGAAGCCTACGCACTTACCCATGGGGTTGGTTTTCGGGCAGATGCTTCCAACGAGGAGACGCTCTACACCAGGAATAAGATAAGGCACAAAGTATTGCCTGTTCTAAAGAACATTAATCCGAGGCTGGAAGAAACAGTAGGGGAAAACCTGGCCTATCTCCAGGACATTTACGGCATCTATTATTGGGCTGTTGTCCATTTGCTGAAGCAGGTTTGGAAAGGAGGAGAAGACCATTCAATTATTGATTTCGAAAAACTGGAGCAGTTTCCCGGCCCTCAGACATTACTTTACGAGTGGCTTTCACCCATGGGCTTCAACAGCAGTCAGGTCGCTCAGGTCTGGGAAAATCGCCAAAAACAGCCCGGTGCGCTATTTTATAGTGAAACGCACCAATTGTTGATCGACCGGACAACTTTCGTCTTGCGCAAACGCACGGAAAGAGATAACTTGCATCAGACTTTTACCCTGACAGAAGGTGATGCCTCCCTGCAATTGCCGGATGGGCTTTTGATGTTCGAAAAGCTTTCCCATCCTCCTGCTACTATTTCTGAAGATCCCAAAACAGCTTTTTTGGATGCTTCGGATTTACAATTTCCCCTTACTATCCGCCATTGGCAACCCGGCGACCATTTTTGCCCGCTGGGAATGAATAAACAAACAAAAAAGCTGCAAGACTTTTTTACCGATCTGAAGTTACCCCGCACTGAAAAAGAAAAGATATGGATCGTGGAAGATGCAAAAGAAAGGATTTGCTGGATAGTCGGGCGCCGGCTGGATGAACGGTTTAAAGTAACTCCCCATTCGAAAGCAGTTGTCAAACTGATCTATCAACCATAAATGAAAACCTATGAACAGAATTTTTTACTTTTTCATTATTTTCTTGTGTGTCCAGCAAATTCAGGCGCAGCCTATTTCCGTGCCGGATATTCAGAATTCTCTGGTCACCAAGCACACTGCTACCTGGTGCACCAATTGTGGAAGAACGGCCTGGGACATATACCAGGAAATTGTTGATGATGTGAAAGCGGGTGCAGTAATTTTGTCCGCCCATCGCTCCCGCTCCAGTGACCTTTATTCCAAAGCCGGTGAAGACCTTCTGGACAACTTGCCCAATGTGATCTATCAACCCGAGTTTTTTGTCAATGAGGAAAAAATGAGCGGCACCGCCGCTACCCTTGCCGGAAACATTAAGGACAAAATTTTGTCGAACACCATGGCCGATCCACTGGCGCAATCCGGAGTAGAGATGTACATTAATGAGGATGGCTCCGGGCCATTGACGATAAGGACCAATACCAAGTTTTTCCAAAATACCAGTGGCACATATCATTTGGCCGTCTGGCTGCTGGAAAAGGAGGCGATCGCTAATCAATCAGGGCGCAGTTCAACGGCTGCTCATAAAAAGGTCTTAAAAAAAGCCTTAACGGAAGAGACTTTTGGAGTGGAGATCGCCCATGGTAGCACTGGCGCAGGGACGGAGGTCGGGCAGTCTTTCGAATATGAATTCGAAGAGGGGGAGAATCCTGGCAATTTGGAGATCATAGTGTCCATCTGGAAAAAGGAGGAAGATCATTTTTCTTATGTCAACAGCATGAGCAGCAGTGAATTTTGGGCCAGGTCGGTGACGAACGTTAATGAGCTGGAAGGATTACTGCAGTCTTTTTCCGTTATGCCCAACCTGATTTCCAATGAAGCAATAGTAGAGATTCAGCTGGCGGCGAATTTGGAAGACGCGGAATTGGGGTTGTATAATTTGTATGGGCAGTTAGTGCAGCCTGTTTTTTCGGGTAAGCTTCAAGCCGGTCTCAACCGCTTTTCACTGGAAGTACTGGACCAGTCGGCCGGCATGTATGTGCTGAATTTAAGGTTTAAGGAAGGCGTTGTTAGTAATAAGGTCATCATCCGATAAAGATTGAGCTGCGGAATAATTGGGCACGCAGATCTCGCAGATCAATTAGATTTCCCGGTTGAAGGAGATTCGAATTAATAGCGAGATCTGCGTGCTGAAATAATTAGCTGCATCCAAAAAATTGGATCAATAAGGAGCGAATTTCTTAGATTAAGGCTACTACTGAGTAACAAATATTATCCACCACAAAACAGGAATTCGTGTAAGCCGGACGGAAGCTCAAGCCTTCCACTTTGTTAGAGCCGTAGTTGCCATAGTAAGTATGGGTAGTGCTCCATGCGCAAACAAAGTGGCCATCAATGTACAATTTGGTCTTTCTGTCCAGGAAGTCAAACTGCAACTTGACCTTAAACCAATAGCCATTCTTGTAATTAAACCAGTGCTTTTTCCCGTTCACCAGGACGTAGGCACTGCCGTCGCTTTTAAAGTATACCTTGGCGCCGATCTCGTTATACTGGTTGTATTGCGTCAGGCACTTTTGAATGTCGAAATAACCGCTGCGGTGCTTGTAAATGCCCATGTCGAAGGTAAGCTCGTAGATGCCGTACTGGCTTTCGCCAAGATTGTAAATCACATCATCCTGATATTGGCTGCTCTTGTAAGGATCTCTGCAGATCTTCATGACCTTGCCGTATTTGTGGTCGATGTGGTAAACACGGGCATCGTTATAAGGATTGTTGTAGTTCCATTTTTCCCAGTAAGGCGACTGGTCGGTCAAACCACCTTCCTGATAGGACTCAAAGTCATCCCGGCGAAGCTGGACGCCATAGTTGTAGCAACCGTCGTATACAGGCGTGCAGCATACCTCTAGTTTGTAAGGACTGTCTTTTCCATGGCGGCTGTCGATAACAAGGATATAGGTTCCTGCGGGCAGCTGCACAGGGCCGAGGTATTCGCTGTGGCGACTGTGAGAGGTGCTGTATGCCAGTAATTTTTTGTACACCTCTTTGACTTTATTGTAAGGGTGATGCAGGTATTCCCAGTCTCCTTTAAAGAGCAACATAGCCAGATTTTCATACGCATCGGTTAATTTAAACTCCACGATGCTTTCCTTGTGCAAGGTGAAGTAATAAATTTGTTCGTTGCCGTGCAGTTCGGTATGCAGACCCCAATACTTATAAAAGCTGTGGTTGTCAAATTTTTTGTGACCGTATTGGGTATGAGAAAGCTTAAAGTCTCCGCATTCGATCATAGCTTTTTCGTATGCGTAGTAGGGCATGTGATTGTAGTGAGTCAGAAAGCTTCTTTTTTCGGCCTTGCCGTCTTCAGGCAATTCCCTGATGATGGGGTCCTGGCCCTCATCAAAAGGTTTGAGGTCTTCTCTTTTGATCTCCTCTTCTGCTTCCTCAGAGAGGTCATCTTCAGGAACGAGTAATTCAGAGGCATTTTCTTCGACCCCATACTTTTCGTGATCGTATTTTTCGTCTAAACAAGAAGTAAGGGCGAAAACAAGGCCCAGCACAATAATGAAGTTGGGTAGCAGATTTTTCATTACAATAGATTTTTAATTTTCAATTGGTTGATGAATAATGTTTACTATGAAGGGTAGCAGAGAAAAAAAAAGTAAGGAGGCAGACTAAAATTCAGGATGAACCCTGTTTATGGTTATGTTATTTTTATTGAAAAACTGATGATGAAGTACCACTCTTTGAGTTTAATCTTTTTTTTACCTGTTTTTCTTTTTGGGCAGCACACCTTTTCCATTGTGGCCATCGATACCGCTACATTGGAGATCGGCAGCGCCGGAGCCACCTGTCTGGATACGGATAGGGAGGGTCTCGGGGCGGTAGTGATCAGCGATATCATTCCGGGGCGTGGTGCCGTTCATACGCAGGCATTGCTTAATTTTTCCAATCAGAGCAGAGCCCGGCAGCGGATGTTGGCGGGCGACCGGCCAGCGGAGTTGGTTGACTATATGAGGCGCAATGATGTTCAGCGCAATCCTGAAGTTCGACAATACGGTGTGGTGGCCATTGATGAGGACGGAAAGGTCGAGGCTGCGGCTTTCACGGGTGTTCGCTGTCTGGACGTGAAGCATCATATTGTAGGACCGAATTATGCGATTCAGGGAAATATTCTGATTGGAACGGAAGTGCTGGATTCCATGGAAAAAGCTTTTCTCAGGACCAAAGGAGAGCTGGCAGACAGGTTGATGGCAGCGATGAATGCGGCGGCTTTTGCCGGGGCAGATGTACGCTGTTTGTCTGAGGGCGTTTCTTCCCGTTCGGCTTTTCTGCGTCTTGCCAAACCAGGAGATACTGCCGGTGGGCTGTCCATTGATCTTGTTATTAACGCCACCCCCTTTGGAGTAGAACCCATCGAAGAATTGTATGTGAAGTATTTGCAATTTCAGGCTACTGGTATTCAGGATGCTGATCTGTTACCGGTGGAGGTTTTTCCCAATCCCTTTTCAGAAAAAATAACGGTCCGGACCCCTTATCCCAGCGAGTGGACGCTCACTTTATCGGACACGGCCGGCCGTATGCTGTATCGTTCTGTTTGGGCCGGAACAGAAAAACAGCTGGATGATCTTGACATAAAGGCTGCTACTATCGTATTATTGCAGGTTAAGGATAATAAAAGACCCGATAAGGTTTTTTCACAAAAACTCATCCAACGTGGCCAATGACAACCGTATTCCGCTCGATCTGCTGGCCTACCAGGAGCAATTGAAGACCAGGCGTATAGACCAGAAGACTTATCTTTTTGACCGGATCAGAAAAAAGTGGCTGGTCGTTCAGCCAGAAGAACTGGTCCGTCAACTCATGATTTGCTACCTGATTACGGAAAAGGGATATAATCCAAACCGTTTTTCCCTGGAAAAAGGTGTAAAGGTACTCCAGCAGGACCGCCGTTTCGATATTATGGTGTATGATCCGGTGATGAAGCCTTTTCTCATCCTGGAGTGTAAGGCGCCCAAGGTCAGCATTCGGCAGGAAACTTTTTCACAGATACATGCCTATAATTATGCCCTGAAGGTCCCTTACCTGGTGGTCACCAATGGAATCAGGACGTATGGATACTGTGTAGATTGGGAAGAGGAGCGAATGCAAGTATTGGGAGAATTGCCGGAGTATCCGCAGGAAGCTTCCTGAGCGCTTTTTTTTGGCTTTTACTTAGACCTCAGAGGTCTTTAAGACCTCTGAGGTCTAGGGTAGTTTTCCACAGGCCAAAGGCGGACACCTATTACGAGGTCTGTGATTTTTTTAACACTATGTAGTAGATTAACTGTCAGTTTTTTGTAGGCGAAAAATCAAGAAAATGTGGAAAACTTTCATTTTTAGACCTCAGAGGTCTTTAAGACCTCTGAGGTCTAGGGTAGTTTTCCACAGGCCAAAGGCGGACACCTATTACGAGGTCTGTGATTTTTTTAACATTACGTAAGTTGCTTAAACCCATACTTAATCGTTTTTATGTCAAATGCTACTATTTTACTCATTTGATTTGCGCCCTTTGTCCTCACTACCAGACTATACATAAAATGCTTATTTTGTGCGTATCGAACTTTTTATCAAAAAAGCGGTAACCAAATTATTAAAGCACTAACCAAATATTCTATATGAGGAAAGAAAGGATGCTCGTAACAGGAGCCAACGGCCAAATCGGCACCGTGTTGGTGGAAGCACTGCAGCAACGCTATGGGCAGGAACAAGTGGTGGCTACCGATATCCGCCGACCAGAAAGTAGCCGCTACCCTTTTGAAATAGTCGACGTGCTTAGTAAGGAGCAACTGTTAAAGGTGGTTAAAAAGTACGGCATCACCCAGGTGTATCACCTGGCCGCTATCTTATCTGCTAAAGGAGAACAACATCCTAAAATGGCCTGGGATGTCAATATGAACGGCTTGTTTAATATCCTGGAATTGGCTCAGACCGAAAACCTGAAAGTTTTTTTCCCAAGCTCTATTGCTGTATTCGGCGCTGAGTCTCCAAGAAACCAGACGCCCCAGCATTTGTCTGTACATCCAGAGACGGTCTACGGTATCAGCAAGGTGGCAGGAGAATACTGGAGCTTGTATTTTTATAAAAAATATGGGCTGGACATTCGCTCCCTTCGCTATCCGGGTATTATCAGCTATCAGTCTTTACCAGGTGGTGGTACAACAGATTATGCAGTGGAGATCTTTCACTCCGCTGTCAAGGGAGAACATTATTCTTGTTTTCTAAAAGAGAATACCCGCCTGCCTATGATGTACATCCCCGATGCTATCCGCGCCACCATCGACCTGATGGAGGCCCCCAAGCACCAGATCAGCGTCCGAACCAGTTACAACCTGGCAGGCATGAGCTTTACACCAACTGAAATCGCCGAAGAGATTAAAAAACAAATTCCGGGATTTTCCATTTCTTATGAACCGGACTTCCGCCAGTCTATCGCCGAAACCTGGCCCGAATCCATCGACGATAGCCAGGCCCGACTCGATTGGAATTGGCAACCGGAATATGACCTCAGTCGTATGACTAAGGATATGATCCTTCATTTGTCAGAGCATTCTGTAGCAAGATAGAAATAATGCTAATTGTTAACTTATTGAGTTATCTTCAAATAGAAGTTTTCGTTGGACCCCTGGGCGCCAATCAAATTTCTATTTGAAATAGTTTGCTCGCTTACTTAATCCAAATAATCAAATAATCAAATAATCAAATAATCAAATAATCAAATAGCCACCTATGTACAATTCAGTAGAACCAGCACTTGAAAAAGAAATAGCTGAGATCAAAGACGCCGGCCTTTATAAAGAAGAACGGGTGATCATCACGCCGCAAGGGGCAGCGATAAAGACCACCGCAGGCAAAGAAGTTTTGAACTTTTGCGCCAATAATTACCTTGGACTTTCTTCGCATCCTGAGGTGATCAAAGCGGCTAAGGAAGCCATTGATACGCATGGATTTGGTATGTCATCCGTACGTTTCATCTGTGGTACTCAGGACATTCATAAAGAACTGGAGCAGAAAACTGCCGAATTTCTCGGCATGGAAGACGCCATCCTTTATGCGGCTTGTTTTGACGCCAACGGTGGTGTATTTGAGCCTTTACTGACTAACGAAGACGCCATCATTTCTGATGAGCTGAATCATGCTTCCATTATAGATGGAGTACGCCTTTGCAAAGCAGCTCGCTATCGGTACAAGAACAACGATATGGACGATCTGGAAGAAAAACTGAAAGAAGCACAAGGCGCCCGCCGTCGTATGATCGCTACTGACGGGGTCTTCTCCATGGATGGCACTATTGCTCAGATTGATAAGATCTGTGACTTAGCTGAAAAATACGACGCTATGGTCATGGTGGATGATTGTCATTCTACCGGATTCCTTGGAAAAACAGGCCGGGGTACGCATGAGTACCGGAATGCCATGGGCCGTGTGGACATCATTACCGGTACTTACGGTAAGGCTCTCGGCGGTGCTTCTGGCGGTTTTACAGCCGCCCGCAAGGAGATTGTGGATA
The DNA here is from genome assembly GCA_964548175.1 of uncultured Saprospiraceae bacterium. Classification (GTDB taxonomy): domain Bacteria; phylum Bacteroidota; class Bacteroidia; order Chitinophagales; family Saprospiraceae; genus JANQPA01. Next base: position 9,341 of record CAZJQS010000032.1, read on the forward strand.
TTTTGCGCCAGCGCTCCAGGCCCTATTTATTCTCCAATACGCTGGCTCCTGCCATCGTCGGCGCCTCCATTAAGGTGCTGGACATGCTCAGCAGCACCACGGAATTGAGAGATAAACTCGAGGACAACACGCGCTTTTTCCGCGAAGCTATGACAGCGGCGGGTTTTGATATCATCCCAGGAGAGCATCCGATCGTTCCCATCATGTTGTACGATGCTAAATTGTCTCAGAATTTTGCCGACAAACTACTGGAGGAGGGCATTTACGTGATCGGCTTTTTCTATCCGGTGGTGCCTAAAGGCAAAGCCCGCATCCGGGTGCAACTGTCTGCTGCCCATGAGCGCGAGCATCTGGAGCAGGCAGTAGCCGCATTTACTAAAGTGGGTAAAGAACTTAGAGTGATATAAAAAAGGGGGTGTGTAAAAAGTCAGTCGCTCCTGCCGCCTGACGGCCGGCAGCTTTGCTCGGCTTAAATAATTCTATTTTTTGAGTTTTTTGCCGAAGAAAATCACAGATTTTCTTCGGCAAAAAACTCAAAAAAGAATTTTATTAGCTGCGCAAACGAGTACAATGACTTTTTACATAACCTCTTTTTTATATTTTCACTATTCTTATCGTCTTTTGCCTGCCCGCCATCATCACCCTCAGATAATAATTTCCTGGCGAGAGCCCTCTTGCCTCCAGCGAAAATTGCTGTTCACCGGCCGGTAGTTGTTTGCTGAAAAAGACTTTTACCTCACTACCCAAGGCATCGAACAAACTTAAACGCGTCCATTCGCCAGTGGAGTGAAAATGTACGGTAATCCAGTCCTTGAAGGGATTGGGATAACAACTCAATTCAACAGGCTCCTGGAAACGATCCCGCTCATCAGTGGAAGTGACGGCGCTGCAATTCCTTAAGATGGGCAGATAAGTAAACTCTTCGTGTAAAAGGGCCTGAATATCAGCTTCGGGCACTTCAAACCAGTCCATCAGGACAGAACCATATACATCCCTGAAGTCGTATTGCATTGGCACACCTTCCTGGACTTGTACTTCTTCAGGTATGTCCGGATTTTCTCCTAAAACTGCCGGATTAACGCAAGAGCCAAACAAAAACAAAGGCGCCGCCGATCCATGATCAGTGCCTAGACTGAAATTGGACCTGATTTGACGGCCGAACTCGGAAAAGGTCATGCTGATGACTCTTTCCTCGATATTGAGCAGGGCCAGATCTTTCTGAAAAGCATCTACCGCTTCTGATAAAATTTTCAGCAGTTCCGCATGTTCTCCACTGATCGGCTCTCCTTCCACTACCTGTTCGGCATGGGTGTCAAAGCCGCCTATTTTGACCACATAGACCTTGGTCTTCAAACCTCCGGAAATGAGCAGCGCCACATTTTTTAGTTGTACCGCCAGGTTGCTGTCGGGATATTCGATCATGTTGCTGCCGGATTCTGCGGCTGCCAGAATGGTTTCTGAGTAGGCATTGGTCTGGGCAATGGTTCGGCGCAAGAACTGCAGTTCCGCTCCATAAAGGGAATCCGGAATGTCGCCGCCGGCGCCTTCGGCCAGGGGGCTTAAGGCGAAAGGGTCGTTTAGGGTTAAACTGAAATTGGCGGCTGTACCCTGGCAAGTTTCAGAAACGACTGTCCCCATGGAGATGGCCAGAGGGTCGGGATGTTCGCTGTTTGGGTAATTGTCGGGAAAGCTGCTGTGTGCGGCTTCCAGATATCTTCCGATCCAGCCGCTGGTCCAGAATTCGTCAGCAGGGGAGGCGGAAGTCCAAATGTCGGTGGAGCGGAAGTGGGATCGGTTTTGGTTGGGATAGCCTACGCTTTGTACGATGCCCATCTTACCTTCGTCATGAATGGTTTTGAAACCGGGCATATTGGGATGCAGACTGAGGGTGTCCGTTAATGGGATCAGTTGGTTTTCTGGTAAAAGGATATTCGAGCGAACCTCGGCCAGCCGGTCGTATTGATCGATGGGAACGAGGGTATTCAGTCCGTCATTGCCTCCGTTGAGCTGGATGAGCACGAGTACCCGATCGTTTTCTTGCTGAATGTGGTTAAACATCGGGCTGCGGGCAATGGCGGATAGGGGCATGCCGTTCAGCAGAATGGGGAGGCTGACTGCACTGCTGCTGTATTTTAGGAAATGTCTTCTTTTCATTATTAGATTGATTTAACCGTAGTTGACGGCGGCGCATCTGGCGCCCTGTCACTCCCGGGGTTTTAGATTAGGTTAAATTCTGCCATATTGAATAAGGTCTTGAACAACAGCCTTACTTTGGTATCTATCACATTTTTTAAATTCTCATCATCCGGTTTTTCCAGGTACTGAAGGTATTCCACTGTCCATTCAAAGTCGGGCAGACCCGGGATCAAAACTTCCTTTAGCGCTTTTATCTGACTTTCTGTAATGGGCATAGGCAAGTGCAGGTGGGCCAGTTCATTGATCAGTTCATTGGGATCGGAAGGGTTGGATAAAGAGTTGATGAAGTCTACACCAGGGAACATTAAGCGATAACCTCTGATTCGGAAACCGGCCGTCGTGGCGGCGTCGGTGAGGTCCATGCGCACCGGAAAGGTCGTAGCATTGATCCAGGTGCGGTAGTATAGGGGTTCCTGGTAATAAGCCTTCCAGCCTGCTACGTCCGGCGGGTTAAAGTATTCCATCTGTTGAAGCGTACTTAATTGGTGAATAGTGAACCACGCTTGATAGCGTCTCCTCAGGTCCTGGGGAAAAACGAACTCCAATTGCTTAAAAACGGAAATGGTGAAGTCCAGTGGGTTTTTGATCATAGCTCCGCGCAGGGCAACATCGAAAAAGTGTTCGCTTTTCAGCAAAGCTTGAAGAGTCGGCAGGATTTCGTAATTATGCTCAATAAGAAGATTGGCCATCGGCTCGATGACGTTAGCTTCAGTTGCCTCATCGATCTGGTAAAAGACAAACCAGCGATACATTTTTCTGCAGATGAACCGGGCGACCTCTTCCTGCTTGAAAATGATATCCACTACATGAGCGTATTCCTGATCTTCCATATTTGGGATGATCTCGGCGTTAAAGCGATGCGACAACTGTTTGTCGCCTTTGTCGTGGCGCCTGGAGACAAAAACGGCGCCTACAGGCACTTCAGTATCTCTGCCGGCAAAGCCGGTATCCACCCAGCCGGTCAGGGCGCGGGCGATTTCCCGGACGTCCTCTTCTGTAAAAGTAGTATAATCACCAGGGCCGGCAGCGGCGCCTTTACCGATGGTAAAAAGTTCGAGCAGTTCGCGGGCATAGTTTTCGTTGGGTGCTTGCAGCGAATTCTGGCGGCCGTTGAGGAAGCGCAGCATACTCGGGTCGATGGTGACGGCTTTGACCAGCTCGCGGAAATTGCCCCAGGCATTTTGCCGTAAGGTGGAGATATACCGATACAAAAATCTGGGTTCGTTGATGTTGTTGATGGCGAAATGATTATGCCAAAAGAGCGTCAGTTTTTCCCGGATGGACATGCTTTCGTCGAGCAACAGCCCCACCGTCCAGGCGCGCAGGCTTCGCTGGCGATACCCGCGCAGGTTGACCGTCGTGGAGTTGGGAGCGTTGATCCAGGTTTGGCCGACAGGGACATTGGGGTCGTTTTCGAAATAATCATTTACGGGAGGATCGGGCAAAGGAGCTTCCCGGAACAAGGCGTCAATCGTGGCGTCCAGTCCCATGTTTACAGACTGAGCGATCAATGCCCGATCTGGACCGAAGGTAGTTCGTCGAAGCAGGTGAGCAGCTTGTTCCGCTGTCCAGATCCCCTGATAAGGAGAGAGACCCGCATTTTGGTTATTGAACTCAAAGGGGGGTGGAGTTTGCTCTCGTTTTCTACCCATAAGCAAGTTCAAGGTAGCTCTTCTGTCCATACGCTGTTGATTTAAGATGAAAAAACGGGGTGGCTTATTGCTTAGACTTTGGTAAAAGTCAAAGGTTTATTTAATAGTGAAAAAAAATTTATTTTATTTTGCTGAAAGGCAAGTTGGAAAGTAACCGCCTTGCCAAGGTGGAAACACTAGATTTAAATAAAATTAAAAATAACAATAATCATGAGAAGGATCTTTTTTTTAATGATGATAATGGCTGCCTTTTGGGCATGTGAAAATGGTGGACAGGAACCCGCTGCTCAGCAGTATACCGGCTCGGCGGCGCCACCGGTGGCGCCGGATGCCGAGAGATTTGGACGGGAAATCCAGGCGCTGACGACCAGCTACGGACCTGGAAAGGACGTCTGGATGTTCGAATATTACCTGATCTCGCCGGTCGACTCAGCTAAAAGCTATGCTAATATGGGGCGTTGGTTCATGTTCTATCCTGACGGAACGTTCAAGAACGGACGTTGGTCGGAAGATATCGGGCAGGGCTCCTGGTTTTTGCGGGAAGGTCCTTACGGGCCTTTTCTTAAACTGGATAATGTGATCGATTCTGAGGATATGGAGTTCAATCTGCAGGGGATGAATGGGGCTATGGATGAATGGTCATGGGTGGGCACAAAGGCTTACGGACGAAACAATAATTTTGCGAAGGCTATCCGGTTGTATAGTAAGCCGACGAAAGAGCAGTTTGGGTTTACAAGAGAATGAAATTTTCTAATACCGTAGGCTCCGCCCGCGGTATGCAATCCCTGTTCTGGTAATGTTTGAAACTTAAATTCATAAAAATGAAGTACAACAATTTTTCTTTTTATCTCCAGTTGATGCTCTTCCTTATAGTTCTTTCCTGTAAACAAAATACAACTACCACCGAAGTCGGAGGGAGTGAACAGCAACAGGTTGCCCAAACTGATCTCGACTGGGAGAAGGAGGACGTCATCTACGAGGTGAATGTTCGCCAATATACTCCTGAAGGCACCTTTGATGCTTTTGCCGAGCATCTGCCTCGCCTGAAAGAAATGGGAGTGGATATTCTGTGGTTCATGCCGATCCATCCGATCAGTGAAGCGAATCGAAAAGGTACTTTGGGAAGCTATTATGCTGTTGCTGATTACCGGGGTATCAATCCTGAATTCGGGACCCTGGAAGATTTTCAGGAACTGGTAGATCAAACCCACGGATTGGGTATGCGCGTGATCCTCGACTGGGTGCCTGGTCATACGGGATGGGATCATGCCTGGATAGAAGAGCATCCCGACTGGTATCTTAAAAATGCGGAAGGGGATATCACCGATCCCCTCAATGACGAAGGCGAGTCTATGGGCTGGACTGACGTAGCTGACCTGGACTTCAGCAATGAGGCCATGCGTGAGCAAATGACGCAGGATATGATCTATTGGCTGGAAGAGGTCAACGTCGACGGCTTCCGCCAGGATGCCGCCTGGGATATTCCACTGGATTACTGGCAGCAAACCCTGCCCCGATTAAGGGAAATTAAGCCGGATGTTTTCCTTCTGGCCGAAGCAGATAAATATGCTCACCGGGCAAACGAGAACCTGTTCGATGCGACTTACGCCTGGAAGCTCCATCACAAACTGAATGAGATCGCTCAGGGAAAAGAAAAGATTTCTGTTATTGATGAATGGTATGCTATGCAGCGGGATTCTTTCAATACCGGCTATTGTATGCAGTTCATCACCAACCATGACGAAAACTCCTGGAACGGTACGGTTGAAGAGAGAATGGGAGATGCCGCCGACGCCATGGCGGTGCTAACCTTCACCTTGGAGGGGATGCCATTGATCTACAGCGGGCAGGAAGCCGGCCTGGATAAGGCGCTGGAGTTTTTTGAAAAAGATCTCATTGATTGGGGTGATTTTCCTAAGCAGGAATTTTACACCACGCTTTCTGAATTAAAAGAGCGCAACTCTGCCCTTTGGAACGGTAAATGGGGCGCCCCGCGCATCAAATTCGCATCTGACCGGGAGGAGAGCATCTACGCTTTTTATCGCGAAAACGGAGACGACAAAGTTATCGTCGTGCTTAATTTAAGTGATGATCCTCAGGATTATTCCTTGCAAACGGGAGCTGTGGCGGGCGAGTATACCAACGTCTTTGCGAATAGTACCGTTACAGTTGGCGCCGAGATGAATATGTCGATGGGGCCGTGGGATTACCTGGTGCTGTCAAATAAGTAAGGAGGGTTATGGGTTTTGAGTTTTGGGTTATGGGTTATGGGTTATGGGTTGATTGTAGCCTACCCATAACCGACAACCGACAATTTCAGTATAATTTTTCTTTCAGCGCATCTGCTTCATCGAAGAACAGGTGGCTTTCATTACCGCTGATCCTGTTTAATAATCGATCGAACTCTGCATAATTCGTTTGATCCTGGGCGAGGTAGGTTAGGAGGAGGTTCCACTCTGTTCTTTGCTGGAGGCCCGTATCGCCGGCGCTCAGGCGCATGAGGTTGCCGAAAGTTCGCTGAGCCCTGTCGAATTGACTGAGTTGAAAATAAGCAGCACCGAGAAATTCCTGAGCCAGGGGGTAAGGGTCTTTGACCTCTGCCGCAAGGCTGACGGCTTGCTGGTAATTACGATTATTGTAGGCTTCGATCAATTTAGCGAGCGCTTCGTTATCAGCAATTTGTTGGCGCTTAAGAAACTGGTCATCGAAATAGTCCTGAGCCAACTCCAGAGTACTGTTTTGGGTCGCTACCTGTGGGGCCTTTTGAATATTCGGAGCGATGGTTTGCGGTTCGGTAGGTTCTTGTTCCTTGGGTTCCGTTTTCTGTTCGGCTACGGTTTCCTGTGTTTCTGTTTCTTCCTCTCCCTTTTTCTGGGGGTCAGTCAGTTGTGCGATCGGCTGGTTTTCTTTTTGCTGTTCTTCTTCGGCCGGGGTTTGGGGGATTTCGCTAGGTGGCGGCGTATCCTGCCTATTATCGGCAACAGCCTGGGAGCTATCAGAGAATGGGCCGAACCAGTACAACGCTCCGGCAGTCAGAATAATCAATAAGCTGGCGGCGATGGCCAGTATGCGTATTCTTCTGATGCGGAGCTTGCGGGTTTGAGCTTCCCTGGGAGCGGAATAGGTATTGAGCATTTGCTGTTTCCAGACTTTCATTTCATCGCGCAGGTCCTCTTCTACGAGAACTTCCATGGCGTCCCGTTCGAAACGCTGGAGTTCCACTTGCGTGGCCAGTTCGGGATTTTGAGCGATTTCCTGCTCGAAAGTCTGGCGTTCTGTATCCGGCAAGCGTTCATCCAGGTAAGCCTCTATTTTATTGAAAATTGGATCTTGTTCCATAGTAATGTTTAATTTAACGGAAAGCATTGAGGGACGCTAAGAGCTGTGGCTGGCTTTTGACGAACTCGCTCAGCCTTTTGCGGCAGCGGTAGGCTTCTTTTTTGGCCCGAATCTCATCGGGTTGGTCGTTTTTGAAAAAATCCACCTGGAATGCAATTTCCTTCATGCTAAAGTTTTGTGCCCATAGTTTGAGAATAAGTCTGCAGCGATCGCCGAGCTGCTTCAGCGCTTGATTCAGTAAGTTTTTTCGGTCTTTTTCAAAAACCAGGTGCTCGTGACTGTCGAGCTGACTGTCGTGGAACTCCGGGTTCAGTTCGGTTTCTTTGCCTTTTTTTCTTCTTTGAGCGATCCAGTACCATTTGGCAATCCCTACAAAGTAAGTATCCAGATTACTCTGTCCTTTGAACTTCCCGGCCCGGATGTTTCGGTCAAAAATGATGACGGCTTCCTGAAAGACATCCTCTGCTTCACCAGCGGAGCCGCCCAGTTTGATGACCTGCTGGATCACTGTATTCCAAAGCTTTTCTCTTTTGAAAAAACTGCCCAGCGCCGCTTTACGCTCCAAGCCTCCTGAGCTGATCTTTTCAATGATCAGCTCGTCGCTTATTATTTGTTCTGCCATTTAGTGTCGATTTGAACCTGATAGTACCCAACAAATAGGAATGTTTTCTTCAAATTTAGGAAATATTTGTTAGAGGAAACAGTGAGGATGCCTCAAAAAGCCTAGGGACTTCCCGCCTGCCTGTCGGCGAGCATGATGCTGTTGAGACCATCTCTTGCCTCCTCTTTTTCATTTTTGTTAAAAAAATGGAAAATCCATTATTTTGTTCAAACTTATATTAACATTAAGGTGGTTTTCCAAATTTCGTTTTTGAAATTGCATTTTTTATTTTACTTTGTGTAAAATCGACACCAACATGAGGTTTGATAGATAAGCCATTCTCCTCCGTGCAGATGGTTCATCTATCAAAAAAAATTTAGCCAAACCAAAGTAATTATGAAACAAGCAGAAATTAGCGCCGGTCTGACGGATGCTGTGCAATTAAGGCCGAAACCACGGCTATCCTTCTGGCAGATATGGAATATGAGTTTTGGGTTTCTCGGAATTCAGTTCGGATTTGCATTGCAAAACGCCAATGTAAGTCGAATATTTGAAACTTTAGGAGGTGACACCAGCAAGCTAGCTGTATATTGGCTGGCGGCGCCGCTCACCGGTTTGATCGTCCAGCCCATCATAGGGTATTTCAGTGACCGGACCTGGATCAACGGTCTGGGTAGAAGGCGGCCTTTCTTTTTGTTAGGCGCCATACTGGCTTCCATTTCCCTTTTCATCATGCCGAATTCTCCAAGCTTATGGATTGCAGTCGGCACGCTCTGGATCATGGATTCTTCCATTAACATTTCCATGGAGCCTTTCCGGGCCTTTGTGGGGGATAATCTGCCCTCAGAACAACGTACAGCCGGGTTTGCTATGCAAAGTTTCTTTATTGGCCTAGGAGCGGTAGTGGCTTCGGCTTTGCCCTATATGTTCACCAACTGGCTTGGCGTCAGCAATACGGCGGCTGAGGGCATCATCCCGGATTCGGTAAAGTGGTCTTTTTATATCGGGGCGGTCATATTTTTTCTGGCGGTTTTATGGACAGTGTTCTTATCAAGGGAGTATTCCCCTGAAGAAATGGCCACTTTTGAGGACAATGCCGAGAAGGAAGAATTTAAGATTGCTTTTGAAACGGATGAACAATATGCGGCGAACGGCCGCAAACAAGCCCGGCTGGGGGCCATCATACTGGTGGTAGGTGCGGCTTTGACTTTCTGGTTGTTGCAGATAGTAAAGGTAGAAGGAGAGGTGGCCATTCTTGGAATGGCTCTGATCATTTTTGGGGCCTTATTCATGATCTCCGGAATCTTGCAGCAGCGAAAAAAATATGGTAACGGTTTTGTGACGATCATGAACGATCTTCAGACTATGCCGGCGACAATGAAACAATTGGCCGTGGTGCAGTTTTTTTCCTGGTTTGCCTTGTTTTCTATGTGGATCTACACCACTGCTGCTGTTACCAGCCACATTTATGGTTCATCCGATACGACTTCCGCCTTATACAATGAAGGCGCCGATTGGGTGGGCTTTTGTTTCGCTGTATACAATGGCATAGCGGCGTTGGTGGCTTTCCTGCTGCCCGTTTTCGCCAAAAAGACCAGTCGCATCTGGACGCATGTGATCTGTTTGTTATTAGGGGCTGCGGGATTATTGTCGGTCTTATTCATCAAAGATCCTAATCTGCTGATCCTTTCCATGGTCGGTGTTGGTTTTGCCTGGGCCAGTATTTTGTCTATGCCTTATGCTATTCTGACAGGATCTTTACCTTCAGATAAGATGGGCTATTACATGGGGGTATTCAACTTTTTCATCGTACTTCCACAGATCGTGGCGGCTTCCATCCTTGGTTTTTTACTGGCTACCTTTTTTAATGAGCAAGCGGTCTATGCGATGGTATTGGGAGGAGCTTCTTTTATACTGGCGGCCCTGTTTACATTTAGGGTGGATGATAAGGATGATAAGGCTGTAGAAGCCTAAATTGAAGGTTATTTTGAGGCAGCCTCAAAAGCCCCGTGGCCTTCCTGCGGGCAGGTGGTTTTTTGCAGCCAAATATTTTTTTTAGCTGTCTTTTTTAAATAAAGCTAGATGTCATTCAGAACAATACTTTTTTTGTTTGCCTGCCTGGCGGCCGGCAACCTGTTAGGCCAGGGCTACCCCGATAGCCTTTACAATGCCGATCCGGATCAGAAGCTGCCGCTGGGCCTGGAAGAGCCGGAATACCATTTTGTGAAAGCCGACGGCGATGCAGTCGAGAAGGTCCACGTGGAGCCGCCCTTTTGGTGGACCGGCATGAAATCGCCTCTGGTGCAGGTGTTGATCCATGACGAAAATATTTCCGGATCTAAAGTGACCATAGATTATCCTGGGGTTCAATTGAAGGATATCCACCGGGTGGAGAATCCTAACTATTTGTTTGTCGACCTGGAAATCCAATCTTACGCTAAAGCCGGCTCGATGGAAATTGTTTTGGAAAATGATAGTGGCCGCCGGACTTATACTTTTTCTCTGAAAAACAGAAGGGAAGGTGCTGCTGAACGAAAGGGAGTGGATGCAAAAGATTTTATCTATCTCATTATGCCCGATCGCTTTGCTAACGGCGACCCATCCAACGACAGTTTTGACGATATGAACCAGTGGGGCATCAACCGGGAGAAGACCTTTTTCCGCCACGGCGGCGATCTGATCGGACTGATGGAGCATATGGACTATCTGGAAGAACTCGGCGTGACAGCTATCTGGTTGAATCCGGTTTTAGAAAACGATCAGCCCTATGAGTCTTATCACGGTTATGCCCTGACGGATCATTATCTGGTCGACAAGCGGCTAGGCAGTAATGAACAATACCTGACCCTGGTCAATCTGTGTCACGAACGAGGCATCAAAGTCATCAAAGACGTCATATACAATCACGTAGGGGACAAGCACTGGTTCATTCAGGATTTGCCGGCTACTGATTGGATCCATCAGTTTGACGAATATACCAAAACGACCTATCGGGCGCCTACGCTCATGGATCCCTATGTGGCCGAAGCCGACAAGGAGCAGTTTGCCAACGGCTGGTTTGACAAGCATATGCCCGATCTGAATCAGCGGCATCCTTTGCTGGCCAATTACCTGATACAAAATACCATCTGGTGGATCGAGTATGCAAACCTGGACGGGTTGCGCATTGACACTTACGCTTATTCCGATCAGGACTTTATGGCTGACCTGGGCAAGCGGCTGAAGGAGGAGTATCCGCAACTGTCCTTTTTCGGCGAAACCTGGGTGCATGGGCATCCCATACAGGCCCAATTCACCCAAAACAACCATCTGCGTGAAGGCTACAATTCTCATTTGCCTGGCGTTACAGACTTTCAGATGTACTACGCCATGACCGATGCCCTCACCAGAGAGATGGGCTGGACAGAAGGGGTTATGAAGATCTATTATACTCTGGCCAAGGACTTTCTATACGAAAACCCTTACCGAAACGTCCTTTTTCTTGACAATCATGACCTGCCCAGGATATTTTCGGTACTAAATGGTGATATAGAGAAATTCAAGAGCGGAATATCGATGCTTTTGACCATGCGCGGAGTGCCTATGATCTATTATGGTACGGAGATACTGTTATCCGGAGTGGGCGGCGCTTTCGGGGAGGCCGGCCGGAAGGACTTTCCCGGTGGCTGGAAGGAGGATCCGGTCTATAAATTCAATCCTGCTTTCCATGAAGCCAACGAGCAGGAGGCTTATGAGTATCTGAAAAAACTGGCCAACTATCGGAAAAACACCCCCGCTTTGCAGTATGGAAAACTGAAACAATACATTCCCGAAAACGGCATTTATGTGTACTTTCGCTACGATGACCAGCAAAAGATCATGGTGGTGGTGAATACCCATGGCCAATCCGCAAAGGTATCCACTAACCGCTTCAAAAAGGACCTGCAGGGCTATGAAAGTGCGAATAACGTGATGACGGGGGGAAAGGTGAAGGAGCTTTCTTCTTTGGAGGTAGGGCCCTATGCAACTTTGATTTTGGAACTTCAACGGTAAATACGAATCGTCCCTGATTTTAGGAAGTGATATGAAAGCAGTGATCATACTAGGCAGCGCCAGGCAGGAAGGAGCTACGCTTCAGATGGTAAAAGATTTGCAGCAGCTATCCGGCTGGGATTTCGTGGATCTGAACGACTATGACTTTTCCTATTTTGACTACGAGCATAAGAACAGGGGCGACGATTTTCTTCCCTTGATGAGCAGGCTGATCGAGGAGTATGACGTATTTGTTTTCGCTACTCCAGTCTATTGGTACGCGATGAGTGGAATCATGAAAGTCTTTTTCGACCGCATAACGGATTTGTTGACCATTGAAAAAGATCTGGGTCGTAAGCTGAGGGGCAAGAAGATGGCCGGCATTAGCTGTTCGATCGGCAATCACTTAGGCGAGGTTTTTTGGCTGCCCTTTTCCGAGACAGCCAGCTATTTGGGTATGGCATTTTTGGGCGGATTGCATGTGGTAGTGGGAACGGAGCATAGGGAAGAGATGCGAGCCTTTGTGGTTTCAATACAGGATAAGTGATTACGCAAAGATATTTAAAGATGATGAGGCTGTCTCAAAAGACCTACAGCCTACAGCCTTTTTTCGCGGCTAATAATATATTTTTTAGCGGCATTTTAAGCGCAAAAATTTTATTTTTACGCTTAAAATACCGCTAAAAAAGAAATTTATTTGGCTGCGAAAACCCGCAGGATGCTTTTGAGCCAGCCTCAATTGCCTTTATATAAAGGGTTTTTTATGATTTTTCTTTTTAAAACTCAAACATCCCATTATCATTCGCTAAACCTTCGGTCGGGATAGGCTGAATAACATCCCAATGCTCCACTGCTTTTCCATTTTCAAAGCGAAACAAGTCGTAAAATACATTGCTGGTTCCGTTCCATTGTCCTTCACTTACAGTAAGCACAAAATTTCCTTCGCCCAGGACTTTATGAATTTTAGTGTATTTAAACATGTTGTTTTGTGAAGTGAGGTATTCCACCGCCTCAATGATTCCCGACAATCCGTCCTTGATATCAGGATTATGCTGATGGTACTGTTCGGCACTGATGTAGTCCGTAATCTTGTTCGGGTTTTTACCCATCAGAATATCTTCTACTAAAGCCTTTGCCAATACCTTATTTTCCGCTGTTTTATCCAAGTCAGTTGCCACGGCAGGGCCATCTGTTTGTGTTCTTCCGTTGGCGGTTTCTTTGACAAGAGCGGTCATCCCATCCCAATGTTCGGCAACTTTACCGTTCTCATCTAAACGGATAATATCGAAAGAGACCATCTCATCTGCCCCAAAAGGCTTGGCATTTCTCCAGATATTATGCATAAAGACATAATTGCCATCCTGGAACATCCTGACATTCTCGGCAGTGGTGCCATTTTCTTGCAGAACAGGCAGCATTTGAATGAAAGGTTCCAGCCCTGTTGGGATAAATGGATTGTGCTGAATGTAGTCGGCATTTGCCAATTCACGCATGGTTGTGGTGTCATTTTGAAGGACGGCGCCCAGGAAAGTGCCTACGATTTCTTTTTTGCTCATTGTTGAAATTTTTGATTGTTGATTATCACTTGTTTTTCTAACTGAATTACAGGAAGCGATTAAACCTGTAATGAGAAACATTATAATGGCTTGTCTCATGCCTGAAAATTTTTTACTTTTGATATGCAAGCAAAAATACGACAATACTTGCAAAAAGCAAGTAATTTTGAAAAAGCTTTCGCTTTGCAAGTAAAATTTAACTTAGCGTTAACCTATGCGACAGGAATTCAGATGTGATTGTCCGTTTACTTCAGCCCTTGATGTTTTAGGGGACAAGTGGATGCTGGTAATCATAAAACAGATGTTAATAGAGGGGAAGGAAACTTTTAAAGACTTTACGGAGAGTGACGAAGCCATTGCCACCAATATACTTTCGAATAAGCTCAAACTGCTGGAAGAATTAGGAGTCATCATAAAAACCAAGCGACCTGACAATAAAAAGACGAACCTTTATCTCCTGACCGATATGGGGCTGGCTCTGGCACCTTTACTTGTGGAACTGGCGTTTTGGAGTGATCAATATCTCAGAGATATTCATCCCACCATCGAAAATGGAGAAGAAATGGAATTACTACGGAGCGACAAAGCCTCTTTTGCGAGTGTGTTGGAGAAAAAGTACAGGGAAAAACTGGCTGAAACAAAGTATAAAACATAATCGCTCGAAAGTCAGCCACTATTCATATGCTTAAAATACCTGTTGAATAGATTTTTCGCAAACCGGAAATGGCATGTGATGTTAGATATTTAAGTCTGTTTTATCCTGTTGGATAGCATTAGAAAACTTAAAATAATGAGCATCATGAAAGAGGTAAAAAAAATCCTGTTCGCCATTTTAGTACTTCCTGTTTTTTTGAGCTGCAATCAACTACCTGAAAACGAAGAAGCCGAATCAACAACGGCGCCACAAGAAGAAGTCATAGGCTTAGTAGAAGACGTTTTAACGAAAGAAGAATAAGATGCACTTACGCCGGATATGGTCATTCAATCTTTCAAAGAAGGGAACGACCGCTTTATGAGAAATGACCTGACCGCCCGTAACCACTCTGAGCAAGTCAGAAAAAGTACAAATGCCCAATTTCCCAAGGCCATCGTCCTCTCCTGTGTAGATAGCAGGGTGCCGGTCGAAGATGTATTCGACAGGGGGATAGGAGACGTTTTTGTGGCGAGAGTAGCAGGGAATTTCGCCAATGTGGATATTCTGGGGAGCATGTAATCTGCTTGTAAGGTTGCAGGTGCTAAGTTGATCCTGGTGATGGGACATGAGAACTGCGGCGCCGTAAAGGCAGCCATTAATGATGTCGAACTGGGCAACATTACCGCCATGCTGACCAAGATCAGGCCCGCAGTCGATGAGGTAGCTTATGAAGGCGATAGAAGCTCAAAGGACAAAGAATTTCTGCATCTTGTCAGTGAAAATAACGTGATCAATACTATAGAAAAGATTAGGACGGATAGTCCCATTCTGAAGGAGATGGAGAAGAATGGAGAAATAAAAATCATCGGCGCCCTGTACGATATGGACAACGGCAAGGTTAGTTTTATAGATTAGCGTAGAGTGTATGCCGTATGGAGTTGTGTAAACAGTCATTGTACTTGCCTGCCTGCCGACAGTAAGATTCTTTTTTGAGTTTTTTGCCGAAGAAAATCACAGATTTTCTTCGGCAAAAAACTCAAAAACGGGTTAACTCATATTGAGGTTACTTTCTTATCTCGGCTTGTAAAGAATAATGACCTGTATGATGATCGCCAGAAAAATCAGTAAATAGATCTCTAAGCGTGTAAACAGCTCGACATCCTTGAATGCTTCTTTACTGATGAGCATTTGATTCTTGCCTTCTTCCAGCTGAATTTTTGAAAGCTCGTATAGATTGTCCTTGATGATCGATAACTGGTCTTGGTAAGCATTGATGTCCAAATCAGCAGCAGCTTCAATTTTATACAAATTATTCAGATCGACCTGCAGCAAACCGAATATCCTGGCCTCTCTGTCCGTTAATTTTGTAGTCAGATATTTTTCTATCATAATATCTATTTTCTCATTGACCCTCTCATTCGGTCCCTCAAAAAAGTCGTTATCCGACGAAGCGATAGCTAACTCCTTTTTATGTATCAAAAGAGAAAGCTCATATATCAAGTCATTGGCAACCAGGCGGTCTTCGTAAATAGTGACGATACTGTCCTTAACCCTCCTGAAATTGTCTCTGTCAATTAAATTCGTTGCCAGAATTAAAAAGAAAACCAATAATACCCCTAAGACCCATTTTAGCTTATTCAGAAATCCCATATCTAATGTATTTTAAGTAAGTAGCGAAGCGATTTTAATCTAAGCATAAAAGTTCATTGAATAAACGGTGCGTTTGAAGATATAAATTACCTGTGTTATATTTAAACAAAAAAATTAAATGAAAAGTCTTCTAATCTATGTTTTTGTAGCCACCTCCTATCTATTATCCGCCCAAAATGATGGTTGGCATATTTCCACCACCCAAAAAGAGGGCTATACTGGAATTACCGTTGCTAATGGAAGGATCGGAATGTTGACCTCCCCCAAACCGTTTCAGGTGCAGCATACCGTGCTGAATAATGTCTACGATGTAGATCCTGTCCTGAAAGTAAGCCAGGTAGTGCACGGCATGGATTTCGGAAATCTGGACGTCTACATCGATGGGGAGAAGATAACGGAAGACAACATCAGCAACTGGCGGCAGACCATAGATATGAAAGAAGCGGCATTCACTACTTCTTTCGATTTTAAAGACAGAGCAAACATCTCCTGCACCATCTATGCCCTTCGGCACCTGCCTTACACAGGATACGTTGATATAAAAGTATCCGCCAGAACAGATATCGATCTGAAAGCGGTTGGGAAAATCATTACCCCGGAGCGGTATCCTGCTCCGGAACATTCCTTCCAGGTTTTGCGGGATGTCGAAACCACCATGCCCATTCTGCAATCGAGGGCTGAAACGCCTTTTGGCAAACATTTCATCAGCACCTCGGCTACCTTCATCTGGCATGACATCAATTCCTCCAGAGAAAATCAACGACCGGAGCTCGTCCATGAGGTCGTTTCCCCCCACTTAAATACGCTGTCCTTCGAAAAAAACATTCCACCAGGAACAAGCCTGGAATTTGCCTGGACCGGCGCCGAATGCACCACTGCCGATTTCGCCGACCCCAAATCCGAATCCGAGCGCATGGTCATCTTCAACCTGCTGACTTCAAGAGATGTCTTACTGGAACAACACGAAGATCAATGGGCGCAACTATGGGAAGGCGATATCCTTATCGAAGGAGACCTGGAGTCTCAGCAGGATGTACGCCTGGCGCTCTATCATTTGTACGCTTTCGGGCGTGGCGATTCCGATTTGAGTATTGCGCCTATGGGCTTATCCCTGCAAGTACCCTATAACGGCCATATTTTTTGGGATACCGAATTGTGGATGTTTCCCCCGTTATTGCTATTGAATCAAGATATCGCCCGTTCGCTGGTCAATTACCGGTCTGACCGGCTGGCGCCCGCCAAAAAACGAGCCGTCAATTACGGTTATCGTGGAGCGATGTTCCCCTGGGAAAGCGATGACACAGGAGAGGAAGCCACACCGCCGTTTGCGTTGACGGGGCCTTTTGAGCACCATATTACTGCTGACATCGGCATTGCTTTCTGGAATTATTACCGGGTGACCAAAAACAAAAAGTGGCTGGTGGAAAAAGGCTATCCGGTTATGAAAGAAGTCGCCGATTTTTGGGTGAGTCGGGCCACGAAAAACGACGACGGCAGCTATTCCATCAACAATGTAGTGGGCGCCAATGAATTTGCGCCTAATGTTAACGATAATGCCTTTACAAATGGGGCGGCGATCACCGCTTTGCGCTACGCCGTAAAAGCGGCGCAAGCTATTGACGTATCTCCTGATCCTGCCTGGGAGGAGGTGTCCGATAAAATCAGCATATTAAAATTTGACGACGGCACGACCAGGGAGCACAGCGCTTACGACGGAGAGATCATCAAGCAGGCGGATGTCAACCTGCTCAGTTATCCTTTGGACATTGTGAATGACAGAGCCTCGATCTTAAAAGATCTGGAATATTATGAACCCAAGCTGTCGAAAGACGGGCCTGCCATGGGCAAATCTATTTTTGCCGTCTTGTATGCCCGCCTGGGTGATGTTGACAATGCTTTCCGTTTATTCAAGGAAAGCTATGTGCCTAATCAGCAAAAGCCCTTTGGGGCATTATCCGAAACCGCTACCTCCAATTTCTCTTATTTTGCTACGGGCGCAGGAGGGATGTTGCAAGTGATTCTGTTCGGATTTGCGGGTCTGGATATTTCCGATGAAGGGATCATTCAGAGGAATCCCATACTGCCGAAGCAGTGGACGTCACTGACCATAAAGGGCGTAGGGAAAGAAAAGAGGGTTTTTAGGGTGGAATAAAAAATGGGTGTTGCTGCCCCATTTGGAAATGAGTTGGTTTTTTTTAAACCGAAGCAAATGTCCTGTTGTTTTTTTTAAAAATGGCTTCATGAAACCAGCATTTTTCCTTTTTCTTGTCATTATTTTCAGTCTTTTCTCCTGCCGGGATACCAGAA
Source organism: uncultured Saprospiraceae bacterium (assembly GCA_964548175.1). Classification (GTDB taxonomy): domain Bacteria; phylum Bacteroidota; class Bacteroidia; order Chitinophagales; family Saprospiraceae; genus JANQPA01. The sequence continues at coordinate 27,287 of CAZJQS010000032.1, forward strand.
ACGCTTACCTCTGTCCACCCTGTAATCTGGAATGTGACGATCTGACCTTTTCCTCCCCCGGAACATGCCCCCATTGCGGCATGGGGCTGATCAAAGAAGAAGAGCTTACCCTCAATAAGGTCGACATCCAAACCGGCTCCGGATACTTTCAAATCGAGGGCAACAAGGGAGACACCAGTAAACCTGTCACCGTTTTTTATTATAAACCACAACATTTCACTCCCGATTCACGGGTGTTACTCGTTATTCCCGGCACAGGCAGGAGCGCCGGCAGTTATCGGGACAGCTGGATCACCGCAGCAGAAAAAAACGGCTGGCTCATCCTTTCTCCCATGTATCCCGAAAGAATGTATACGTTTGATGATTATCATCTGTGCGGACTGGTCGATGAATCGAACATTTTAGACCAGGTGACTTATGTGGACGATACGAACTACGCACAACTGGATGAAGAAGGCCCTCATTTTTCCATAAATCCTCATCCGTCCGACTGGCTTTTCAGCGACTTTGACCGGATATTTGACCTGGCGGTTAAGGCCGTAAACGCTCAGCAGCAGCACTATACCATTTTCGGCCATTCCGCCGGGGGCCAGATATTGCATAAGATGGCGCTTTTTTCACCGCAATCAAAGGCGGATAAAATTATCGCGTCCAACGCCAGTTTTTACACCTTACCCGACAGCAATATTGCATTTCCCTTTGGTCTTAAAAACGCACCCAGGGGACAAGTCTCCCTCCAACAAGCCTTTGAAAAAAAAAACTCATTATCCTTTTGGGCGAACTCGATAATGCCGAAGAAACCGGCGGGACCTTTCTCCGCTCTCCAACCGCTGACCAGCAAGGATTACACAGGTTATCCAGAGGAGCTTTTTTCTTTAATCGAGCAAAAGAAATGGCGGAAAAGTTAGGTTACCCTTTTAATTGGGAACTGATCATCGTTCCCGGCGTAGGGCATGATCAACGTTTAATGGGAGAGGCGGCGGCAGAGGTAGTGATGGAGAAAATGTAAACAGTACAGCTTATGATCGATCAAATTAAAAGGAGCTTATGGAGTCAATTTGGAGCAAGCATGGATATGCTGGAAAACGTCCTTCAACTCTGTCCTGATACTTATTTTGAGTCTGATCGGAAATTTTTCCACCTTGCTTTTCACAGCATAATTTTTCTGGATTATTATCTGACTATTCCTCCAAAAGACTTTTCCCCCGTTTTATCCTTTACTATTAAGGATCCAAATGAGTTGCCGGATGAAGCAATAGGAGATGTTTTTCCCGACAGATTATACAGCAAAAAGGAATTGATCGCTTATCTTAGTTTTTGTCGCCAAAAGTGCCGTCAGTTGATTTCCAGTCTGACCGAAGAGCAGTTAGGGCAAAGGTTTGTGGAAGAAGGAGAAAAAGATGCAATGGACTTTTCTTTGATGGAAATCCTGCTTTACAATATGCGTCATGTACAGCACCATGTTGCTCAGTTGAACTGGATGCTTCGAAATGAAATCGACGAGGCAACGGCATGGGTCTTCAGGGCGAGTGAAGATTAGAAAAATAAGTTACTTATCATGAAACATATCTTTGTTTTCCTTTTGCTTGTGATCACGTTTTCCTGCACTTCTGGTTCTGATCAATTTTTTGCAGAAAAAACTTATCCTGACGTCCGGATAGCCGGCGCCATGAAAAACGTTATGTGGAAAGGCGAACTCCAGGGCGTAATCCGACTCGATACCCTCCAAGACAAAGAAGGCCTTTATGGGCTGGGGCCGTTAAGCTATCTGAAAGGAGAACTGCTGATCAATGACGGCCAGGTTTATGTATCCCGGGTGCTGTCTGATTCTGCTATGAGTGTCGAAGTCACGGATCAGGTCTCGGCGCCTTTCTTCGTATACGGACGGGTGCAAGAATGGAAAGAGCTGGTGCTACCCGAACAAGTAACCAGCATCAATGAACTGGAACAATACCTAGATGAGCAAACTCAGGATTACAAACGCCCTTTTGTATTCAAATTGTCCGGGAAGGTCGACTATGCCGATATCCATATTCAGGATCTGCCCGAAGGCGCTCAGGTGAGCTCACCCCAGGAAGCCCATCAGGGGCAGACAAATTACGAGTTGCGGGATGAATGGGTGGAGATCGTCGGCTTTTTTTCTACTCAACATCAGGGCATTTTTACGCATCACGATTCCTTTTTGCATATGCATCTCATTTCTCAGGACAAGCAGAAGATGGGACATTTGGATGGGGCAGGGTTTGGGAAAGAGGAAGTGAGGTTGTATTTGCCAGTCAGATGACGTCTTTGATTTAACCATATCGCCAATAGAAAAATGCTAAAAGAATATCTTCATCGTCTAGTTGCTTTTTCTGATGAAGACTGGGAAGTGGCAATGCCGCTCTTTATCAGGAAAGAGATCAAAAAAGGGGATTATTACCTTAGAGAAGGTCAGTATTGCAACAAAGTATCCTTCGTGGAGTCCGGTTTGTTCAAGCTTTTCTATCTGAAAGACGGGGAAGAAAGGATTATGCTTTTTTTCTCCGAAGGTCAATTTGTCTCTGATTACTTCGGTTTTTTGACTTCCACGCCCTCCATCCGGCCCATTCAAGCCATTGAAGACAGTGTGATCCACACGATCACGCGTGACAACCTCCATCAACTTTTCGACGACTATCCGACCTGGCAGAATGTCGGCCGCTTGCTAGCCGAGCGGGCTTACGTTTTTTCCGTTCAAAGGGCCAACCGCCTGCTGCACGATGATCCTGATACCTCGATTTGCTTCTTTCATGAAAGAACATCCTACCTTATTGAACAGGGTTCCTCAATACATGAATACATGATTGCCTCTTACCTCCACATGACACCAGAAACGCTCAGCCGCATCAAGAAGCGCTTGATGGGGGACGCCAGGGATCTGACCTCTATTCACGATCCTCTTGATCCGTGATTTTTTATTTAAACAACAAAACCTTTTTCATGCGGGAACCGCCTGTGGCAGAAGTATCCAGAGGAATGTAACCTGCCCTTTTGGACCAGGAGCGGATCAGTAGTCTAGGGAATATTCATTCCCATGAAATCCTTTTACAGGCCGGAATACATCCCAAAGCTAAGGTGAACGATTGGACAGAAAAACAACGCAGCTCGCCACAGAAGTTGTGATTACTGTCCTGAAGAACAAAAATAGACGGGGTCACTTTTTTTCCTCTTGCAACTTTTCGATTTTTTTCATCACTTCTTCCGCTTCCGCTACCTTAGCCGAATAGGCCTTAATATCACCTCCGCGCTGAATGTACATCGCTTCTTCCATCAGCTGCTGATACTCTTTCTCTAGCTTTTTGATGGGGTCTTTTTTGAATAATCCGAACATAATTGTATATTTTTTCGTGTTTTTATCAAAGTGGAAACAGCCAATTCGAAAGGGTGTTCAAATTTTTTCAAAAAACCATTCAGTAAATGACCTTTTCCGATCTTCTTTATGAAACCAATGATCAAATAGCTACTATTACCCTCAATCGCCCGGAAAAACTCAACGCTTTCCGCCGCCAAACACGGGAAGAACTTCTCAGGGCCATCCAGGCCTTCGACCGCGATGACAGCCTTCGGGTTTTGATCCTCAACGCCCGGGGCAAACACTTTTCCGCCGGGGCTGACCTGAAGGAAGTCCTGCAAGACATCGAACGCCCCTTCGATGAGCCACGCGAGCGGGACAATCTTGATACTTTCCAAAATATCACCCTAGCCTTGCTCGCTCTTGATAAGCCGGTCATCGCCGCTATCAACGGCTATGCAGTTGGGGTGGGACTAGAGGTAGCCCTGGCTTGTGACCTGGTTATCGCCGCTGAGGACGCTAACTTTATTTTCCCCGAAGCTCAAAGAGGCCTCTTCCAAACGAACGGCATCTTGTTTATCCTCCCTCGCCTGGTCGGCCTGCGCCGGGCCATGGAAATCCTGATGACCGGAAAAACCATCACCGCTAAGCAAGCTGCTGATATGGGAATAATCAATGCCGTTGTCCGCACCGCCGGCTTGTCTGACCACGCCCTGGAATGGGCGGAACGCTGCGCAAATAACGCTCCGATTTCTATGAAATTATTGAAAAAAGTTATCTGGCAAGCTCAGGAAATCCCTCTGAATCAGGTCATGAACCTGGAAATCAAGGGTATGCTGGAATGCTTGAAAAGCGAAGACCTGAAAGAAGGACTGAGGGCCTTTTTGGAAAAAAGAGATCCCGTGTTTAAAGGCTTTTAGAATAGCCGAATACACTTCGACCACTATATGATCTCGTCAAACTCATCTTCCTCTTTTACTTCCAGATGTCTCATCATCGCCTGATTCTTAATCTGATGCATCTGAACAAACAGCACCTCCACCTCTTGAAGTAAAGCTTCATCTACTTTTTCTTTCACATCTTCCATCGTTTCCATTCCCGGCCCTGTGCGAAACTTGTAAGTTTGCTCATACAAGCCCGTCTCAAACTTCACCGATAAGCGGTTATCCATCTTGAAGACGGTGATCTTGAGACTAGGATGTTCGATATAGCCAATGATTCTCATAATATTCTATTTATAATCCAAAAAAATTGTACCATCAGCAAAATTTGCGCAAACCAGTAGCCATCAGCGCCCATCAGTGTTCTACCGATTAGTATCCCGAATACTCTGCGTCATCACCTCATACACCTCCCGATAAGCCGGATATTTTTCCAAATACTTTAAATGCCGTTCGATAGTCGCCTCATCTCCACGCTTCGCCGGCCCTGTCTGAGCGGCTTCCGGCGATAGTCGCTTCAATTTAGCCACCGTTTCCTCCAGTAGTGGCAGCAACAAATCAAATGTCATGCCTTCTTTTTCGGCTATGTGTTGACCAATGCCCACCAAATGATTAGTGAAATTATTGATGAAAACGGCAGCTATATGCAGCACGGCTCGCTGTTCATCTGAGATTAAATAGACTTTTTCACTCAAGATAGCCGCCAGTTGCTCCAGAAGAAAAGTGCCTTCTTGCTCATTGGCGTCAATGCAGAAGGGAATAGACGAGAAGTTGACTTCTTGATCTTTGGAAAAAGTTTGAAGCGGATAAAAAACCCCATATGGTTGAAAATAAGGCTTTAAGACTGTTGATGGCGTCGCTCCGGAGGTATGCGCCACCAGCTTTTCTTTGCCGATTACCTTAGACAGCTTTTTAGCTACTTCTTCAATGACCTGATCGCTGACTGACAACAAATAGACGTCCGCTTCTTTACTTACCTGCTTCAAATCTGACAGGGGCTCTGATCCAATTTCCTTTGCCAAAACCTTTATATTGTCCGTATCTCTGCTGAACAATTGTAAAACATCAACTTTTGCCTCATACAGAGCCTTAGCCAGATGACCTCCCACATTACCCGCTCCGATAATAATTACTTTCATCTACACGGTTTCCCTTCTTCCATTGGATAATCGATGCCACATTGCAATGCTTAAGCCGACCAGCATCAGCAAACTGCCCAGCCAGAACAGGTTGATGCCGGGAAATTCTATGGCCGCCATCACGATCCAGTCAGATCGCTTGGAATCTGTAGCAATCTCTACCGGAATAGATTCCAGTGTTTGTTCACTCTTGGCTACCATAATGTCTACGCTGTCATTTGCCGGATCGATGCGGACAAAACGGAAATGCAACCCCATTTGCTCCAATTCCGCTTTGATGTTGTAGGGCCGGTTATCGCGAATAAAAAATACCGGCTGCGCTGTTCCGCCCTGTCCATCTTCGTTCTGAACACTAAGAATGGCGCTTACGGCGATATCTCCTTCCTGGGCATCATAGTCCGGGGTTCTGTTAAAACCGGCAAACTGTATTTGATGACCTTTAAATTCAAATTGTGATCCCTTTTTAAGGGTGAACGTTTCGTATGCCAGTTCCTCTTCCAGGGTGAAAACCCGGTTGAATATCTGCTCATTTAAACGCACCTTAGAGATGATCTCATTCAGTTGGACGGGGTAGGAGATCAGCAACTGCCCTCTGAGCACCAGCACGGGTTCGGCGTAAAAAACAGAATCCTCATCCAGGCGTTGAATACCGATTCTGGCGCTGACCGCCAGGTCTTCCGGCTCCGGCTCATAATCGGGATGAGCGGGGTTTTTGTTGATGTCAACCAAAAATGTGCGGTACTGATAGACCAGGTTGGTGTCCGGATCCTTGATGGTCATAGTGTCGTTAAATAAAATAGCCTGATCACCCACAGGCAGTTCGTACAATTTGTAATTCAGACTGTCTTCCCGCTGACGGCGATATTCAAAGTCCATTTCTACCTGCGGTAAAGCAGAAATATGGGTGAAAATGTCCTTATGCAGATACCTGCGGGTAGAGGGGTTGTAAGCCGCGATCTCCTTGAATTCTTTATTGTACAAAATATTGGGACGGACATTAAATTCCTCTACCACCTCGCCATTTTCACTCAACTTCTGGAAGTTTATGGTATAAGTCCGCGTGAATTGCTCAATGGAGTCTTTGACATAAGTAACCTTATACCCTTCCATGATCATGGGATTGTCCTTGATCAGCATGACATTATTGCGCAGGCTTTCATCTCCTGTGCTCTGAATGAGGCCTTCCATCATAAACTGATTTGATGAAATGACTCGCTTATTGACGCCGGAAGCAATAATCCCGACGATCATGAGGCCGAAGCCGATATGGGAAAAAGTAGAGCCGGCTAATTTCAACCTTCCTCTGATGAAAGTAAGGATATAATCCATGTTGGTCACCACGGTAAACCAGCCGGCGAACAACAAAACGGTGTATTGCCAGAGATTTGTATCGATCCACTGCAAAGTCAGCCAGCCGAGTATGGCCGTAATGACGAGCGCAATACTCAGGTGTATTCCAAACTTACTCAGGTGCTTTTGCCAATTTCTTTCCTTAAACCTCAGGTATTGGGCAAATCCCGACAACACCGCCATGAAAACTGCAATCCACAACTGATATTTGTTGTAGTGCGGCACCGGATCAGTGATTACCCTCCCTTCATAAACAGGATTGAAAAACTGCACAATTTTATTGTATACGGGTAAGGAGGTGGATGCCGTGATCATCACTGCTGAAAAAAGCAGCACCAGCGTGCCGATAAACATCCAGAATTCCTTGGAGGCAGCAGACTCTTCCGTGCGGGGAGAACTAACGCCGTTCATCCTGGCCAGAAAAACACCGGCGCCCAGCAATATAAAAGTTCCTAAAAAAGCTACCAACTGCCACTCAAGTCCCATCTCCGTAAAGGCGTGGACAGAGGTGTCCCCTAAAATGCCCGAACGGGTCAAAAAGGTGGAATAAATGATGAAAATGAAAGTGAGAAGGTAAAAAATGTAGGTAGTTCGTATAGAATGTCCGGTCGCCTTGGCGATCAGATTAGTATGAATGCCGGCTACCAGCACCAGCCAGGGCACCAATGACATATTTTCCACAGGATCCCAGGCCCAGTACCCGCCGAAGGTTAAAGCTTCATATGCCCATGCGCCGCCCATCAGAATACCCAATCCCAAAATAGCGCCGCTGAACAGGGCCCAGGGCAAAGCCGGCTTCAGCCATGCTTTGTGCTCCCTTGTCCAGAGACCCGCAATAGCAAAACAAAATGGAACGACAGTAGAAGCAAATCCCAGAAAAAGAGTAGGCGGATGAATCGTCATCCAATAGTTCTGCAACAACGGATTAAGTCCGTTTCCTTTGATCTGGCTGACATAGTCCGCCTGAGCAAAAATCGGCGCGTTCATCGTGTCGCGAAGCAATAGCAATGGGTTGCTGCCTAATTTGACCGCATTTGGCCCAAAACCGACATAAACGCCCAGAATCATCGAAACAATAAAAACCTGCACCAGGGCTAAAACAGATAATACCGGCGCCTCCCATTTTTTAGCGTTTACCATCAGAATAATGCCCAGCACAATATGCCAGAACAACCACAACAAAAAGCTGCCTTCCTGTCCTTCCCAGAAAGCCGATAAAATGTATTGATACGGCAGATCTTCACTCACATGGGCCCAAACATACTGGTATTCGTAATACTGCTTGGACATGATGTAAAAGATGATGCCGATAACTGCAAAAATACTCAGGCCATGCACCACAAAAGCACCCCTTCCCAGATTCTTCCAGTTGGCCTCTTCGACCGTTCCTCTTCGATTGGTGGCAAAATAGTACGAGACAGCTGCCAGCAAACCACTGACAAACCCCAGCACAATGGCTAAATGACCAAGCCTGCCTGGCAATAAATGCTCACCGATGTATTGAATTTCGTTCATTAAGAATATATTTTCCTGACCAGTGGGGCGTCCGGAGGGGCCCCGCCTGTCAAAACCATTACTTACTGTTCTCCTTTAATATATATTTCCTCATCCTTATACTTGGATGGGCATTTCATCAACAAATCCGTTGCGTAAAATTCTTCCCCTTTCATCTCACCGGTCACAACGATCTGTTCTGACAGCTCAAAGTCCTGAGGCTTAGCCGCTGCAAGGATCACTTTCTTTTCTTCACCATCGGAGTCTTTTATGAAAAAACTGAAATAGTTAGGATCTTTTTCAGGATTGTAGACCATTTCTTTATCCTTTGACAATTGTCCGGCGATCTTGACGCGCTTGCCGGAGGTCTTGGCGTCTTCAAAAGTAGCATAAGTGCTCGCATCCGAAGCAATGGTCGTTAACAAAATAATGGCCCCGGCTATCAGCATAACAGCAACAATGACAATCTTTTTCATTTTTTATCACCTATTGTTTTTTGATTAATGTACAAATGTAAACACCTCCGGGAAGTCTTGCATCCTTTTTTAAGGTCAAAATGTTGTCATTCTTCCCGTTTATGGTTGATTTTGAACTCAAAGACATCAGGACGATGATAATGCCCGCTTACGTCCAGCGTCATGCGCTCTCGCAGCAAATGCTGCCAGTCTGTTATAGTAACAAATAATAAGGCTTCTTTATCGAATTGGGGTTCCATCAAATAGGCGCCGTCCGGCCCGATAACGCTGCTTCCGCCGTTTAATACATATTGATCGGGCATTCCTTGCAGGTGTTCGGGTAAGGGAAAAACGTCCGGCAAGTCCCTTACCTTTAATACCTGTCCGGCTGCAATGACAAAACAACGCCCTTCAAAGGCATAATGCCGGCTGGCAAGTTGATGCAACTCCTTTACAGCAGGCCATACGGCAATGTGCAAGTGCTCATTCTGCAAGTGTAATGCCTGCCTGCTCAGCGGCATCCAATGCTCCCAGCAGATCAATCCGCCGATTCGGCCCGCAGCCGTTTCCACAACCGTCAATCCATGTCCGTCTCCAATGCCGTATAATAATTTCTCCGTGTAAGTAGGCATCAGCTTGCGATGATGGTTGATCAACCTGCCTTTTTTATCAAAAAAGAGCAAACTATTGAAAATCGAGCCGTTACCGTATCCTTTTTCAACCACTTCATTAACGCCGGCGATCAGCATCAGTTCATATTCCTGGGCCAAATTAGCCAAAAACCGACCGGATTCCCCCTTTACTGTAACGCCGTTTTGCAGCATACGGCCGTAGATCTCCTTGGTAGGGGGATAATCCCAAAGGGCTATAGAGGGTATATGATCGATCCAGGCAGGATAACCGCAAAACCAGGTTTCGCCGAATACGATCAAGCCGGCGCCTTCCGCTTTAGCTTGCCGTACGTACCTTTCCGCCAACTCCAGCGATCTTTCCAGGTCCAAATAGGCCGCAGGCTGTTGAACAATAGCGATAGTTAGTGGACTGTGGGGTAGACTGGACATAGTGCTTGGTTTCAATAGATTTCTAATAAAAACTCATTCCTGCTATTCCTTAAGTGAAGTTGGCAGGGAAGCTAAGTTGTTCATAAAAATATTATTTTTGCGAAAAACTAGGGAATGGATAACGCGATCGTACACCTGAGCAAGGCGAATATTTATCAAAAAACACATCTCATCCTCCAGGATGTCAATCTCACCATTAACAAAGGCGAATTCGTCTACCTGATCGGAAAAACAGGTAGCGGGAAATCCAGCTTGCTAAAAACCCTTTACGCCGCCCTGCCGTTCCAGGGCGCCAGGGGCATCGTCGCCGGTTACGATCTTTCCCAAATGAATCGCCGGGAAATTCCAAAGCTCCGCCGTAAGCTGGGCATCGTCTTCCAGGATTTTAACCTGCTCTCCGATCGCTCTGTAGAAGACAACCTTGATTTCGTGCTTAAAGCTACCGAATGGAAAAGCCCGGAAAAGATCGGAAAACGAATCGCCGAGGTACTCGAACAGGTCGACCTCGCCGGCGCCCGTAAAAAAATGCCCCATCAGCTATCCGGCGGCGAACAGCAGCGTATCGTGATCGCCCGGGCCCTGCTGAATTACCCACAATTGATCATCGCCGATGAGCCCACCGGCAACCTCGATCCGGAAACTTCCGACGATATCCTGCTCCTTATGCGCCAATTGGCTAAACTGAATAATACTGCCGTGTTTTTTGCCACCCACGATTACCGCATCTTAGAGAACTTTCCAGCCAGAATCGTAAGATGTGTTAATGGTAAGATCTATGATGATCAGGAGTTGGAGATTTAGCAGAATACCGCAGTGGTCAAAAATGCTCATTCAATAAGCTCCAACGCTTTCCCTACAGACTCCACCGGCAGCTTGCACACTTTATCTTTACAAACATAGATCATCGTCTTCCCCTCCACCTTTTTGTTTTGTAACAAAGCAAGATCGCCTTCCTCCGCTCCACCTAGAAAAATACAATTCGGCAAAAAATGAGTCAGCAGGGCGTCCCGCTTCTCTGCATGATCCGCTCCGATGATCACCACCTCATATGGCGAATGTAAATGACGCAGATACAACCGGGCCCAATTAGAAAAATATACCGCATCTTTCTCAGCATCCACAGACCCCATCATTTGCAACACCATGTCCCTGCTGCGATTGATCAGACTGGTATCATACAGCAGCAATCCCAGCTTCAACAAGTTATGCCCCATAACCGAATTAGCCGCAGGAATAACATTGTCCTCGACCTGCTTCTTTCGTGTAATTAAAGGGGGATCGAGTTCTGAAGTGTAAAAGAAAACCGGCCCATCCTCATCTTTAAAATGCTTCATTGCATATTGATTCATCAACTTAGCCTTGTTCAGCCATTGCACATCAAAAGTAAGCTCATACAGGGCCAGAAAAGCCTCCGTGGTAAGCGCGTAATCATCCAGAAAAGCATTAATACCCGACTGCCCGTCTTTGAAGTTGCGATCCAGCCGACCCTCTTTTTGCAGCATTTGATCCGATAAAAAAACAGCTGCTCGGATCGCACGTTCTTTATAAGCCGGCTCACTCAGAGCCCTGAAAGCATCCAGGTAGCCAGTGATCATCAGGGCATTCCAGGAAGTCAGCATTTTGTCGTCCAAAGAAGGACGAACGCGGGTTTCGCGAGCTTTGAAAAGAATATTTCTGGATTCCTCCAGGCGATGACGTATTTCTTCTTCCGGCAGCTCAAAGGAAGCGCTCAATTCAGCCATGCTTTTTTGAATGGCCAACACATTTTTGCCTTCCTCCCAGTTGCCTGCTTCGGTCAATCCAAAATAATCCCGGACAAGTTGATTGTTTAGCGAATCGGTAATCAATTGATCGACCTCCTTTTTTTGCCATACATAATAGCGCCCTTCTTCTCCCTCACTATCTGCATTAATGGAAGAGTAAAAGCCTCCTTCCGGGCTAGTCAGCTCCCTTTCGATAAATTGAAGGGTTTGCCGGATCACCGCTTCGTAAAATGGATTTTGGGTAACCTGATAAGCATGTGCATATAAACTGACGAGTTGTGCATTGTCGTACAGCATTTTCTCGAAATGAGGGACCGTCCACTCCGGGTCGGTGGAATAGCGGGCAAAACCGCCGCCCAGTTGATCGTAAAGGCCGCCTTTGGCCATGTTGGTTAATGTACTATTAACCGCTTCCAGCGCCTCAGGCTGTTCAAAAGCATGCAATTGCTCCAGCAAAAATGCAAACGTCGCGGGCATCGGAAATTTCAGTTGGCCCTTGATCCCTCCACGCTCGAAATCGATGACGCCCAGAATGGCATCGGTAAAAACGTTAAGGGAATCTCCAGAAAAGGCAGCCTGCTGATCCGGCAGAGGCTGAAGTTGTTCGACCGAAGTTATCCCCTGAAGGAGTCGGTTGGCGTAATGGTCAAGTTGTTCTGCTTTGGTGTTTTTTATCCCGATAAAATAGCGGAGGATTTCCATCCATTGTTTTTTGGGAAAATAAGTACCCGCCCAGACCGGACGACCATCCGGCAGCGCTATCGCATTAAGCGGCCAGCCACAACTACCTCCACCCATCTGGCAGGCGGTCATGTATACCTCATCCACGTCGGGCCGCTCCTCCCGGTCTACTTTGATGCTGACAAAGTGTTCGTTCATCAGATTAGCCACCGCCGTATCCTGAAACGATTCCTCCTCCATCACATGACACCAGTGGCAAGCTGCATAACCGATGCTGATGATGAGCAGCTTGTCTTCCTGCTCCGCTTTCTTCAGCGCCTCCTCCTTCCAGGGATACCAATCCACCGGATTATGCGCATGCTGCAGCAAATAAGGGCTGTTCTCATGGACAAGGGCATTGGCAGGCGGGGCCTGTTCCTGACAGGAGAATGAACAAAAGAGGAGTATAAAAAGTATCGAATAGTTGTTTTTCATCAAAAAATCCTAATAATCACCATAATCATTGAAATCAGCGCCTCCTCCTTCCCATCTACACAGCATCAATAAACCCCTGATGCCGCGGATTATCTTTGATATAGCTCAAATAATCCCCCGATTCAATGATCGGAAGTCCATCGGTGTCCCCGGCAAAAAGATAACACCAGCAATAAAGTTCTTTTTGCCTCAATATTACAGGGATGAGCTCCCGGCGATATTCGCTTTGAACAAGATAATCGTTGGTAATACCTTCGTATTCGTCCAGCGTTTTGAGTATGCTTTCCGGCTCTTCCATTTGAAAGACCTGCCCTGCAACCATAGTATCCGCATTGGGATCCCAGACGAGCCCCGGGTAACGCCCAAGATCATAAAGGCGACCTTTTACCAGCCCGGGGCCCAGCAGCCGGCTATGGGTGCGCAGGTGGTTGGCGATCATAGATTGAATGTCGTGGAGCAAGGTTCCGTAAACAAATAGAAAATTATTCATACCAATGGGGAATTATTTTTTTCAAAACGAGGTTGAAGTCAAAGTTAGAAGGAATCATGGAAAAGACAGGCAAAGCGTTGACAAAAAATGGCCATGGCATCTAAATTACAATACTGTTAATATAGTATTAATTTTTTTTAAATTTTTTCAGCCTTTCCCTATTCGAACATATATTTTTCTATTTTTAACAAAAACCAGACTAATGAATTGGAGAAGACTAAACGGCAAAAGTATTGAAGAACCAATATTGACCGCCGTAGAAAAGACTTTGATCCGCGAGAAGAAGGCGGGTCACAGGCTCAAAGTATGTATTGGATCTGATTCTCAGGTGAGGGGAGGAGTAGTGGAATTTGCTACCGTTATCGTATTCCTGCGGGAGAAAAAAGGAGGCTTTATGTTCATCAGCAACGACCGAAGCCACAAACGAATGGGGTTGAAGGAACGTATGATCCTGGAGGTTGCAAAGTCAGTGGAAGTGGCTTACGGTTTGTGTGATCTGCTGGATCGCTACAACGTAGCGCTGGAAGTCCATGCCGACATCAACACCGATCCGTCCTTCCAGTCTAACGTGGCGCTGAAAGAAGCCATGGGCTACATTCTCGGTATGGGCTTTGAGTTCAAAGCCAAGCCGGATGCATTCGCCAGTTCCTACTGTGCGGATAAGGTAGTTTAAGGCCGGACGACGCGTCCCCTCCCAACAAAACATACTCGCTGCTGTTCCGGTATGCCTCCGGGGCAGCCTCTGGCATCATCACCCCTGATCTTTCCTCCAGCAATTCCTCTAATTTGTCTAATAGTCTCGCGGATTAGTCCCTTGTCCGCCGCCCTTGCGCAGAAATTATTGTAATTTATTACCGAACTAATTTACAAAATGGGTTATGTGTCGTTTAAGTAAATATAAATCACTTTTTTCTTAACATTAAAGTGCTTGAGGTGGTATCAAAAGCCTCGTACACGCATCTGCGGGTTTGCGCAGCCTTGTAAATTTCTTTAAATGATTAAAATTACCATTCTATGAAAATGATTAATCTCATTTGGGCGGTCGTGCTTTTTGCAACTTTCCAGCTGAATGCCCAGCGGAACATTGAATTCGAGAAATACACCCTCGATAATGGCCTCAAAGTGATCCTGCATCAGGATAATTCCACGCCAATTGTGGCCGTGTCTGTGATGTATCATGTGGGTTCTAAAAACGAAGACCCCAATCGCACCGGCTTCGCTCACTTTTTCGAGCACCTCATGTTTGAAGGCTCGGAGAATATCGAGCGGGGAGAGTTTGCAAAATACGTCGAAAATGCGGGTGGAGCATTAAATGCCAATACGTCCTTTGACCGAACTTTCTATTACGAAATCTTACCTTCTAACCAGCTGGAACTAGGCCTTTGGCTGGAATCCGAACGCATGCTTCATGCTAAAGTCGACGAAACAGGTATACAAACTCAGCGCGAAGTGGTCAAAGAAGAAAAGAGACAACGGGTGGATAACCAACCCTATGGCAGTATTTTAGAAGAAGTTCAAAAGCGTGCCTTCACCCGACACCCCTATCGTTGGTCCGTAATCGGCTCCATGGAGCACCTGAATGTCGCTGAAGAAAAGGACTATCAACAGTTTTACAAGGATTTTTACGTACCTAATAATGCCATCTTATCCATTGCAGGAGATATTGATGTGAAACAAACTAAAGCATTGGTCGAAAAATACTTCAGCACCATCCCCAAAAGTAAAAAGCCCGTTTACAGACCTGATATAGTAGAGCCGCCGCTGAAAGGCGAAATTCGCGACACCATTTACGACAACATTCAGCTGCCTGCCGTCATCCAGGCTTATCGCACCCCAGAACAGGGAACGGATGATTACTATGCCATCAGTATGCTGTCTACTTTGCTGGCGCAGGGGGAAAGCTCCAGATTTAACCGGTCTTTGGTAGACCAGCAGCAGCTGGCGCTGGTGGCCCAGGCGCTCCCTTTTCCAACAGAAGATCCCGGTTTGTCGGCAGCAGTGGGAATAGCTAATGTGGGGGTAGATGTCATGGATCTCGAAGAGGCCATGAACGAAGAAATTGCCGAAGTCCGCGAAAACCTGATCTCTGAAGAAGAATTTCAGAAACTACGCAACCAGGTTGAATCCAATTTTATTTCTTCCAATTCCACCATGGCAGGCATCGCCGAAAGCCTGGCCAACTATGAAATGTACTACGGCGACGCCAATCTGATCAACACCGAACTGGAAAGGTTTATGAACGTAACCCGTGAGGATATTCGGCGTGTAGCGCAGGAATATTTCGTAAAGGACAATCGCGTGGTGCTTCACTATCTGCCGAAGGCCGCACAGCCTTAATAGTTGATCGATCACCTCTTATCAAATTAAAGTAAAAAGAAATTAAAATGAAAAAAATAGTATTCTCTCTCATCGCTTTTTTCACCCTATCTATCGCCCACGCCCAGGAGGATTTTAGGAAAAAACCACCCCAACCAGGCCCGGCGCCTAAGGTGCAGCTCGGAGAAACCACCGAGTTTGAGCTAGACAACGGATTGAAGGTTATCGTAGTCGAAAATCATAAACTGCCTCGCGTCTCTTTTCAACTTTATGTGGACGTGCCCCTGCATCAGGAAGAAGGAGCAGCCGGAGTAGCTCAGATGGCCGGACAATTGCTGAAAACCGGAACGACGAATCGCACCAAGGCCGAAATTGACGAGGCCGTCGACTTCATCGGCGCTTCTCTTTCCTCCAACGCCAACGGCCTTTTTGCTTCCAGCCTGACCAGGCATAAGGAAACCATCCTGGACATAATGACAGATGTGCTATATAATCCTACTTTTCCCGAGGACGAGTTCGAAAAAGCAAAAAAGCAAACCTTATCCGGCCTTGCGGCTTCCAAAGAAAGTCCGGACTATATTGCTAATAATGTAGCTACCGTCCTTCGCTATGGTAAAGATCATCCTTACGGTGAGCTGACTACGGAGTCTACCGTAGAAAACATCAAAGTGGATATGTGTAAAGAATATTATGAAAAGTATTTTCTTCCTAACCTTTCCTACCTGATCGTAATCGGAGATATTACACCTGATGAGGCAAGAGATGTAGCCGATTCCTACTTCTCTGAGTGGGAGCGTAAAGATCTGGCCAAAGAAAGATTCACCACTCCTGAGGGGCCGGAGCAAACAGAAGTAGCTTTTGTAAATAAGACAGGTGCTGTTCAGTCGGTGATCAACATTACTTATCCTATTGATCTGAAGCCCGGAAGTGATTTTGACCTAAAAAGTCGTCTATTAAACCGCATACTGGGAGCAGGTGGTTTTTCCGGCAGACTATTTCAAAACTTAAGGGAAGATAAAGGGTACACTTACGGTGCTAATTCTACGCTTGCCCGCGATCCCCATATAGGGTACTTTGCTGCCTTTGCCAGCGTCAGGAATGAAGTGACCGACAGCGCCATTGCCGAATTCCTTTACGAATTAAATAGGATTAGGGATGAAAAAATTGGGGAAGCAGAATTAAAAGACGCCAAAGCAAGGCAGGCCGGTGCATTTACCAGGGGCCTGGAAAGCCCACAAACCTTAGCTTCTTATGCCCTAAACATAGCTCGCTATAAAATGCCGAAGGATTATTACACTACTTACCTGCAGCGCCTGGAAAAGATCACCGCCGATGATCTGCAAGAAACCGCTAGAAAGTACATCCGTCCGGAACAGGCACATATCCTTGTGGTCGGTAATAAAGATGAGGTCGTCGAAGATATCAAACAGTTTGATGCGGATGGGCAGGTAGACTTTTACGATGTCTACGGCACCAAATTACAGGCCGTCACTGCTGCTCTGCCGGAGGGACTTACCGGTGAGGATGTTATTCAAAAATACATCAAGGCACTGGGCGGCGCCGACCAACTGGCTGCTGTCGATGACCTGACCATGGTTATGAACGGTAATATTCAGGGGCAGGCCATCACCGTAACTACCCAGCAAAAAGGAGGGAAATTGGCCACTTCCACCGCCGTGGGCGGAAACGTAATGGCGCAACAGATATTTGACGGGAAAAAAGGCGTTGTCGTGCAAATGGGCGCCCGACAGCCACTAGATGATAAGCAGGCGGAAGCCATGAAATTCCAAGCCATCATTTTCCCGGAGCTGCAATACGACGAAATGGGCGTTACGGCCGAATTGAAAGGTTACGAAAATGTCGATGGTAAAAAAGCCTACGAGCTGGTGATCACGAAAGGGGATGGAACCAAAACCACCGAATACTTTGACGCGCAGACTTATCTCAAGCTCCGCTCCGTACAAACCATGGAAGCCATGGGCCAATCCGTTACCCAAACGACGGACTTCGGCGCTTATAAAGAAGTGGAAGGGATCAAATTCCCTCAATCCGTCACCATTTCAGGCTTAATGCCGTTTCCCTTAAAAACGACGGTTGAATCCATAGAAATCAACTCCGGCATCTCGGACGACGTATTCAAGGTAGAATAAGTACTAAGACCATCGGCCACCGGCCGATGGTCTTCTGTAAACATTTCCGGAAATAGTTTACTTACAGCCAAAGGCTTAAGTAAACTATTTTTATTTTGTGCCAACGAAAAAAACGGTAAAGACAGCAGCTGCGCAGCAGTTGTCTTTACATCAATTATTTTATCAATGATTCAAATCTTCGTAACAGGCGGGACGTTCGATAAAGACTACGACTATATCTCCGGGAAGTTGTTCTTCAAGGATACCCATATTCCTAAGATGATGGAGCGGGGGCGTTGTATCCTCGACATTGACTTCAAAACCCTTATGATGATCGACAGCCTGGAGATGACGGAAGAAGATCGATCCATCATTGCACATAATTGTCGGAGGACCAATCTGGGACGGATCATCGTTACGCATGGCACGGATAAAATGGTGGAAACCGCGGCCTACTTAGCTCAGGCCAATATTCAAGGCAAAACTATTGTTCTAACGGGCGCCATGATCCCTTATGCCTTTGGTACGTCTTCCGATGGCTTTTTCAATCTGGGCAGCGCCCTGGCTTTTGTCCAGGTGCTTCCTCCAGGCGTTTATCTTGCCATGAACGGGCGCTATTTTTCCTGGGATAACGTTAAAAAGAATAAAAAAACCGGTTTTTTCGAAGAAATACAAAACTGATCCATGGAGTACGCAGGTTTAATTCTTGAATTTATATTTTTAGGTATTGGTATTTACTTCTATCTCTATTCGATAGGAAAAATTAAATTTCGTGATCCGGAGGCCCGGAAAAAGGCCGATGCTTTCCGGAAAGGCAACAAACGCTGGCTAAGGATACTCAGCCTCGCTTTAATCGCTTTGATGACCGTGGAAATTATTTTACATGTACAGGCTTTGATAAATTAGTTAATTGACCTATCAACTATCAACCAACAACTATCAACTATATTTCTTATACTTGCGCTATGCTTCTAATTACTTGATTACAAGGCTGTATCTAAAATATTTATTACTCATATGAAAAAAATCATACTTTCCATTTTGCTGATGGCCTCGTTTTTTATCCTGGCGAAGGCTCAATCGGACGCCGATTTTTATGATCCCAAAACCATACAGGAAGTAAGGATTGAATTTGAGCAGGATAACTGGCGGTACCTGCTTGATTCCTTAAGGTACAACGGCGACGATAAGTTGATCGCGAATATTGAAGTCAACGGCCGGAATTATTCCGACGTGGGCGTGCGTTACTGGATGGGCACTTCTTTCCAGCCGGGCGCCCTGAGAAATGACCTGCACATTGACCTGGACATGATCCGCACCACCCAGCGGCATGCTGACCGGACGGCCATCGAATTATCCAGCGCCGTCCGCGATCCGAGTATGGTCCGTGAAGTACTGGCCTACGATCTGGCCAACACCTACATGCCGGCGTCTAAAGCCAATTACGCAAAGCTGTACATCAACGACGAATACTGGGGACTTTACGTCAATATTGAACCCGTTGACGAACGTTTCCTGCAGGATCATTTCGGCTCCTCCAACGGCGCGTTTTATTACAGCAAACCCAAACAAAACAAAAACATTCCGGCTGGTTGTAAGGAAAAAGTATTCGGCACTTTGCAGGAAGACATGGGGATGAACTGCCTGGCGGGCAACTTCGAAGACCTTTCCGGAGAGGGGTACGATGAGCTCGCTGAATTGATCAATGTACTGAATAATGATCCCGATAATATCGCGGATATCCTGGATGTGGATAAAACACTATGGATGCTGGCTTACAATAACGTACTGGCTAACCTGGACAGCTATACCGGGCAGTACAGCCCAAATTATTATTTGTATAAAAACAGCGACGGGCGCTTTGTTCCCATCATCTGGGACCTTAACCTGGCTTTCGGCAGTTTGAAAAATACCGGTCTGGGATCTGATCTTTCAGTGAAAGCCCTGGCTAAAATGGATCCGCTGCTGCATGAAGACAACAGCCGCAAGCCCCTGATTAGTCAGCTACTGAAAAATGAGGTGTATAAAAAGATCTATTTATCTCATCTGAGAACCATCCTGTACGATCAATTCATCAACAACGATTTCGATAAAGAAGCCAGAGCATTACAGGATAGAATCCAGCAGGCCTTTATCGACGACCCCAACAAGTACTACGAGATCGACGATTTTGAACAGAGCCTGAATGCTGTAGTAGGCCGCACCAGTAAAATACCGGGTCTGGTCAGCTTTATGGAAGACAGGGCTGATTTTCTTAAGAAAGAACCGAACCTTTTGTTTTTGCCTTCTCAATTGGATGACATACAATTCAAGCGCAGAGAACGTTATTCTAATGAGTTCGTTAAAAAATTTCAGATCCAGGCAAAAGTGACAAATTATCCTAAAAAGGTATCGGTCTTCTATCGCTTCAGCGACAAGGAGCCTTTCAAAGAAGTAAGGGCCTTTGACGACGGTAATCACAACGATGAAAAAGCAGGAGACGATATCTATGGGGTGACGATCGAACCGGTTTCCGATAGCGCTGCTTTGGAGTATTATTTCTTCGTGGAAAATGCTAAAACCGTGAATTTCGATCCGCCGAGATACATGTATGAGCCCTATAAAATCACATTGGCCGAGTTAAACAGGTAAGTCAGGATTTAACTCCGCCCTGAATGCATAGGTGTGTGGAAATCTTTCCGGCAGGATTTTGGGAGGTTGCCTTAACAGGTTGCAAACCCTTTGTTTGAGACAACCCCTTGATTCTTCTACATTTCCCGCATCTAATCAAACCAAAAGAAGCTATGTGCAGATCAATCATTGGTTCATTTCTGCTGTTTATACTGCCTTTAGTGGCGTTCTCACAGGATTTTTTCCATAAAGACTCCATCACCATAGTGAAGGTCTATTTTGAAGAACCCCACTGGCAGGATATTTTGGATTCCCTGAAAGAAGGCGGGGAGGAGGATAGACTCCAGGGAAAGGCTTATGTCAATAGTCAGCTCTTTGAAGAGGTGGCCGTTCGCTACAAAGGCAACAGTTCCTTCCATGGGGCGGAGAAAAGAGGGGAGATCAAACTCCCTCTTAATATTAAATTTCATAAAGACAACAAACTGCCCGAAGGGTATGACCGGCTGAAGCTTGCCAATGGCTTCCGGGATCCCAGCTTTATCAGAGAGGTGCTGTCCTACGAAATTGCGGGTAAATACCTGCACGCTCCTAAAGCAAATTTTGCTAAAGTATTCGTCAATGACCAATACCTGGGCTTGTATACCTCGGCCGAGGACGTGGATAAGGTCTTTTTAAAAGAACATTTCGGCTATCATAAAGGGGTTATGTTCAAATGCGATCCGATCTGGAATACGCAAAGACCGGCTCATTGCCCTGAAGGCGATAAGGCGTCGTTGATGTATTTGGGACAGGATTCCCTTTGCTATCAGGGTTTGTATGAATTGAAATCCGATCACGGATGGGCAGAGTTGATCCGCCTGACCGAGCTGCTGAATTCGGCCACAGGGGAAGAACTCGAACAGGTCCTGAATATCGACCAAACGCTTTGGCTACTGGCCTTCAATAATGTTTTTGTTAACCTGGACAGCTATATCGGCGCCTTCAGCCATAATTACTACCTCTATCAGGATAGCTTCGGACTTTTTCACCCCATTATCTGGGATCTTAATCTTTCTATGGGAGGATTCACTTTACTGACTGAAAAAGAGATCCTGAAAACAGAAGACCTGCAGGAATTCAGCCTTTTCACCGGCTTTAATGACGAGAAGCGCCCCCTGGTCTCTAAACTCCTGAAAAATGACCTCTACCGGAAAATTTATATAGCTCATGTGAAAACCCTACTGGAAGAGAATTTCCTGGATTCTTCTATATATGTCCGCATAGATACACTAAGGGCGTTCGTGGACCCTTATGTTACCGAAGACGCTAATAAGCTCTATAGCTATGAAGATTTTGTTCAGAATTTCGATACCACAGTACTGGCTAACGGCAGTCCGATCATAGGATTGAAAGAGTTGTTTGGAAAACGCATCGACTACCTGAAAGAGCACCCCTTATTACAGCGCGCCAGTCCGTCCATTACTTTAGTGGATCATAAAAAAGCGGAAGATAAGGTCCGGATCATAGTGGATGTGGAAGCTGCCGATCGGGTTTGGTTGTGTTATCGGGCCGGAACGCATTACAACTTTCGGCGCATTCCTATGTTGAAAGAAGAACACCATGCTGCCCACGAAGCTCAATGGATCGCTGAACTTCCAGCTGAAGAAATTTTAGAATATTACATCATCGCGGAAGGGGAAAAGGCAGCTGCCCTGGCGCCGCCTCGTGCTTCAAAAGAGTTTTTCACAGTTTCAGAGAAAAAAGAAATTAGCGCAGAAAAGTAAATTAAGTGACGGGGTTGTGTAATTAGCTGCTCCTCCCGCCTGATGGCCGGTAGATTTGTTCGGCTTAAATGATTCTATTTTTGAGTGTTTTGCCGAAGAAAATCACATATTTTCTTCGGCAAAATACTCAAAAAAGAATTTCATTAGTTGCATAAAAAAGTACGAAGACTTTTTTTCACCACTCCGTCACTTGAAATTTTAGATATAAATGCCATACATTAAGAAATCAACCTATAGACGTCCGCCGCTTCACCAGTTCAATGGTCATTTACAAACCATTTTGCCGTCTACTTTTAGAAAAATCGATGTCCACTATGAACGGGAAAGGCTCGAACTCCACGATGGTGATTTCCTCGATCTTGATTGGATCGATTGCGGCAGCCGGAAATTAGCCCTGCTGTCCCACGGACTGGAGGGCAATTCCGATCGTACCTACATCCGTGGTATGGCCAAGCTTTTCAGGGAAAAGGGCTGGGATGTGCTGGCCTGGCACTGCCGCTCCTGCAGCGGCGAAATGAACCGAACCTTCCGTTTGTATAATCACGGTGAAATTGAAGACATTGGTATGGTGATCCGGCACGCCCTGTCGCTGAAAGATTACGAAGCGATCGTCCTTGTCGGCTACAGCATGGGGGGCAACATCACCTTGAAATACCTTGGCGTTAACGGCAAAGAAGTACCCGGCCCCATCAAAGCAGGGATTGCTTTTTCCACCCCCTGTGACCTGGAAGAAAGCTCTAATACCCTGGATAAGCCCGGTAATTTTATTTACAAAAAAAAATTCCTTAAACGCCTGAAGGAAAAGATCACCCGAAAAGCAGCACAATTTCCCGGAAAGATTGACCTGTCTCACTTTGAGAACATCAAAGTATGGCGGGGTTTTGACATCCATTATTCCGCTCCGCTGAGCGGATACGATACGGTCGAAGATTTTTACCGGCACTGCAGCGCAAAAAACTTCCTCTCCGATCTGAAAGTCCCCGCTTTACTGGTCAACGCCCAAAACGATCCGATCCTGACCCCGGCCTGTTCGCCGGTTGATATTGCCGGTTCCCATCCTTATTTTTATCTTGAGACGCCAAAACAGGGCGGACACGTCGGCTTCGCCTGGAAAGGCAAACCGTATACCTGGTCAGAATGGCGGGTAATAGATTTTATTGCAACACAGATCAATGAAAAGTAAATGGTCAGGTTGTGTCATCCCGCAGCATGATCTTGATGCCGCCCTCCGTCAGGAAAAAAATTGAATGCGTGAATACTCAAAAACATGAACACTTCCACACTAAAAGTACTCCATACTTCCGACTGGCATTTAGGGCAAAAACTGCTCTATCGCGACCGGGAAGAAGAGCATCGGCTGGCCCTGGGCTGGTTGTTCGAGTTGTTGCTTGAAGAAAAAATAGAAGTACTCGTCATTTCCGGTGATATTTTTGACATCACCAACCCCCCTAACCAGGCCCGGAAGCTGTATTATCAGTTCCTCACCCGGCTGATCCAAACTTCCTGCCGCTATCTGGTCGTAACGGGAGGAAATCATGATTCTCCTTCTATGCTGGAAGCACCCAGAGAATTGTTGCAAACTTTTAACTTTTGGGTGTTTGGAGCTATTCCTGAAAACCGGGAGGACCAGTTGGTGGAGGTTAGGTCGACAGAGGGCGATCTTAGGGCCGTAATCGCTGCCGTACCCTTTTTAAGAGACCGGGACCTCAGCTATGCCGTCGCGGGAGAAGGAGGCCTGGACCGGATAGACCGCATCCGCCGGTCGCTGGCCATTCATTATGCTGAATTGGGCGAACTGGTAGCGGGAAAATATCCTGAAAATATACCGGTCATTGCCACCGGACATTTGTATGCCAGCGGCGCTACCGCCAGTGACCGACAGGACAATATTTATATCGGCGATAAAGAAAACATTCGGGCCGATCAATTTCCCCCGATTTTTGATTACGTTGCTCTTGGACATATTCACCGCGCACAGGAAATAGGCGGCGATCCCCGCATACGGTACAGCGGGAGTCTGATCCCCTTGAGCTTCAGCGAAACCAAAGATGAAAAAGGAGTGTTTATTTTGGAATTCGACGGAAAGAACATCCAAAACATCCGATTTGAGGCCGTTCCGGTTTTTCGCAGGCTGAAAACCATACAGGGATCCCTGGAAGAGATAGAAGAAAAACTCCTTCGTTTTGAAGCCAAGGAAAGAAGCTTAACCCCCTGGCTGGAAGTGATCGTAGAAACCAATGAAATGATCCCAAGGCTGGATCTCCATCTGCGAGACCTGGTCAAAGACATGGATCTGGAACTGCTTAAGATCCGCATTCAGCATCCGTATAAAAGTCTCTCCGAACAGACCCTGCTTTCCGACCTGGATAGCCTGGAAGTGATGGATGTTTTTCGGAAAAAATGCGAATCCTTCGGAACACCGCCGGCTGAACAGGAACAATTGGAGCAGACCTTTCGGGAGCTGATGAACTGGATGGAAGAACAAGAAGAGCATCAAGCATGAAGATCAAGAAAATTGCGATAAGGAACCTCAACTCACTGCGAGGCGATTCCGCGCTGGACTTCGCTGACCGGCCGCTGGCTCATACCGGCTTATTTGCGATCATCGGTGAGACGGGCGCCGGGAAATCCACTATTCTGGATGCGATCACGCTGGCCTTATATGGTAAGATGCCCAGAAACAAAAACGTCAAGGAAGTATTGTCTTACGGAGCCGTCGAAGCTCTGGCGGAAGTAGAATTTGAGCATAACGGACAAGTCTTTCAGGCCAAATGGTCGCTTTGGCGCTCTCATGGGAAGCTGGACGGGCGTGTCCAGGAACCAAAGCGTGAACTGAGTAAATGGAATGCCGCCGTCTCCGAATTCGAGATCATTGCAGAAAAAGTCAGGGAGGTTGACGAACAGGTGGAGGCCTGCACCGGCCTCGATTACGACCGCTTCAGGAGGTCGGTGCTTCTGGCCCAGGGAGATTTTGCGGCCTTTTTGGATGCAGATGAAAAGGAGCGAAGCGAATTGCTTGAAAAAATAACCGGAACGGAAGTCTATTCTCTATTATCCAAGGCTTCTTTTGATCGGCACAAACTGGAAAAGGATATGCTGGATCGACTGAAAATGGAGATGGAGGCGCTCAGGATGCTCACCAGGGAAGAACTGGAACTTGTTCGCCAGCAACTAAACGCCGTCCAAAAAGAATCCAAAGACTTTAAGCAGCAGCAGGAGGAAAAAAACAGCCAACTCGGCATTTTTGTAAAAATCGAATCCCTCGAGAAGAAAGAGCATCACCTGACCACTATCCTTCAGCAACTGGAAGAGGAACGAAAGGAATTGCAAATGGATTTCGATCTGCTCAAAAACTATGAGAAGGCCAAGGTTTTTCTGCAGGAATTGTCCATCCTGGATGAGCGAGTGGCCAACCTTGTCCATACGGAAAATGAACTGGACCGTCAGGACCGGCAGCTGTTGGAACTACAACAGCGACAACAGCAGTCTGCTGCCCTTAACCGCGAAGCAAATCAGGAACTGGTACAGCAAAGAGACGAATTTCGCAGGATGGAGCCCCGCTGGCTGAAGGTCCGTGAACTCGATAAAAGCCTGGAACGCCAGCAAAAGCTGGTCCGGGAGTTGCAGGTGGAGCAACAAACCCTTCAAAAAGAGCAGGAAAACATCGATCAACATTTTATCCTGACTTCCGATACCCTACAAAGGGAGGAAGAACAATACGAGCAACTGAAAAAATGGCTGGCCGAAAATAAATCGCTCGAGCGCCTCCAGGGTAATCTCTCTGGGCTCTCTCATCAAATACGCGAATGGAAAGAAGCCCGTACCGACCTGAACAGCATGCAGGCCGAACGCGAAAAGCTGGAAAAAAATCTTGCTCAGCAAGAACGGGAAATTCAACAACTCGATCAGGGACTCCAGGAGGATAAGAGCAATATCGATGAGCTCCAATCGCAGCTCAAGCAGCAAATGCCCAAAAACTATGCGCTGAAGGAAAACCAATTGCTGGAACTCGTACATCAGGAACTCGAAAGCCTGTCGGCTCAATTGGGTGAGCTGGAAAAGCTCCGCCGAAAAAACGAAGAATATCGGCAACTGCTCCGCGAAGAAGAAGCTTGCCAGGACGAATTGGAAAGCCTTAGAACCCTGGAAGGACAACTATTTAAAGAGCTCATGACCATCATGAGTCTGCACGATGATTATCAGGCGCTACTGGATTATAAAACGGCGATCTACGAACAGCAGCGCCTGATCGTGAACTATGAAAAAGACCGTGCAGAACTGAAAGAGGGCGAGCCTTGCCCCCTTTGTTTTTCTACCGAACATCCCTTCAGAAAGCAAAACATCAAGCCTTTTGTCAATCAGGCTCGCGAGGATTACGAAAAAGCCCGCAGACAATTTGAAAAGACAGAGGCCGAATACCGCAAACTGCAGACGGCGCAGCAGAAACTGTTCCTACAGATCGAACAATGGACGCAGCGTAGCGAACGCCAGCGCCGGTTGATCCTCGAATGGGAAGAAAACTTCCAGCAAGTCCTGGAACAGGCCCAACAGCAAGGCGTTCAGCTGTATAATCTGGCCGCACTCAATCAAAAGATCGCAGAAAATCAAATTCAGCAAAGCACCCTGAAAAAACAAAAAGGTGAGTTAGGAAGCTTGTTACGTAAGCTGGAAAAACTAAAGGAGGGCTTTTCCCTGAAGGACGATCAACTCCGGGAGCGTAAAGGAGAATTCCGGATACTGCAAAGTGAATACAAGAATCGCCTGAAACAGGTCGAAGGACAAGAAAAGAGAGTGGCTAACCTGAAAATTCAAATCAATAAAGAACTGAAACAATTCGGGCTATCCATAGAAAAACAACAACCCGACGCTTTACTGAAAAAATTGACTGCCTGGCGGGACGAGTTCGGCGAAAAAGGGCGTCAAAAAGTAGAACTGGAAAGAAGACTGGGCATTCTGCATAAAGAATTAGAACAAATCCGGCGAGAACAGAGAAAAACAGGGGATATCCTGCAAAAAAAAGAGGTGGTAGTGGAACAGGAAAAACAACGGTTCGAATCCTGGCAAACTAGCCGGATCGAATTGCTAAGCGACAAGAACCCCGATCAGGAAAAGCAATTGTTTCTGGAACGCCTCGAACAATTGGAGGCTAAACGCGATGAAGCCCGGAACGCTTTGGAGCAAGTACAACGAGAAATAGAATCCGCCCTGGCGATACAGCGAAAGGATACGATCGCTCTGCATAGACTTCGGGAACTGAAAAAAGAGCAGGAAGAAAACCTGTTATCGGGCATTCAAAAAATTGGCTTGTCTGGTATCGACGACCTCCGGGCCATCAA
This sequence comes from uncultured Saprospiraceae bacterium, assembly GCA_964548175.1. GTDB lineage: Bacteria > Bacteroidota > Bacteroidia > Chitinophagales > Saprospiraceae > JANQPA01. Next base: position 54,602 of record CAZJQS010000032.1, read on the forward strand.
TCTTACCGAAGAACAGGTCGAAGCTATTCGCAAACGTAAGGAAGAACTGGATCAACAGCTTATCGAAAACCGTAAGCTCCTGCAGGATGCCGTGCAGGAAAGAAAACAACTCCGGAATAAAGTGAATGGCTGGCCTGAGCCTGAAGATCTTCGTAGCCAATTGCGCGACCTGGAAGAACAGTACAGCAACTGCCTCAAACAGGAAGGCGCTCTTCAGGACCAGATCAGGCAGGATGAACGCCAGAAAGCCACCGCAAAAGGGTTGGTGAAGCGTCTGGAACAACAAAAAAAGGAGTACCAACGATGGGCCAAACTCAATGAGATCATAGGCATGTCCGATGGAAAAAAGTTCAGGATATTTGCACAGGCCCTCACTCTGGAAAAATTGATCTTACTGGCCAACCAGCATCTGCAGCAACTCAATGGTAGATATGTGATCGAAAAACTTAAGGGGGACGACCTTTCCCTGGAAATCGTCGACACCTACCAGGCCAACCACCGGCGCTCCATGCACACGCTGTCGGGAGGAGAACGCTTCCTGGTAAGCCTGGCCCTGGCCCTGGGATTATCAGACCTGGCCGGCCGGCAAAGCCAGATCCAGTCGTTGTTTATTGACGAAGGCTTCGGCACCCTGGATGATAACAGCCTTGACCTGGTGTTGACTACTTTGGAAAATTTACAGTCAAGTGGTAAGACGATAGGCGTCATCTCGCACGTAAAGGAATTAAAGGAGCGAATTGCGACCCAGATCCAGCTGATCAGACAAGAAAATGGGTTCAGTAAATTGAAGATAGTGGGATAAGTAGTGGGAAAAATCGAGTTTACGGCCCATTAAATCGAAATTCGTCAACGATTTTTTTGCAATTTATGTTAATTTGCAGAACGTTGTTGGGAACATTTTTTAAAAATATAAACAGGCATGCAAAACAAATTGAAAGCCGTTTTTGGTAATCACCATGGTCTAGACGAAAAAAGCATTGATTATTTGACCAAAGCTCTGGAGAAAAATAACCTGCCCGGATTTGATTATATTGAATTCAAGCAATCTCTCGGCGCTTTGCTCGACATGGACATGGAGGAACCGGTAGCTTACAAATCCGCCTTTGCCACGGCTTCGACTATGGGCCTGACCAAAGACAAGCTCAAAAAAACCGCCGAACACTATAAAAGTGTCCTGACTAACGAAAAAAAACAGTTTGATGCCGCCCTGGAAAAGCAAGTCAAACAAAAGATCGATTCAAAAAAAGAAGAGGTAGAAAAATTACGCAAGCAGGTAGAAGATTATAAAGCAAAGATCCGCCAGTTGGAAGAAAAGATCGCTAAGGCTCAGGATACCATTGACCATGCCGATGAACACATCCAGGCCGCAAAGGAAAAGATCGACTCCACTCGCGAAAGTTTTGAATTCACCTGGCAGAGCATTTTAAATCAGATCAATATCGACATTGAAAATATCGATAATTACTTATCTTAGTAATTAAATGAACTTGAGGCTGCTTCAAAAGCACCTTGTTCCATTGCGCAGCCTGATAAATTCCTTTTTTCGGTTCTTTTGAGGAAAAATTTAATTTTTATCAAAAGACCAATGAAAAAAATATGGTCCGCTGAAGGCTTTTTCAAAAGACCTTTCGTTAGTTTGCCTGCAGGCAGGCAAACTTGCCAAACATCTTTTGAGACAGCCTACAGACTCGAAAGAAATTAATAAATAAGAAATAACCAATTTAAAAATACAACGCATGTCAGACTCTGTTCGCTTTGATAATCCAGATGCAAAACCCAGGTCCTTCTGGAAACGACCGGAAGGAACGACGGGAGCTATTTTTATGATCGGTATCCTCGCTGGTTTGGGGTATTTGATCTTTGCAAATATCGGCTGGCTGATTGCCGCCGTTTCCAATGTATTATATCTAACCGGCCTTTTGCTGGCCCTCGGCGCCATTTTGTATGTAGTGCTGGATCCAAGAGCCCGCAACCTCGTTTGGTACATGTATAAAAGCGTTATGCGCTGGGTCACCGGGCTTTTTGTCAACATAGATCCCATCGGGATACTGAAGTCTTATGTAGAAGACCTGGAAGACAACCTGGTGAAGATGCGCAAGCAAATCGGCGGCATCCGGGGCCAAATGAGACAGCTTCAGAGCTTGATGGAAAAAAATAAGAAAGAGATCGAACAAAATCTCCAGCTGGCCGCCGCCGCCCGCGACGCCAGCAAAGAAAAGCAATTGTTGCTCTCTACCCGAAAAGCCGCCCGTCTGAAGGAAACTAACGCCAAGTATCAGCAGTTACATCAGAAGATGGAAGTCCTCTACCGCATCTTGCGCAAAATGCACTCCAACTCAGAGATCTTGCTGGAGGATACTAAAGACCAGGTCAAGCTCAAAGAGCAGGAACGCAAAGCCATACGGGCTTCTCACTCCGCTATGAAATCAGCCATGAGCGTCATCAGCGGCGATCCCGACAAACGCGCCATGTTCGATGCAGCTATGGAAGCCATCGCCGATGATGTAGCTAACAAAGTGGGCGAAATGGAGCAATTCATGGAAATGTCCGCCGATTTTATGGAATCGGTAGACCTTCAAAATGGGATTTTTGAAGAAAAAGGACTGAGAATGCTGGAAGAATGGGAACAAAAATCGACCCTCATGCTCCTTAACTCCGGCACACAGGAACTTGATGATATGCTCGATCTGGATAGCCCAATAGCAGATCGCGAAGAACAAAAACGCACCGATAGTAAAAGCAATTACGACAATCTTTTTGAGTAATTATTTGGGGTAGTGTAAAAAGTCATCGTGCCGGCCGGCACCATGACTTTTTACACTACCCCAAATGCATCAAGCTGCCCAAGCCTCAAAGCTGGGGTTGTAAAAAAAATTAATTGGCATGCCTGCCTCCTCGGCGTCCATACTGACTTTTTTTGCAACCCCAGCTTTTTTTAAATTTACACGCTTTTTTGAAACGTACCCCCAAGAATTCCGTTCAATCAAAATAACCGATTCAGCCAAGCTCATCTTCCTCGGTGATCTTTGACTGTGAGAAATTACATTCATTCCGTAACCCAAAAACTCGTATGATAGTATGAATGCTAAGCGGACCTTCCTTACCCTGGCTTTTTTAGGGCTGTTATTCTGCCTGGTCGAAGTCAGCGCGCAAACCTCAGAAACCAATAGTCCTCCGGCTCAAATAAAAGCGCCTGCCGATGCGATAGGCGCCAAAGTCCTTTTCGTCGATTACGGTATTGCCAATAATGTCGATGATCTGCGGATCACCAACGGGGTAGAGGTGTTCTACCGCAGGAGAATTGCCGAACGTTTCAGTCTGAATATCCCGTTCCGTACCGGCGTAGCCCATTTTCGAGGGGAGATCAACAACAAGAATTTCATGTCACTGGACGCCCAGGCTTTATACAGGATCGGTAGCCTGGAAAGCGACTTCATTCCCTATCTGATGCTGGGCGGTGGCGCCTTACTGGAAGATTATACTGAATTTGTGCCTCAGGTTCCTTTCGGCGGCGGGATCAGTTACCAGGTGGGGGAAAATGCTTTCGTCAATATTCAGGGGGAAGCCCGCGCAAGTTTTTCCGATTTTCGCAATAACCTTACACTCGGCGTTGGCTTGATGTACCGGCTCGGTAAACGGGCGCCCGATCGCGACAAAGACGGCATCCCGGACGATACCGACCCCTGCCCGGATGACCCAGGGCCTGTGGAATTGAGGGGTTGTCCCGATACCGACGGGGACAAAGTACCTGATAATTTTGACGAATGTCCCAATGAAATAGGTACTCCCGAATTGAAGGGCTGCCCCGATCAGGACGGCGATGGCGTGGCGGATAAGGATGATGAATGCCCTGAAACAGCTGGTCTGGCTGAATTTAACGGCTGTCCCGACACCGATGGTGACGGCATCCAGGATAAAGACGACGAATGCCCCGATCAGGCCGGCCTGGCCGCTAATAACGGCTGCCCCGACCAGGATAGCGATAACGATGGCGTCCCTGATGACGAAGATCAGTGCCCCGAGGTGGCCGGATCTCCACAAACCAACGGCTGCCCGGATACGGATGGCGACGGGGTGCCCGATGCAGATGATCGCTGCCCCGATCTGCCCGGTGACTTCGGAGGTTGCCCGGATACGGATGGCGACGGCATCATCGATCCGGATGATACTTGCCCGGACCAGCCAGGTCTGCTGAACAACAAGGGCTGCCCTGAACTCAACGAAGAAGAAAAACAACTGCTGAACTTCGCCATGCGTGCAGTTCAGTTCAATACCGGCCGCGCAGAACTGAAAGAGGAGTCCTTCCCCGTCCTGGATCAGATCAAAGGCATCATGGACAGATATCCCGGCTATAAGCTGACCATCTCCGGCCATACCGATAATGTGGGAGACGAAGAAACCAATCTCGTCCTGTCCAGAGAGAGAGCCAAGTCTTGTTATCAATACCTGGTCTCTCAGGGTGTTCCGCCGGAAAGACTGGCTTTCCAGGGCTTCGGCGAAACCCGTCCGATCGCGACCAACCGGACTTCTCAGGGTAGAAGCCTGAACCGCAGGGTAGAGTTTGATCTATCTTTAGATTAGAGCAATAAAAAAGGCTCGCCACCCGGCGAGCCTTTTTTATTTCCCGTACTCCTCATACCCGGTCTCTTCCAACTGCTTATACTTTTTTGCTACACTTTCCGCCAATTCCTTTTTATAGGCAATGATCCTATTCCGGACGGCCTCGTCCTGGCTGCCCACGATCTGAGCAGCTAAGATGCCTGCGTTTTTAGCGGCATTCAAGGCTACAGTCGCCACCGGCACGCCGTTGGGCATCTGTAAAATAGAAAGCATAGAGTCCCACCCGTCTATCGAATTGGAAGACTTAATGGGTACGCCGATCACCGGCAGGGGAGAGAGGGAGGCGACCATCCCGGGAAGGTGCGCTGCCCCTCCGGCTCCGGCTATAATGACCTGGATGCCCCTCACATGAGCGGTGGTCGCATATTCAAACATACGGTGCGGCGTTCGATGCGCAGAAACGATGGTTAGCTCGAAAGCAACATCCAATTCCTTTAAAATATCCGCTGCCTGCCGCATGATTGGTAGATCAGAATCTGATCCCATAATAATGCCTATCATGTATTGTAGTGTTTTTAAATGTTATCTTCTGTATACCTGTGCTCTGGCCAGGCCCTCATGAAAATCCCGGATGTCGAGATAAAGCGGCGGAACGACCATCTCCCCTTGCCGGTTGATGATGACCGTGCCGCGATAGGTAGCGCCTCGACCCAGCCCTTCCCGGAATGGCCATACCAGCCCGAACTGGGGAGGCGTGATCTTTCTGCCGTCCTTGTCTATGAAGCCCCAATAAGTATCCTGCTGGTAGCAGGCGATGCCTTCGGTCAGACTGTAAATGTTTTCAAAAACAATGGGTATGGCAATGTTCCCCTTTTCATCCAGAGCGCCGTAGCGACCGTCTATTACGGCGCCCCAGCGACTGTCATTGGCGTACCAGAGTTGATCAAAGGCCGGCTCGACAATAAATTCGTTCGAAGTGTTGATCAAGGCGAAGCGGCCGTCTACTTTTACCGGCGCCAAGCCTTCGTCAAAATCCCGGGCAGTCTGGTATTGTGGTTCGATGACCATTTCCCCTTTTACATTCACGAAGCCGTAAAGGTCGTTCTTTTTGACGCGAGCCAACCCACTCCTGAAAGTGGATGCCCTCTCATGTTCAAACGGGACGATTACCTGTCCGCTGGTGTCAATGATGCCGTATCGGCCGTTCTTTTTCACGGCAGCATAAGCGCCCTCAAAAAAAGAGGAAGCACTCTCGTAAACGGCTGGAATGACCAGTTGACCGCTTTTATTGATGTAGCCGTATTGCTCTTCTATACGGACACGGGAGCGGCCGCTTCTGAAATCCAGCGCTTCTTCATAAACGGGGGGAATGACCCACTCGCCCGAATGATCCACAAAGCCGATACTGTCCTGGAAGGTCAAGATGCGGGCCAGCCCTTCTGAGAACGACCACGCGCCTTTATAGTCGATCGGTATAGCTACGCTACCCTCCTTGTCGATGAACCCAAACCGGCCTCCCTTGCGTACGACGCACAGGCCCTCGGAAAAGTCCCGCACGTCATCGTAATCATCAGGAATAACAAGATCGCCCCGCCGGTTGATGAACCCCCATTTGTACTGCGCTTCGTCATAATCTTCTTCCGGGTGGGGGAGAACGATGTCCCCGTTTTTATCTCTTTGTAACTCATCAGCTCCCTCAGGACTATCGTTTTGACAACTGATGACAAGCATTAAACAACTTGCTAATATTGGGTAGGTAAGTCTCATATTTTTTCAGTTTTGCCTTCAAATCTCAAAATCCACCCCACGCTTAATCAGATCCTCATATTTCGATTTAACCAGTTCTTCATATTTTTCCTTATCAAAAGCATATAGCTTAGCAGGACGATGGGCGACCCCCTCTTGTTTGCCGACCTCTTTCAGTACGCCCATTTTCAGGATGCGGTGGCGGAAGTTACGCTTATTCAAAGGCTTTTCCACGCCAAGAATGGTCTCATATAATTTTTGAAGTTGAGTCAGGGTGAATTTCTCGGGAAGCAGTTCGAAGCCTACTGGTTGGTACCGCACCTTAGCCTGTAAACGATTGATGGCGACTTGCAGGATCTCATTATGATCGAAGGCAAGTTGGGGTAACTCTTTGACGTTAAACCACTTGACTGTCTTGGCGTCAGAAGAAGCTTCAACGGGATGCTCTCCCAGGTTGACCAAAGCATAATAAGCGATGCTGATAACTCGTCCCCTCGGATCGCGATCGGGGCGCCCGAAAGTATAGAGTTGTTCGATGAAGACATCCGTTACGCCCGTTTCTTCTTCCAGTTCCCGCAGGGCGGCGGTTTCGAGTTTTTCATCCATATCTACAAATCCCCCGGGAAGGGCCCAGGCATTCTTGAAAGGATCACGAGCCCGCTGGATAAGCAAAACTTTCAGTTCGGTGCTTTCCTCCAGCCCAAATATGACGCAATCGACAGTAACCGCCGGTCGGGGAAACTCGTAAGTGTGTGGCATGTAATTATAAGTATTTTTAGGGGGTTGTATAAACAGTCATTATACCCTTTTATACAGTCTCGTGATGTTTACGAATCAATTCGTTTTTCAATTTCTGAAGATTCTTTTCTAATCCCACAGGATACGTTTTTTTTAAAAAAGGACCAAACAATTTCTGTTGTTCAAGAGAATGCCGGCGGATCTGGTGAATGGAAGGGGATGAATACACCCGTTCTCCTTTTTCCATAACCGGAATCAGCAGTTCTTCCTCTTTTGCGATCTCCGGTTCCGCTACTGCGCCATCCTGCTGAAATAAAACGGTAGAATGCTCCCGACCGACGGACGGATCATAGATCTGGTCGCCCACCGGATATCCTTCCTTATCCAGGAAGCGCCGAACGGATTGTATACCCGGATTGGAGGTTTTGATGGGGGTATCGGAAAGTTTGATCCTGGGAGTCCATTTGCCCGATTCGTCTGTGATGGCCGCTAATTTGTAGACACCGCCCAGGGCCGGATCGCTTTTTCCGGTAACCAGATTGGTGCCTACGCCCCAGACGTTGATGGTGCTGCCTTCTGCTTTTAGCCGGCTGATCTTTTCTTCATCCAGGTCGCTGCTGCCGACAATAGCCGCCTCAGGAAAGCCAGCCTCATCCAGCATTTGACGAGCTTTGATGCTGAGTTTGGCCAGGTCGCCGCTGTCCAGGCGAATGCCGGTCATCTCGTGGCCGTTGTTGCGCAGCCACCGGCCGACTTCGATCGCTTTTTTGACGCCCTCGATCGTATCGTAGGTGTCGACCAGAAAAATGCAGTTGTTGGGCAGCGCTTTGGCATATTCGTAAAAAGAGGTGATCTCGTCATCAAAGCTTTGAACCCAGCTGTGGGCATGGGTGCCCTTTACCGGGATACTGTACATTCTTCCTGCGATCACATTGCTTGTGGCATGGCAGCCACCTATGTAGGCCGATCTGCTGGCCGTTACGGCGCCGTCCAGGCCCTGAGCCCTTCTCAAACCGAATTCCAGGACGGATTCGCCCCGGCTGGCCTGAACCGTTCTGGCCCCTTTAGTAGCGATCAGGGTAGAGAAGTTTATCACATTCAGCAAAGCAGATTCTACGATCTGCGCCTGTATCAGGGGCCCTTCCACCCGCAGCAGCGGTTCATGAGGAAAGACAGCCGTGCCTTCCGGGATGGCGGCGATGTCCAGTTCCAGTTTCATACGTTGCAGGTAGTTCAAAAAGGGCTCATCGAAAAGTGGTTGATCCGTGCTGCCTTTTATTTGCGCCAGATAGGCGATATCTTCGTAGGTAAAATGAAAGCGGTCGAGAATTTCCAGTACCAGTTCCAATCCGGCTGTAATAGCGTAGGAATGGTTGAAGGGGTTGGAGCGGAAAAACAGATGAAAAGCGGCTTTTCTATTATACATTCCCGACCTCCAAAAGCCGTAGGCCATGGTTAGGTGGTAGAGATCCTGGAAGAGCCCCATCTGTCGTGGATATAATTGGTCAAAATGTGGTTTGGGCATGAATTGCTTAGTTTTGTTTCAAAACTAAGTATAATTTAGTGAAGAGACAAGGAGAGGGGAGGGATTTTTAGAAATTGCGTTGAATTTTGTTTGGGAAAAAAACCAAGTCCCTTCAACCAACGGCTTGCGTTTTTTGTACGTCTTTTGGTTATCGGTTATTAAGGGCTCAGCAAGCAAGCAAAAAAATGAAATACATACCATTATACCTTACTCTTTTCCTTTTTCCCAGCCTCCTTCCCGCGCAGGAAGACGGCCCCTGGACATTCTTCCAGTCGCTCGAAGGGGATTTCAGCG
>CAZJQS010000033.1:0-40792 GCA_964548175.1 uncultured Saprospiraceae bacterium
TGGGTTTTGAGTTTTGGGTTTTGAGTTTTGGGTTTTGGGTTTTGAGTTTTGGGTTCAGGGTTTTGAGTTTTGGGTTCAGAGTTTTGAGTTTTGGGTTTTGAGTTTTGGGTTTTTACCCTGAACCCGAAACCCTGAACCCTGAACCCGCTCTCTCAAGATAACAGATACAATCAGAAAGAAGTAGAAATGCTTTAAAAATCTCCTTATAGATTAATTATATTGCAATTTTGAAAAAAGACATTTCCATATGATCAATCTGATAAGCGATACTGTAACGAAGCCGACACCGGCCATGCGGAAAGCCATGATGGAAGCCGAAGTTGGCGACGATGTATTCGGGCAGGATCCTACTGTTAACGCGCTGGAAGCCAGAATGGCGAGCATGTTCGGCAAGGAAGCTGCGGTTTTTTGTCCGTCCGGTACTATGACCAATCAAATTGCCATTAAAGTACACACCCAACCTCTTGATGAGCTTATTTGCGACCATTATTCCCATGTCTACCAGTACGAATCCAGTGGTTATGCCTATAACTCGGGAGTCGGCATTAATCTGATCCAGGGTGTCTATGGCAAGATCACAGCCGAGCAGATCGAAGCGGCCATCAAGCCGGTGCACGATTGGCTACCCCTGAGTAAACTGGTGGTGCTGGAAAACACCTGCAATAAGGGAGGCGGCAGTTACTATACCTTAAGCGAGATCTATCCCATTCATAAGTTGTGTCGGGAAAAAGGCCTGAAATTGCACCTGGACGGGGCTCGTCTGTTTAATGCATTGGTGGAGACGGGAGAATCTACCGAAGAAGTGGGTTTGATGTTTGACAGCATTTCCATCTGCTTGTCCAAAGGACTGGGCGCGCCGGTCGGATCGGTTCTGATTGGAGACGCCGATTGCATTCGTCAGGCGCGCCGTGTACGCAAAGTCATGGGAGGCGGCATGCGGCAGGCCGGCATATTGGCGGCGGCTTGTTTGTACGCCCTGGATCATCATATTGATCGACTGAAAGAAGACAATAAAAAGGCGAAAGAGCTGGGTTTTTTACTGGAAAAAATGCCCTACGTCGATCACGTGCGTCCGGTCAGGAGCAACATTGTCATTTTTGACGTCAAACCACCGTATACTGCGGCCACTTTTTTGGAAGAATTGGAAAAAAAAGGCATTCTGGCCAGCCCATTCGGCCCGAAAACGGTAAGGTTCGTGACGCATATGGATTATACGGAGGAGATGCACAAAATAGTTTTAGAAAAGTTGAAGAATATCATTTAGTCGTTTCCTACCTCCTACAGGCGGCAGGAAACGACTTTAAAGTTAAAAAAGATATTACCGCATAATCAACTTGGCCACTTTTTTACCTTGGGTTGTCTTTATTTCAAGCAAATACATTCCTGAAGGAAGGCTTTCTCTGTCTACCTCAAACCATTCAGCATCTGGTGCAATATCAGTATAGCTTCTTAAAAGTTGCCCTTGAGCACTATATAGCTGAATAGCCTGGATGCTGCCTTGTACTTTTGTCAAATCCACATAAGCTTTATCCAGGATGGGGTTGGGTGCTACTAACATACCTTCTTCGGGGATCGGAATCATCTCCAAGGGCAAAAAATAACTTTGCTGTCCGGTCCTCACTTCCACTATGTATTCACCAGACGGTAAACTACCCCGCTCCAACTTGATTTTCTGAGCGGCAACATCAGGCTCAATGCGCCAAAGCAGCAGTCCATCCTCATCGTAAATGGATACTTTTTCAACCGTTTCTTCGAGTAAGGTCAGATCTAAAGTAGCTTCTCTTTGCATAGGATTCGGAGAAATGGGATCGTAAAGGGAAGAGACCGCCAACTCCGGATCTTGCACGGAAATACCTGCATAATGAATGGCTTCATCACCAGCATAAAATATCAATCCATACAAGCCCACCGGCAAATCACCTCGCTCCATTGTCAATAGACCACTTTGCAGGGATTTGGCATCCCAGGAACGAACGGGTTGATCGTTCAGATCCAAGAGGACTATCCTGGTTAACTTATTTTTTATGGGGCTGAAATCGACTTCAGCATCAAAAAACAGAAAGGGAGATACCTTCACTTCGGTATCTACATACTGAACCTGATCTCCTACGCTCTTATCGTTTTTAGAACGAGACTTATTCAAGTCGAAGGCTATTCTTCCAAAGTATAAAGAAGGAAGAGCACATGTGAGGTGATCAAAATTTCCACTATTAAAGGCGTCGATCTGCCATTTTAACCAAAAGAGATACCAGGGAACATTATCTCTCTGCACATCCCTGGCTTTTATGGAGTTTTGAAAACTCACCCGCTCATCAGGCTCACAGTAGTAAAAAGTGGTTTTATAGAGATTCCGCCAATCGAAAACATTGTTGCGCGCCAGGCAAACCTCTCGCAGATCACTTTCATCAAGCCCATTTAAGTAGCTTTCCTGAAAATACTTAGTCCAGGGCCCGTCGATCAATTCGCGGGCATTTTCATCCTGACCAAGGATGAGCTCTTCGTACAAGCCGATAAACTCCCCTTCCAGCACCTGATCGGTATCGCAAAAGTCAAAAGCTGAAGGAGAGGTACAAGCTGCAACCTGACAACCAGCCAGTACCAGTAGGGTCAACTCTTCACCAGGAAAATCGGGATTGCCAAAAACATAATTATATTGTGTCTCAGATAAATCGTAAGACCCGGAACTCAACCCTGCGAATTTAACATTGAATTCGTGAGGAAAGTCCTGTGCAATAGACCTTAGGGTAGCCAAACCAGCGTGCCCTCCTTGTGAATGACCGGCGATAAATACTTCTCCAGATAGTGGTTCGTTCAAATAATTGGCTATCTGCCGGCCTGCTCTCATCAGGTCAATGGATGCTGCGGCCTGCGTTCTGGCATCCAGATAGGGATGAAAGGTTGTTTTCTGAGGACCATAACCAACATAATCTGGCAAAACGGTAAGATATCCCTGACCGGCATAACCTAATGCTGCTATAAACTCTTCCTTGAGTTGATCAGGTTGGGAGGGAATATTTTCTCCGCCAAAAATCGTGCCGTGACAATACAGGGCCAGGGGCAGTGCACCACCTGTATTTTCAGGTATGATCACCAGGCCGGTTGCCTGTACCAGGGGACCTTCCTGATCATCAGGGTTTTCAGGATTCACGCCAAGAGTCCAGTAGGTTACGCTGTAGCCTTTTACGGGATATTCCACATTTACCAGTAGATTAACCAACCAGGCCGGAACACCCAGTGTTTCCACTCGTTTGCGTATCTCTAAACGAGATTCAAATAAGTTGTAATCAAATACAGGAAAGACTTGTGGTTCTTCACCTATAAAGACGACATCCCCTCTTTGCTGTGCGAAAGAGGCGGAAGTTATCCATATAAATAGTAAGAATAGAATAAATACTTTTTTCATTATGTAGAAATTTTGGTTAGGAGATCAACATGGAAAAAACGCACGAGAGTGCAGATCCATAATGGCTTGCAACATTGGCATTGAAGAAGAAAAAATGGGTGATTACAAAAAAGAAGTGAGATTAGAAATTGCCGGCCTCAATAAAAATCAAGTGCCATACAATAAATTAATACTCTCCTAATTTCGATAATATTTAAAAAAGAAGCAATAAGTTAGAGAACAAAATTTATCTAAACACTTCCCATCCCAACCGATAAAAAGCCCTGCCCATCAACACATACCACATAATCGCCCCTATCGTGGCCAAAAGCGATAAGAACGGCCCGATTTCAGGAATGAAGATCCCTAGCGCCAAAATAGAAATGAAAATGCCGATATAGGCAGTGGTCTTGGTAAAAACAAAACTGCGGAACATCAAAAAGGAACTGATCAAGCCGGAAAAGGCCAAAAAAAATTGCGACAGCATCCAGCTGGTCCCGTTAAATTGGGTGTGCAGCGCTTCTCCGGCAGCCAGGTAGCGTTCTTTGGCCAGCTCACTGGTCGCTGCTACGTATTGCTCGCTCAAATAGATCATCTCGGCCAGGGGACGAGCCGTCATCCAGAAAAAAACGCCCATGGCGCCTAAAACAAGCGCAATTAATGCATATCCATCATCGACCGGCCTCAGGCCTGCATATAAGGCGATCATCACCAGCAGCGAGACCGGCGGAATGATGATGGTAAACAAATCCAGGGCCACCAGGCCGGCCAGGCGTTCCTGGTGAAGGGTCAGAAAAATGTCTTCCATAGTACTCGTGCCGGGCGCATAAGGCCAGATCAGGTAGGCCACCACAGCCAGGATCATCAACACAATGTTTGCATAGCTGGCGTAACAGCCGAGGCGAAAAAGGGCTATCCAGCGGGAGTCAGCAGGATGTAAGTCCATTGTATTCAGGTTTTTAGTGTCAGACTGTCTCTATTTATTCTAAGGTGATATCCAATTCAATTTTAGGTTCATATTGCAATTCCGTAGTCTCTCCGGTCCGGCCAAAAGCGCTTTCGTGGAGGACAATGGCGGAAGGAGGATCGTGAGCAGTATCATCCATGGTAATGTCAAGCCGGGCAAAATTACCTTCTATTCCCACTTCCAGCGAAAGGGAGAGCAATCCGAAATCGGTGTATACATCGTTTAATTCAATCCGATCGCCTGCGGAAAGCCAGACTTTTGGCAAGCCTTCAAAGAAGTGCAACTCATTTCCCCGCTCCAGCACCAAGGCATGCCGAATCAGCCGGATAAAATCCACACTGGCCCAATTGTGAGGCATATCGCCATGCATCAGGTATTCGCCGGGGTAATCCACCGGATGCTGTTCTTCCGACCAGCAAAGCATTGGCGAAATGTGATTGGCAAAATCGTAAATGATCTGTGGAACCCGCTCTCCATGTCCCAGCCAAAGATGAGCATGGCCGTGAAAAGAAGCCGAATAAGTCCACAGCCCTCGGGGCAACCATCCCGTCCCCCAGATCAGCCCTTCCACCAGGTTAGCATCCAGCATAGCCAGGGTGCCTCGCATTAAGGCATCTTCAGACTCATAAATTTTTCCGGGGAAGATGGAGTGCAGAAAAGCCCATTGTCCGGAAGTAGGATTCAAGGTATTTTCCTCTCCCATAAAGGTCGGCACATACATATTGCCCAATTCATCCGTCTTCTTGTCCCTTTCCCGGGCAATATTGAACTGATCGTATAATTCATCGTATAGCTGTTGCCAGTCTTCCGCCTCCTCCTTGCCAAGATGCCTGGCTGCATCCACGGCCTTGTGCATTCCACTCAGCACCCAATAGTTGTTGGTATATTCTGCAAAGAGACCTCCTATGCCGCCATCCGGCGTGCCGAGCGGCATCAGGCCGTCGTTCAGCTCGGTGTTATCTTCAAAAGACAGCGCCCGGTATTGCCGGATATTATCGACTTCGGCGCTGACGATCGGCCACATTTTCTCCAGCCATTCATCGTCACCGGTTAATTGTGCGTGCCGCCAGACCATCCAGAGCCGCAGGCCGGCTTGCTTGGAAAAGTATCGCCCTCTGGCGCCCTGGGTCTCCCCCACTTCGAATATGCCTTCGATGTAGTTTCTGACCTCTTCCTTTTGCCCCAGGTAAGTCATAGCTTCCATAAAAAACGGGCCGTCCACCGCCCAGGTGCCGCGGTAAAAAGTAGGGCCTACCTGGAAAGCCGCTATGCCTTCCTTGATCTCTCTGGCCTGATAAATATTTCTAACCGATGCATTAATGATCTTTTGTATGCCGGTGTCCGGAACCACTATTTTGTCATAAGGCAGATCGAGTCCTCGCCAGTAAATCCTCATTTTTTCTAAATCTTCCTCAGGATCCGGCAATGACTCCATTCCCGACTCAGTGGGTGAACGATAGATGACAAAAGGCAGCCGGGCCTGCTCACCAGCCTGAAGGGTGATTTTGGGAAAATCGAGGTAGTAGGTGTATTTCATCTTTGAAATATGCCCGGACAATTCCTCCGCCTGTGCAGGAAACGAGCATAAAAGCACTTCTTCTCCTCCTTTGAGGAGATAAACCTGCCGCCGGCTTTCATCCAATCGGACCGGATATATGCTGTTGAAAACAATCCTTACCTGTGTCTCTTCCGGCGCATTTCCTTCATTAGTTACCTTGACGTCACAGTAATCATACCGGCTGCCCAGAAGATCACCTTCATCTCCGTAAGAAGCCCAAACCGTTTGCTGAAAAGCCAGTTTTCCATACTGACCGGTATTGGTGATGATGGGAAATTCAGGAGCCAAAAGGGTTTGTTCCTGCTCCGCCAACCACTCGTCTCCCACCAACTCGGCATTTATGGATAAGCCATAGCCTTTATTTCTTTCATAACAAAAATTAGCATAGGGAAACCCGATATGATTGTTTCCATTCACAAAATCGTACCACAGCCGCCCATCGTAGGCGATCACGCTTTTGTGGAGATCATCTTTCAAACCAAAACAGGCCTGCCAAAATCGAGGCTGATACCTTAAATCAACCTGTAGTGGCGGCGCCTCTTCAACAATGGGAACCGTAGACTTATTACAGGAAAAAAAAGATCCTGCCAGTAGAAATAAAACGAACGATTTAATTTTCATATGGATTAATTTGTAAGCTGATATTGATTTCTTAACTCCCTGAGCTTTTCTTTTAATCTTTCCACTCCCGCAGCATAGTCAGGATCTTCGTAGACATTATTCAGTTCGTAAAGATCTTTTTGTAAATCAAACAGTTCCTAGGATACCGGTTCGGTTTCAAAGCGAATCAATTTAAAACTTTTGGTGCGTACTCCGTAATGCCTTGGCACGCCGAAGGCATCCTCATAAAATTGATAGTACACCGCCTCCCGCCAGTTGTTCTCACTTATGTTGGGCGATTCAAATAAAGGAACAAGAGAACGTCCCTGCATTGACCCGGAAATATTAACTCCGGCCACCTCCAGAAAAGTGGGCGCCAGGTCAAGGTTTTGCA
Organism: uncultured Saprospiraceae bacterium; assembly: GCA_964548175.1. Lineage (GTDB taxonomy): Bacteria > Bacteroidota > Bacteroidia > Chitinophagales > Saprospiraceae > JANQPA01. The sequence continues at coordinate 6,902 of CAZJQS010000033.1, forward strand.
CCAGACCTCAGATTTTACTCCTTTTTCTATCCTTCCGGGAAATTTCATAATCAAAGGCGTTTGAAAGGATTCCTCGTACATATATCGCTTATCAAAAAGCCGGTGTTCGCCAAGGAAGAAGCCCTGATCTGAGGTGTAGACCACTAAAGTATTTTCCGCCAAATCATTTTCTTTCAAATATTGATGGACAGCGCCAATACTTTCATCAACGGCCATGATGCATCTTAGGTAGTCCTGAAGGTATCTTCTCAACTTCCACTGTTTGAGGTCTTGTTTATTATTGTGGTCAAGCGATTTGAACTCATTGATTTCTTCCTGATAGCCGTTTTCCCAGGCCGCCCGCTGTTCATCAGTCAATCTGTTCATTTTTGCCCGATAGGCACCAGGCGTCCAACGGTTAATGGGAGCTTCGGTGCAGGTATCGCAGGGGATCTTCAGGTCGTACATCCTAGACATATGTTCGGCGACCGTGAGTTGCTGATCGATTAGATGTTCTCTACCCTGGTAGTCATCATTAAAGGAAACCGGTATGGGGAAGCTGTCGTTGTCATACACATCCAAATGCCGGAGGGCCGGCATCCAGTTGCGATGAGGAGCTTTGTGATGGATCATCAGCATAAACGGCTTTTCACTTTTCCTGGCAGACAGCCATTCCAGCGATTTCTCGGTGATCAGATCCGTCACATATCCCTCGTAAACCGTGTCTTTTCCATTATCGATAAATGCCGGATTATAGTAATCGCCCTGGTCGGGCAGCACATTCCAGTAATCGAAGCCGGAGGGCTGACTTCTTAAGTGCCATTTTCCCACGATGGCCGTTTCATAACCATTGGCTCTGAGTAGTTCGGGAAAAGTAAGCTGAGCGGAATCGAAAGCCGTTTCATTATCCCTAACCCCATTCAAGTGAGAATATAAGCCGGTTAAAATGACGGCCCGGCTGGATGCGCAGATGGAGTTGGTGACAAAGGCATTACGGAAAAGCAGGCCTTCGGCAGCTAGCTCATCGATATTGGGCGTTTCATTGATCTTGCTCCCGTATGCGCTAATGGCCCGGGCGGCATGGTCATCCGTCATGATGAATAGGATATTCGGAGGGCGGGCCTGCTGCCCTGCCGGCTCCTTACTACACGAAGTGAGGCTGCTTAAAAGGAACGCACAGATAAGCAGTAAGCGTAGATCAATGGTGATTCTGCAGATGACGCAGATCAATTGGGCATGCAGATCTCGCAAATGACGCAGATTTTAGTGAAAAATATTCTTCAATATCAGCATTATTTGTGACTCTGCGAAAAAAAAAGAGCCTTCTTTAAAATAACATCTCTTTCACCTCTTCTGTATAACCTGCGATCACCTCTTTAACCAAGCCTTTTTCATCGATCAGAACAAAGGTTGGAAAAGCAAAGACGAAAAAATCGTCATTCATATTGCTTTCTGCTGCAAAGCCTTTGAAGGGGAACCCTTTTTCTTGAAGATACTTTTGCAGGATCTTTTTTTTATCCAGATGACTGCTGTAATAGAGTTTCACCCCTTCTTTAAGCTGGAAATTTTCTTTGTTCATCTCTTTCATGGCGTACTCGCATCCACCGCAGCCAATGAAGGAGAACATCACCACTGTCTGCCCCCCCGGGTTGCCATATATCTGGACGGATTCGCCTGTGATGTCCGTATACCTTGCTTTGTTCAGACGGTCACCTACGGCAATTTGCCCCTGCAGCATTTCCTGATCCATGGCGGCTTCTGTAGTTTCGCGATAAGAACCGGGAATGGAGTCCACCAGTTCTGTGAAATTATAGGCGAACTCGTCAAACTTAAGGTCGCCGAAAGATATGTCGATTACCTGGGTCGTATCCCCTTCTGCCATCGTAACCCTTTTTACCCGGCTCACCTGATGATTTTCCGGCTCCAGAAAGTAATGCTCCTCGGAACGGATCGTCTGAGTGCTGTCTAAAGTAGATGGCCTCTCTTCTATTTCATAAAAAACATAAAAATGCCTGTCCCCGATCAGTGTATCGGCCGTTTTATCAAAATCCTCTAAAGCCGGCAATTGATAGGGCGTATTCATAAAGAACATGAGACTGGAAAAGTAATCGGGATCCTGTTTAATGTCATCTGCATTATGACCAATGATCAATTGCTCATCATGACGAATGACCTTATAGCCCACCCCCTCGAAGATAAGCTCACTATCTCCTGTGTTAATATAAAAACCAAATCCCTGTGGGCTGACCTCCAACTTCGTATATATGATCTGAGCCGTATCCGAATAGGTGGACTCGTTGAATCGGTTGTCCCAAAAAGTTTGATAGCGATAGCTCACTGCCTGATTGATGTCAATTTTTTCTAATGCCAATGCATAGGCTTCTTCCGGACTGATCTTTTTTTCTTTTTGACAACCGGACATAATCATTGCGGCCAGTAATAGAAGAAGGTAAAATTGGGAGGTTGTTTGGTACATAGTGGATTTGTTTAGTCTATCCAAATTTAGCCCTTTTTTTAATGAGTAGGTGCAATTTGTTTTGCCCCTTCAGGGCAGGAATAAATAGTTCGTTCTATCACACAGAAATGTCTTCGGGGCTCAGTAAGTCTGCCTCTTCAGGGCACTTCCTATTCATTTTCGATGTTCTTGCTTGCCATGAAAGGGCAGAACATCACACCCCAGGGCAACGCCCTGGGTGGCGAAATACCAAACCTTATTTGCCCTGAAGGGGCAAAATAAGATTACAATTCATTCTGACCCCTGCGGCCAAGGATAAACTATCACTTGTCTTAGCCAGGACAGTAGCATCACTATCTGAAATACGGAGTGCAACTTGAGACGGGCGGTAACGTTAAAAAAATCAATTAACCAACTCAAAAGACGATTCATGAAAACCCATATCATCCTGGCAGCCCTGTTGCCTGCTTTTATGTTCAACCTAAAAGCCCAGTCGACTTTTTTTGATCAGGCGGATGATTTTTTTCACCGACACATTCAAAGCGGGCTGATTGACTACCAAGCCGTTGAAGAAGACGAACTTTTTGATCAGCTCATCCAACAGATAGCTAACGCGCAAGTTTCGGACTGGACAGATGAAGAAAAAAAAGCTTTTTACATCAACGCCTACAATTTATTGACTATAAAGGGAGTGCTGGACAATTACCCCATTGCTTCCGTACAGGACGTAGCCGGTTTTTTTTTGACCGGAAGAGGCACCTGATGGGAGGAAGGTCGCTCACCTTAAATGAACTGGAAAAAGCTTATCTGTTAAAGCCGTTTGAAGATGCGCGGCTGCATTTCGTGCTGGTCTGTGGCGCCAAGGGATGTCCACCCATCATTGCAGAAGCTTACCGCCCCGGCCAATTGGACCGACAATTAGAACGGCAGACTCACCTGGCCATTAATGACCCCGGCTTCATTCGTGTGAATGAAGCAGAAAAAAAGGCCGAACTTTCTCAGATATTCCAGTGGTATGCGGGCGATTTCGGGGGTAATCAAAAAGCCGTTGTGGCCTACATCAACCAATATCGCGAGACCCCCATTCCCGAAGATTACCAGATCGGCTATGACGACTACGACTGGTCGCTCAACGGTACGATGGGAGAGACACAGGAACCCGTACAAGCCAACAATACGGCTCGTTACATTGTTTCTTCCACCATTCCTAAAGGTACTACGGAGACCAAAATCTTCAACAATCTCTATTCTGAACGCACCCGCAGCATGGGGGAATTCAATGAAAGAGCTACGTTTTTTACAACCATTACCAGTTTTTTGTACGCTACCAGTCACACGCTCAACGTAGGATTTGACATGCGCTATCGCCGGGTGCGTTACGGGGCCGAAACGGATTCTCCATTGGATGTACTGGGCAGTGTGACACGCAACGGCATGACGACTTTCGGTCCCAAGATCCGCTGGGCGCCGGTGCCGAAGTGGACCAATTTTTCCATTCAGAGCGCTTTCTGGTTCCCGATAGGTGATGACCTGGCCGGTCGCTCGGGCGAACAGCGGTTTATTGACTGGGAAGGCGCCACCTGGTGGACGCAAGTGTTCAATGATTTTCCCATCGGCAACAAGTTCTCTCTTTTTACCGAATTAGATTTTATGCTGGAAGATATCGGCAGCAGCGATCAGGGGCGCATCAATCGCTTTTCCACGCCGGTTATCCTAATCTTCAATTACTTCCCTACTCCCAAAGCTACGATTTACGGCATCACCAACTATTCTCCGTTCTGGCAGGAAAATTTCGACTATTTTTTCCAGGCCGGCATTGGTAGTAAGTATCAATTTAACCCTAACTTTGAGCTGGAGTCATCGTATACTTATTTTACCAACGAATTTTTGCTGGATAATAGAGGACGAGCGGCGACTTATAACATGGGGATAAGATTTAATTTGTAGCATACGTAAATCATCTCCCATTTTGTTCTTGCTTTACGAAAACGGATCTTGTTCTTTTTGCAGTGAACTGAAGTTAAAGATTGAGTAGATTTCGCAGATTTAAAGCGCTTTCTAAAGAGGGAAGTCGGACTTCCTTTTTCCCCGAAAAATGCGGAAGCTGATGCTCAGCGACTGCGCAACTTATTCAGCATATCTGATGCGCATTACCGGCTGGACACCTTATCGCAGCGGGGGATAGCGCTTATTTTCGAGATAACGGAAGCCTGGACGCTATATCCCATACTCTCCTTCAACGGCATTGAGAACAATGTATGGATGGAAGTCGGCGCCTCAGAGATCAACCTTCTGGGCAAAGGCGTGATGCTGACCGGCGCCTATCGCAATATTGACGGGCGCAGCAATTACCAGGTTTTTTTCGCCAGCCTTATTTTTTCGGCAGTCGATGGGGGTATCTGCGGGGGTGCATCGATATGCGTCCACCGAGCCTCTTTATTTCCCTCAGGGGGCGGTTACTTATGACTATACAAATCTGAGTATGGACCTGGGGGTATCTTATGAGTTAAGTTTTGGACATGTGCTGGAATTAGGGGGCGTTTATTTCATTGAAGATTATGCCAAAACGCAGGAACAAGAGCTGACGGACCCACCCGGCCCGGATGCTTTAAGGATTCCCAAGGCGCTGTTCAAGCTGACGCATCGTTTTGACCGGATCAACTACCATTATTTTTACCAGGAAGGGCTGTTGAAAATCAGCTTGCTGGAGACGGTATACAACACAGATGACGGCAGCTGGTTCAACCTGTTTTTAAATGATCTGCATTACTATTTGCGCAGCGGCATGAAAGGCAACCTGGCGGCCCGGTTACGCATGGGACTGTCTCCTAACGTCAATACTCCTTTTGCACCGTTTGTACTGGACAGCCGCATCAATATACGCGGGGCGGGCAATCGCATCGACCGGGGCACCGGCACTTTGATCCTCAATTTGGAATACCGCCATACCCCATGGGAGAATACGAATTTTGCTTTGCAGGGAGTTGTCTTTTCAGATATCGGCGCATGGAGAACGGCCGGCGGCACCTTTGATGATTTTGTCAATACCGATTATCTGCGGCATTTCGCCGGTCCCGGCTTTCGATTGATCTATAAAAAGATGCATAATGCCATGTTCAGACTGGATTATGGCTTTGACCTGTATCAGGCCGGCGAAAAAGGAGTGGTCATAGGATTTGGACAATACTTTTAGCCATTTACTGTTCTTTCTTTCTTCTGTTCAGCTCATCCCTGATCTCTGCGGCCTTTTCGTAGTCCTCCTGAGCCAACACTTCTTCCAGCATTTTTGTCAGTTTTTCCATAGAGTAAAAGGAAAGGGACTCCTCTTCCACATTGCCGACCTGCACGGTTTGTTCTTCCTCAAAGTCTTCATCAGCTTCTTCCAATACAATACCAGCGGCATCCAGGATAAACTCATAGGTATAGACCGGGCAATTGAAGCGCACTGCTAATGCAAGTGCATCGGAGGTTCTGGAGTCGATCTCAAAAGTTTCACCCGCTTTCATACAGATCAGGCGAGCATAAAAGATGCCATCGATAAGATTGTTGATAACCACTTCTTTCAGTTCGATATTGAACGTTTCGAGGGTATTTTTGAACAGGTCATGGGTGAGTGGCCTGTTTGGAGTCATGCGTTCCATCGCTACAGCAATAGCTTGTGCTTCAAAACTGCCGATGACGATGGGTAATCTTCTGCTGCCTTCTCGTTCGCCCAAAACTACTGCATAATTGTGCGATTGAGTCACGCTATGAGATAAGGCAACAATGTCGAGCTCGATTTTCCTCATTGATATGTAAAATATCTCTGAATAAAAAAATTCTTCCTTTCGTTCTAATGCGTTGTAAGATCAATTGACCTTCCACAAAACCTCCAGGTCTTCAATCAGGCTGCAAAGGTATAAAATTTATCGCAGGGTGCTTATTTATTTGACTCCTCTTTTTTAGCTTTATTCCAGAGGGAATCCATTTCCTGCAGGCTCATTTCTTCCAGTGCTCTGCCGGCATGAGTTTCTATGTATTCAAATCTTCTTTTGAACTTCTGGTTGACTCTTTCCAATGCTTGTTCCGGATCGATACCCTGAAAACGAGCGTAGTTGATCAGGGAGAAGAGCACATCGCCGAATTCTTCTTCCTTCTCCCGCTCCGAAAGGTTTTGACTAAAAGCCGTTTTCATTTCCTGGATCTCTTCCTCCACCTTCTCCCAGACCTGGTCGGCATTTTCCCATTCAAAGCCTACCTGCCTGGTTTTTTCCTGCATCCGGAAAGCTTTGACCATGGCCGGCAAAGACTGCGGCACCCCCGCCAGGACAGATTTTTTCCCTTCCTTGAGCTTCAGTTTCTCCCAGTTCTGCTTGACCTCCTCCTCATTGGCAACCTTTACATCGCCATAGATATGCGGATGGCGTTTGATGAGTTTTTCGCAGACCGCATCCAAAGCATCAGCGATATCCCACGCCCCTTGTTCATCGGCAATTTTGGCGTAAAATACCATGTGCAACATCAGATCGCCGAGCTCTTCTTTGATCCCTTCAAGGTCCTCCTCCAAAATAGCATCAGCTAGCTCGTAAGTCTCTTCAATAGTCAGGGTGCGAAGGCTCTGAAAAGTCTGCTTGCGATCCCATGGACACTGCTCCCTTAACTCGTCCATTATGGTCAAAAGGCGTTTAAAGGCCGAAAGCTTTTCCTCCATTTCTTTTTGTTTTCAATTTAAAGTTAGAGATTTGTCCTTTTAATCTGGTTTAACCACCATAAGTTAAAGGGCCGCCGTCCTCGTTGTGGTTAAAGAATGACATATTTTAACAAAATACAACAAACTGATCCACCTAACGCTTTGTTTTACCATAAATGCTTACTTAAAACACACAATGTACCAGACTATGGAATTCCTTTATGTATTAACCATCATATTCGTCGTTTTCGGTACCTCTTTTGCCCTGATCAACATCCGTCAGATCTTTACGGGCAAAGAATTCAGAGGAACATGCGCTACCAATAATCCTATGCTTAAAAACCAGATCGGCGACTGCCAGGTGTGCGGTAAAAAGGCGGATGAAGACTGTAAAATGCCGGAGGTCCGATAAATCCTCAAAACAAAGAGGACCTGTCTCAAAAGCATTCTACACATTTGTGCCGCTTAAAAGATTTTATTTTGGAGATCTTTGCCGAACAAAATCCGTGGTTTTTTCGGCAAAATCTACAAAAAGAATGCTATGAGCCGTGCAAGCGAGTATTGATGACCTTATTGTACAACTCCCCAAATTTAATAATCATCCAACGCCAGCATCACTAAGGTGCAGGCGTATTCAGCTTTAATACCATCCTGTTTGGCCAGTTTCACCAGCTCTTCGTTCTCCGTACCTGGATTAAAAATGATCCTTTTGGGCTTCAGTCTCAGGATATAGTCATAGTATTCCGGCTGACGCCGAGGATTAAGATACAGGGAAACGGTATGCACGTCCGCGACCTGAGGAGTACCCAACAAAATGGACAGTCCTGCGATCTCTCCTTCACGGTTACCGACCGGAACCGCTTCAAACCCTTCATTGATCAACTTAATAACTGCACCGTTGGACACACGGGCAGGATTGGGAGAAGCGCCAAGTACAACTGTTTTTTTCATATCCAGAAAGGGTTATTAGTTTATATCTGTTTCATGGGGTTGTGTACACAGTCAGTTGCTTTTTCCTGCCGCCCGGCAGGCGGTCACGATGACTTTTCACCCAACCCCATGAAGCCCTTTATACCATTAACCGGATGGGATCTTCCAGTATCTCTTTCAATGTATTCAGGAATTGAGCGCCGGTAGCTCCATCGACGATTCTATGATCGCAGGACAAAGTAACTTTCATCATATTTCCAGGTACGATCTGCCCATTTTTAACGATCGGTTTTCCGATAATGCCGCCCACAGCCAGGATGCAGGAGTCGGGCGGATTAATGATAGCTGTAAACTCTTCGATGCCAAACATACCGAGATTGGAAATGGTAAAGGTATTGCCCTGCATCTCTTCAGGCTGTAGTTTGCGCTTTTTGGCTCTCCCGGCCAGTTCTTTAACTTCCAAGTTGATCTGAGAAAGCGTTTTCATATCAGCATAACGGACTACGGGCACCATCAGTCCTTCGTCTATAGCTACTGCCACGCCGACATTGACGTCTTTATGGTAGCGGATCTTATCGTCCATCCAGGAGGCGTTGACGGCAGGATGCTGTCGCAGGGACGCCGCTGAAGCCTTTACGATGAAGTCGTTAAAGGAGATCTTGGTCGGCGCCACTTCATTGACTCGTTTACGGATTTTAATGGCTTTATCCATGTTGATCTCAATGGTCAGGTAAAAGTGAGGAGCGGTAAACTTACTCTCACTCAATCGACGTGCAATGACTTTACGCATCTGGCTGACCGGCTTGTCTTCATACTGTTCTTCACCTCCGGCAAAAGTGAAGGCAGGTACTTGCTGCCGAGGTTCCTCTTTAGGCGCCGGAGCTTCTTCCTTCGGAGCTTCCTTAGGTGCTTCTTTTGGCGCCGGAGCTTTCGCAGGAGCCTGCTGTTGTTGTTCGATTAAAGCTTCCACATCACGCTTGATAATGCGTCCGCGGTCACCTGATCCTTCCACATCCTCCAGTTTAATCCCTGATTCCTTAGCCATGCTGCGAGCCAGCGGAGAAGCTTTAATGCGCTTTTCATCGCTGGTTTGGGTTTCATCAGCTGAAGGAGCTGCTGTTTCTCCCAGATCACCGGAAGTATCGATGGTTTTTTCTTCTTCTTCTTTTCCTTTATCTGCTTCCGACTTCCCATTGCCGTCGGCTTCTGCTTTTTCAATAGCCGCCTTCCAGTCTTCCCCTTCTTTACCAATCACAGCAATAACCCCATCGATGGGTACGGGACCTTCTTTCACGGCAATATGCAAGAGCACGCCGTCGAAAAAACTATCTAATTCCATGGTGGCTTTATCGGTTTCTACTTCCGCCAGCGTTTCCCCGGCTTCCACCTCCTCTCCTTCTTCCTTGAGCCAGCCGATAATATTGCCCTCTTCCATCGTATCGCTCATCCTGGGCATGCGAATTACTTCTGCCATAAGACGTTATTTTGTATTTTTTTTTAAAATTGGGTTCTTTTTCTCGTCCATGCAGGCCTTGCGGCCTTTAGAAACATCTTTGCCTGCTATTTGAACTATATTAACCTGACTAAAGTTTTCAAGTTTATACATCAAACACATTTTCCAGGCTTTCGCCCGGCAAGATACTATCCTGAATAGTAAATCAGAAAATTTTCGCAAAAATATCCAAACTTACCGTAAAATCCACACGAAGAAGAAGAATAGATTTAATGATTAGCATCACTCTTATCTTACAATATATTAACTTTGCAGGTATGAATTTTTCGTCCAAATTAATAGAAGAAGGCGTCAATGCTTTTGCATCCCTTCCTGGAATCGGAAAAAAAACGGCCCTGCGCTTGGTCTTACACCTATTAAACCAACCGGTGGAGGTGAGCGAGCAATTTGCCGGAGCCATCGTAAAAATGAGGCAGGGCATCCAAAAATGCAGCAAATGCTTCAATCTTTCCGACGAAACCATCTGCAGCATCTGCGCCGACCCGAGAAGGGACCGATCCGTCATTTGTGTGGTGGAGAACATCCGGGACGTCATGGCCATCGAAGAAACCGGCCAGTACCGAGGCTTATACCACATCCTGGGAGGGATCATCTCCCCCATCGAAGGCATCGGCCCGGCCGACCTGACCATAGAAGAATTGGTGGACCGCATACCAGAACAGGAAGTCAAAGAAGTCATTATGGCCATCAGCCCCACCATTGAAGGAGACACCACCATTTACTACATCTCAAAAAAATTAATCCCCCTGAAAGTAAAGGTCAGCACCATCGCCCGGGGCATCTCCTTCGGCGGCGAACTGGAATACGCCGACGAGGTTACACTCGGCCGCTCTATCATCGCCAGAACCCCCTACAAAATAAAAGAGGAATAGCATGGCCCATCCTCCGCCCGTGCAACTGACGGTCGTGATCGTCAACTACAACGTGAAATACTTCCTGGAACAGGCCCTCCGCTCCGTGCGCAACGCCTCAAAAGACTTGTCAGCGGAGGTCTTTGTGGTCGACAATAACTCAGTTGATGATTCCGTAGAGATGGTCCGGCAAACCTTTCCGGAAGTACAGCTGATCGCCAATAAAGAAAATGTCGGCTTTTCAACAGCCAATAACCAGGCCATCCGCCTGGCCAAAGGAAAATATGTCCTGCTCCTCAACCCGGATACCGTCGTCGAAGAAGATACCTTCAAAAAATGTATGGACTTCATGGACCATCATCCTGAAGCGGGTGGACTAGGCGTTAAAATGATCGACGGCTCCGGTAAGTTTTTACCCGAATCCAAGCGAGGCTTCCCTACCCCTTTTGTGGCCTTTTGCAAAACCTTCGGGCTGTCCCGCCTTTTTCCCAAATCAAAAATATTCAATCGCTACCATCTCGGTTTTTTAGATAAAAATGAGAATCATCCGGTGGATGTACTCTCCGGAGCATTTATGTGGATGCGCAAAAGCGTACTGGACGAAACCGGTTTGCTGGACGAAAGCTTTTTCATGTATGGCGAGGACATCGACCTGTCTTACCGCATCAAAAAAGCCGGGTACGAAAACTACTACCTGGCTGACACCACCATTATCCACTACAAAGGAGAGAGTACCAAAAAAGGCAGCCTGAACTACGTCAGGATATTTTACAACGCGATGATCATTTTCGCCAAAAAGCACTTCCGCGGCGAAGGCGCCCGGCTTTTTGTCGGCATGCTGAAAGCGGCCATCTATTTCAGGGCCGGACTGACCTTATTCAGCAACCTGGTCAGGAAACTATATCTGCCCGTGCTGGAAGCCATGGCCATCTTCATCGGCTTGTTATTCATCAAAGACTTTTGGGCGACTTACCACTTCAAAGATTCCGGTTATTATAGTGAGGCTTTCGTTTATTTTAATGCGCCACTTTACACCCTTATCTGGATCGGCAGCTTGTATTTTGCCGGCGCTTATCAATCGATGGGGTTACTGAGGCGTTTATTCCGGGGCATTTTTATCGGCACCCTTTTACTGGCGGCTGTTTACGGTTTTTTAGATCTGGAATACCGTTCGTCCAGGGCCATCATTGTGCTTGGCGCCATCTGGACCTTTGTGGCCACCGTCAGCATCCGTACATTGCTGCATTTTGCGAGATATCGCAATTTCAAGCTAGGCAGGCCCATCAGTAACAACCTGATCATTGTAGGATCTAAAAAGGAAAGTAAACGGACACTGGGGCTCTTACACGATGCACAAGTCTACAAGAATTTTATCGGAACCGTTGGACCTAAAATTGAAGATGACGCCTCTGCTTACCTCAGCACCCTCGATCAGCTCGACGAGGTGGTCCGCATTTACAAGGTCAACGAGATCATCTTTTGTTCAAAAGACATTTCTTCCCAACAGATCATCCACTGGATGTCGCAACTCGGTCCGCAGCTGACTTACCGCATCCTGCCGGAAGAAAGCTGGAGCATCATCGGCAGCAGTTCCAAAAACACCAGCGGAGAACTATATACCATCGACATCCAGTTCAACATTGCTGATCCGCTCAAAAGGCGGAACAAACGCTGGCTGGACATCGGTGTTTCCCTTTTCCTTTTTCTGACCCTCCCCTTCCAGTTTTTTTTCGTCAAAAAAAACGGCGCTTTGTTAAAAAATGCCTGGCATTGTTTGTTGGGAAAAAAGAGTTGGGTGGGCTATCATCCCACCCCGAATCCGACCTACGATTTGCCCAAAATCAAACGGGGCGTCCTTACGCCGCTTGATGGACTACAGGGCACCACGCTGGCCAATGAAGCGACTATTAACCGGCTGAATTTATTGTACGCGAAGGATTATGAGGTGGTGAAGGATTGGGAGGTAATCTGGAAGGGATATGTTTTTCTGGGAAGGTGATGAAATAGCAAAAATAAGCTGCCCAACGGAGTCGCCACAGACCTGGTTTTCAACGGAGACAAGCTGGCCGAGCTGGACATTGACTTGCCCTTTATCCTGGGTTTGAACGCCCGTTAATTTTTCTGCACGAAATAAAAGGGCTGGCACCTCAACGCAAACCTCGGGCCCATTTCATCTGGAACGGAGGCGGGCTTTCCTGCTCCCACCCGCTAATTCCCTACAATTGCGATCCGGTTACCTCTGCTCACGGCAATGCGGGTGATGTTGTCGATGTTATAAAAACGAAAATCGGCGACTTCTCTCCACTCTGTGTCTCTGAGGCGATTGAATTTATACAATTTGCTGCCGCTGCCCATGAGGATGGTGCCGTCAGAAAGTACGCCGAAGTCTTCTTCTTCGGGCAAGGTATTCGTTACGATATCTTTCTGTTGATTATAGGGATTGTATTCCACCAGCTGCCAGAGACCGAAATTAGTTTTCTTCACGTACATTAAATTACCGCTGGGCAGCTGGCGGATGCATCGCCCTACATTTTGGTCAATCTGGGTGAACTGGTCGGTGCGAACATCGCCTATAGCCAGGGTAGAGACATCTCCGATCAGGAAGCAAGCCACCTGCTGGCTGTTGAGCCAGCAGTAATAACCGATATTCGGCATATATTTGAAAATTGGCCGCCCGTTAGTCACGCGATCGATGGGAAATTGCCAAAGCCGAATGAGGGTATCCCTGCCCTGGAATTCCATTCTGACAGCAGAGAAATTAAAATTGTCCGGCATCCGCATCGGAGAATATTCCCCTTCCCGGGTGGAAGTCACCTGAGCCACCGTTGCCGATCCCAGATCCAGACGGTACACTTCCGGTTGAAGCTCACCGGGTTTCTGGGAAGAAACATAAAGCACATTTTCATCAAAAAACCAGGGATGATTATTGTAGCCGTCCGGATTATAAGAAGTCAGGTATTGGGGATTACGAAAATCAAAAACGCTATCCGCCGGATGCTCCAGGTCAAAAAGATAAATATTGGAAGCCTGGCCCATCAGTCCGGTCATCTGAAAACAAAAAACAAAAACCAAAAGACAGTTGCGAGTCATATTGCGTGATTTGATTATTGACACGGAACAAATATATAATCTTAAGACGGTCTCATCAAAAAAAAGAAAGAATTAGGCTGAGTTGTGTAAAAAGTCATAATTATTTTTTCATTATTTCTATGGCCGGCTTGTTTGTAAACAATTATTTGACTAGGTTTGTGATATACCAATAAAAATGATGTCAGTCAGATCAAGCAAATATTATTACTTTTTTAGCTATTTTTTTTACGGTCAACCGTAAAGGGGCTACTAAAGTATTGTCTGATGAGTCATTATGCAACCAAAGTAGTCCCGCGAGTCGGGGCTTTTTTTTTGCCAGAAAGTATCATTTTGAATATGCATTATCCTAACCAATATCAGACCTTTTTTTATTACTATTTCTTTTATGCGCAGCCATAAGGGACGACCTGATGTTGTAAGATATGCACTTTAGTAGATACCAGGAAGTCCCGCTTAGGCGGGACTTTTTTTTGTCTGGAATCCAAATCAGAAACATCAAAAGGAATGATCATGCAAAAAACGGAAACAGAAGCCGGCTCGCCCTGCGGGCCGGCCACATCACCGATACGGGTAGCCATTCAAGGCTTTGCCGGTGCTTTTCACGAAATAGCCGCCAGGTTTTGCTTTGAGGACGTCCCCATGGAAGTCGCTCCGGCCCACACTTTCGACGAGTTGGTAAAGATGGTCGAAGAGAAAACAGAAGCCGACCTTGGCATTATGGCTATAGAAAACACCCTGGGAGGCAGCCTGATGTACAATTACAGTTTGCTCAACCAATCCGACCTACAGGTCATCGGCGAAGTCTACCTGCGCATCAAGCAAAACCTCATGGCCTTACCCGGCCAGACCATCGATGATCTTCACGAAGTACACTCCCACCCCATGGCTATTGCCCAGTGCCGCGATTTTTTCAGAAAACATCCCAATATACGCCTGGTCGAGACCGAGGATACTGCCCTAAGCGCCAAAATGATCCGCGAAAAAGAACTCCTGCGCGTCGGCGCCATCGCCAGCACCCTGGCAGCTGAATTATACGGCATGGAGATCCTTGCTCCGAGCATCGAAACCCATAAAAAGAACCATACCCGCTTTTTATTGCTCGATCGAAGAGAGGTCGCGTATGAAATCGACGGACCGGAAAAAATATCCGTTTGCTTTTCCGTTGATCATTCTTCAGGCAGCTTGTATAAAGTGCTGGCGGTACTGGCCGCCTATCACATCAACCTGACTAAGATACAATCGACGCCCATCATTGGCAAACCCTGGGAATACCGGTTTTTTGTGGATTTTATCGCCGAAGGAAAAGTCACTCACGAACAGGCCATCGAAGCCATCCGTCCTTTGACGCATGAGCTGAAAATTCTGGGTATTTACAAACAAGGAAACCATTATGAATATTAATGCGCCGCGCGCGAAGCGGCTTTAACGTATTGGAACGCTAACAAAACGAAAACAGACAACCATGTTTATTCAACCAGCCAACCGCTTAGGAGAAGTCAAAGAATATTACTTTTCCGTCAAACTCAGGGAAATTGCCCGGATGAATGCCGAAGGCAAAGAAGTACTCAATCTGGGTATTGGAAGCCCTGACCTGCCTCCGGCTCAGGAAGCAATAGACGAACTGGTCGAACAGGCCAAACATCGCACGAACCATGCCTACCAATCCTACAAAGGCATTCCCGAATTACGCCAGGCTTTCGCCCGCTGGTACCGAGAATGGTTTAGTGTGGAGTTGGATCCCGAACAGGAGATCCTGCCGCTTATCGGCTCCAAAGAGGGCATCATGCATATCTCCATGACCTTTCTTCAGGAAGGCGATGAAGTGCTTGTTCCTGATCCGGGATACCCTGCCTACCGGGCGGTAGCCAACCTCACCGGCGCCGGCATAAGAGAATACCGGCTGGAAGAAAAAAACAACTGGCGCCCCGACCTGGAAAAGCTGGCTCAGCAAGATCTCTCCAAAGTGAAGATCATGTGGGTCAATTATCCCAATATGCCCACCGGCGCCAAGGCAGACCTTCCCTTCTTCGAATCGCTGATCGAATTTGCCCACCGCCATCAGATACTGATCTGCAACGATAATCCTTACGCCTTTATTCTTAACGACCAGCCGCTGAGCATACTCCAGGTGGATGGAGCAAAAGAAGTGGCCATCGAATTGAACTCCCTCAGCAAAGCACATAATATGGCGGGCTGGCGCATCGGAATGATGGCCGGACAACAAGACCACCTTGATACCATCCTGCGCTTTAAAAGCAATATGGACTCGGGTATGTTCAAGCCATTGCAGCTGGCTGCCGTCAAGGCCTTACAAAATCCACCCGAATGGTACTACAGTTTAAACAGCGTCTATCGGGAAAGACGAAATAAAGTGTTCCAGATCATGGACCTGCTCCAGTGCCGATATGATCAGAACCAGGTGGGCATGTTCGTCTGGGCACGCATCCCGGATCATTACACTAATGCCTTCGAATTGTCAGATAAGGTGCTCTACGGCGCCCAAGTATTCATTACCCCCGGCGGCATCTTCGGCTCAGCCGGAGAACAGTACATCCGCATTTCTCTTTGCAGCGATGGAGGCATGTATGAGGAAGCCATTAGAAGAATCGGAGAAGGACAAAGGGTGAAGGCTAAATCGGTAAAAGTAGAAGGATAAAGGTAGAAGGACAAAATGCAACCTAACAACTAACAATTTACAACCATCAACTATCATGACCATCTCAATCATAGGCATTGGGCTCATCGGCGGATCGCTGGCCATTACCCTGAAGGAGAACGGCTTTGCCGATCACATTATCGGGGTGGATATCCGGAAAGACAACCTGGACAAAGCCATTCGCCGCAGGCTGATCGATGAAGACGCTCCAATGGAAGAAGCCATTCAGCGATCCGACCTTATCATCTTATCTACACCAATGGACGCCATGCTTCATCTGTTGCCGGCAATCCTGGACCAGGTGGATCACCAGGTCGTGATCGACGTAGGCTCCACAAAAAAGCAACTGAAGGCGGCAGTCAAAGATCACCCGAAGCGTGCAAGGTACGTATCCACCCATCCCATGGCCGGGACGGAAAACTCCGGTCCGGAGGCGGCCATTCCACATCTTTTTGACCACAAATACACCGTTCTGTGTGATGTGGAGGATAGCGCGGAGGACGCGGTGCACCTGGCAAAGGACTTATACGCCTCCATTCCCATGCACATTTTGGAGTTGGACACCCATGCACACGACATACATACGGCATATGTGTCCCACATTTCACACATCAGTTCCTTTGCATTGGCGCTGACCGTTTTGGCCAAGGAAAAGGACGAAAGCCGCATCTTCGAGCTGGCCAGCAGCGGCTTTAGTTCAACTGTCCGGCTGGCCAAGAGTTCGCCAGACATGTGGGTGCCGATCTTTCGACAAAACAGAGACAACGTGCTGGATGTACTGGACGAGCACATCAATCAGCTCGCGCGCTTTCGCTCCTTACTGATCAAGCAGGACTTTGACACTTTTTACCAGCTCATTGAAGAATCGAATCAAATCAGAAAAATTTTATCCTAAATGGTGAAGCTAACCACAGGGTCGGTTTTTCACCACAAAAACAAACCATCATGGAAATGACTTTCAATCCCATTCTGGAAAATGCGAAAAAGCGGCCGATCGTAATTGCCGGCCCTTGCAGCGCAGAATCTGAAGAACAAGTATTGGCTACGGCCAGAGCTTTGGCGAAAGACGACCGGGTCGACCTGTTCCGGGCCGGCATCTGGAAACCACGCACCCGCCCTAATTCTTTTGAGGGTGTAGGCGTTATCGGCCTGAAATGGCTGAAGACCGTCAAAGAGGAAACTGGAATGAAAACGACTACCGAGGTCGCTAAGAGGGATCATGTATTCGAAGCCTTGAAATATAACATTGACGTTCTCTGGCTGGGCGCCCGTACCACCGTCAACCCATTTTCCGTGCAGGAAATAGCCGATGCATTGGAAGGCGTAGACATACCGGTCATCATCAAAAACCCGATCAACCCTGATCTGAAGCTTTGGATCGGCGCCATTGAGCGCATCTACAAAGCAGGCATCTCCAGAATCGCCGTTATTCACCGCGGCTTTTCTCATCACGGGCAAACCAAATACCGCAACGTTCCACGCTGGGAGATCCCCATCGAGCTCAAAAGACAATTTCCTGATCTACCTATCCTGTGCGATAACAGCCACATCTGCGGCAGAAGAGACACCCTGCACCGCGTGGCTCAGAAAGCACTGGATCTCAATTTTGACGGTATCATGACCGAAGTGCATCCCGATCCGGACAAAGCCTGGAGCGACGCCGAACAACAGATCACACCGGATACCTATAACCAACTGCTCACCGATCTGGTCATCCGTAAGGAAAGCACAGATGATCCGGAATTCATCAACCACCTGGAGCACTTACGCCATGAGATCGACGAGATCGACGATGAATTGATCAATATCCTCAGCCAGCGGATGCGCATCTCCGAGGCCATCGGCGAATACAAAAAAGCCAACAACATCGCTATCCTCCAGGCCGGACGCTGGAGTGATATCCTCGAGCGCTCCATCGCCAAAGGCAAGCTCAAAGGCTTGTCCGAAGACTTCATGAACGTCATCTGGATGGCCATCCACCAGGAGTCGATCAATCATCAGGTGAGGATCATGAATAAGAAAGAAAAAGTGGAAAGCCTGAAAAAGTAAACATGGAACATCCAGAAATCTTATCCTGGGATTTAATTACTTGATTTTCTAAATTTTGAATAAAAGTTAAGTGCTTACACAAAAATATTTAAAGATAATTTACCGCCCCGGGGGCGGTAAATTATCTTTAAATATAGTTTTTGTTGGCGCTGCGGGCACCAACAAAAACTATATTTGAAATGGCTGGCTTACTTATTGGTTGTTGGTTATCAATCAGTTGATAGCCTGACAATCGACAATCTACAACTCATAGTCTCCCTCAATCAGGGATGATTTATATTTCTTATTTTTGCCAAAAACCAAATTATGGAATACAAGAACATTCTGATAGAAGAAGACAACGGCATCGTCTTGCTGACCATCAACCGTCCGAAGGCGTTGAATGCGTTGAGCTGGGATACGTTGGAAGAGATCAAGTACTTTTTCTCTGAAGATGGCCCAAACCGGGAAGGGCTAAAAGGGGTGATCATTACCGGGGCCGGAGAAAAGTCTTTTGTAGCCGGAGCCGACATCAAAGAGTTCTTAGGTTTGGATGCCGGTGAAGGAGCGGCCATGGCCAAGCGCGGGCAGGAGATTTTCTTTTCCATTGAGCGTTTCCATGTACCCGTGATCGCGGCAGTCAATGGTTTTGCCCTGGGCGGAGGCTGCGAACTGGCCATGGCCTGCCATATGCGCATAGCCGTCGAAAAGGCAAAGTTCGGTCAACCTGAAGTTAACCTCGGCCTGATCCCAGGCTACGGCGGCACCCAACGCCTCATCCAGTACATCGGAAAAAGCAAAGCCGTGGAGTTGACGCTGACCGGCGACCTCATCGATGCTCAGGAGGCGCACCGACTGGGACTCGTTAATCACGTAGTCGCGCCCGGACAGGAAATCAATAAAGCTAAAGCCATCATAGAAAAAACGGCCATCAAAGGCCCCATCGCCATTCGGAAAGCCATTGAGGCCATCAATGCCTATTTTGAAGCAGGCGTAGATGGTTTTGAAAAAGAAGTGGAAAAGTTCGGTGAGACGACACTCACCGAAGACTTTAAAGAAGGCGCTGCCGCTTTTATCGAAAAAAGAACAGCTAAGTTTTCAGGCAATTAAAAGAGTAAAACTGCCGCCTGGGGCGGCAGTTTTACTCTTTTAATTGCCTGAAAAACAGAAATCATCCATAATCCAGAAGGAGTTATTGAAGGCCGGGTAGAAATTGATGCCTTCTAATGTCAAAGCACCTGCCGCGCCCGAGTTGGTGTCGGTCGCTTTCCAGCTGGCCTGTCGTTTACCATTAACGTATAAGACCGTGCTATTGGCGTCAAAATCCCAAAGCAGCTTGATGCGATTCCAGTATCCATTCAGGTAGTTGAACGGTATTTTTTTTCCGCCCACCAATACGTAAGCATGGCCGTTGCTTGGGAAAAACAGCTCAGCGCCGACCTCATTATCGGCATTTTGTTCCGTTAATACTTTTTGAATATTGAAATAAGCCGAACGCCCTTTAAAAACCCCCAGGTCAAACTCCAGGGCATACCGGCCGCTGTTGCGCTCGCCTAGTGAAAGGATGATGTTATTCTCATGTTCGTCCACATGGGCATTGATCCGGTACAGGTGAAGCACCTTATTGCCCAGATAGCTTCTCACCTGAGCAGGAAAGCCCCTCCCAGGGTAATAATCTTCCCAATAGGAAGAAACCTGCGTGATGTCCCGGTAAAAATTGTAAGGACTGAAATCCTCCGCGATCAAGCCTGGGCCCAGTTGGCCGTCGCAGGAAGCACCGGCTTCCATACAACTCATCTCCAGATCAAAGGAACTTCCCTTTCCAGGCCGACTATCGATGACCAGCACATATTCTCCGGGCTCTAAAAAAACAGGGCCCAGCTGTTCCCCACGAATAGACCTGGAGGTGCTGTAAGCCACCAGTGCGGTAGTAGATTCCGTCACTATATCATTGCCGTTCTCCTCAGGAGAGGTGATGTTGGCTTTAAATAACAACATAGCCAGGTTTTCGGTAGCATTGGATAAGCGGAACAGGTAATTCCGGGCTTCCGATACAAAAACATAATAAGCCCGGTCATTACCTTCCAGATCGGTTCTAAGTCCGTGGCGCTGATAAAAGACCTCATCATTGATATTTAATCCGTAATCTTCTGTAGAACCGCTTTTAACGGCGCCACAGGACAAGGTAGACTTTTCAAAATTACTTCTTGCAGAGGAAGAAGAAGACCCCAGCTGACGGGTACGGGTGATGCTGCGCAATTTCAGACGTTCATCGGGTGATTCGACCGAAAGGATCAATCCAGCCGCTTTCGGATCAACTTTCGATGCAGCGCCGGGTTGTATCAGCAGCCTCTCGGGCTCATCCACATCCGGCATATCGGCCATAGGCTGCAAAGCGCCGTTAGGCTGCGCCGGCGACAATTCTCCCGGATCGCTCATCTCGCATGCAGTAACGAACAACAATAAGGTGAATACTACAAACAGGTTCCGTTTGGTTTTCATGGATATAATATTTAGTGAAGGTAATAATAAGCTTTTCAAGGAGAAGGGTAGTCACTTATCTGCTTGTAAGTACTCAACAGGCGGGATCTCAACTTCATAGTGAAGTTGAAAATTGTCTGTTATTTAAGCTTATCGGGGGAGCTGGATTGGTTTCGTCTGTACAATACAAAAATAATGATTAGGCCTGACAAAGCCAACAGTAAAATGCTCCAGAGTAGTAATTTCTGGAAAGAGCCGCTTTGTACGACGGTCATGTCCCCTAACGGGATATAAGCGGCCCAATAAAAAGGGTGAGCCTTATCATTACGGCTTTCGGTGAGGTAATCCAGTTTAGCCTGAAATATAGCTTCGTCTTTAGGCAAGCCGTCTGCCAGGTTCCGGTAAAACCTGGTCATGATATCTTTGGTCTGAGCGTCGTTGACGCTCCACAGCGTGGTCAGGATACTCTTAGCCCCTGCGTAGGAGAAGCCACTGGCCAGGCTGACGATACCCTCTCCTTCCTGCAGTTCACCGATCCCGGTTTCGCAGGCGCTTAGAACCACCAGGTCCGCCTTCAGGTTTAGGGCATAAAGGTCCCGAACAAAGAGGACCTCATTTTCTTCTCCATCGTCGATCATGCTGAAGGCCAGAAAAGAATAGTCACCGATCTTATCGTTGGCTTTTCCATGAGTAGAAAGGTGGATCAGGCTGTATTGGCCGGCATACTCCCGGAAGTTCTCTTCTGTTGCTTCCTTACCGGTAAATACTCTGGCGGGGAAGATCTTTGCAATGGCGTTCACTTCGGGGATATTGTATTTCAAAGCCCCCAGGTCCCATTTTCTCGAGCGGGCGCCTGCGAGGGTAGTTTCAGAGGCTTCAAAAACAGGGGCAAAAGCCAGTAATTCCGGCTTTCTGTTTTTGTACAATCTGCTTTGCAGTTCACTCATCAAGGTGGCGGAATAGCTGTAGCTGATGTTGTATTTTTTGGCCAAAAAAGGATACTCCCTGTAATCGCGTTCATCCTTTATTTTTTCTGACAGCAACACATCAAAAGGAATGTAGCCCAGTACGCCGTCCGGCACAATGGTCAGCCTGTCGGTTAGGCGGTAGTCTTCCAGCGGGCTTATCAAAAGCTCGTACAGTTCTGCGGCTGAACGATTCATGAGCTTGTGGTATTGCTCGTAAGTAGCTTTGTTTTGTTGCTCCGTGTCGAGTAAAAAGTAGTCATACAAACCCGACCTTATATCCGTCACCAGGGGCAGCAAAGTTTGGTTGTTCAGGTTGTATTGATGGATGTAACAATTGTTCCTTTGAATGATTAAGGCATACAGGTTCTTATCGCCGGCGAAAAACTCGATCAGCGTTTGCTGGTCGCCCAGCACTTCGGTTTGTAGCTTTTCCAGGCTCAGTACATTGAGGTCGTACCTGAGATGGTAATACTGAGGGTATTCCTGTTCCAGCTTAGTTTTGAAAGCGTAATAAGCTTGTTTGGCTTCGTAGATCCTGCTGTTCAGTTCATTGATCAGCTGTGGGTCGGCATCTTCATATTGCTGCTCGGCAAATTTTTCTTCTTCTAAAAAAGCGATTTTCGCTTCAAGCTGGGTTTCCTGTTCCAGGAGGCTGGAAGGGATGCCTGCGAAGATCTGTGCTTCGGACTCGATCAGACTCTCAAGGATGAGCAGGCTTTTGTCTTTCTCAAAAAACTGCACCAGCTTTTCCAAGGCTTCCGGCGCGTCGGTCTTTTGATACCACTGGTACAAATTGCGGATACCGCCTTCATAAATTTCCGCTGAATTTTTGGCCATATCCAGTTTGGCCCCTTTTTCCCGATACCCCAAGCGTATGGTATCGATTAAAGCTGCTGCCTGTTCGTAAACGTTTATGGTGGAGGAAAAATCGGGATCAGGGGTGTTTTTCCATTGTTGCTCCAAAAATTGTCCCTGCAAATTGAATACCATAGCCAGGTTGACCAGGGAAGAAACCTCTTCAAATTGAAAGGCCTGCTCCGGATCATAGCCAAGGGCCTGGAAAGCAGCATGGAAAGAACTATCGGCCTTTGTCAGCTGACCTTCCTTTGCGTATGCGCTTCCCAAATGGGCATACAAGTCGGCGATCTCCTTATTTTTTTCCCCAAGAGCAACCAGGCCCGCGGCCAGTGCCGTTTCCAGTATTCCTATCGCCTCATCGACCCTGTTCATGTCCAAAAGGCATTCCCCTTTCAGCTTAAGAGCATGGACCGTATACTCGTTTTCCTCTCCAACTAAAGGATAATAGAGCGCTAAAGCCTGCTCATAATAGCTGAGCGCCTTCTCGTAATCACCTTTCATCTGAAAGGCCAGGCCCAGGTTGTCATAGTCATCGGCAATGTACAGATCGTCTCCGGTCTGAAAGTCAAGTGCGAGCGCCTTTTCAAAATAAGTAATGGCCAGGTCAGGGTTTTCTTTTCCCAGGTGAGCATTTCCGATGTTGTAATATAATGGGGCAAGCGCAGGATCATCGGGGCCGTATTTTTTCAGGTAAACCTCCATGGTTTTGCCGTAGAAAATGACGGCCTTTTCAAAATTCCCAAGCTGGCTGAGGGTTCCGGCCAGTTCGCCCACAGCAGTGCCGTAATCAATATGCTGGTTCATATTCAGTCCCTCAAAAATGGCCACTGCTTTTTCGCCTGATTTCACCGCATTTTTCAACTGAAAAAGATAGCGTTGCGCCACCCCCATGCGATTGTAGGTCCTGGCAACTTTCTGATGGCTTTCCCCGTAAGCCGGCAAGTAAATATCCAGGGCCTTTCGAAGCCAGTCGAATGATGCCTGATAGTCGATCTCATTGCGAAGCAAAGAGTCCCCTTTTTGATAGTACCGGTCAGCGGTTGCAATATCTTCCTGGGCGGGCAAGGTCAACGAAAAAAGGCCAAAAAAGAACCAAAGAAAAAGGTGATATCTCATGTTTACGGGCTTTTCCGGGCTGTCGAGATTCTTAAGGATCACGCTACAAGCCCCTGCTAAAATACTATTTTCTTAACTAAAAACTTGTTCAGGGGAAAGACAGTTTTTGATGGGTTTATGTACCGGAGTCCTGGGAGGTTTCTTCACGGCTCTTTTCGTGGCGGGAGTAACGAGCTTTTTCTTTGCAAAAAAGCAGGAAGGGGCGGTTAGCTGATCTGAGGGTGAGGGCTCCGTCTTACCTTCCGATCAATATTTCTTTAAGCCGCTCGTCGTGTGGCTCCCTGGGGACTTTTTCGACCAATTGGAAGGGATAACCGATCCCCACGGTATAAGCCTCGGGATGCCGGCTCAAAAACGCATCATAATACCCTGCTCCGTAGCCCACGCGATAGCCTTCTTTGTCGAAAGCCAGTCCCGGCAAGATGATCAGGTCATAGTGCTCCCGGTATTCCTGGCTATTAGCCGGATAGCGGGTGCCGTAAACGCCTTCTTCCAACTGATCCAGACTTTGCAGTATCCAGTTTTTCATCACTCTTTTGGGCAATGCCTGAGGGCACACCAGCGTCCGCTTCTCTTCCAGTAGCTGATGGAGCAGTGGAAAAAGATCAATTTCCGTATCCATTGGCAAATAAGTATGAATGACCTGATAATCTTTCTCGAGGATTAACCGGTGTAAGCGGTTTCGGATATATTCATCCAAAGCCTGCTTTTCTTCCATTGCCATGGCGCCTCTTTGGGCTTTCATGAAAGCGCGAATTTTACTTTTTTGTTCCATGTCCATTTTGATAAAGGTTAAGTTTTATCAGTTGGTGTAAAAAGTTGCTCTACACCATTGCGCCGCGTAAATAATTTTATGAGCTGCATCGGCCTTCGGCAGGCAGGCAAATGCGTAAGTTGACTTTTCACACGCTCCTCTATATGTTACCCTACACGGCTTTTCAGGATAAATTTTCTTCCAATGTTTCCTTTTTTCCTATTTTCACTTTAAAGTAATAACCTAATACCTTACTTTCTTAGTTTAGAAAACCCTTCTCCATGAGAATCGTCAAAAGCAGCAAATGTAAACTGCGATATGGTGCAGAAGATCTTCTTTCTGCAGTGGCCGGGGGCGGCGTCAAGCGCCATAAGGCCATCAATGCCGTGATCGAAGATCTGTGTAAATGCAAATATTTCGAAAATACCATTTTCCGCTTTGTCCTGGATAACGGCGGAACCCGCACCAAAGCCGAGGAAGTCTTCGAGGACGGCCTCATCAAGCTGAGCGAGTTACTGCGCAAAGGACAGTACCAGGGCGGAAAAATAGAAGCTTTTGCCATACAGATCTGTAAAAATATCTGGCTGAACATGCGCCGCAAAAAAGATGAGCAGCTCAACCTAACAGACGACATCAGTACTATGGACTCTGTTGACCAGGAGACCCCGGAAACCCTCCTGGCCGCTACCGAGAAGGCAGCCGCCTTGCAGGAAATCCTGCAAAACTGCCTGGACGATTCCTGCCGGCAACTCATGCAAATGAAGTTCATCGAAGGCCATCGTCACGACAAAATTGCAGAGCAGCTTGGACTAGCCAACGCCAATAGCTCCAAGGAAAAGCTCAACCGCTGTAAAAAAAATGCCCTGAAATGCATTATGCAGCGTCAGGATTATCAGGACTTGTTAAAAGCTGTAGATTTTCATCTAAAAAAGACAACGACTCATGACAAATAACAACAATAACGAAAAAATTGATCAATACCTCGATGGAGAACTGGGCGCCGAAGAGCAGGTTTCCTTTGAACAGGCTATGGCCAATGACCCGGCCCTGGAGGAAGAAGTCAGACAAAACCTCCTACTAAGAGAAGCCATAGAAGCGGGCTATCAGGAAGAAATGAGGGCTCATATCCGCAAGTGGCGACAAGAAGGCGCTTCCTCCGGATCAGGAAGGACCGCAAATATCAGAAAACTAAGTCTCCGCCTTGCAGCAGCAGCTAGTGTACTCATTATTTTTGGGTTAAGCATATTCACCGTAGTCGTTCCACAATATTCCAATGAGCGGATAGCGGAAAAATATTACGAACCTGAGGGCGACCTGGGCCTTATTCGCGGCAGCAATGACGCAGACATTCTCCGGCAAGCCTTCGAAAATTATGAGCAAGGCAACTACACCGGAGCCATTCCGGGATTTCAACGCTACCCGAATAACGATAAAGCGCTTTATGGCTTGGGCTTGTCCTACTATCAGATCGGGGATTTTGATCGGGCCCTCGAAACCTTCAAAACGCTGGTAGAGCGAGACAATATTGAGTATACCGAAAAAGCAGAGTTTTACCTTTTATTGTCTCATTTAAAAGCTGATCGTACCGGTCCTGAATTTCAACAGCTACTTGATAAAATGGTCGAAGAGGGGGGGTATTACAGTGGTCAGGCCGAACGCATCAAAAGGAAAATGAACAGCTTCTGGCGAAAATTTCAATAGCCTCAGACAGAAAAAGCCCGGACCCAATACTTTTGTTTACCTTTGTGCGTCGTATAAGGCACAAAATAGTTAGACGAAATGAAAATTTTTTGCACGGTTTTTTGCGCTGTTGCATGGATGGCTTTTTCCTTCGCCCAAAATGAAAGCATTATATTTCTCCAAAATCCTTCCTTTGAGGGAATTCCCGAAGCCGGAAAACTACCCGAAGGCTGGATCAATTGCGGGTTCCCCAATGAAAGCCCGGCGGACATTCAACCCAATCCTACCTTCGGCGTAGAACAACCGCCCCACCAGGGGTATTCATACCTCGGCATGGTGGTGCGGGACAATGATACCTGGGAGTCGGTAGGGCAGCCCCTGCACCAGCCCCTGAAAATGGACGAACACTATATTTTCCAAATTGCCCTGGCACGCTCCGAACAATACCTGAGCTTCAGCCGCCGCTCTTCTAACGCCGATACGAAAGTCAATTACGCCACACCAACTATACTGCGGATCTGGGCAGGCAACGAAGCTTGCCAGAAAATGGAGTTACTCGCCCTTTCTCCACCCATCACCCATAACTACTGGCAGCTTTACCAATTCGAACTCCATCCTAAAAAAGATGACTACCGCTTTTTTATCCTGGAAGCCTACTACAGCGGGCAATATCCGCTCATTGGCAACCTGCTCCTGGATGAAGCCTCTGACATCGTCCTCAAAGAGGCAGCCGAAAACCTGCTGCCCGACTACAAGGCCCAATCCGATAACCTCGACCTGCCTCCGGAAAAAGAACAATTCTACGGACAATCCAATCAGGAACGCACCATAGTGAACATCGTCCCTCCCGCACAGAAAGAAGAACAAAGAAAAGAAGAACAAAAACCCGAAGAGCCGGAAGCCCCAGAAACGCCTGCCGGCGAAGATCAACTTCAGACCTTTGAAGACCTCGAATGGGTCGTCAAAGACAACGGCCAGAAAATTACCTTCAATAAAGGAAAACTCGACAAAGGTTTCTATGGTTATTACGGCAGAACTTACTACCAAAATGTTTATGCTCACAACATCATCTCCGCACTCAAGATCATGCCGGAATACCGCATCACCATCGCCCTCAACGGCCCTTCAAAAGGGCTGATCAAAAAGCGCACCAACCAATTGAAGAAAGCCTTTGAAGAACTAGGGCTATCCCCAGGCAACTATATTTTCGTCGAATGGCCGGATCGCATCCTGGCTTCCGAATGGGTCTGGCCCGCAAACATTAATGACCTCCTGATCAGGCTGGAAAAAAAATAAGCTTTGTGAAAATACATGTAAAAACACTTGCCAAACTGGAAGAAGTATTGGCTCGGGAAATTGAAGACATCGGCGGACAAAATATCGAGATCGGCAAACGCATCGTCAGCTTTGAGGGTGACCTGAAGCAGGTCTACCGCGCCAATTACGAATTGCGCACCGCCATCCGGGTGCTCATCCCTATACAGACCTTCAAAGCCAGGGATGAAAAAGAACTATACGATAACATCCAGCAGATCGACTGGTCAGAGTTCCTGGAGATCAACCAAACCTTTGCCATAGACTCTTCCGTACATCATACTCCGGCATTTCGGCATACCAAATATGCAGCCTTCAAAGCCAAGGACGCCATTGCCGACCAGTTCAGAGAACGAACAGGCCGCCGCCCCAGCGTGGATGTTGATGATCCCGACCTGAGACTGAACCTGCACATCAGTCAGGGTACGGCCAGCATAGCCGCAGACAGTTCCGGAGAGTCCCTCCATAAACGCAACTACCGCACCCAAACGGGCCCTGCGCCCATCAATGAAGTCCTGGCCGCCGGAATGATCCTGCTTACGGGATGGAAAGGAGATTCCCTGTTCCTCGATCCCATGTGCGGAACCGGAACGATATTGATCGAAGCTGCAGGCATCGCCTGGAATATTCCCCCGCAGCTGAACCGGAAGAATTTTGGGTTTATGAAGTGGCCTAATTTCGAAGAGCGCCTGTGGCGGGAGGTCGTAGAGAAAGCTAATCGAAAGATCAACAAGCAGGGCCCTGTAATCCTGGGTTCCGACAAGGACTTCAAGTCTATCCGGATCGCCGAGCAGAACATCGATGCTGCGCAATTGTCGGATAAAGTCAAAGTCAGGCGAAAGGCCTTCGAAAAATTGACCCCACCTGAAGAAAAGGGTATCATTGTAATGAATCCGCCTTACGACGAAAGAATAGACGTGGAAGATATCGGCGCCCTGTATAAAATGATCGGCGACCAGCTTAAACAACATTACGCTGGTTTTGAAGCCTGGGTCCTTTCTTCGAATGTCGAGGCGTTTAAACAAGTAGGGCTGAAGCCCTCCAGAAAGATAAGGTTATTTAATGGTCCTCTGGAATGTAAATTCCAAAAGTACGAGCTGTATGAGGGAAGTAAAAAAGCAACCAAGCAGTGATCGCGCGAAAAGTCTTATTTTTTCTCTTTCTTGCCCTTTTTTTGCTGGCGGACAAAGACATTAAGGCCCAGTATAGCCTTGAGGGAAAAAGCTTAAGAACATTAAAAACTGAAAGGATCGATTTTTCCCGCTCAATCGCTCCCGCCCCTACCCCCTTTTTAATAAAAAACAAAGAAAACCTTCCTGATTTTCTGACCTTCTCTCCCCTGCCCAAAGTCCATGAAGTACCTCGAATCTATCGTTTTGACGAACTGGGCATGTTCTGCAAGTTTGAAGTGCAGATCGAAAAAGCCACCCGTTTCCCGGTGAAGATCAGGCTGGGAGAAGTGGAAGCGGTGGATAGGAAGGAAGGGAAATGGCAGTATGATAATGGGGTCATTCACTAAAGCGACCGGCGCAAAATCGCTAAGGTCTTTTGCGCCGGTCCAGAAAATATTTTCTCAGGGATTTTTTGAGGAAAAGAGCAGGTTGCTATTGAGACAGTCGCTTTAGTGAAGATCAAAAAGATCTCTTACCCCAATTGAGCGATTCACGACAAAACCCTCGCCATAATCGAAGCCTGCGGGCCGGCCGTAGGTACGGGCTTTGGCCCTTAGGAAATCCATGAAGTCCGCTCCAGAAATAGGCGAACTGAGTTCTTGCTCAAACTCCTTTGCGTCGGGTATATGAAACTGGGAGCGAAAAGCCTTGACCAGTTCCATTTTCCGATCGATAAAGTCGGAGATATCCACCACGAAATCCGCCTTAAGATTGTGGTCCTGAATGTAATGATAAACGGCTTTCGGTCTCCACCGATCATGAGGGATGCCTTCGGCATTAGAAGTAGGGACCTTGATCAGGCCCGAGAAGAAGCAGGCGTCCGAGACCAGTTTGGCAGCTCGACCATGATCGGGATGCCGGTCATTCACGGCATTAGCCAGGACGATCTCCGGCTGATGTTCGCGAATGACCTCGACGATCCTGACGATATTTTCCTTGGTGTGCTCGAAGAAGCCATCCGGCATGTCGAGATTTTTGCGAAATTTAGCGCCCATCAGGCGGGCCGCTTCATTTGCTTCGCGTGTACGTATTTCTGCATTGCCGCGGGTGCCCAGTTCTCCGCGAGACAAGTCCAGCAGGCCTACCGTTTTTCCTTTGTCGATTTGAGCCAGCAAAGTGCCGCTGCAGCTCAGTTCTACATCATCGGGATGAACGCCTACGGCCAGAATGTCGATTTTCATTTGTCCTTAAGGTTTAAGTGCTTACACAAAAATATTTGAAGATAATTTGCCGCCTCTTCAAATATGGGTTTTGTTGGCGTCTTAGGCGCCAACAAAACCCATATTTGAAATGGTCTGCTCACTTATTGCAGCTATTGAGGTAGTATGAAAAGCTTACATTAATGCTTCGATGGCTTGTTTTACTTTATCTGAGGTTGGGCTGGTAAAGCTATAAAAATAATTGACGACCTGACCGGAGCGGTCTATAAGATATTTATGAAAGTTCCATTTGGGTCTTGAACTGATCCTGCCATTCCGGGAACGGTTGGCTAAAAACTGGAACAACTCAGAAGCGTTTCTGCCGACAACGGTAGTTTTCTCAAAAACAGGAAAGCTCAGCTCGTAATTTTTCCGGCAAAACTCCTTAATTTCTTTTCCTTCCAGAGGCTCTTGATTAAAAAAGTCGTTCGACGGAAAAGCCAAAACCTCTAATCCCTGACTCTTATATTCCTGGTATAATTCTTCCATGGCTCCGTATTGGGAAGCAAAGCCACATTGTGAAGCCGTATTCACGATGAGCAGCACCTTGCCTTTATATTGAGACAGCGGCACTTCTTTCCCTTCGATGGTCCTGACCTTGAATTGATAAATGGAAGGTTGCATTTGTGCGGTAGTCATTTGTTTATTTGTTTTTAGTTTAATAGCCCAATGCGTTGCCCTGGGTTGGCATCTTTTGCCCTTTCAGGGCAAGGAAAAGCCCGGGGCGTTGTCTTAAGTTTGCTTTCAGGGCGATGAAAGAAATAACCCATGAGGAAAAAAATTGTTTATTTTGATCGTTAGGATGGTGGAGATAAAGTGCTTTTTTGCCGAACGATTCCGCATTTTTTGAGGAGCGGCGGATGAAAAAAAAAATGGCGTTTTTTCTCATCCGGTGCTCCTCAAAAAAACATTAAGGGCGTTTCAAGATGACCAGTTGTTGTGCCTGACCGTCGCGCAGAGGCACGGTTTGTTTGAAGACGGTCCCTTTTTGATCGTGAAAAGTAATTTCTATGGAAAAGCCTTTATCTATCTTTTGGTGGCCGGCCGACTCCAGGAAAATCCGGTATTCTTTATCCTTCGCGATCTGGTGACCGGAAAATTCGTTTTTGATCATCAGATCTCCCCGACCCACGATATCCAGCTGACTGATGGTAGCCAGTTCCCCTCTGTTTTTTAACTTAAACACGGCATCTTTGCCCAAAGGAGCGATCTGGAAATCCTCCAGCAGCAGCTTTGGGGCCTGGGCCAGGAGTTTCCGATCCATCCTGCGCCGGTTTGAACCGGCCAACCAAAGGATAAGGGTAAACAGCAGCAACCCAATAGCCGCATAATGTGCAATGGATAAGGTTTCCAGGTAGTTCTGCAAGGTATCCGTATTCATAATTAAAAAATCCGGTTAAAATTACTCATCGTCCGAATACTTCAGCGCTCCTCCTACAAAGGTCATATGTACTTTGGTCTTTAATATCTCCTCTTCTGGGCAGGCCAGTAGATCGTTGGACAGCACGATGATGTCCGCCAGTTTACCTTCTGAGAGGCTGCCCTTGAGGTCTTCTTCAAAAGCACCGTACGCATTAGCCATAGTATAGGAGTAAAGCGCTTCTTCGCGGGACATTTTTTGTTCGGGAAAAAACTCCATTCCACTGTCCGAACGCTTACGGGTAACGGAAGCGTAGTAAGAAGCCAGGGCGCTAACGTCCTCCACCGGTGCATCGGTTCCATTCAATACGAC
This sequence comes from uncultured Saprospiraceae bacterium, assembly GCA_964548175.1. Lineage (GTDB taxonomy): Bacteria > Bacteroidota > Bacteroidia > Chitinophagales > Saprospiraceae > JANQPA01. The sequence continues at coordinate 38,347 of CAZJQS010000033.1, forward strand.
GGCGCCGCTCTCCAGCAGGGAGCGCCAGGGATACGCCCCATAACGCGCGCGTTCCTCTCCCAGCCGGTCTATTACGTAAGGAGCATCCGAGGTGCAGTGGATTGCCTGGATAGAGGCAATAACGCCCAGTTCTTTGAACCGCGGAATGTCAGTCGTATCCAGGTGCTGAGCATGCTCGATGCGCCAGCGAAGATCTGTTTTGGAAGGATCTTTTTTAAACTGCTCTTCAAAGATATTGAGGATTTCCTGGTTTCCTTTGTCGCCGATGCCGTGGACGCAGTATTGCAGGCCATTATCAAAGGCGATCTCCCCCCATTCCACGAGGTCCTCGATCGGGGTGGTATTTTTCCCGTAGGAATCCGGCTTATCGGCATAAGGTTCCAGCAACCATGCGCCGCGGGCACCCAGAGCGCCGTCCATATAGCCTTTAATTCCGCGGACGGTCAGGAAATTATTCCCCAATCCTATCTGAGGATAACCGGCTGCTTTTTCCGCCAGGTCATCCTGACGGCCGCTGATCATTACCCAGAGGCGCAGGTCCAGTTCTCCTTTTTCCGCCATTTCTCTATACCTGTCGATGGTAGTGAAGCTAGAGCCGGCGTCCTGAAAAGAGGTGATGCCCTTCGACAAGCATTCCTGTTCAGCCAGTGCTATGCCTTTGTACCATTCATTCATTTTCTCCTCTTCAGAAAGCGTGGCGCGGTATTCAGCATAAGCCCTCTCCACCAGGTTTTCGGCAGTCTCTTCGAATACCCCGATCGGCTCCCCTCTGGAGTCGCGGATGATCTCGCCGCCAAAAGGATCGGGTGTCTCTGCGGTGATGCCGGCCATTTCCATCGCTTTGGCATTCGCAAAAGCGGCGTGGCCGGAAGCATGATTGAGGAAGACCGGATTATTCGGAGAAACGGCGCTAAGGTCATCATGATAGGGATAGCCTAAAACGTTTCGATCCGGCGTTTTATCCCATTTTTCCTGGTGCCATCCCCGGCCGATGATCCACTCGCCGGGTTGTGCTGTTTTTACCCGCTCTTCTACTGCGGCGATGATCTCGTCCCAGTTTTTAGCGTTCAGAAAATTCAGGTTCAGCAAGCTGCTGCCCAGGCCCGAAAAATGGCCATGCCCTTCAATAAAACCTGGCATAACAAAGCGACCACCCAGATCGTAAACAACGGTCGAATCTCCTTTAAGGGCTTCTAGGTCTGCATTGCTGCCCACTTTCATAATCCGGTCGCCCTTGACGGCAAGGGCTTCGGCTCGCGGCAGGGACTCGTCTACAGTATAGATATTTCCATTCAACAAAATAAGATCGGCTTCTTCAGAGGTGCTTTCCTGTTGACAACCCCACAGCAACAGTATGGCAAAAAGGCTTAATAATGTGATTAGCTTCTTCATTTACGATAATTTTTTAATATCTTTTGAGACAATTTGGCTCTAATTATTTCCTTTTCCTTACCGAAGGCAGCATCATGCGCTTCAAGTCCTGTTGAAAAACCTCACTTAACATTTCATACAACTCAGGATGATGCCTTTTCAGGTCGTTTGGACGTTCAAAAAAATATTCACCGGCCACGGCGAAGAACTCCTGTTTGTTCGTAGCGCCGTAAGGGCGCAATCTAGACTTTCGCCGTTTGATGATTTCCATTTCCCGGTGGATCAGGTCCAGCCAGGGAAGTGTGTAGGATTGTTCCATCAGAGCAGGGATGCCGTCGAAAGCCCCATCTGCCCCGTCGACGAGGTGAACGAATTCATGAATCGCCGTATTGCGGCCGTCAGCCTGAGCAGCAAATCCATTGATGATGGCCGGTTTGGACAAAATAACGACCTGGCTTAAAATGCCGTCTCCTACCACGCCCTGGATATCGCCGTCTTCTTCATTATGTAAAAAATCATGCCCGAAAGCCCTCGGATACACCAGCACTTCTTTCAGGCGGTGGTAGTCCCAGTTGTCAAACCCAAAGATAGGAATAACTGCGCTTACCGCGATCAGAAGACGAAGTTCTTGATCCACTTCCGTTTTTACGCCTGTTATCTTTGTCTCCGCAAGAAATACTTGGATATCCCTTTCGAATTGTGCTTTTTGCCGGTGGTTCAGTCGTTGATAAAAGCGAACTTTTTCGTTTAGGAGGCGTCGCCAGGGTTCCGGAAAAGGCTTTTTCAAAATCGCTTTCCGACGCCGTTTTTTCCGGGTCAGGTTCCGGTAAATAAATATGCCGGCGATGATCCCCAGCCCTAACATTATAAAAAAGGCTCTGGGATTGTTATCTTTCACGCTCCAAAGGCCGAAGGTATATACCATCACAACCATTAAGCATAGCAATAATAATATTTTTTCTAAAAAGGAAAGGCGAGAGAGGGGTAATCTGGACATGGTTGTTGGTTGTTGGTTTAAAGGAGCAAAACACTCAAGCCCAGGGCAACACCCTGGGCGCCAAAATACAATACGTTT
>CAZJQS010000033.1:40892-62768 GCA_964548175.1 uncultured Saprospiraceae bacterium
AGGGCAAGAATAAATGGTTCATTATATCACCCAGGGCGGAGCCCTGGGCAAAGTTCTTCTGCCCCTTCAGGGCAAGAATAAATGGTATTTTGCACTGAAGGGGCAATACAAAAACCCACGTTTTGTTTTGCCCTGAAAGGGCAATACACTCAAGCCCAGGGCAACACCCTGGGCGCTAAAATATAATGCGTTTCATTGCCCTGAAGGGGCAATACAAAACCCACGTTTTGTTTTGCCCCTTCAGGGCAAGAATAAACGGTTCTTTAAATATCCCAGGGCGGAGCCCTGGGCAAAGTTCTTCTGCCCCTTCAGGGCAAGAATAAATGGTATTTTGCACTGAAAGGGCAATACATTAAAGCCCAGGGCAACGCCCTGGGCACCAAAATACAATACATTTCATTGCCCTGAAGGGGCAAAACAAAAACCCATGTTTTGTTTTGCCCCTTCAGGGCATTTTTAGATTTTCAACAGCAGGGTCTTGCGGCGCAATATGCCTAAAATACCCAACAAAACGATTTGAACCCAACAGCAGTTCCATATTTCGCAACATCAGTAATTAAAATCAATTTCAAATGAAAAAGCACTTAAAGTTAAAAATTACCGGCAAAGTACAAGGCGTCTGGTACCGGTCTTCTTTTGAAAAAGAAGCGAAAGAGCTCGGCATAAACGGCTTCGTACGCAATGAACCGGACGGCAGCGTATACGCCGAAGTCGAAGGCGATGAACTGCTGTTGAAAAAACTGGTCGACTGGTGCTGGCAAGGGCCTAAAATGGCTAATGTGAAGCAGGTTTTTATAGAAGAAGGCCCGATATCCGGTTTTTCTACTTTTGACATCCAAAAATAACGTCCGACATGTCCGTAATCATTCGCAAAGCCCAAAAAGAAGACCTTCCCGCTATTCATCAGTTGGTCAGAGAACTTGCCATTTACGAAAAAGCAGAAGAGGAATTCATTGCTACCTTGGAGGAATACGAACGGGACTTTGAAGCCGGCATCTTCGAAAGTCTCGTAGCGGATCACGACAATCAGATCGTAGGCATGATGCTGTATTACATGACCTATTCCACCTGGAAAGGAAGAATGCTGTATTTGGAAGATTTTGTGGTCAACGAACAATTCCGCCGCCGGGGCATCGGCCAGCAACTATTCGAGGCCTTCCTGAAAACGGCCCGGGAAAAAGGTTGTCGGCTGGTCAAATGGCAGGTGCTCGACTGGAACCGGCCGGCTATTGATTTCTATGAAAAAAATAAAGCAGTCATCGAAAAAGATTGGTGGAACGGCAAGCTATTCTTCGATAAATAGCCTGACTTTACCTCCTACAGGGAAGAATTCAACAAAATTGTAAAATATTCGATAATCATTAATTTGATTTTTCCAGATAAGTAGCTAATTTTGTAGTGCATCTACCGTTAAGCCCCCAAGGCTCCCTTAATGACGCTTTTCATAGTACTCCCGTTTTGCAATAACAAATCACTCAAACTACGGCGCTAGACCTTCCAGTGAAGATATGGCTATGTCCAAAAGGATTATAGTGTTTCATAGTGTTGGAGTAATCGATTATCGATTGCTCCTTTTTTTTTGATCCCCGATTTCGCTGATCTCTCAGTATCCATTTTCGTCCTTCTACCTTTTACCAATCACACTTTTCTTCCCACGACCATTTCCGCCAGTTCTCTGAGCGGATTTTTTCTGTGGTCCTCCACCTTGATCAGGTTCAGGGCATCGAAAGCCATTAGTTTGTACTTGTCTTTTTCGGTTTCGGCCAGACTGAGGATATCGAGTTGTTGGAGCAGCCTGGTGACTTCGTCAATTTTAGCCTGTTCATTTTTCGGATTGCTGCTCATGAGGTGTTGAAGTCTGGCTGACTGCTCAGGAGAGGCGATTTCGAGGGCTTTCAGGATGAGAAAAGTTTTTTTATTCTGCACAATATCGCCGCCGATCTTTTTCCCGAACAATTGGGGGTCTCCGAAGGTATCCAGGATATCGTCCTGGAGTTGAAACGAAATACCGATGTAGTGGCCAAATTGACGGATCTGGTATTGATCTTCCTCTGAAGCGAGGGCGGCGGCGGCGCCCATTTCCAGGCTGGCGGCCAGGAGGGCGGCCGTTTTCAGGCTGATCATTTTGATGTACTCTTCAATACTAACGTCCAGGCGGTTTTCAAAATTCATATCCATCTGCTGTCCTTCGCAAACCTCTATGGCTGCCCGGTTGAAGACCCTGACCAAGGAGGAGATCAGTGCAGGATCACTCAGGCGGGTCAGTATCTGATAGGCCAACACCAACATGACATCGCCGGACAATATGGCCGAATTGGGCCCGAATTTGATATGTACTGTGGGTTGCCCCCTGCGTAAGTCCGCCTTATCCATAATATCATCGTGAACCAGGCTGAAGTTGTGAAACACTTCTACAGCCATAGCCACAGGCAATACAGTGCTGACGTCGTCGCGAAACAACTCATAGGCCATCATGGCCATAGCCGGGCGAAGCCGCTTGCCGCCCAGCTTCATGATATAATCGACCGGCGCGTAAAGTTCCATGGGCTGCCCTTGAAAGGGGTACTCTTCCAGATAAGCTTCGAAAAGGGTTTGGTAATTTTTTAGTGCGATCATGGTTGGTTGATGGTTATTGGTTGTTAAGAGCAAATGAACCTCAATTCTATTAACTTTGTTGAGGTAACATCAAAAATTGTGGCAAAAGTTATGAAAAAATTTGATCTGGTCATCATCGGCGGCGGTCCTACCGGGATTAATTGCGCCATTGCGGCTACCAGAGCCGGTTTGAATTATATTGTCCTGGAAAAGGGGGTTTTGGTTAACTCCCTGTATAATTTTCCAGTCAATATGACCTTTTTCTCCACCTCTAAAAAGCTGGAAATAGGCGATGTGCCTTTTATTTCTCACGGGGAAAAACCTACCAGGGGGGAAGCCCTGGAGTATTATCGCCGCCTCATTCAAAAATTTGACCTCCGCATCAACTATTACGAGGAAGTCAAAGCACTGGAACCGGGGGAAAACGGCACTTACCTGATCCGTTCTGCTTATGAGGACTACCTGGCCGAATCCGTAATCATCGCCACGGGCTTTTACGATACGCCGCGTATGCTGGACGTGCCGGGAGAGGAACTGCCTAAAGTATCGCATTACTATAACGATCCTCATCCGTATGTGGGGCAGAAGGTGCTGGTCGTGGGCGCTCGTAATTCGGCTTGTGACGCCGCACTGGAAACCTATTACAAAGGCTCAGAAGTCACCATGGCCATCCGCGGAGAGGAGATCGACCAAAAAGTGAAGTACTGGATCCGCCCCAATATCGTTAACCGCATTAAGGAAGGGAGCATCAAGGCTTATTTTAAAACTATCGTCAAGGAGATCCGTCCAAAGGAAGTCGTGCTGGAAGGCCCGGAAGGGGAATTCACCATCGAGAACGACTTTGTCCTGGCTATGACCGGCTACCAGCCCAACTTTGAGCTGTTCCAGCATTTCGGCATCGCCTGCACCGAGGACGATGTCAAACTGCCCATCCAAAATGCGGAAACGCTGGAAACCAACCTGCCGAATGTCTATATGGCTGGGGTGGTATGCAGTGGCCTACAAACAAGTAAGTTGTTTATTGAAAATACACTGGATCATGCGGACATTATTGTGGAGCAAATCCTTGCTAAAAGAAAGGAATTTGTTTGAAGTGGGTATTGGGTAGTGGGTAGTGGGTAGTGGGTAGTGGGTAATGGGTAATGTGCTTACCCAAAACATTTAAAGATAAGTGCTTGTACAAAATATTTGAAGATCATAATATAGGTTTTGTTGGCGCCTTAGGCGCCGACAAAACCTATGTTTGAAATGGTTTGCTTACTTGAAGAATAACCCTATTCTTTCTTACCGCTCCCCGTTTCTCCCTGCTTCTTCTCCATTTCTTTAGCTCTTCTCATGCGCTGCATGGGGTTTTCGCCGCCGCCGCCGCGATTCCAGCCACGGCTTTTGAAAACTTCAAAGCGCGTAGGCTCTACCTGAGGAGGCCAGTAATTGTTGTTGCGATCCGTGTCGGCTGTTTCCAGCAGCGGGTCGAGTACGATCTGCTCTACTTCTTTTTTGAAATAGAAGACCTTGCTCACCTTATCATTCGTCTGGCGCCAGATCTCTACCGGTGTGCGGACGATCTCCGAGGTGCCGTCGGTAAATTTGAACTCCAAAATGATGGGCATGACCAATCCTCCGATATTCGAGAAATTGATGGAATAGAAATTATAGCCGGCATTCAGGAAGTCCTTTTCCTCCTGGGTCAGCGTGCTCAGGTATTCCTCGTACTCCTTTTTATCCAAAATCGTCACGTCGAGCGGATCGTAGCTGTTGTAGAAATCCCGCATGGTGGTGTCGCGTTCCACCAGAGATTCCATCTCTTCAAAACGCTGATCGCCGATGTATTTCGGCGCTGCTTCGCGCCGGGCGCGGGCAAGGGCGTTTTCGATCTCCGGATCCTGGGTGCTGGGCTGCATCCACTTCACCTCATCGATAGAAATGTCGACATGGTCCGTGGTGTAGAACCAACCTCTCCAGAACCAGTCGAGGTCAACACCGGAAGCATCCTCCATGGTGCGGAAGAAGTCGGCGGGCGTTGGGTGCTTGAATTTCCAGCGCTGGGCATATTCCCTGAACGCCATGTCGAACAACTCGCGGCCCATGATGGTCTCGCGAAGGATGTACAGGCCGGTCGCGGGCTTACTGTAGGCATTCGGACCGAAGTTCAGGATCGACTCGGAATTGGTCATGATGGGCGACAGCCGTTCTTTCGGCAGGCTCATATAGCGAACGATCTTGGAAGGCTGAGCACCCCAGTCGTGATCGGTTTCCCACTCCTGTCCGGCAACGGCGTCGAGGAAGCTGTTCAGGCCTTCGTCCATCCAGGTCCACTGACGTTCGTCAGAGTTGACGATCATGGGGAAATAGTTGTGCCCTACTTCGTGGATGATCACGCCGATATGGCCGTATTTGGTTCTTTCAGAGTAAGTGCCGTCTTTTTCGGGGCGACCGTAGTTGAAGCAGATCATCGGATATTCCATACCCATGGAGCCGTCTACCGACCAGGCTACCGGGTACGGATAGTCAAAGGTGAATCTGGAATACACGTGGATGGTGTGTGCGACTACGCGGGTAGAATATTTTTCCCACAGCGGGTTGCCTTCTTTCGGATAGGCGGACATCGCCATGATGGTATTTCCGTTCTGCTTGACGGCCATGGCGTCCCAGATGAATTTCCGGCTGCTGGCGAAGGCGAAGTCGCGCACCATATCGGCCTTGAAGGTCCAGGTTTTGGTATCCCTGGCCTTACCTTTTTCTCTTTCGATAGCCTCTTGCTGTGTTGCGATGATCACTGGTTTGTCTGTGCTGTTACGGGCTTCCTCCAGGCGCTTGCGCTGAGTGGCGGTCAGCACTTCTTTAAGGTTTTGCAGAGTTCCGGTAGCCGCCACGATGTGATCGGAAGGAACGGTGATGTTGACCTCATAGTCGCCGAAGACGAGGGCGAACTCTCCTCTGCCGAGGAATTGCTTGTGCTGCCAGCCCTCCACGTCGTTGTAAACGGCCATACGAGGAAAAAACTGGGCGATGTTGTACACATTATTGCCGTCTTCCGGGAAATGTTCGAAGCCGGAGCGGCCGCCGTCCTCGCGGTGGTTGTTGATGTTGTACCACCACTTGATCTTGAAGGTGACATTTTCGCCGGATTTTAGCGGCTGTTCCAGGTTAACCCGCATCATGGTCTTGTTGATGAGGTAGTTCATGTCCTGATCAGCGGCATTTTTTACATACTCGATGTTGAAGCCCCCGTCAAAGCGGTTTTGCATGCGCATGAGTTCGCGGAAGCTGACGCGCTCATCGAGATCATTGGATTGGATCTTATAGGTATCCGAATCTTTAGCCCTCATGTTCTGATCCAGCTGCACCCACAGGTAAGTCAATACGTCGGGAGAATTGTTGTAATAGGTGATGGTCTCTTCACCGTACAATCTTTGATTATCGTCATCCAGTCGGATGTCCATCTTGTAATCAGCCTTCTGCTGATAGTATTCGTGGCCGGGTGCTCCGGAAGCAGTGCGATAGACATTGGGTGTGGGCCACTCTTCTTTTAGCTGCTTGAATTTGTTGTAATTCAGGTTGGGATTCTGCGCATGGACCATGAAGGTCGCCACCAGGCCCAACAGGATTACAATACCTGATTTTTTCATAAAAAGAATCAAAATTTGTTAATAAAATTGTTATAGTTCTTTTGCAATCTGATAAAGATAGTAAAAAAATGAGTTTAGGTAATAAAGTGTTGCCGGCCTGGCGCTTCAAACATTGAAAGTTAATAAAAGGCCCGGAGAGGACACGATAATCGAGTCATGGGTGAAGGGCGAAGCCCTTGGTATTGGAATGAACCATTTTTCATTGCCCTGATGGAGCATAACAAAATCAACGTTTTGTTTGGCACCTGGAGGGCAAAAAGCCGAATAATTAATTTTCTATGCACGGGCCCGGAAGAGCATCAGGCAGCCCTAATTGATTACTTTATATGTATATTTGACAAAAAACATATTCCTTTAAAAAAACCAATAGCCTTATGAAATTAACGCCTTTCACGAGAATACTCATCATTCTGGCCATTCTGGCCGGTGTGTTCTTCCTGATCCGGAATTATGTTCCACAGTTTCAGCAGGAAAGCACTACTGTTGAAGAAGTGCGGAAGGAGGAGCGATCAGAAGCTAAAAAGGTCGACAAGCGCATAGGTGGCGCCCAAAGCTTTAACTATTCAGCGCCGGAACCGGTGAATGGAGAACTCAAAGGAGTGGTCGAACTGGGCGCCTCCGGCTTTAACTCCTTCATCATCAACGTCGATCAGCAAGACCGCTGGGAGCTAAAAAAGGCCGAATTCGGAGCCAGCCTGGTTTACGAGAACATGGCCACTGAGCAGGACGTCAGAGACGGATTGAAAAAGTACATCGCCACCATGCTGGATTACGGCGTCGGCGGTAAAGACATCCACTTTGTCGTAAGCTCCAGCGCCATCAAAACTCCGGAAGTGCAAAAGATCCAAAAGGGTCTGAAATCCCTGGGGTATGTCGTCAACACCGTCACCGCGGAACAGGAAGGCAAATACGCCCTGAAATCCGTATTGCCGGACGACTGGGCCTCCACTGCGTTCACGGTGGACATCGGGTCCGGAAACACCAAAGTGTCCTGGATGGAAGGCAGCACCATCAAAAGTGAGGAAACTTATGGCTCCAAATACTACCAGGACAATGTTTCTGACGAGCAAGTGTACAATGCTGTCCGGGCTGTCGCTTCCGGCATCCCTGCCAAGAATACGAAGCTTTGCTTCATCATCGGTGGGGCGCCTTTCCAGATGGCCAAGGAAGTCAGAGAAGGCGATGAAAGGTATACCGTCCTCAGAGATCCCGGCTACTACGAAACCGAAGAGCAGAAACTGAATGCCGGCGTGAATATTTACAAGGCGATCAAGGACGAGACCGGCGCGGAGACTTTTGTCTTCGACTGGGATGCGAACTTTACGATAGGATTTTTGCTGACGCTGTAAAATAAAAGCTATCGGTTAGTAGTGGTCAGTTATCGGGCCCGATAACTGACCACTAATTAACTCAAGTTGCAAAGCAACTTTAGTAGAAGGTAGAAGGTATTAGGTAGAAAGAAATACAATCAAAAAAGGTATCTATTTGTCCATTTCAGGCAGAAATCTTTCTACTTTCTACCATTTACCATCTACAAATTAAAGGCAACTTAGGTTAATTAATTCCCCTTTTCCTCTGCTACTTCTAAAGCCCAGTATTTCAAAAAAATTACTCAGAATCGCTTTCTTTTTTCTCTTATGAAAAAACGACTTGTAACTATTCTCCTTTTATTTTTTATTGGCTTTTTTTATTCATTTGCTCAGGATAACAAAAGGACAAACATCTGGTATTTTGGCTATGGGGCAGGGCTGGATTTTAATTTTTCACCACCTCAACCCTTGTCAGATGGACAGATCCAGACACGTGAAGGTTGCGCCACCAGGGGTAACCTTGTCTTTCTCCAACAAAACCTCCCCATTCAATCCGACAGCGGCTGGTGGGACGGAAGGTATCAGGGTGAGTTGATGCCCAGAGGCGTTTATACATTTCTACTGGAACTTGAGGGAGAATTCAGCGGGGGAAATCTGAGAAGTGGTGACGTTTTATTGATAAGATAATTAACTCCTAAATCCCGCCCCACTCTGACCGTGCAATCGTGTGCAACAATAGCATAAACACACATATCTCTCAACCAGTGTACCTCTGCATCAAAAAAAAAGCTGTTCTCCTTTCTCAGGAAAACAGCCACGATAACCATAACAACAGTCTGTGTTTTTATTTCATTCAGGTGATCGTAAAAATACAATCGGGTGATTTTACAGTCGGGTCATTTTTGGAGATAAGACTGCCTCTGCGCTGAAAGGGTTGCAGTATTCCAGCGAACGCCACGTTTTTTTCTACTTATGGCCTGATATGATCGACTGAACCGCTTCCAGCTCAGGATCCCGCCCCTCGATCACTTGCGCTATCGTCCTTTCCACCCGCACATCGGGCTCGATCCCAAGGTCCGGCTTTTCGGAATAAGGGAAATTGCCCAGCAGGGGAATGTCCATTTCGATGCCGGAATTGGGGAGGTTAAGGAAAAACATCATCCCGCCGTTGATGCCTCGTAGGGTGCCGCCGGTGGTTTGTCCGACCAGAGTGGCCATGCCTGATTGCCTGGCCATGAGGGCGATGTAGAAGGTAGCCGAGCTATTGGCCGCATCCGTCAGCATAAACACTTTCCCATCGTAACGCAGCTTATTTTTCGAAGCTTTCAACACCATCATTTTCTCCTGCTTTCCTTTTTCCCGAAAAAAACCATTGCCGGCCGGCTCCACGCGGGAAGAAATATCATACATCGTTTCATCCCAGCTCGGGAGGTAAGGACGGATGTCTTCAGGGACTTTTTGGTAGCGGGTCAGCGTCTGCATTTGCTCCACCTCCATATCTTCTGTTAGCAAGTATTTCGTTAGCTCTTCGATGACTTCATCGGCGCCGCCTTCGTTGCCGCGTATGTCTATGACCAGGTTGGGAACCTGCCGGTCTGTCAACTGTTGGAAGGCATCTTTCAGGAAGGCCTTGTAGTCTATCGAGAAGTTCCAAATGCTGAAGGTCCCCATTTTCAGTACAGCCATTTCGGGAGAGCGGACATCGAACGACCAGCTCCCGTCATAACCATCGGTATTCAGCTGGTATCTTTCGGCCAGCAGCTTTGTACGCTGGAGCCTGCTCATGCCGGCCACCGAGCAATCGATGTTTTTTCCGCTTTGATGATCGAAAGCCTGGATAGCATACCGGCCATTTTCGGGAGGAAAAAGCAAGGGAAAGAAAATATCGAAATACTCGTATTTTTCAATACCCCCTAGCTGAAGCGCATACATCCGCTTGTTCATCTGATGGCCGTCGGCGCTGACGAAAGGCAGCAGGGCCTCGGTGATTTCTTCTATCTTATGCCCGTTGATGCTCAGGATTTCCACCCCCGGCTTCAATTGATCCGATTCCGACAAATTATGCGTGACCACCATCTTTTTCCCAACCCACTGGAAAGTAAAAGGCACTTTATCGGATTGGTAGAAAAAAGCCTTCTGAATGGTCTCATTTTGATTGTACGGATTGACTATGGTATGGCCGCAGCGAATTTTAGGGATAAAACGCGCGAAAGCCAGGAAGGCCTCCGTCAGGGTCTTGTCCTCACTCAGTTCCCCACGCAGCGCATCGAAATGCGCCCTGATCTCTTCCGGCGTATTGTAGCGATACAGGCCCGGATGCAGGCTGGTATAAGCCTTTTCCATGATATCGATATCCTTTTGGAGCCCTTCGGCAGGAAGGATCATTTGCTCCAGTTCTTCCTTAGAGAAAGATTCCGGCACATCAAAAATATGGACGGGCAGGGTCTCGGGCAGTTGGTTAAGGTCAAGCTTCCGGTTGTTGCCCCCTTGCAGTTCCCAGTCCTCTTCGCCATGGATGTATTTGAATTGGACTTTTTCGGATTTAGTCTTTTCAAAGGTAACGGTCCCCTCATAAATACCATCCTGATCAGCATCTGTCAGCAGGAAGGTCTTTTCCCAGGACAGTGGCGCCTCGCTCCCGCGGACACCCACATTTTGGGGATTATTAACGGCGGTCATATCTACTTTAAAGGTAACGGTTTGGCCGGTCAGTATCAGGGTAAAAAAAGCCAATACGGCCGACAAGAAAAAAGAGTAATTGCTCATTGTTCGACGTTTTTGATTGATGAGCACAAAATGAAAAAAAGATAGGAATGGTTCGTTGCAGAAAGGAATGAGACGTCTCAAAAGATGATTTGAGGCCTTTTTTGAGTTGTTATCTGCCCAAATGCTTATTTTCCCCAAAAAAAACATGATAGCACCCGTATCCATTTCCAATTCCGGTCCTCAGCTCTCCCCTATCGTCCTGGGGGTGATGAAATGGGGTGTTTGGGGTAAGCAATACGATGCGCAAGCCATGCTCCGGCTTATGGAAGAAAGCATTGCGCTGGGCGTCACCACCTTTGACCATGCCGACATTTACGGGCACTATACCACGGAAGCCGAGTTTGGGGCGGCCTTGAGGCTGAAGCCGGCGTTGAGAGACCAGCTGCAGCTCGTCACCAAGTGCGGGATCAAGCTGGTGACGCCGAACCGGCCAAAGCACAAGATCAAGTCGTACGATACCAGCAAGGAGCACATCATATGGTCGGCCGAGCAATCCCTGAAAAATCTGGGCGCCGACCGGATCGACCTGTTTCTCGTTCACCGCCCCTCTCCTTTGATGCATCCCGACGAGATAGCCGAGGCTTTTGAGGTATTGAAAAAAAGCGGCAAGGTTTTGCATTTTGGCGTATCCAACTTCACCCCCGGGCAGTTTGAGTTGTTGAACGACCGTTTTCCGCTGGTCACCAATCAGATCCAGGCCAATGTGATGCATTTGGACCCGTTTCTGGACGGCACGCTGGATCAATGCTTGCGGCATCGCATTCGCCCTATGGCCTGGGCTCCGCTCGGCGGCGGCGATTTTTTCACCCAGTTGGACGACCCCAAAGTTAAGCGGATCAGGAAGGTATTGGGTGATTTATCCGACAAAAAGCAAAAGGCCGGCATTGACCAGTTGGTCCTCGCCTGGCTGCGCAAGCACCCTTCGGGCATTTTACCCGTCATCGGCACGGGGCGGATCGAGCGGGTAAGGTCGGCGGTGAAGGCGATGAAGATTGATCTTAGCCGAGAGGAGTGGTTTGAGGTCTGGGAGGCGAGTATGGGGGAGGAAGTACCGTAGCAAGGGGTAGCTTTCACTCTATACTCAAATTCCTTGGTTTGTGTAAGAAGAAAAAGTATTATATTAAGGCTATAAACGTTTAATATCTTCTATTCCAGAAAAAACGACAGCAAAGGTTCTAGAGATAGAGCAAATACCAGTTTTAAAGGATAATATCCCCTCATTGATGGAAGTTTTTGAAAGGCATCGCATTTCAAAGGTATTTGTATTTGGGTCGGTGATCACAGAAAAATTCGATCCTGAAAATAGTGACATTGATATGATTGTCGAACTTGACCCCATGCCTGCGGAAGAAAAAGGAGTACATCTTTTAGATTTATGGGACGAATTAGAAGATATCCTCCAAAGAAAGGTAGACCTACTGACAGATCAACCCATTAAGAATCCCTTTTTGAAAGAGAACATCGAGAAAACAAAACGCCGGCTGACCCTCATTCAATCAACGAGTACCTTTATGCCCCAGCAGCTTTCTCAGCAGCATAATTTGGCCCAAATGTTCAAAACTATGGGTGAGCCCCATGTGCACCAAAAACCAGGACCGGATCTGCGTACGGTAAAAGGCTTCTACCCAGAGGGCATTTTGGTGCAGTACGCCTTCATCGATCAGCACCTGGTTGAGGTAAGTTTCGTCAATTTTCGATTCCAGGTCGATCTGATCCAGTTGTCCAAATACATCTAGCGTTTTTTTCCCTACTTCCTCATGGTAGTTCCGCAAAGCATCCAGATCAATGGTTTCACTGAGCGTCTCTACCTCTTTGGGGGTCATTCCAGTACCAAAATGTCGGATATCGATACGTAGTTTTTTCATATAATCGCCCTGATCAAACACTTGTCGTCCATTGGTAACCAGTCGGTTCATCCCGACATCTTCCGCCCGAGCCATATGCCAGATATTCCAGGCGATCGAATTCATACCATTGGGCATTTTCCGCAGGTCGGCATCCTCTAATTGATCATAAATGGCCGTTTGAATATTGCGCCGAATGCCCGGATAACGCTGGAGCAACACCTGGGCAATTGATGGTGATGTATTTTCTTTCATAGTAGTAGTTGATAAAAATGGAATAGCCGCCATTCCCATTAATCCGTTTCGCAAGACCATTCTCCTTTCCATCTCAAGGATTCAATTTTTGTTCTACGCGATGCAATACTTCTTCCATTTCTTTTTGAGGGCTGAATTCAATGTATTCCGTATCCTCCTCAAAAAAGACGGTATGGCCGGAAGGCCAGTAATAAAGTTGACCGCTTTCAACAAGCTCTTGCCTGCCATCCTGGTAGATCACCCTGATCTTTCCCTTGATCACGTAACCCCAATGAGGGCATTGACAGTGGTCGTTAGGCAGGCCTTTCAAAAGAGGAGTAAAATCTATGCCTTTTGCCATTTTCATATGTCCGCAAACCATGTTCCCCCAATTTATGGAGTTAATTTTAGCGCCAGGAACATCCATGGCAACCGACAGATTTTTCAGAAAACTTTGCATCACTTATTAGGTTTAATGTATTAAAAGGATAATATTCACGATGACAAAGAAGCAACTGAAACGTCAACAAACCGTCAATAGGCTAGCGCAACAGCGTCCTCTAACATGAAAAAAGCGTCAAAAAAGAACTTTTCAGTTTCCTTGATCGGATATCCGGTATTACCGGATTCCGGAAACAAACTACCCACCCAGAAAGCTCAAGCCCTGCTCCTTTATCTGATTACCGAAAAAGTCCTGAATGAGGAAAGAGTGATTTCCAAAGAAAAAATAATCGATCTCTTGTGGCCAGGTATGCCCTCGACCTCTGCCTTACAGAATCTCAGACAAACCATCTATCAAATCCGAAAAACCTATGACATTCCAGAAGACACCACATCTTCTATTTTGCAATCAGACCGAAAAAGTGTTTGGCTAAACGAGGAGTACATTATTCATACCGACCTGGATTGGGTGCACCTTATCACAGATCAGAAGTTTGCACAAGAGCATTCGGGGAAAAAGATGATCGAACTATATGCCAGGCCTTTTTTAGAACATTTTAACATCCCCAATACGCCTTTCTATGATGAATGGATTGACCAATGCAGGGTGCGGTTGGCTAATCTGCATCAATCCCTCCTGGAGCAGGAGATCCTTGAAGAAACCGGGTCAAAGAAGGATGATGACCTCATACCCCTTCTGGAATTCCTGATTTCAAGGGATCCTTACACCGAACGATACCACCAAAAATACATCAGGCACTTAGCTGATAAGGGTAAGCGGAATAGGGCCATAAAAGCTTATCACCATTATCAACAAATAATGGCCAAGGAACTGGGCGCAGACCCCAGCCCCAAAATGCAACAACTTTATCAGGAGCTCCGTAACCGCCGCGCTGTTGATGGCCCCATGGCCCTAAAAGAAAACGGAACGGTTCGCATGCGTTTGCTGGCGCTAGGTTTGCTGGCAGTGACCATTGTTATAATGATTTTCTTCCTGAATTCAAACGAATTACCGAAACGCTCACAAGAACAACGCATCGCTATTCTTCCTATGAAAAATCACACCGATAAGGAATTTTTAGCGGATGGCATAACAGACGAGATTTTGGCCGGACTGACCAAAGTACAGGGAATCAAGATGATTTCCCGTCAATCCACTTTTAGCTATAAAGAAACGACCAAGACGCCTTCGGCCATTGGGCAAGAGTTGAGCGTTAACTATCTCCTGAGGGGAACCCTCTCCCAATTGAACAATCAATATAAGGTAAGCATCCAGTTTCTTGAATCCGCTACCGGGGAGGTCTTGTGGGCAGAAACCTTCGATCAGGATACCGCACAGATTGCCGCCTTGCAAAGATTGATCACCACCCGAATCTCCGATCACTTGAACCGACATTTTGGAAAAACCCATGCGTCTCCCCAGCTTGAAGTGGCCACTCAAAGTTCAGCAGCCTACCATGCCTACTTACAAGGGAGGTATTCTTTTTATCAAGCCAACCCCAAGTCTTTACACGAAGCCATTGAGCATTTTCAGAAAGCGCTTAGCCTGGATCCCCATTTTAGCCTTGCCCACGCCTGGTTGGCCTGGACGTATTGTTCGCTGGCGGGAAGTTGGGGCGACCAGCTGGCTACGGACATGTATCCCAAGGTAAAAAAAGAACTGGCTTTCATCAAAGACAATCAGGAGTTGCGCAGCATGTACTATAAAATATCAGGCTGGATGCACTTTTGGCTATTGGATAGAGAAAGCGCCGAAAACTACCTTCGGCAAGCCGTTGCAATTGATCCCAATGAGGAATTTGGCTTATCCGCGCTGGCTATGGTGCTGACGCTACGCAAAGAATTTGAAGAAGCGACTCGTATTGCCGAACAGGCCCTGGACTTAAACCCCCATTTCTTCTGGAATCATTTTGTGCTGGGGCAGGCCCTTTATTACAAGGGAGAACATGAGGAGGCCCTGAAAGTTATTGAAAACGGCCTTGCCCTATTCAGGAATCACGAGGCCAGCATAGGGATTTATTCCCGCTTATTGGTGTTGACCGGAAAACCGGATGAAGCCATTGACTTTTTAAAGCAAAGGCTCGATCAGCACGAAACGCCTCCAGCCTCCATCTATGCTGACCTCGGACTGGCCTATGCGGCTGTAGGTGATCTGGAAAAGGCTAAAAATGTAGCAGAGGCGTTGCTTTTGCGCTATAAAGAAAAAGAAAAGTACACGGCCTATTTTGCTGCGAAAATTTACAGCGTTTTAGGCGAGGAGGAGACGGCTGTTTATCTTCTGGAAAAGGCCTTTCAAGACAGGGACAACGAGTTGAATTGGCTGGAGGTAGACATAGAATTTAAGCCCTTATATCAAAATCCTGGTTTTAAACGATTGCTGGCAAGGCTGGGGAATAGTCATGCGTTGGATTTAGAATAAAAGGAAGCCTTTGCCATGCGCTCATAAAAACCAACATTTTCTGATCCCATCCTCAGATAAGGTGCGTTCTCATCTGTTAAACGGGTAAGATCAAAATCTCGGCTATTCCCAATAATCCTAATCAATTTTCTTGTCTATTATCGGGGAATAGTTTATTTTTGCCCCACTTCAGCGGAAGATGGTGAAACGGCGGTTATCGAGGAAGGGAATTACGGCATCAAAAGCGGATGTTTTCCCACCGGGCCCAAGCCAAGGCCCAACAACAATAATCCGGTAACTGACAACCATCAACCATTTCACATGGGGATATAGCTCAGCTGGCTAGAGCGTTTGACTGGCAGTCAAGAGGTCGGGGGTTCGAATCCCCCTATCTCCACTAATTCATTTTTTTATTCTGCTATTTTTTATTTGGTTATTTATTACATCTTTATCCTACTTCCTAGTATTGGACTAATCAGTTGATTCTTTGACCCAATCGAGATAATTGTTAGGATTGATCGTTTTGAAAAGTGCCTTGGGGTAAGATTTCTGCCAGGCTCCAGGGATCTTTACTTTTTTTTGGGTTCCATTTGGGAGAACTCTCGTTCGGATAAGGGAAACAAATAAAATGTTTTTTTCCTTCCGGTTAACGGCTCCCCGGTATATTTGGAAATATCGAAAGCATATGACCCTGATCTGAAAAATTTTCCAGGATTTTATCCTTTATGGTTCAATCAAGTACTTACATAAATAGCGTCAGGTAATTGACGCTATTTATGTAAATTCAGTCACTTATTCAACGCTGTTTATTTTAATTTAAGTAAATAACAACTTAAAGTTAGTGGTTTTTTACCTTTGGAGTTTTCTACTTTTTCGGGAAGCCTTCACATATTTCATCCTTATTAAGGAGATTCTTTCTTTCGGAATTTCATATTTACTATTTTCTTTTTCAATGATAAAAAAATCACTAGTCCTTAGTAATAATCTTCCCTCAAGAATTGCTGAAGTATTATCTGCTTTCCTATTCTACTTCGATTGGAATTTTTCCTCCAAATTTTGACGCAACAAGAATAGCAAAAGGCAAAAAAGTTACACCGACGGCCCCTCATTCAACCGCTTAAAGACCTTATCCAACAGCATCGTCTTAACGATCGATGCCATCCGATCATCATCCATCAGCTTGGCGAAAAGCTCCTGGTTTTGCTCCATACGCTCGATCACCGCGTCCATGAACTTGTCTTCAAAGCCGTATTTGAAGTTTTCCTTGGTGTTGCTCTGGGCTTGCTTGGCCAGGATTTCATCCTGAACCATTTCTTCCTCGATCTGATCAAAGAATAGCTGATCGGCAGGAGTGAAGTCGGTGCCGAGCTTGTCGTTTAAAACCTCTATGATCTCAGATATAGGAGCCATTTCTTCCTTGTCATAACGCATTCCGGCTTCCTTGACACCGGATAATTGCCCTTCTTCCCCTTGTTGCAAGGCGATCTGCCCTTCCTCGATCTTTTGGAGGCGGTAGTATTCCAGGGCCACCTCATCGGTCAACTGGAAGCGTTCTGTCAAACTGGGCTTTGGGAGCTTCTTCTGGAAGTATCGCAAATAGGTAAACAGTTTTTCCAGTTCCATGTCGTGAAAGGGCATGATCTGAGACAGGAAGGAGTATAGGCGCGTAAAGGTTTTAATGGAGTTTTTTAGATCGTCCTGGGCTTCATCCGGCAAGCCCTCGAACCGCTCGACGGCCGGATCAATGTAGGCATTGAGCTTTCCCTGATCTTTCACATTCAAGGCTTTGACATTCGAGAAATATACCTCTACAAAATTGTCAACCTCCGTTTGCCAGATGACTTGCGCTTTCTCAATTTCAGACTTTAGATCATACAAGTGGTTGGGATCGGTGGTCTCCTCTATGGTCGTGACTTCGTAATAGGGCTGGAAGGATTGCAGGATGATTTCCCGATCGTTTACAAAGTCCAGCACGAAGGTATCCTCTTTCCCGGATGCCGTTCTGTTCAGTCTGGAAAGTGTCTGCACGGCCTTTACGCCGGAGAGCTTCTTGTCCACATACATGGTATGCAAAAGCGGCTGATCAAATCCGGTCTGGTATTTATCGGCCACCAGTAAAATCTGGTACTCGTCTGTGTCGAATTTTTTGCGCAGCTCTTTATATCCAAAGCCGTTCATTTGCGGCTCGGTAAACTCCACGCCCTCATCAATCACTTTCCCAGAAAACGCCACCAGTGTTTTGATGGCACGATCCCCTTTGTCGTATCCCTTTTCCTTGATGTAACGGTCAAATTCTCGCTTATAGCGTACTGCATGAAGCCGCGATCCACTCACGACCATAGCTTTGGCTTTGCCGCCGATCTTCTTGCTCACCACCTGCCGGAAGTGTTCGACCATGACTTCCGTCTTTTGGGCCAAGTTGTGCGGGTGCAGGGACAAAAACCGTCCGATAGCTCTGGCGGCTTTTTTCTTGTTGACTTCGGGATCGTCCTCGATGGCTTTGGAGAGCTTGTAATAGGTTTTATAAGTGATGTAGTTTTGCAGCACATCGAGAATAAATCCTTCCTCAATAGCCTGCCGCATGGAGTACAGGTGGAAGGGCCTTGGCTTACCGTCTGTGCCTGGCGTTCCAAATACTTCCAGTGTCTTGGCTTTGGGCGTGGCCGTAAAAGCAAAGAAGCTGAGGTTCGGCTGACGGCCACGGGATAGCATCGACCGCCTGATCTCATCCAAAGCGGTGTCTTCATCCTCTGTATCGGCTTCCTCGACCAGTGCTTCTTCCAGAGATACACCCGCCAGCACTTCCTTCATTTTCTTGGTGGCTTCCCCGCCTTGCGAACTGTGGGCCTCATCAATGATCACCGCATAGTTTCGGCTGGGTAGGTCTTCGATTTTGTCGAGTACAAACGGGAACTTTTGCAGCGTGGTGATGATGATACTACCGCCTTTGGTCAGGCTGTCTGCAAGCTGCGTGGAATCCTGAACAATTTTCTGGACAACGCCTTGCTTATGCTCGATCTGGTAGATGGTATTTTGCAACTGTGAATCCAGAACGGTGCGATCGGTAATGACAATGACCGCATTGTAAATCCGCTCGTTCTCTTGGTTGTGGAGGCTGAATAGCTGATAAGACAACCAGGCAATGGATTTACTCTTGCCGCTTCCGGCGGAGTGCTGGATCAGATAGTTCTGCCCAGCTTGGTTTTGCCTTACATCTCTGACCAGTTTCCGAACCACATCCATTTGATGATAGCGCGGGAAAAACATGGTTTCTTTTTTCCTGATCTTACCGCCGATCTCGATCTCTTCTGTTTCGACATGCATGAACTTGCCGATGATCTCCATCAGGCTGTCCTTGCGCCAGACTTCATTCCAGAGGTAGGCAGTGCGATACCCGTCTGGATTGGGTGGGTTGCCTTTGCCGTTTTGGTATCCCTGATTAAAGGGCAGGTAATAGGTCTTATCTCCGTTGAGCCGTGTGGTCATAAAGGCGACATCGGTATCCACGGCAAAATGCACCAATGCCCGTTTTTTAAACTGAAACAGCAACTCCTTGTAATCCCGATCATAACGGTACTGGCGTTTGGCGTTCTCGGCGGTTTGTCCGGTAAACTGGTTTTTTAGCTCGATGGTGACTATCGGCAGGCCGTTCAGGGACAGCAGCATATCCAGGCTGTTTCGGTGCTTAGTGCTGTAATAAATCTGTCGAGTGACGGTAAGTATGTTTCGTTGATAGAGAGCCTCGGTTTCCGGGTTGAGGGTGGTTTCGGGCCGAAAATAGGCCAGATTGAATCTAACCCCGTAATCGGTAAAGCCCTTGCGTACCACATCGAGCATCCCCCGCAGATCAATTTCTTTGGTCAGGCGATTGAGGAGCTTTAGCCTGACCGATGCGCCGTGTATCTTGCTGATCTTCTCCCATTTTTGCGGCTGGGTAGTTTGGAGAAAGGAAAACAGGGTGGTAGGATCAAGAGCTAAGGCAGCATCGTAATTATCGGGATCGCCTTTGATGTATTCGCCGGTTTCGATAAGGGCGGTTTCTATGGCTGATTCGAAGGTTTCTTCTGTGTGGATGCCTTTTGCCATGGGGTTGTTCGTTTTAAATTAACAACTTCTATTTCTAATTGTACGGATAAATTTTCCAATAAGATCCGTTTCATGTCCAAAAAAAACATTTTACCAGGTAGTAATTGAACAACTACACTAAAATATTGCTTTTCACTGTAATAAATACTTATTTTTGAAGATAACAATTTTAATGCTCTGTAACATGATTAAATCAATATTTGGAGGGGCCGGCGGCCCCTCCAAATATTGATTTAATCTATGGCAGGCCGCCGGTGACGGCCTGCCATAGATTAAATACTTTTTGTTACAAAAAAATTAGCCGGTGTTTTACAAAACCTGGTTTTTAAACCAATAACATGACGCCATTCCGATCCTTTGAGGTAAGACTATCTGGTATCCACGATGCGCAAGCGCTTCGTCCGGAGGATATTGACGTGGATGAGATGATCGCCATTTTGCAGAATGGTCGGGATTTGTTGTATCCTGATGGGAAAAAGAAGGAGAAGGTCAGTGTACGGGTGACGGAAGGTAGTGTGATTGTCTCTTTCCTGGCCGCGGCCGGCAGAGTCATTGAAGTGCAAGCCTTGATGGAAGAAGTAGAGCACACGCGTGATCTCGGATTACTCGCTCAAAAGCAGAGGGATGCCATTGCTTTCTTCCAAGAGGTAGCCATCAAGCATGAATTCTTTATCGCCCTGGGGGCAGAAGGAAAGCCCAAAGCTGAAAAATTACACATCAGTCAGGATACTGCCCCTTATTGGAAACAGCCGATTCCTACCTGGGTAGATGCGGAGCTTTACTTAAACGGGAAAATCACCAACATTGGTGGAAAGTCCAATCCGAACATTCACCTCGATACCGATGATTACGATCTTCGGACGGTCATCATTTCTGCTACAGAACAGCAGCTCGCCTCAGATGATAAAAATCGGCTCTACAAAACCCAGCAAGTACGCGTAAGCATCAAGCAAAATATCGAAACCGGACAGTACGATCCGAGGTCGTCCAGGCTTATTGAATTTATTGATCCGGAAGATATCGAGGAATCAGATGAAGATTACCTTGATCGCCTGATACGAGAAGCAACCGAATCCTGGTCTGACATAGCCGACACGGATTCCTGGCTAAAAGAGATCAGAGGCTATGACGAATAAGCGTATTTTTCTAGACACCAGTTTTTTGATCCGACTCCTGAATCGGGAGGATCCGGACCATGCCCACGCCCGTGCTTACTTTGATCGTTTTCGAAAAGACAAGGCTACTTTATTGCTCTCCACTATCGTGATCGCAGAATACGGCATAGGTGATGAGATCGATCACCTGCCCTTCCGACACACCCAAGTTATCCCTTTTAATAGTAATCACGCTCGTAGAACGGCTACATTTGCAAAAGCGGCCTTCGCTGCACGCCGCAAAGGTGCTGTAATTCTTGAAAAGCGAATCCTTATTCCCAATGATACCAAGTTAATGGCCCAGGCACAAGAAGAAAAAACAGGTTTATTCATCACCCGCGACGATAACTGCACGAGTCTCCACAATTTCCTGAAATCAGAAAAGCTGGTAGACTTTGATTTACTCGACCTTCGTACACCGCCAGCTACCTTCTTTGGGGAATTGTTTTAGGAATAAGGGACTGTAGCATCCTGAATATAACATGGTAAGGCCTAATGTGTCCAAAAATGAGCTATTTTTGGACAATAAAACACCTTCCTGTCCACTATCCCTCCGTTTTTGGCCTTTAGATCAATCCTCCAATGGATAGTCCCGTACGTCGATCTTTCCGGTGACGGCTTCCGCGATCAGGGCTTGCCTGTATTCTTCCAGTAGGTCTATTTCTTGTTGGGCAAGGGTGATTTCTTCGTCGATGCGGGTGGTTTCGGTTTCGATAAAGTCGACGATTTTTTGTTGCTCTTTTTCCGGTGGAAGAAGTACAATTGTTTCTCCTAATTCTTCTGCATTCAGATGAGGTTGAGCAGCTCTTAAGCGATGAAGATAGAGTTGATGATATAAAATATAATTGCTCAACAATCCAAAAGCTATAAACTTAGCATTTACAGTTTCTGGTCTGAAAACCATATCATAACCTGTAATTGCCCCTTCATACTCTTTTGGAATTATTGCGCTATCTGCTGTGTATGCTCCACTTCTAACAACTATAATATCGTTTTCTCTTAAGACTGGGTCTCTTTCATAAGGAATGTCTTCTGGATCTACAAAAACCATGTTTTCCTCAGAAATACTTCCTCGTTCGATATTTGTTGCTCTGATAATTGGTAAACCACCTTCTTTTTTCCTTGGAGGCTGTCCCAAACCATATTTAATATGACCTAAATACTTCATCTTTACTATGTCCCAATGCTCCGGCACCTCTCCAATCCACTCAATCCCTGAATCCTTCATCGGCACATGTGGGTCCATCTCTGCCTTCGCAAGGGCTTCGGCAGGCAGGCCTTTTGTCACGGCTTCATTGATGAGGGCGGCGCGGTGTTCTTGCAGCAGCTTGATCAGCCGGCGGTGCTGCTCGATGGCGGCGTCTATCTGGGCGGTTTTGTGATCGAGGAAGTTGGCGATGGCGATTTGTTCTTCTTTGT
>CAZJQS010000034.1:0-61945 GCA_964548175.1 uncultured Saprospiraceae bacterium
GCCGCCTATCTGAAAATAAACCCTCGTAATAATTTTCTTCCATAACTCTTTTTTTCAAATATCGTAATTATTTTGTGTGCATAGATTAGCGGCCGTCAGGCGGGAAGAGTACGAAGACTTTTTACACAACCCCAAATTATCTTTAAATATAGGTTTGCTTACTTATTGATGTAAGAAAAGCACCATGCGTTGACTGGCTTTATGCGGAGTTAACATAGCAGTCGCCCTGCCTGAAAACAGTCTGCTCAGAGAGGATATTGACCTGGTCCTGCTTCAAAAAATCACTGACCCTCAATGACAGCAAGCAGTGTATAAATAATGAGCTAATTTTTTTTAATAAAAAACAACAGCATTTGGAATAACCCCCGTAGGGAAACTACCAATAGATCCTCCATTCGGTACATAAATGGTCACTTCTCCCCTTTGCTGATAGTCTTTTGCATCCAAAACAAAAATATTACCTACCCTCGGATCTACGTCTAACCCATAAAGCGTAAAGCCTTCCGCCGGCAGAAAAGGATCCGGCTCGATCTCGCGGGTCGCCAGGTTAAGCAAACGGACGCCATCCTGGATCAGGTATATGGCATTTACAGGGGGGCTGTAAGCCATCCGGGGAAAAAGGTCTGAATTGGCCGGAAATGGGATGGAGTCTAAAACCGTACGAGTGAACGGATCTATACTAAACACGCCGCCATCGGCACCACTGTCGTTATCTCCCACACAATAGACCCATATGCGCCCCACCTGATCTTGTTCAACAGATGCAGGACCGGGCGCCAGCTTTATGCTATCCACCAACTGGTCGGTCGTAATGTCCACTACATACAGCTTATCTGATTCCCTGTTGGTTACATACAGGGAATTCCCCAAAAAGGTCATCTCTTCCGTCCAACCCGGCAAAGGAATCACTCCTGTTTTCTCGAAAGTCTGCGGATTGACGATCGCAATTTCATCCGATTTGAAATCGCTGACATAGGCTTTCTCCAAAGAGACAAACTGCATGTATCTCGGCGATTCCAGGCCCGTAATGGTCCCGACCAACCGAAAACTATCCATCTCCACCACTTCAATTTTACTGGAATTATTGAGCACGAGATAGCCTCTTCCGTTAACGATCACCATATCTTGCAACACATCTCCGAGCGGACGGTTATTGGCCGTCTGGAAAATACTGCTTTTATATTCTCCCGTTACCAGGTTGATGTGGTCCACACTGGCGTTACCATAACCGAATCCTCCTTCATTGATGACGAAAGCGCTGGAATTGACGGGAAAATTTGGCGCCGGCTGCGGTTCGCTGTCCTCAAAAGGATTTTTTAAACAGGAAGTAAAGCTTACCAGGTATATTAATAATGCAAAAAATGATAACCTATTCATAATAAATTCGTTATAAATGTAAATCATCGCGAATTTTTGTTCTTTCACCTTACTACAAATGATTATAAAGCAGATTGGTTTGGCACGCACCTGCCCGCCGAACTATCCGAGGCAGACGGGCAGGTGCGTGCTACAACTATACGCGGAATATGCCTAATAATTCTTTGCACCAACAGCTAGCTAAATCAAAATGAAACTAATCAAAACATATTTTAAAATCCATGATGACTCACATCCTGGTTACACTGAATACAAAAGTACAAATACTTATTTTACAATAAGCTTTCTACTAGCCACTTGTTTGTCATCCTGATAACGCAATACATACCAACCGCTCGGGTATGCGCTCACATCAACGGTTGTACGGTAATCCTTCACTACTTGTCTATAGACCATCCGGCCTTCCGGACTAAAAATCTCCAGCAAACCTTCTCCCTCAACAGGCGATTCGAGTTCTAAATACACCTGATCGGCAACAGGATTGGGAAACAGCCTCAGATTAGCTTCCACCGGTTTTCGTTCATTCACACTCACCAATATAGGCGCTACCGTCAGATTGTCGATCGCAAAAAACAAGGGAGTATTGATGCCAAAATCCCCTACGTCAGAGGAAGCCATGACAAACAACAGGCTATCAGCTTCACCGAGCGTTCTTAGATCGACGCTTAGCCAATCCTCGAGAATATAATCTTCCTCATTATTCTCAAAGCGAAAATCCGCCAGATAGACTTCCACGCTATCGGCATACAAGCTATCGCCAAGGTATTTGAAGATGGTCAGCTTAAAAAAGTCGGGATCGTCTCCGTTCTCTCCACCGAATTTTTTGGCGAAGTCATCGCCTTCCAGCATACTGAAATAGGCATAGGTGGTATTAGTCACCACAATGGAATCCAGAATAACAGCACCGTCGCTTTCCGGAAAAGTAATGACGGCATTTTGTTGTCCCAGAGCGTATTGTGCGGAGCCGTTAGCCCCTATGCCTGTTCTTGCGCTATACAAGTTAGTAAAGCCTGCTGTCAAGCTATCCGTTTTGCTGGACAGGGCCCATCCGGATGCCCAGAATCCGCCGAAATCCGTGGAATAAACGTTAGGAAAAAAGGCCGCTCCTGAGGTAAATCCACCTTCCTGGTTAATGCCGTTCCAGAAGGTGTCGGCTTCAAGTTCAATGTTTTCAAAATCGCTCACCACCTGTGCTGATAAACTGATGGTCACAAAAAGCAAAATCGGTAGTAATAAAAGCCTTTTCATTGGTTTACGTTTTTTGTTTTATGGAAAATGTAGTTGAATGCCTGTATGCAGGTAGCGCCCTGGCATGGCCCGGTTGACCACCAGCTCATAATCTTCATTCCAGATGTTTTCTATTACAAAAAAGGCTTTGCATCGCATTTGCCGGAGGGTAATCTGATACTGTGCTTCCAGCCGGCCTGTCTGGAAAGGCGGCAAGCCTTCTGAGTGATCCGGCAGGGTAAATACCGTTCCGGTCAGGTTGTGCTGATAGGCCAGCTTCCAAGCCGGTGTTTGATATTGCAGCAGCAGCCCACCTTTGTGGATCGGCACGTAAATCAATTGTTTGCCGAGTGTCTGACTGCCGGCAAAGCGTTCTTTTTCATTGGTCGATCTGACATAATCGTAGCTAAGTGCCGCCCGCAACTCGTTTTTTCCCATCTTCCTACGCCACTGCAACCGGCTTTCCAGGCCACAGCTCCAGACCCGCTGAATGTTTTGTGGGGAAAAAACCCTGCCTCTGGGCAACCAGATGATCCAGTTGTCGATCAGGCGGCTGAAACCGGTCAGATCAATAGTCCATCCGTCCAGTTGAACCTTCGCGCCCAATTCCTGCGACCAGCCTTGTTCAGGAAGCAAATCAGGATTGCCGCCAGGGTCCCAGAAGCGATCGTTGAAGGTCGGGAAGCGATAGTTTCGACTCAGGCTGCCCCGTATTTCCAGGGACTCTAAAGGCCGGCCTGATAGCTGCAAAGAAAACAAGAAGGGAGAAGCCAACGGTCCATTCCATTCCTGACGCAGGCCTGCCGTCAGACTCCAGTTGTTAAGCAGGTTGTTGATCCGATAAGACGCATTGAGCCCTAACTGGCTTTCAGCGTAGGCATTTGCATAGTTATTAGAAGATACTTCAGGAAATCGCGCCTGAACATTGAATTGAAGAAAATGGTCGTCCAATAATTGTTGAGTGTAGGCGCCCTGAGCTACGGCCGATTGTATCCTGTTTTCTGAGAAGATCGACGCAGGCGGGTCCAGGTAATCCAGTGTTTCCTCCATCCAGGCAAGGCGGGCTTCCCAGGTGGTGCGGGTGTTCACCTTTTTCCAGGCCGTCATTATCCGAAGGGCCTGGTCTTTCTGGCTGGCCTGACTATTGAGCTGGGATTTGGTCGGCGGAATACCCCGATCGGTTTGTTGCAGCCACAAATGAACGTCCAGCCATTGATTTTTTCCAATCATCAGGCGGTTTTCCTGCATGATGGCGAGGTTGTAAAAGCGAGCATTAGTAAGGCTTAGCTGCTCACCAAAATCGTTGGTATAGGGAAAATCATTTGCATTGTGCTGCCGCCATATGCGCAAAGCATGAGCACTCTTTTTCCCACTGATCGTTCCCCTCAGCCCGGTCTCAAACCCGCCGATGGTACTGACGTTTTGTTGTAAAAAAAAGGAAGAAGACCCGTCAATGGACAGTTTATTCTCCAGGTGGATAGAGCCGCTGATGGCGCCGCTCCCCCAGAAAGTGCTTTCCCCTCCATACCGGATGGAGACGTCGCCGAAAAGGGCGGAAGGCAAGAGCGTAAGGTCAGTCTGCCCCAGCATGGTGTTGTCAATATTCAGCCCATTCCAAATAATAGCGGTGTGTGCAGCGCTACCTCCGCGAAAGGAAGTGGTGGACAGCTGCCCCGGTCCATAGTTTTTCAAATGGATCAGCGTTTGCTGACTAATCAGATCACCGACGCTGTTGACGCCAGGAAGCTCAGCCATTTCAAAAGCTTCCGCTTTTCGGCCCGCCCCAAATAAAGACAAACGGCTATCCCTGACCACAACCGTTTCCAGCAGCAGACTTGTATCGACAGTCATGCTGTCCTGGCCAAGCATTTCCAAAACGCTTATAGCCGAAAGAAGACATATGAGAAGACGCAGCAGCATAAAGTATCGGTTTTATGCTGCTCTCGGAGAGAAACATCAATGGTTTTCAGGTAAAATAGCCTCCGGCCATTTTACCTGAAATCACTTACCAGACTTTTCTCATTACGCTTTTAGCCCGAAAGCAACAATGACACGTTGATCCTGGCAGGTCTTCTGACTTACTTCATGCTTCAGTAGCGTCTTCCCAGAGTAGTAGTTGTGTAAAAGGCCGCTTGCACGTCCGCACCGTCAAACAAAAATTTTTCACTTGACTGCGCTCGCCTTTCGGCAGGCGGGCGTACAAACTGACATTTTACTCAACCCCTTCTCCAGTGACTTAAAGCTACTACAGTGGAGGCGATACAGCGCCCCCGAAGATCACAGCTGCGGGTACAGTTCCTGAATTTCCGCTGGAGGCGGAGCACAGGATTCCCTTTTTATCCCTCTTGTGGGAACCAAAATCAAGGTAAAGGTAAAAAAAAACGGTAGGTTGCCTGACAAAAATCAATATCGAACAAATCCATTTCTGCTATATTTAAATGAAAAAAAGTTCATGCAAAAAATATCGATGGTTAGCACAGTATTTTTTAAAGCTATTTTAAAAATATCCTTCAAGTTTACGCAGCCTGATAGTTTTCTTTTTCGTGGTCTTTTTTTGAGGAAAAATGGAATTTTTCCTCAAAAAAAGACCACGAAAAATATTTTATCGGCCGGCAAAAAAGGCCGTAGGTCTTTTGAGGCAGTCTCAAAAGTTACTTACTTTAATTATGCTATTCTTGCATGTTTATTACTGCTGGGGGTTAATATACTCTCCGCACAGACAAAAGAGCCTTATCAATGCAAGGGTGTACATATGCTGGAGGAAAGGCTTTTGTCTGCCGCTACTGACTTAGATTTCCGCTCTGAGCAGCAGACGGGAAATTATGATATTGTTTATCATCGGCTGGAGTGGGACATTGATCCCGGTCGTTATTTCATTAAAGGCAAGGTCACTTCTTATTTCATTCCCACTTCAGATGGTTTCGACCAGATCAATTTCGATCTCACGCAAGAGCTCAACGTAACGGATGTACAGTTTCGGGGAGAGGTAGTTGCTTTTTCCCAGACTACAGAAGACCTGCTCGAGATTTACCTGCCTGAAACGGTATTGACAGGCGAATTGGATTCGGTCATTATCGAATATCAAGGAGAACCTGCAGTAGGTCAGCCTTTTGAGTCATTTGTGCGAGGCTTTCATGGGCCGGCCGGCGATCCCATCATATGGACGCTATCGGAGCCTTTTGGCGCCAAGAACTGGTGGCCCTGCAAGCAAACGCTGAACGACAAGATCGACTCCATTGACGTCTATGTACGCACCCCCTCTGAGTTTCGGGCAGCGAGCAACGGCATTCTGGCAGGAGAGCGCAAGGAAGGAGACTTGACCGTATATCACTGGAAACATCGTTACCCCATTACGACCTATCTT
This sequence comes from uncultured Saprospiraceae bacterium, assembly GCA_964548175.1. Classification (GTDB taxonomy): domain Bacteria; phylum Bacteroidota; class Bacteroidia; order Chitinophagales; family Saprospiraceae; genus JANQPA01. The sequence continues at coordinate 5,969 of CAZJQS010000034.1, forward strand.
GTGGCCATCGCCGTGACCAATTATCGGGCTTACTCAGATTTTGTTGAGCTAAAGGACGGCAGGTTGCTTGAGATCCTGAACTATGTATATCCGGAATGGTATGATGCGGCGCGTATCCGTACGCCCCTTACCGGAGATATGATCCAGTTGTTTGAAGAGCTGTTCGGCCCCTATCCTTTTAAAGAAGAAAAATATGGTCATGCTCAATTCGGTTTTCCCGGCGGTATGGAGCACCAAACGATGAGTTTTATGGTCAATTTCGGGGCCAGTCTGATCGCTCATGAGCTGGCCCATCAGTGGTTCGGCAATAAGGTTACCTGCGGCGCCTGGAACGACATCTGGGTCAATGAGGGATTTGCCCGTTACGGGGAATACCTCATCAGGGAGTACAACATTGGAGGGGGTAGTGCGATTAATTGGCTGGACAACGAGATCAATGAGATCACTCTGGCCCCGGGGGGCGCTGTCTATATTCCTGAGATTTTTTCCGAATTCCGGATATTCGACTTCAGGTTGAGCTATCGCAAGGGAGGGATGATCCTACACATGTTGCGCTGGAAAATAGGCGACGAGGCCTTTTTTCAGGGGCTGCGGAATTTTCTGGAAGACCCGGAACTAGCGTTTGGTTATGCCACTGGAGAGGACGTCAAATTCCATCTGGAGCAAGCCAGCGGTCTGGACCTGGATGAGTTTTTTGCCGACTGGTACTATGGGGAAGGTTATCCCACCTACACTGTTCTTTGGAGCCAGAGCCAGGAGGGGCAGCTGAGTATTACCCTGGAACAAGAGACTTCCAGCCCAAGAGTAGACTTTTTTGAATTGCCGGTCCCTATTCGACTTGTTGGCAAGGATCAGACAGAGACGTTGGTGCTTGACCACCAATTTACAGGACAAACCTTCACTTTTGACATTCCTTTTGAAATAGGCAATATGGAGATCGATCCGGAAAGATGGCTGATTTCCAGGAACAATCAGGTTATTTTTACTACCTCTTCGAAAGATCAGAAGCTGGGGACTAACGCTATCCAACTTTCGCCCAATCCTGTTGATGATGTTTTATTCCTGCGATTGATCGATACAGCGCTGCAGGTTAGAGCCACAGAGCTATTCCATGTATCCGGCGGGCTGGTGAAACAACTGCATTATCAAGGAGGCGTTCAACAGTTGGACGTATCCGATTTAACGTCCGGAGCTTACTACATCAGGGTATGGACGAACGAAGGATTTCTGGTAAAAAAGTTTTTAAAGCAGTAAAAAAGGCGAATTACTTTTTGTGTAGGGGGTAAGAGATTGGACAGATTTGAGTTACCATTTGATGCCGCCCGCCGGGCGGCATCAAATGGTAACCACTTATCAGAACTAGTTTTACCAGCACCTATAACATATCTGAAAAATCAGCCACTTAAAATCTGAAGTGACAATGGTCACCTATTGGATTGAGTTGGTTTTCTAATTTTGAGACGACTATTTTTTACTCATAAAATCAAGCCATATGAAAAAGAACATGGGATCAGCTGACAAGATCATCAGAATTTTAATTGCCGTTGTTTTTGCTGTACTGTATTTCACTGGCACGGTAACAGGAACTTTAGGTATTGTACTCCTGGTGCTGGGTGGCATATTTCTGGTCACTTCCTTTATCAATTTCTGCCCATTGTACCGCATTGTTGGGGTAAGCACCAAGAAGTCTTCCTAAAAACCTGAATTCACTCTAACATACAGGCGGCTACTATTCAAACTGCATCGAAAGCTGACGTTTCAGTAATTGGAACGTCAGCTTTTTTTTTATTTGTCTTAGACCTCAGAGGTCTTTAAGACCTCTGAGGTTGAAGTTTTCCACTTTTCCACATTTTGATCCAGCAACCTCTAATAAAAAATTAATAACCAACACTTTACATAGTGTTAAAAAAATCACAGACCTCGTAATGATGTCCTCATTTGTCCGGTGGGATTTATGCCCTAGACCTCAGAGGTCTTAAAGACCTCTGAGGTCTAGGGAAACCAGCTTTTTTCCTTATCTTAAAGAGCAAAAACGAGCATATGAGCAATCTTAACAGAAGACAATGGTTGAGAACAGCCGGATTAGGCGGCGGGCTAGCGCTGCTGGGTGGTGTTCCTGCCTTTTCAAAGAATAACGGACAACTTTACCCAGCCCGCCCTTTAGCAGATGTGATCCGCCTGAGTTCCAACGAAAATCCATTTGGCCCTTCTCCGTCGGTCCGGGAAGCGATGCAGAAGGCCTTTAATGAAGGGTGTCGCTACCCTTATGCTTATCAGGAGGAGCTGCTGAACATGCTTGCCAAAAAGGAGGGCGTAAGCAAAGATCACATCCTGATCACTGGTGGTTCGACCGAAGGGCTTCGGATAACGGGGCTAACTTATGGAAAAGACAGTGGAGAGATCATCGCCTGCGACCCCACTTTTCTGGCTATGCTGGACTATGGCAAACAATTTGGCGCTCATGTAAACAAAGTTCCGGTCGATGAAGCAATGAAATACGACCTTGAAGAGATTGAAAAGCGGGTAAGCAACCAAACCAGGCTGGTCTTTCTTTGTAATCCCAACAATCCCACCGGCACCATTGTGGATGCCGGCAAGCTGCGCGATTTTTGCGAGACGGTCTCCAGGAAAACCATCGTATTCTCTGACGAAGCGTACTACGATTTTATTACCGAACCCGATTACCCTTCTATGGTCGAGCTGGTCAAGAAAGGCCATAACGTGATCGTTTCGAGGACTTTCTCCAAAGTGTACGGACTGGCAGGCATTCGCATCGGCTATCTGATCGCGCGGCCTGACATCAAGGCAAGACTTCAGGACAACATTGTTGCTTTTACAAACGTACTGGCCCTTTTTGCCGCCAAAGCAGCACTTCAGGACCGGCAATTCTACGATTTTAGCCTTCAGATGAACGATAAGGCTAAAAAGCAGATCTATACTACTCTAGATGAAATGGGGCTGGAATACGTAAAATCCCACACGAATTTCGTCTTTTTCAAAACCGGCCGGGATATTCGAGAACTCAACGCACAAATGCGAAAGCAGGGCATTAGCGTCGGCCGGCCGTTCCCTCCATTCATGGACTGGTGCAGGATAAGCACGGGAACAATGGACGAGATGAAGCTGTTTACAGAAACGTTGCGGAAAGTATTAGCGTAGAATGTTGATCAAAAATATTAATATTAATTTAATACCCAAACCTGTAACTTTAAGCTTGTCAACATTGCGCTTCATCCCAAAAAAACCGTCGTTATGAAACCACTCTCCATCGTTCTGACCGGTCTTTTGCTCCTTCTTGTGCAGTTGTCTACGGCCCAGGAAACAGCTGCTGTAGACTTTTACCGAGACGGAGAGGCCGCACTGCTGGAGAATAAGCCGAAAAAAGCCTTACGCCTTTTTCAGAAAGCAGTACATGAGAATCCCGACCTGGTGGCCGCTTATCGTGGCATGGGCGTGGCCTGCGAGATGATGAATGATTTTGAAGCAGCGGTGAATCACTATGAAGAAGTATTGGCGATGGATTCACTATTCTCGAGGCTGATGTATTATCAACTTGGGGAAGCTTATTACAAAATAGGCGATTTCGAAAGGGCTCTGGTTTTTTTTAAAAAATATAAAAACCTGCAGGACAAAGACATCGACCACTTTAGCATGAACGGCGTCAAAGAAGTAGCACAAGAAAAAGAGGTTCAGGGTAAGATAGATGGAACTATACGAGCCGTTCATATTTCTTTGGACCCGGAACGTTTTAAACAGATCAAAGAAGTTGAGAACCTGGGCTCTTCTATAAATTCCGGAGTGGATGAGGTCTTTCCCTTTCTTTCTAACGATCAGATGCTCATTTTCTTTACCCGCCGGAACATCAGCAAGAATGATGAAAACCTCTACTACAGCGAATGGGAAAATCAAAAGTGGAAAAACAGCAATTCCGTGGGAGCGTCTTTTAACACCAATGCTCCGGAAGGAATGAGTACTTTGGTTCGGGACGGGCAGCTGATGTACTTCACTGCCTGTCAGCGGGAAACCGTCATGGGCTATTGCGATATCTGGGAGGCTCAGGTCGAACATGCGACTATTAAAAACGTAAAGGCACTTAATGGAGACGCCAATTCTCCTCGCTGGGAATCCCAGCCTTCCATAAGCTGTGACGGAAGTACGTTGTATTTCGCCAGCAAGCGCGAGGGGGGCTACGGCGGCACCGATATCTGGTACAGCACCCGCGATGGAGATGGGTACTGGTCGAAACCAAAGAACCTTGGCCCTCGTATCAATACGCCTCAGGACGAAGAGGCCCCTTTCATTACCAATGACGGCAAAGCGCTTTATTTTTCCTCCACAGGCCACCTGGGTATGGGCGAACAAGATATTTTCGTGAGTTACCTGGAAGACCATGGCATATGGGGAGAGCCCCAAAACCTGGGCCCCCCCATCAACACTCCTTACCGGGAATTCGGCTTCTTTCTGTCTGCCGACGGTCGTATTGGTTACTTCGCCTCCAACCGGCCGGAAGGTTACGGAGGAATGGACATTTACAAGTTTCAGCTTAATGGAGAGCTTTACACGGAACCTATTGTATTTGTAGAGGGATATGTTACCGACTCTCTCAGTGGGGAAGGGCTTTCCGCCAAAGTCATGATCGAAGGCCGGGAGGATGTCCGCACTTCTGAAGGTGGCAGGTTTTTCTTATGTGTACCCGCGAAGGACACCCTGAGGGTTTCTGTGAAAATGGACCAGTATATCCCCTACAGCCGGGTAATTCCGGTACCGGAATGGGATAACCGAAACTTTTTTCCCGTATCCATCAAAATGCGCACCACAAGGGAACTGGAACCTAGGCGACCGCCGGTCGCGGTCAAAAAGGATACTGTTGCAGCGCCCAAAATCCGGCAACGCAAACACTATACCCATACCGTCTACTTCGAATTTGACAGCGACCAGGTTTCTCCTGATGAATTTGACAAGCTGGTTGATTTCGTAGATGGTGTGGCTGAAAAAGAAATCTTAAGAATAGAAATATTCGGTTATGCCGATGATGTCGGCTCTGAGGTCTACAACCTTGAATTATCAGAGAAAAGAGCCAAAAAAATCGGCTTATACATGATCGAACGAGGAATTCCAAGTAATCAGCTTTATAGAGAAGGCCGGGGTGAGATCATTAATGAGGACCCCAAAAAGCAGAATAGAAAGGTAGAATTGAAAATTTACACTATAGAATAATTATAGGAATCGTCCTTGATTTTGGAAAGTAATATCCTTAAATATTTATTTTAAAAACCATCTGAATATCATAGCGTTATTGGTTATCGGCTATCAACTGACAGCCTGATAATCATTAACAATTAAGTAAGTAAGTGTTTTGCCGAAGAAAATCTGTGATTTTCTTCGGCAAAACACTCAAAAAATAGACCCATTTAAGCCGAGCAAACCTGCCGGCCGTCAGCCGGGAGGAGCAGCTGACTTTTCACACAGCCCCAAAACCTATATTTAAAGATAATTTAGGTGGTCTCAAAATTTCGGGATGGACTCGTGTTTTCATTCTTATGGCATCCATTTCACCTTATCGTTGATCTCTCCTCTTTGTCCTTGCAAATTCAACCCTTCTTTGGGAATGCCCAGGTAAAACAGACCCCAGCATTTTTCGCCTTCTTCCAGTCCTAGGAATTCATCGGCTTCCAATATGGCCCGGGGGGAGCTCCAGTAGCCTCCAAATCCCTTGGCGGTTGCGCTAAGCCAGAGGTTCATTACGGCACAGGATACGGCAGAAAGTTCTTCCCATTCCGGCAGGCGCTCCTCCGGATCTCTTTGCATACAAATGGCAATGATGTGGCTGCACAGGAGCGGGTTTTTGCGCGTTTTCTCCAGTTTTTTTTCAGAAAAAGCTTCCGCCGGAGTATTTTTTTCGTAGTAACCCGCCAGGTAATCACTCAATTTCTGCAGGGAAGCACCGCTGAAGATGCGAAACCTCCAGGGTTCCGTTTTTTTGTGGTTGGGCGCCCAATTCGCATTTTCGAGCAGCTTCATGACCTCCTGATCCGAGATTTTTTCACCGGAAAGCATAGGGGGAAAGATGGAGCGGCGGGATTTAATTATTGCTGTAAGTTCATCGAAGGCATTCATTAGCGGTTCTTTGTTGCTTGTTTATTGAAAATTATACTATTATACAATTTAAGAACAGTATGGTTCTAGCTTTACCACTCATATATCTCCCTTGACAATTCATCTCTTTTTTACTACCATCTGTTTACTAGTAGTAGCTTATTATTGCCCCTATGTTTACCTTAAAACAAAAAACAACTCATATGCAAACCATCCTAGGCGCCGGAGGCGACATCGGCAATGAACTGGCCAAAGCACTTACAATGTACACCAGCCAAATCCGACTGGTCAGTCGCAACCCAAAAACAAAGATCAATGCGGATGACGAGCTTTTTCCTGCAGATCTCACCGACCGGGATCAAACCCTTAAAGCCATTGAGGGCTCGGAAATAGTCTACCTAACTGCCGGCCTTCTTTATGACCATAAAGTCTGGCAGCAGAAATGGCCTGTCATTATGCGAAATGTTATTGAAGGATGTAAAGCCCATGGGGCTAAGCTGGTCTTTTTCGATAACGTTTATATGTACGATAAAGCCCACATTCCCCACATGACAGAACAGACGCCGATCAATCCACCAAGTAAAAAGGGAAAAGTCAGAGCAGAAATTCACCAGATGCTAATGGATGAAGTCAATGCAGGTCAACTGGAAGCGCTTATTGCCCGTTGTGCTGATTTTTACGGTCCTGATTCTAAAAACAGTGCGATCCTAATGACGGTATTTGAAAGGTTAAAGGAAGGTAAAAAAGCCATTTGGTTCTGTTCCGATAAATACAAACACAGCATGACCTACACTCCGGACGCCGGGCGAGCCACTGCTCAGCTGGGTAATTCCTCTGACGCCTACAACCAGGTGTGGCACCTGCCTACCGACGCCCAATCGCTGACCGGGCGGGAATGGGTACGGCTTTTTGCCAAGGAATTGGGCGTGCAGCCCAGACTACAAATAGCTTCTAAGTTCATCCTCCGAATAATGGGATGGTTTGTCCCGATAATCCGCGAATCCTATGAAATGCTGTATCAGTACGATCGCAATTACTTTTTTGACAGTAAAAAATTCGAAACGCGTTTTGGATGGAAAGCCACACCATACGAAGAAGGGTTGAAAACCATAGTCGAGAAGGCTAAAAGCACTGTTTAACGTAACCCTAACTAACGGTTTTTCCTTATATTCAGGAAAATGTTTAATTTTTATTTTCTTAAACAGATCCGCCTAAAAAAAATGATTTTGAAATTGTATAAAAAGTAATTCCCCTTTATCCTAAATAACAAACCACCCGAATTATGAAGCCTCTGAGATCAATCCTTCTTTTTGCATTGATGGTCCTGTTTTCCTGCCAGCAAAGCCAGCAGACCAACGAAAGCCAGGGAGCAGAAGCTAAAATAAATAAGGCCTGGCAGCTCAACACCTCCGGCTTACCTGCGCCTTATGCGCCAAATGTCATCTCCACAGGCAGAGAATTTGCCATTTCTTTCACGCCTGATGGCAAGGAAGCTTATTTTACCCGTACCGGAGAAGCCGGAAACCTCACCATCTACCAGGCCGATTTTGACGGTATCCAATGGTCGACTCCCAGACCAGCTTCCTTTTCCGGAACCTTTCAGGATGCCGATCCTTTTGTCACCTACGATGGCCGGCAACTATTTTTCATGTCATTCCGTCCCACTGAAGCAGGAGAGGCACCAATGGAATCCCCCGATATCTGGTATGTTAACCGCACAGAAAACGGCTGGAGTGATCCCATCCACCTGGAAACCGTCAATACACCTGATTATGGCGAAGGTTTTCCTTCGGTAGCACTGAATGGGAACCTCTACTTTCCTTCTGATCGGGAGGGAGGCAACGATATTTACGTCTCCCATTATAAAAACGGTAAATACCAGTCGCCCGTAAAGCTCGACACCATGATCAACAGTGCAGCCAGTGATTCGAATCCAGGCATCGCTCCCGATGAAAGCCTGCTCTTTTTCTACTCCAGCCGGGAGGGCATTCAGGGAGCAGTTGACCTGTTCGTCAGCCGTAAAGAAAACGGCCAATGGAGCCCAGCCAAAAGGCTTGGCCCGGAGGTGAACAGCTCCCATGCCGACTATTGCCCTTATGTAAGCCCGGACATGAATTACCTGTTCTATTCCACAGGCGAACGTTCCGACACCGGAAATACCAACCACATCTACAGCATTGCCCTGGATCGGGCGTTAAAAGGATTATCCGATTGAATGTGCTTCAGCACCATATCGTTCCTGAGGATACGCCACCACGGCGGCTTAGTGATTATGCGACGGCTGTGTTTGAGGAGTTCATTCCCTCCAGAAAGGGCATTAAAAAAGCCATTAAGCAAGGTGTGCTGCTGATTGACGGGAAGGTCGGGCATACCGGAGATTGGGTGACACCCGGCCGGCAACTGACTTTGCTTGAGATGGAGTCCCGTCATCAAGTCCTGGAAATGCCCCTGGAGGTAGTCGTGGAAGACGATTACCTGGCTGTCATCAACAAACCGGGCGGACTACCCGTTAGCGGCAATCAATTCCGCACCGTCCAGAACACACTCCCCTATAATCTAAAATCTTCAAAGCAGAAAGACCGCCTGCTGCTCCCCAGGCCGGTACACCGGCTGGACGCTCCCACCTGCGGATTACTGATGATCGCGAAAACTTCCAGAGCCGCCATTGATCTGGGGCGGCAATTAAAAGAAAGGAAGGTCAGAAAACGATATCAGGCGGTAGTGATGGGAAAGCTTACAGACAAGGGATGCCTCACTAAAGCGATCGAAGGAAAGCCGGCCGTTACTCATTATTCAGTGATCGAGCATTATCGCTCCCTCAAAAACGACTGGTTAACGTCAGTGGACCTGTTTCCCGAAACGGGCCGAACACACCAGTTGAGAATCCATCTTTCGGAAGCCGGCCATCCCATTTTGGGAGACCTGGAGTACGGAATTCCCGGGAAGGTCAAAAAGGGCAAAGGGCTGTTTTTATGCGCTACCGGACTTTCATTTCAACACCCCGTTTTATTAAAGGAACTTCAGGTCGCTATCAATCCTCCACCCAAGTTTTTAAACATTCCAATAAGGGAAGAAAAAATGTGGAGAAAAAAGAGCGAGTAAGAGAGGGATAATCATTAGACTTGTTTCGACGGGATCATCACGGGTGAAAATTGGCCCTTTTTCTCCCACACTGTGCCTTTTTTCGGTCGCGTAGCTCGGCTATGCTCTCTCAAAAAGCCTTCGTGTGGAAAAAATAGCTCATTTTTCCCACCGCGCTGACCCGTCGCAACAAGTCTATCTATTTTTCAACTGCTCAAAGAATGCGCTGTACGAATCAGCTATCTTTTGATCTGCACGAGCTTCGAAAAAGGAGATCAGCTCTCTGGAGAAAGCATAAAAGCGTATAAATCCTCGCGCTTGCATTTCCTCTTCAATCCGAAGTCGCATCTTGCGGACCTGTTCGGCAGGATAATGGCGCTCCAGAAACAGGCAAAACAAGGATTGTGTCATATAAACCGAGCATATCTCAAGCGGATCACCACTATTTTTGGGGGTCACCCATTTTGATTCATCCCCAAAAATTTCATTGATGGCAACAAGCTGTATGGCCAGCACCGGATCCTGGTAAACAGGCAGCAGCTGGTTAAAAGCGGTATTCAGGCGAATCATTTTCTTTTGAGAAAAAGGAAGCTCCTGGCTCAGAACATCATCCGCACTATTGATGAAAAGGATGTATTCCGAATAATCAGGCGTCTTAAAAAGCCGATAAAAAGCATCCTTGCCTGCCAGCGGGGAGAACATCACTTTGCAGCCGTCGACGGTTGGCGTAAACTGCTCTTCCATCCATTGCCATATACTATCCAGGGGCAGCAATTGTTGTTGTTCGTGAATCAACTTTTGGTAGTAACCGGAGTGAGCTTTAAAAAAGGAAGGGTAGTCCGTCGTTTTTGAAAAATCTTTCAAATAGGCAAAGCGTTCACCAATCCAGGGATTTACTCGAAAAGACAAAGGAAAGTTTGAGCTTTCGGCCGGCGAGCCATCTTGAAGCACCATGCTGATAGAATGGTTTAGATATGCTCTCCATTCTCCTCGCTTCTCCTTATTTGAAAGGCTTTCTTTAAAATCCCGGATTAAAGGATGATCAAGCTGCCCCCCGAAATGATCGAGTACTTTTTGGGGATAATATTCCGCCTCCGTCTCCAGATCATTAATCGATTCCATGCCGGCCAGGAACAGGACGATGTTAACCAGTTCATATATGGGCGTTATGTGAAAGAAGGTTTTCCCCTTGTGCTGCTGCTGATAAGCTTCTGAAAAGTTCGGCCGGCTGTTATAAAAATTCCAGCCAACAAAAAACGTATCGATTCCATTCGTTACAGGAACTACAAAGGATGTTGTTTTTCTTTCCTGAATAGCCAGGGTGTCCACCTTAGTGCACAATTCATAAGAAAAGCGCCATTGGCCTTCATTTTGGTCCAGATCGAACCAGATTTCTTTTTTCTCATCTTCCGGCTTACTGATCAAAAGAAATTTTATTGCCTGATTCCCCTGATAGATGGTCAGGCTATCATCCAGAGCCAACAGCATCCTGGGCATAGTATCTACCTGCCCAAAGGAACCAATTACAAACGTCAGGAATATCGCCAAGCAGATGAGTTGCCGGGTATAAAGCATGGTTTTCCTTTTTAATTCGGAAATTTAACTGGAAAACCTTACAAAGCAAAGGTTGTTATTCATTTATTAACCTTAGGCATTATGAAAAAAATCATCCTCTACCGTCCAAAAGAATGGTTCAATCGTAAATTCAAATACGATATTCTCCTGGAAGAAAAGCCGGCAGGACGAATAGGCCCCGGAGAAACGCTGGAATTACCTGTTGAAGACGATCAATTGTCGATCCAGGCCAGGTTATCCTGGTGTGGGTCAAAGGCATTTCGCCTGGACGAGAAAATTGATCATCCTGTAAAGCTCGAGGTGCGGGCCAACGAACAATTACACAGAACGATACTCCTCGTTCCGGTATTTTTGATCGGAGCGCTGGTTATTTCAAGTTTCTTCCCATACGCCAACATCATCAAGGGATTCATCACCGGATTTATAATCGCCCTGCTGATTGGTCTGCTCTACTGGCTTTTTGTTGGAAAAGACCAATGGCTGTTTATAAGAAAATTATAGCGCATACACGCTCCGTCGAAAAGCATCTAAGGCTTGGCAGTTGTCCGTTCACTCCTTTCTGAAGGGCCACTCAGTCGCTTTAATATCAATGCTACTGCTTTTCCTTTTTCCATTTCCACTTCAAGCAGACGTCAGGATCATCCTTTAAAGCGAAGGTCGTTTCATCGATCGGCAGCAGTTCCATCCTGGGGCACCCTTCTCTTTGGTAGAAAAGGCGGCCGTTTTCATGCGACAGACTTCGCACGCCATACTGTCCCGCGTATTGATCCATTTGCTGTTCAGATAATTGGACTGGTTGGTTTCGAGCCTTCAGCAGCCGACCATACCACTGGTAATAAGCCTGCTCCATTTTGCCGGAGGCTTTTTCCGCCAATTTTTCCATAGCCAGTTGATGAGCTACTTCCAGCGCCTTTTCCTCGGGCACTTCTACATGAGGGCGGACACCGGTTCCCTCCCAAATGGTTCTGGTGATGGGATTGATAGCTCTGCCGACTGGTACGAACGCCACAAAGCGCTCCGCTATCGGCCGTGTACCTCCCGGGTGCGCTCCGCCACCTGTATATTACCTTCGAGCACTTTTACTGCTCTGAAGCCGAAGTTGGCTCTCTGTTGTTCCTCCAGGAAAGCCTGCCGCTTTTTTCCCGTTCCTCTTCATCTTCTGCTCCGTTGCCCAGGCGCATTCCCTGATTTTGATCAGGATTGAAGGAAATCCTGAGGTGCTTGTCGTAGCTGATAGACTGCAAGTCTTTAGTCAGTTGGTCCGCAAACTCGACCGGGCTGTTATGGGCGGCGTAATGCCCTTGTTTTAGTTTTCTTTTGATCATAGCTGACATCTCGAGGGCTTTGGCGGGAAAAACATAATTGCCCTCCAATAGTGTGGACAGATCACTGATGACAGCTTCTTTTTCTTCTGTAGTAATAACAACCTGAGCATTTAATTGACTCACCAGCGTCCATGTGGTCAATATCAAAATATGAATGAGGGTAAGGAATAAACGCAACATGTTTGTTTGTTTAAGAGTTCTCCGGCCGCCGGAACAGCCGCCGGAGGTTGTTTACAATCGGGTGATTTACGCTAAAAAAGTAAACAATTAAAAAAAATTAAATTGCAAATACAATTATTAAAAATACAACTATTTGGATAAAAAATTATTCCAGGTTTTTCAGCATTCTGCTCAAAAGGGACAGCATTTGTCGTTCTTCTTCGCTGGAAAAATCTTTTAGGGGCAGCTTTCTGTAAGATTGCACTACAGGCAGCAGGCGCTCGATCAAGCGGGTGCCTTTGTCGGTCACAAAAACCATATACTTTCTTCTATCGTTCGGGTCCAGCTGCTTTATGATCAGATGTTTATTGACCAGCTGATCGATCGTCCTGGTAGTCGTGGGCGCATCCCTGACGGTCATCTGCGCAATGGCCACCTGGCTGCAGCCGTTGTGCTCACTCACCTGCTTGAGGACGATCCACTGGTCCACAGTAATACCGGCTTCTTCCCTTTTCAGCGCTTCATGAGCCCTTTGCCGATATCGCTTTACGATCTGTTCCATCAGAAAAACAGGTAGCTTGTCTAACCGCTGTTCTTGTTGCGCAGTTTGTTTCATTTACAACTATTTAATGTACAATTAAAGCATTTTTTCAATAACTTTCAAGGGATCCGGAAAAAATAAACATGAATCATCCCAAATTTTAACTAAAGGCAACCAGGATGCCGCCCTTTTTGGGACAAAAAAGCTCTAATTTTTTTATCCGAGCTAAGGGATGACTCATGATGTTTGAAAGGATTAGACCTTTAAGCAATGGTGCAGCGGAGGCGCCACTTCAAAAGCATTCTAAACATGTCCCTGCGCGATCATAGCATCGGCCACTCTTACGAAACCGCCGATGTTAGCGCCTTTTACGTAATCTACTTTTCCGTCTTCGATAGCACCGTATTTAACGCATTTTCTATGGATGTTCTTCATGATGTCCTTCAGTTTGACGTCGACTTCTTCGCGTGTCCAGGACAGATGCTGGGCGTTTTGTGACATTTCCAATCCGGACACGGCCACGCCGCCGGCGTTCGCCGCCTTACCAGGGCCATAAAGAATGCTATTTTTCCGGAAAACAGCTATGGCTTCAGGAGTACACGGCATATTGGCGCCCTCAGCTACCAGTTTTATGCCATTATCCACCAGACGCCGGGCATCTTCTTCTGTGACTTCATTTTGTGTGGCACATGGGAGGGCTAAATCTGCTTTAACGCCCCATGGGTTTTGCCCTTCGTAATACATCACCTTGTATTTATCAGCATATTCCTTGATACGGCCACGACGAACATTTTTCAGGTCAAAAATATACTCGAGCTTTTCTTTGGTAATGCCGTCCGGATCGTGGATGAAGCCGCTGGAGTCAGAGGCGGTGATTGGCAGGCCACCCAGTTCGATGACCTTTTCGATAGCGTATTGTGCTACATTACCCGAACCGGAGATCAGTACTTTTTTACCTTTCATGGTATCGCCCTGGTGTTCCAGCATTTCCTTTGCAAAGTAACACAGTCCGTAACCGGTTGCTTCAGGACGAAGGCAGCTGCCGCCGTAATCCAGGCCTTTGCCAGTCAGGACACCCGTAAATTCATTGGTCAGGCGTTTATACTGACCGAATAAGTAACCCACTTCGCGGGCGCCTACGCCAATATCTCCTGCAGGTACGTCGGTATTCGGGCCAATATGGCGGTACAGTTCGGTCATAAAGCTTTGGCAGAAACGCATGACCTCGTTATCAGACTTTCCTTTGGGGTCAAAATCAGATCCGCCTTTACCACCTCCCATCGGCAGCATGGTCAGTGAGTTTTTAAAGACTTGCTCAAAAGCCAGGAACTTGAGTATGCTCAGGTTAACGCTAGGATGGAAACGAAGTCCGCCCTTGTAAGGGCCGATAGCAGAATTCATTTCAATGCGATAACCCCTATTGACGTGATACTTGCCCTTATCGTCTATCCAGGGCACTCTAAAAATAATAATGCGCTCGGCTTCGGCCAAACGCTGCATCAGTGCGATATCCTGATAAACAGGATTTTCCTGGATATAAGGAACGATTACTTCGGCAACCTCATGTACCGCTTGAAGAAATTCCGGCTCATGAGGATTTTTCTTATGTAATTGCTCCATAAAAGAGTCAATAAATCTTAACACTTTGGTTTTTGACATATTGATTGGTTTTGGTTAAGGATTTAAAATCAAGGTATCTCGAGGGTTTTTGTCAGACAATGATAAAGGTTTTTATGCCTGATGATAATTGTCTCATCATTGGTTTTTGTGTAAAACGGATGAGTGTCAGCCATGTTTGATGGTAATTTCAGGCCGGCTGTCCGCCATGGGCATTTAACAAAAAAAAAGCCGCTCTTTCGAAAGAGCGGCTTCTTTTTAACTGCCAAAGTCGTCAAATGCTATATTCTCTTCAGGCACCCCTAAATCATCCAGCATTTTCAATGCGGCCTGAAGCATAAGGGGTGGACCACAGAGGTAGTATTCTACTTCTTCCGGTTCAGGATGCTCCTTCAGGTAATTATCATACAATACCTGATGAATAAAGCCGATGTATCCCTCTCCTTCCCTATCGTCGATGTCCTTTTTCACTTTCCAGTTATCAATTTCATCCGCCATTTTCTGGTCAGACAAGGCGATGTGATAGCTGAAGTTAGGAAATTCTTTCTCAATATCTCTAAAGTGATTGGTGTAGAACAGCTCCCTTCTCGAGCGGCCTCCATACCAATAGGATACTTTACGATCTGTTTTCAGGGTGTGGAACAAATGGAAGATATGCGAACGCAAAGGCGCCATACCTGCTCCGCCACCGATGTAGACCATCTCTTTTTTGGTCGGTTTAATAAAGAATTCACCATAAGGACCGGAGATCACCACCTTGTCGCCCGGTTTTCTGGAGAACACATAAGAAGAGCACACACCCGGATTTACAGGCATCCAGTCATTGCTTTTTCTATCCCATGGCGGTGTAGCGATACGGATATTCAACATGATGATGTCTCCTTCAGCAGGGTGGTTGGCCATGGAATAAGCGCGGAACTGTTCTTCATCGTTCTTCATTTTCAGGTCCCACATTTTAAACTTATCCCAGTCCTCTTTAAATTTTTCAGGATTGGAAGCATCTTCCGGATGAGGAGCGATATCAAAATCTTTGAAATCCACCTCTATTTTAGGTACATCGATCTGAATATAACCGCCGGATTCGAATTCGAGGGTTTCTCCTTTCGGAAGTCTTACTACGAATTCCTTAATAAAGGTAGCCACGTTATAGTTGGACACTACTTCGCATTCCCACTTTTTGATGCCGAACACTTCCTCCGGTACGCGAATGCGCATATCCTGGCGCACTTTTACCTGGCAGGCCAAACGCTTATGTTCCGCCACTTCACGGCGGGTCAGGTGATTCAGCTCGGTAGGGAGCACATCCCCGCCACCTTCATCGACATGGCACTCGCACATGGCGCAGGTTCCCCCTCCACCGCAGGCGGAAGGTAGAAAAATGCTCTTATCGGATAAAGCGGACAATAGTGAGGAACCCGGTTTGACCAGCATCGGGTTCTCTTCGTCCCCATTGATGATGATCTTCACATCACCCTGAGGCACCAGTTGCTTGCGCGCGAAGATCAGCATAAAGGATAAGGCCAGGATCACAATACTGAAGACCAGCACGGCGAAGAGAATCGTCTTTACACTAATTGCTAATAAAATCATCGTATCGAAAGTTATATTGTTATTGTTGGAATTTCATTTTAAACATCAGGAAGCCTTTTGTCTCCGATATTAATGACTTAATTACCGAAAGCAGCAGGGTCGATACCCAGTAAGCTCATAAAGGCAATTCCCATCAATCCGGTCAGGATAAAAGCCATTCCTAGTCCGCGCAGTGCCGGCGGAACATTAGAATAGCGGATTTTCTCGCGGATCGCTGCGATGGCAATGATGGCCAGGAACCATCCGAACCCTCCTCCCAGGCCGAAAGCGATCGACTCAGAGAAGTTATATTCTCTGGACACCATAAAAAGGGAGCCTCCAAGGATAGCGCAGTTTACGGTGATCAGCGGCAGAAATATCCCCAGGGCATTGTACAAGGAAGGAGAGAATTTCTCCACGACCATCTCAACCAATTGCACCATAGAGGCGATCACGGCGATGAACAAGATAAACCTCAGGAAGGTCAGGTCGGTGCCGAAAACACCGTTCTCACTTAGCAGGTATTCCTGGATAATCCAGTTAATCGGCATAGTGATGCCCAGTACGAAGATAACGGCCAGTCCCAGACCGAAGGCGGTCTTCACTGTTTTGGAAACGGCCAGGTAAGAGCACATACCCAGGAAGTAGGCCAATACCAGGTTTTCTATGAATGCCGCTTTGATGAATATATTAAAAAACTCGCCCATTATATTTTGATTGTAAGGTTCTTCAATTGGTTTATAGCTTAAGAAATATCGACCAGCTTCTTGTTGTAGCTGCGCTGTATCCAGATCATAATACCGATGATAAACATAGCCGCAGCCGGCAGCACCATCAGGTTATTGTTGGCATACCAGCCGAAGAGGGTGCTCGTTTCAGTATTGACAAAATACTCTGCTGAAGGGCCGATGATCTTCATTTCGATCGGGCTACCTGCGAACAAGCTGCCTTTGCCGAATATTTCCCGTACAACACCCACCATGATCAGGATGGCGCCGTAACCCAGTCCGTTACCGATGCCGTCCAAAAAGGAGCGCCATGGTTTGTTGGCCATTGCAAAAGCTTCCAGCCGTCCCATAACGATACAGTTAGTGATGATCAATCCGATATAAACGGACAGTTGCTTGTACACCGGATAGTTCAGGTACTTCAAGGTAAGCTCCACTACAGTAACCAATGAGGCGATGATCACCAGTTGGACGATCATACGGACCTGTTTGGGAATGTAGTTACGCAGCAAAGAAGTGAACAAACTGGAAAAGCCTGTCACAAAAACCACCGCGACGGCCATGACCACGGAAGGATAGACCAGGGAGGTAACGGCTAGTGCTGAGCAAATACCCAGTACCTGTACGGTAATCGGATTATTATCATTCAAAGGATCCGTGAGCAGCTGGCGTTCTTTTTTGCCAAACTGAAATAAAGGCTCTTTCTCCTTTGCAGGTGCTTCTTTTACATTAGTATCGGCCATTGCTCGATATGTTTTTTGATGTTAGTCAATTGAATGTTTATGGTTTACTGCATCAGGTTGCCCTGAAGCGGATTATTTTCTTCCAGTTTTTCCAGATAAGGCTGGTAATACTGAATGCCTCTTTTCAGCATTTCGGTAACGCCGTTGGCGGTTACTGTAGCGCCGGATATGCCGTCTACCTCATAACGGTCATTCTGAGCGCCGTTCTTTCTAACTATGACGGAGGTATATTCTCCCTGGCTGTTGGTAATTTTTTTACCCTCGAACTGCTTGCGGAAGCTCGGGTTGTCTTTGATCTCGGCGCCCAGACCCGGAGTTTCCCCTTTGTGGTCGAAAGCAGCTCCGGCAACGGTTTCCAGATCGCTTTTCAATGCGATATTACCCCATATCTCATCCCAAAGTCCATTTCCACGCACAGAAAGGATATAAAATTTTTCTTTTGTCTCCTGGTCGGTAAAGATGTAAAGCGGGAGTCGACGATCGGGTTCCGGTTTTTTACGTTCTTTAGCCATATCAATATCCTCAGCCATCACGCCTTCCATTTCTTCCCCCTGCATATTTAACACCACTTGCTGTACCTGGTTTTGGAAAAGTTCCGCAACTTCCTGATCTGAAAGCTGGTTGACACTCTTTTCACCCAGATAGTTTTCAACGGACATCAGGATCGCCCGTTTATTAAAAATGTCTTCATTCCTTTCCGCTCCGGCCTTAGTCACCTCGCGTAATCCTGTCAGTAAAATAGCAACGATGGCTGTCATAGCCAGGATAAAACCAAGAATATAATTCGTACTACTCACAACTGTTATGGTTTAATTTTTCCCCGAAGGAAAAAATGATGAATCAATAAATTTAAGCCTGTGCAGCCGCTGCTCTGGCTTTGGCCCTTTTAGCCCTTCTATTCATATTGCTTTCCAATACGTAATGATCGATCAGAGGAGCGAATACGTTCATGAAAAGGATTGCCAGCATCCAGCCTTCCGGATAGGCAGGGTTAAGCACCCGAATGATCATGCCGATGAAACCGATCAGGAAGCCGTAGAACCACTTGCCGATGCTGGTGGTGGAAGCCGTCACCGGATCGGTAGCCATAAAGGCCATAGCAAAGAAGAAGCTACCCATATAGAACTGGTAGTACCAGGGTACCTCCATGAACGGCGTAGCGCCCCATGCATTCAGCAATAAAGACATCGTTATTGCTCCAAGCAGCATAGACAACATAATGCGCCAACTTGCAATACCTGTGATCAGCAAAAATGCAGCGCCGACCAATACGAAAGGCTTGGAGGTTTCACCAATAGATCCCGGGATGGTTCCCCACATCATCTGGGTAGTCGTGTAAGTGTTGGTAACATTTTCCCAGCCTCCCTGAAAAGCCAGACTCAACGGAGTGGCGCCGGTGTAGCCGTCGGCAACCATGGCGCCCGCGTCATAGGTGGCCCAACCGAGGCTCTCAAAGAGCGGATTGAACACATTAAGATGGATCCATCCGTAGTCCACAACAGAACCCGGGCTCGTGGCCGTCAAACCAGATACCCAAACCTCATCACCAGAAATATAAGTAGGATAAGCAAAGAACACAAATACACGAGCCAATAATGCAATGTTAAGAATATTCATACCTGTGCCACCAAAAGCTTCCTTGCCGATCCATACCGCAAAAGCGACCGAAATGGCCAGAATCCACAGGGGAATATCCGGAGGCATGATCAAAGGGATCAAAGCACCGGAAACCAGAAAACCCTCCTCAATTCCGTGTCCCTTTTTCCAGGCGTAGTAGAATTCAATCCCCAAACCGACAACGTGCGTCACAATAAATATAGGCAGCAGCTGGATCAGACCGTAAATGATCTTCAGGTGAAAACCCTCAAAAAGGCCGGTATACTGCCCCAAAGCAATATAATGCTGATGGCCGATATTGAAAGTACCGAAAAGGTAACACAACTGAAGGGCCAACACCACATGCACCATAGTCCGTTTAAGATCCATCCCATCGCGAATATGAACTCCTCCTTTTGTCGTGAAATTAGGGGTAAAGGCAAAAGTAAAGAAGCCATCATACAAGGTGTGTGCCAAGGTCCCCTTCTTCGGCTCTATCTTGTCAAAAAATTGCAATAATCTTTTCTTCATTATGCTTTCTTTTCAGTTTTTTCTTTAACAATTATTTATCCCTGCTCCCGCATCATATCCAGGCCTTCGCGCAGCAACTGCTGCAGAGGTTGCTTGGAGGTGCAGACGAATTCGCAAAGCGCCACGTCTTCTTCCACCAACTCATAAACCCCCAGGCCTTCCATACGCTCCAGGTCATTGATGATGATGGATTTCATCAGATGTTGTACATAAATATCCATCGGCAGCACCGATTCATACTGGCCGGTAACTACAAAAGCACGCTTTTCACCATGAGTATTGGTATCCGCTTTAAACCTAAGATCGGGAAAGAGGAAGTTGGGAAATGTCCGCGATATACTCGGGCGCGCCTTGATCGGTAAAAGCCAGCCGAACATCTCAAAATAATCCCCTTCCTGAACTACCGTAAGCTGGTCATCGAAAAAATTCAGGAATTCCCCTTCTGCTTTTTTCTCACCGGACAACACGTCTCCTGAAATAAACCGCAGATGATCATCCGCAAGATTATCTTTTACCAGATCGCTGATCTTTGCCCCTAAGTAAGTCCTCACATATTTAGGCTGTTTCAATTCAGCTCCGGTAAGGGCTATTACTCGCTCGGCATTGAAGCGCTGCTCTGTAAACAACTTACCCAGAGTGATAACTTCCTGGACACCCAGCGTCCAGACTTTGTCTCCACTGAGAATGGGGTCTGTATTATGGATTTGGATACCTACATTGCCTGCAGGGTGCTTACCCATGAACCATTGCTTCTCTACACCCTGAGCATCCGTGAATGCCTTCGATGGAGGAATTTCACCATTGCCATCCAGCCCCAGATAAACTTTACCGTCCGTAAGCTTTTTCAACACATCCAGTCCTTTCTGGAAATCGTCTTCCTTTCCTTCTACTACAAAATTCAGATCGGGCGCAAGAGGCGCCGTATCAAAAGTAGAAACAAAAATATCCCTCGGCGCCTCATTGAAATCCGCAACCACATTGTAAGGGCGCTGACGGATCAACGGCCATGCTCCACTTTCCAAAAGAAAACTAACCAGCTCTTCTCTGGTCACCGTGCCGAGATCAGGCGTGTCATAAGCCCGGTATTTGATCTCCTTATCCGCCAGTATCACTACTTCTACAATAGAGCGCTTCTCACCGCGATTGACAGCGATCACCTCTCCGCTCACAGGCGCACAGTACTTGATCTCCGGTACTTTTTTATCGAAAAAAAGCGGATCACCAGCCTTTACTTCATCGCCGACCTCCACCATCAGCTTCGGAATAGGAGAAATGCCGACAAAATTGGTGGGTTGAATGGCAAATGCAGATACTTCCAATTTTGCATCCAATATCTTTTCCGCCGCTCCTTCCAAAAGGATATCATGCCCCTTCTGAAGCTTTACCGCCCGGTTGTTGTTGTTGTCTACATATGCAGGAAGCTTCTTGGGAAAAATGTCACTCAAACCAGGAATGATGCCTACATTACCGGCTCCCTGATCAGCTCCCAGCTGCCGGGCTTCTATAGCCAGCAAATTGTCAGAAACCTGGATGATCAGCCCCAGGAAAATAATTACGGCTATCGCCAATAATATATACACCAAATAACTCCCCCCACTGGTTTCAGACTGAGCCGTCAGCGGCAAGGAAAATAAGAATAAAACAGCCGTGGTGATAAATTGGGTAATTCTGACTTTCATTATTTTTAATGTTCTTGTTTGGCTACATAGTTTCACATCTCGCAGTGCGTAGAAAAAATGAGCGCGTTTTTTGTCAATTAGATGTCCAATAAAAATCTCCGCAAATATATAAACCTTTTCCTTGAAATAAGAAAAGTGTAAAATTCCAAACTACTTTTAACTACTTATTTAGACTCCATCTAAATAAAAAAAGTTCGCCGATTTTAGATTTTTAATCTTCCTTCTCCTGAAACGAAGATTACATTTTCGATACCCTTGTTCACCAATCAGTTACAAGTAAAACAAGCAAGTAAAAATCAGGTTTGTTAAACTATTGCAATAAAAGCACCCTGCCCGGAGGGTCACAAAATCATATATGGCATATTGACCCAAACAACTAATTTTTCTTTAAAAAACCGTAATCAAATTGTTACTTTTATCACCAAATAAGCTTTTTACATTCATCGATTTTTTTATTCAAAAAAGAAAAAAGCCTGGGTAAAGCATCCGTGTATGAGAACGATTTTCAGGTCCTCAGATTTACTTGCACTTAAGTTCTTCCTGATCCTTGTGCTGTGCCTTCCTGCTGTGCTCACAGCTCAGATCCCGGATAACGTCATCGGCGCCAATCCGCTCTCCCTGAAATGGAACCAGATACACACAGATAAAGTACAGGTTATTTTTCCCCAGGGACTCGAGCCTGCGGGACAACGAGTGGCCAACGTCGTTCATTACCTTTGGGGCCATAATACTGCCTCTATCGGCGACTTCAAGCAAAAGGTCACTATCCTGCTGCAAAACCAAACTACCTTTCCCAATGGTTTCGTAACGGTAGGTCCGTTCCGGTCGGAATTTTATATGACACCTCCTCAGTTTAACTACACTACCGACTGGCTGGATATCCTGGCCATACACGAATACCGCCATGTCCAGCAATTCGGTAATTCAAGGCGCGGGCTGACCCAACTCGTTAAATCGGTATTCGGCTCCTGGGCCTGGGGCGGAATGTTCGGCACGGCGCTGCCGCGCTGGTACCTGGAAGGCGACGCCACAGGAATGGAAACGGCATTAACCAGCTCCGGCAGAGGCCGGCTCCCTTCCTTTGATATGGAATATCGCGCGCTAATCCTAAACGACATCGATTATTCCTATGAGAAGGCCGCTGCGGGTTCACTGAAGGATTTCGTCCCGGACTGGTACAGCCTGGGATATTACATGACTACCTTTGCCCGCAAAGAGTTCGGAAAAGACGTCTGGGCCGATGTCGTTGCCGACGCCACCAACTACCGCGGCCTTTTTTACCCTTTCAATAAGGGATTAAAGGAAAGGACCGGCATGAACGCCAAAGAACTGTACCGGAATACCCTACTCGATCTTAAAAAGCACTGGAAAGAGGACGCCGGAAAAACCGACTATACCGGCGGGCAGCAGCTCAATATCGAACCTAAAAAGAACGTAACTGATTACACCAACCCTCAGTATCTGACTGAAGATACGCTGGTGGCCATCAAAAGGGGTTACGATCTGGTTCCTGTCTTTGTCAGTATCGGACCTGAGGGTAAAGAAAAAAGGTTGACGGAGCCCGGCATTATTCAAAGTGCGCTGAATAATACCCTGTCGGTAGCTGATCACCAATTGTGCTGGGCGGAAATCGGCTACGACCTTCGATGGCGGAATAAAAATTTTTCTATAATCAGAACCTACGACCGTTTCACCAGGATCAAGAAAAAGCTGAGCTCGAAGAGCAAATTCTTCTCACCCGCCCTTTCTCCGGCGAACAGGCAGATCGTTACTGCCGAAGCAACTGAGAACCTGGAATATAGCCTCGTTATCCTGGAGGCCGAAACGGGCGCCCTTGTACGACAACTCCCCAATCCGGAAAACTATTTCTATGCTTATCCCAACTGGACACCCGATGGCCGGCATATCATAGTTGTAGCCCAACAAGGAGAGGTCAGCGGCTTACAACTCATCAATGCTCAAACGGGAAGCATGGAATGGCTCACCGAACCTTCCAATCAGCAAATCAGCCATCCGGTAGCTAAGGGCGATTACGTTTATTTTTCTGCTGCCTATACGGGTATCAACAATATTTTTGCCTTGCATCCCCTAAAAAGAGCACTTTTCCAACTGACCTCCTCTCCTCTCGGCGCCTTCCAGCCGGCCGTTTCGCCTTCCGGGAAAAAGCTGGCCTTTGCTGAATTTGACCCAAAAGGGTTTAACCTTGTGGAAATACCGCTGGAGGAAGCCTTATGGAAGCCTTATGAGACGGATGCTCCCGGGAGTATTCGTTATTTCGAACCTCTGGTGGAACAGGAAGGCGGGAGCATCGTCGGCAAGGTCGGAAAAAAGGAATTTGAGGTGGAAAAATTCAACAGATGGAGCGGCATCATCAACGTACACAGCTGGTTACCTTATATTGAGCACCCTAACTATGGCGCGCAAATACTTTCAGATAATAAGTTCGGCACCTTGTCCATGGAAGCCGGCGGCTTTTATAATGTCAACGAAAGAGAATGGACGCTATCGGCCAATGCCACCTATGCGGAGCTGTTCCCTTTTATCAATGCCGGTTATCAACTGGCCAACCGCTCAGCCGCCATCTACCATTTTTCCCCCGCTGATGACACGACGATCATAGCAAACACTTATATAGAAGAATGGCAGGAACATCGTACTTCCGCCGGACTTTCGCTTCCGCTCAATCTGACAAAAGGCAATTTTTTTAACAGCCTCCTGCTACGCGCCGGATATCAGAACATCAACCTCGATATTGACGGCAATTTTGACGCCCCCGGCAACCTCCGGGATACCATTACCATCCGAAACGGCAGCCTCAATCAGCTGGATTACTTGTTTCGTGCACCGTTGACCAGCACCCGCTTGGATGCCATGGATCTGCGCCTGACTTTCCGCAGCCTCCGCCGAATGGCCTTGCAGCACCTCAATCCTCGACTGGGCTTTAACCTGGACTTGCGCTATCGCACCACATTTGGGAACGATGCCTTCCTGGCAGATGTATTTCTAGGCAGAGCAGACCTCTTTCTGCCGGGCATCGGTCGCAATCATAGCCTGGTGGTCAATACTATGATACAGCAGCAGGAGGTGCTTGATAATTACCGTTTTCCCAATTTATTTATCTTTCCTCGTGGTTACGATACGGTATTTGGAGATGAGGTCTTCAAATTAGGAGCAAATTATTATTTCCCTCTCTTCTATCCCGACCTGGCCCTGGGCGGATTTGCTCTTCTGAAACGAGTAAAAGCTAATGTATTCTACGACCAGGCCTGGCTCCGAGCCGACCGACCGTTTACCAATAACTGGATACAGAACTCGACCGGTGTGGAGCTTACTTTTGATGTACGCTTCTTTCGCCTTTTGGAAGTTAACTTTGGTTTTCGGTATAGCTATTTATTGGGAAATGACTTTTTGCCGGCAAGTGGGAAAAATCAGTTTGACTTTTTGTTGATCAGTATTTCTGAGTAAGCACGGGCTTTGGCAAACGCTGGTTATACTGATCTCCACTGTTATTTTTGGGATGCCGGTGAGTGCTGGTTATCAAAAGTTTGCTTCCAGTGCCGGAAAGCATAGATCGCCATCAGGGTATAAACCAGCATCAACAAGCTGTACAAGAACAAGTCCCGGCTCCAGTACAGGCCGATAGAAACCGAGTCGATAACGATCCAGTAGATCCAGTTCTCCAGGACCTTTCGAGTGGTCATATAGGTCGCCAGAAAACTAAAAACCGTCGTATGCGCATCGATGAGCGGCATTTGCGCATCTGTATAATTCGATAAAAAGAAAGCCAGAACTACGGACAAGGAGATTCCTCCGCCAACAGCGAGAAGATGGTCTTTCCATTGCCAGCGGATGATGGGAAGAACATCGTTTTGAGTAGTTTTTCGCCCCCAGTTATACCAACCGTAAAAGCCTGCAATGACATAGTAAAAATAAAGAATAGATTCGGCATACAATTTAGACAGGAAAAACACATAGATGCTCAGGCCTGAGCTGATGATGCCGAACAGCCAGCACCAGATATTTTCTCTGGCGGCCAGCAGGATATACAGGACGCCTGTGATCACGGCCCAAAGCTCGGCCCAGTGCATGTTCTGAAGAGTACGGAATATAGTAGGGACGATATCGGCCATAGAAGAAAACCTGTTGTTCCGACAATCTTCAGGCCGGAACAACAGGCTAAACATTAATGATTACTTTGCAATATCGAATCTATACCTCAGTTTTTCAATAAAAGGTTCAACACCCGGCACTTCATTATCCAGGAAGATATCGATATCGATCACTTCTGCTTCATCCTTTTCGGAGCTGTCGAAGATGATGCGAAGCTCGACTGTTTCACCGGGCTTGATGACATCCCAGTCTCTTTCGATGGTAGTGCAATCACAGGCAGACACCAGGGCGATCCTGGCATCGACGTCTCCTTTATTGATAATACTAAAGGTATGCTCACGTTTATCTCCTTTTTTGACGGTTCCCAGATTTATGGTGCGGTCATCGACGACCAGGATAGGAACACCCTCGTAAATTTCTTTGCCATACAAGGCCGACAATGGGCTGATCTTAATTTTTTCGCCTTTTTTATTAATGACGGTATTAGGATCATCGGCTTTTTGCAGGCGAGCCCTTTTGATCACTATGCTGGTAGGACCTTCGATGATCTTGAACTCCGTACGACGGTTGATGCTGTGCGCCAGTTCCTGGCTTTCCTCCGTGCCGAGGCTATCGATAAATGAAGGTGTAAGTACGGTGCCCACTTCAAAGATGTCTTTAGCTGTGGACATCCGGTCGCTGATGGTTTGAGGGACCGCTTCTCCGTAACCTTTCGCCTCGATCCGATCGGGATCGATACCCTTATCGATCAGCCAGTTTCTTGCCGATTCTGCTCTACGTTGTGAGAGGCGTTCGTTGTAGGCGTCATTGCCGCGGTAATCCGTATGGGAGCGCATTTCTACTTTCATCTCCGGGTATTGGGTCATTAACTCCAGGATGAGTTCGAGGTCCTGCTCTGCTTCCGGTTTAATGTCAGCTTTATCAAAATCGTAAAGGATGTTTTCCAGAACAATGGCCTCTTCGATGGTGATGGTGTCGAATTCAGGTTCTTCCGTTTCTACTACTACCGGTGGTTTCTCGACCGGCTTTTTTCTGAGATAAAAGCGATGCTCGAATGTTTTAGACTCATTCAACCCGATGGTGCTGATGGTTGTGGAGTCAGGAAAATAGCCTTCTCGTGTAGCAATGATCTTGTAAGGCAGATCCAGTTCAAGGCCGTAGTCAAAACGGTTGCCTTCTTCCTGGGTCTGAGAAGACGTTTGATAAGCCTTGGTCTCGATAAGCTGAACGGTTCCTCCCAAAAGTGGCTGTCGCTCTTCATCAAAAACGCCGACGACCAGGTTAGCTTCGATCTTATCGATGTCAAAATAGTAGATATCGTCACAGCAGGTTTTACTTTTCACCGAGCGGCCTCCTTCCCGGTTGGACAATAGCAGCCCGCTGTAGCCTTCTTCATTAAGCATGAAATACTTGTCATCCAGGTTTGTGTTATAACCGGGGCCTAAATGTTTAGGATCGCTCCACTGAACGCCATCCCAGGTGGTGTAGAAGATATCATAACCGCCATACCCCGGATGCCCGTCGGAACTGAAATACAATGTACCGTCCTTATAAAAAGGTGTGATCTCGTCACCTACGGTATTAATCTTTGCGCCCAGGTTCACAGGCTCTCCGAAAACCCCTTCTCCTCTGCGCGTAGCATAATAGAGGTCGAATTGGCCTTCTCCCCCATTCATGTCGGAAGAGAAAAAGATGACTTCGCTGCCGAAAAGTTCTCCTGCTGCAGGATGTTTTACGAGGTAATCACCGTTAATGCCATCGACTTCCTCTGCGCCTGACCAGTTGCCGTCGCCACCTATACTGTAATACATACGACTGTCGGTCACTACGTTACCCATCAGTACAGCCCTTGTAAAATACATGGTATTGCCGTCTTTTGACAAAGCCACGCCTGAGCTGTTGACATCCGGTCTGTTCACTGATTGATCAAGGGCATTGGGGCTCTCCCAACCTTTATCGGTGCGCTGGGAGACGTATATTTTTGACTGATATCCTTCGCTGTTTTCGTCTACTTCGATGATGTCATCGGTTCCAAAGCCGACAAAGTACATAAGCTCGCCGGTACGGTTGAGGGTAGCGGCATATTCAGAAGTGCGGGTATTAATTTTGTTACCGGCGTTAACGACGGTGACGTCCGGCTCAACGTTCTGAGCACTGAGGGCCATTTCGGCGCCGGTCAGCTCGGCTTTGGCCAGTTGTTTTTTAATGGGGTCTTCCGTTTCGGCGATAAATTGCTGGAATTCGACTACGGCTTCGTCGAATTTTCCGCTCATTTTGAGGCTTCGGGCGTATTCGAAGCGTTTCTCTCCCCATTTATTATTTTTATCTCTTCTCAAAAGGCGGCTGTACCAATTTTCCGCCCGGTTATAATCACGAAGTTTGTAATGTGTTTCTGCGATAAAAGGAATGAGTGTTTCATCTCCGCTTTCATCATAGGCTTTTTCATACCATTCCATCGCCCTGTAATAGTCTTTCAACTCGTACTGCTCTTCTGCAGTAGCGACCATAGTTTGATAAGAAGCTTCTCTTAGCGGCTGGGCCTGGATAAAGGAAAGGAAAAAGAAACTAAATATGATTAATAAACATCCGCGTTTCATAGCGTCTGGTTTTGTGGTTTTATTAGATTTTAATACTACTAACGCAAAAAAGCGTTCAAATTTCTATAACAAGATGTTAAAACAACTGGCTAGAATTCAGGACAAACGATGGCCTGCGTCACATTAGGCTTCTTGAAAAGTTTTATGATGTAGTAAGCAGCCAGTTCGAAGCCTCCCAATCCATTACTGGCTTCACTTAGAGAAGAGATGTTAAAGTCGTAGGCCAGACCTACCCGAAGGTCGTTCACCTGAGCCCCGATCATCACTTCCACTGCATCACCCAACCGATAGCCGGGGCCGGCCAGTAGTTCAATATCTTCGTTGATCTGATAGCCCGCCAGTCCTTGTAAAGCCAATTCAAATGCTCCGGTGGTAGTTTGGGCGAAAAAAGAAGGGGTCACGCTCCATTGTTCGTTTACCTGGCGTTTCCAGCGTCCATGTACATTAATGGTCATGGGCCGGTTATTGTCATCATTATTGGCGCCGCGGCTGATCAGGTTGTATTCCGACTGAGGGATGTGACGGACAGCCAGGCCAACTTCAACATTGTTGTTCTCATCGATATTGGATTTCAGCAGCAAGCCGGCGTTAATGTCCAGATAAGATTTACGCTCGGCAAAAGCATTGTCCTGCGATTGCTGACTAGGAGCGAACTGACCGCCCTGGAAGCCGTACTGATCACCAAAAATCAATCGTTCCTGATCCAGTCTTCTGGCGATGGATCCCGCCTGAACACCCAGGGTCAGCACATTTTTGCCGGCTTTATCCAATGAAGCATGATAAGCAGCCGTCAACAAAGAACCGGTTGTCCTAAGATTAGCAGATCCGGCTTTGTCATTAACCGTAACAATACCGATGCCGATCCAGTCGTTTTTTCTGAATCCCCGAACAATAGGGGCATCGATAAAAAACCCCGGAGTGGTAAATTGGTTATCGATGAAACTCGCCCATTGATCCCGGTAGATCCCGCCAACTCTGGCGGTACCGTAATAAGCCCCTGCTAAAGCAGGGTTAAGGGTCAGCGGGGACATATTGTACATGGTAAAATGAATGTCCTGTCCTTTCACCCAACTGATCGTCACCATCAAAAAGAAAGCACAAAATAGTGGTCTAAGTATCTTCATTCGCCTGCTTTTTTATAATTACTGCGTGCTGAACGCCAAAATATAGTTTTTTTTCAAAAGTTGTTCATTTTAAATAGGCCCCGGGTCTAAATTTCACCGGACAGTCCGGGGGTTGTATAATGTCTTTTTGACAACCTCCATTCATATGATTAGCTGCGTAAACGGGCCAGAATCTGTTGCTCATCTATATCCTTCATGCATTTGAAATGGCCTTTCGGACAGTTCTGATGCCCGATCTTCGAGCAGGGCCGACAGCTCAGGCCTTTCACCTCGACCGTATGGTTTTTATCTATACCTTCAGGATAATATGGATACATGCCGAACTCCGGAATCGTATTGCCCCAGATCGATATGATCTCTTTTTCAAATGCCGCCGCCATATGCATCAAACCCGTATCGTGAGTGATCACTTTTTCTGCCTGGCGGACTATGGAGGCCGACTCGTTCAGTTTTAAAACGCCACAGGCATTGACCACATGATGGCCTGCCCCTTCAACGATGCGACGGCCTTCTTCTGCTTCATCCGGCCCGCCAAGCAAAACGACGGGTTTATTGATCTCTTTACAGATGCTGATGATCTTTTCAGTAGGCAGACGTTTGGTCGCATGGGCGGCGCCGATCACAAAAGCAATATAAGGAATTTCTTTACCCTCCTGGACACTCAAATGCGGCTTTATGGTTGGGAAACGACTAAAAAAGGTCGGGATGTCCACTTCTGAGCCTGAAGGAATAACGTAATCCAGGCCTTTGCCGTCGTTTTGCACACCCAGGTGAGCCAGTGTTTCCAGGTTTCGATCCACAATATGTTTATCCGGTAAACGGTTGATCTTAAAATTGACAATAAGCCACTTGGCCAGATTGATCTTATTGAAGGCGACGCTTTCAACTCCTAACGCTCTTTTGACCTGGAAGGAACGGAGGTTTTTGTGAAGATCCACTATCAGATCAAACTTTTCCTCTTTTAGCCCGGGCAAAATTTCCCCTACTTTCTTGTCTATAACATGTATTTGATCAATATAAGGATTGGCTTCCAGAACAGATCGGAACCTGGCCTTGGTTAAGAAGTGTACCTCGGCCCCCAGTTGTTTCTTAGCAGTCCGGATAACGGGGGTGGTCAGGATGATGTCTCCAATGGAAGAAAACCGGATGATCAGTATTTTCATGCCTGCAGGTGCTGTGAAGCGTAAAGGTAGAAAAAGTTAAATGGATATTAGGTTTGAGGGGATATAAAAGTCATTTCGGCTTCAAAAGCAATTTCCAAACGCACCCTTACACCACCCCGGCCTTAACGAAGACTGACCTGAATGTTTTCGGACACTATTCTGGATAACTCCTCCAGTTGCCCGGTCTCAAACAGGCTGTCAAAAGTAGCGACAGCCCTGGTATCTTCCTTTGGCTTATAATTGATGTAATCTGCAAAACGAATACCCGAAATAGTACGCGCGTCATATGCTTCCCTGAAGCGCGCGCCTCCACCGTCAGTCAGGTAATTATAAGCAATATAATCCATAGTCAGGCTGTCCCGGTGAAACCAGTAAACGAATTCATCTTCGTAATCCTTACCGCCGCCTTCCTGTTTAAAGGTTACTTTGATTTCATGATAGGGCTTTCCTTTAATCGTCGTTTCGTCCAGATAGGTTACCTGAGCAGCTGGATCCTGGAGAAAATGGGGCAACAATGCAAAATAAATGACGGAATTAACGGAATTGGCGTAGGCCGAAGAGTCTTTTGCGGAAAGCGCTACTTTTTTCCCGTCGACTTCCCGGTAGAAGCCCTGGTTAGTGAGTACGTCCCTTACCTTTTGCCCGTCTTCGTCGGTAAAGATGCGCTCATAGGTGAACGCTCCGTTATCTCGTTTTGAACGATAATGGCGATCTCTGAAGTCAAAGGTAATCAAACTGTTATCACATCGATCGCTCCCTTGCTTTTCGATGGCCTGATCAATGATGGTGGCTGCATCGTTTGCAGAGTTTTCTGTTACCGGATCACTTTCAGGAGTCGTTCCGCCTCCCTCCCGAGTGCAGGTAAGTAGACAAAAGAATACAATTGAAAATAAGATTGAATATTTCATTAGCCTGTAAGTTTTTTTGCTGGACACTTATTACCCTTGAGCAGATCTTTTCTCCCTTCACATCCATCACCCGGATGGTAAGTTTCCGCTGCTGACGAGGACCGGTAAATTCCAGTAATTCTGCACGGATTTTGGCCGTATAGGCCTCTTCATGCGCTGTTCTGAAAGCGGCTGTTCGGTATTTTCCCCCGGGCTTTTCTTTATCCCAGTATTCAACATGCACTTTAGCAGATTTTTTAGTTCGGATCATCGATCCTGTTACTTTATTGGCTTCCACTACAAATCATTTCCATAAAATCATAAACGACCAACAGACTCTCTCCGGTATAATGTACCCCTTCCTGCAGGCGTTTTAGGTGCAGTTCCAGCAAGCCTTCCTCCTTTTGCATTAATTTGTATATGGTCCTGCTGACCTTTACAAAACGTTCAAAGTCATTAGCTTCCGGAAGGTTGACCACGCCCATCTTATCCAGAAAACTTCGAAAAAGATCATAACTATATAATGTATACTGATCCGGAAAACGAAAAGCCAGGTACAAAGAGATCATCTGATAACCGTCATCATGATAGTGGTTATTCTCGATCCGGTGTGGATATTTATCCCGGTATTCCTGCAACAACTGGTCACAATAAAAAACGAAACGATCAACCCTGCTGCCTATACTTTTTTCTTCATCAAACAAGTCGCCGAACATCTGCAAGAAATAATCCTCTGAAAGCTCAATGAACTTCAGCATCACATCCTTTGGCTCGTAGGCTTCCCTCCGCCAAAGTCGCCGCGTCCGGCTATTTTGCAGACTGTCGTCGTACATTTTTTTCAGATCCCTGGCTTCCAGGTCCCAGTTTTCCTGAAAAATGCGCTGCGATTCCCAGATGTACAGACGATCTTCTGCCTGAGGACTCTGAAGAAAGCCCCTGTATCGATCGAAAGCTCTTTTTAAAAGTTTAACCTGCATCGTTTTGGGTTTTGGGTTTTGGGTTTATTAGAACACCCCCCCTAAGGTGCTGGATTCGGCACATCATTATGCACTTCCTCGATCTCCTTCAACACTTCTGAAGGTAATTCTACGTAAATGCTATCGATATTTTCTTTCAGTTGATCCATGGTAGTAGCGCCGATGATAGTGCTGGTGACAAAAGGGCGGCTATTCACGAAAGCCAGTGCCATTTGCGCCATGTTGAGATGATGGCGTTCGGCGATTTCGAGGTAACGAGCGGTAGCCTTGTGAGCATTGCTGCCGTTATAGCGCGCCATTCTTTTGTATTTGTTGATGCGGGCCTCTGGTTCATCGAGTCCTTTATGGTATTTTCCGGATAATAAGCCGAAGGCCATGGGAGAATATGCCAGCAGGCCCGCTTTTTCCCGAACGGCAATCTCTGCTAATCCCACTTCAAAAGTACGGTTTAACAGGCTATAGGGGTTTTGGATACTCACACAGCGGGGCAATCCATGTTTTTCAGCCAGATGCAGAAAATGCATCAGGCCCCATGGTGTTTCATTGGAGATGCCGAAGTAGCGGATTTTACCTTCATCCACCAGGTTCTGCATCACCTGAAGAATATCCAGGAAGTTATCCTCCCATTGTTCATCCGGGTCGTAGACATATCCCCTTTTTCCAAAAAAATTAACTTTCCGTTCCGGCCAGTGCAATTGGTACAGGTCCACATAATCCGTTTGCATTCGACGGAGGCTGCCCTCGATAGCGGTAGTGATCTGGTCACGATTAAATTTCAGAGGATGGCGAATGTATTGAAGCCCATTAGAAGGACCGGTAATTTTTGTGGCCAGGATGACCTTATCCCGGTGGCCGGTTTTTTTAAACCAGGAGCCGAGGATCAACTCTGTTTTTCCATTATTCTCTGCTGTTGAAGGCACAGCATACAACTCTGCCGTATCGAAAAAATTAATACCTTGGTCAAGCGCAAAGTCCATTTGCTCATGGCCTTCGGCTTCGGTATTCTGTTCACCGAAAGTCATGGTGCCCAGGCAGATCTTACTCACACGGAGGTCTGTGGGTCCTAATTGGGTATATTCCATTAACGATTTTTTTGTGCGGAAGCGAAAATAGCATTTTGTCTGCTAATATTATAGGCTTTGGAAATTCATAGGTTGAGGTAAGGCCAGTTAGTCATTAAAACTTGCATGCATCCGTTTTTTTTCCTATTCTTACTTGAGTAATTAAGCCTCCCCGGCGGCGGCGAGGCTTAAACAAACTTGTGGGTTAGCCTAAAAGTTTTATGACTAAAGAACAAAAACCAAAAAACAATGGGATTTTTTAATGAAATAAAAAAAGTACTATTCGGCGCCAAAGCCGTCACCAAAAGTGCAGCACGCAAGGCTGCCGAAAAGGGCAAGGAAGCAGGAGAAGAACTCAAAGAAAAAACTTCTGACTTCTTTGAAGACGCCAAGGACAAAGCAGAAGATTTTTATCACAAAGCCAGAAAAAAGGGAGAGGAATTTATGGATAAAGCAGAAGACGCCTTTGAAAATGCAAAAGACAAAGCCGAAGATATGGTCGATGACATCTGGGAAGATGTAGAAAAGGAAAGGGAAGGAAAAAAAGAGGAATCAGAAAGCAGTAAGGCTAAATTTTCTGCTCATCCTCTGGAAGATGAAGAGATCGAAGACATTCCTTTCGAAGAACCTAAAGAAAAAAAGGAACAAAAGCCTAAAGAGAAAAGTAAGCTTCGCGAATTCGGAGAAGGCGTGGCGGAAAAGGGCGGCGCCTTCGCTGAGGAAGTCGGCAAAAAGGTACTGGATACCTCCGACAAAATGAATGAAAAATTCTGGGATTCTGCAGAAAAGGTCGGCGATAAGCTTAGAGAGGTCGGTGGTAAGGCTTTTGAAAAAGCACAAGAATTTACAAATAAGTTGATGGATGAAGCAGATGAAGCTGCGGCAAAAGCCAAAGAGGAAGCTGACAAGGAAGACATGGACAGTATTATCGATAAAGCCCGCAAGATGGGCGAACGCATCGAGGAAAAAGCGAAGGACAAAGACCGCCAGTTCACCGATTCGGTTAATGAAGCTAAGGAAAGTAGCCTGCTGGACGGCACTGATGACTTCTTCGAACGCGCCCAGCGCTTTGCCGAAGGGGATTATCATGATGAAGGCAAAAGACCCAAAATAGAAAAAGATCCCGGGTACGAACCTAAAAAATCAGAAGGAAAAGCCGCAGGCTTTGAGGATCTGGATGGTGATGGTAACGAGATCATCGATGACGCCATCATTGATGAAGATGATGATACCGACGATGATAAAAAATAAAAAAAGTGGCCTCAAAAAAAAACGAAGGCCGGGGATCGGACCCGGCCATCAAAAACCATCTTTCACCATTTATTTTTCACCTCAGGATAGGACCTGATCTTTGTTCAGTTACTTGGGGAACGGACCTGAGATGACTTGCTAAAAGTTTCTCATAGTATGTGCCCTCCCCTTCTGTAATTTAATTTCATTCTTTTGACGGGCCTTTTTCCGGAGGGTCACTTTTTTGAGATATTTTTTTAACTAATAAATATTTTGTAAAAAAAGGAAAGGTTTTTTCCGGCCGTTCTGGCCGGGAAAAACCTTTCTAATTCAATCAAACCATGGCTTCCACCAAAAAAGAATGGCAGTGTCTGCAATCTGAAGAAGGTCCCGACCTTAAGCTATTCCGCACCCGATTCGATTACATGAAGAACCCCAGGAATGATCAAACCGAAAAAATGGTCATTCTGGATTCAGAGGATTCGGCCAATGTAGTGGCATTGACGGATGATAAAAAGATCATCTTCGTTCGTCAGTACCGCTTCGGCATCAAAGATTTCACAGTAGAGCTGCCGGGCGGACTGGTTGAGCCGGGTGAAGAACAAGAGCTGGGAGTGAGGCGCGAGCTAAGAGAGGAAACAGGGTTTACGGCTTCTGATTGGGAATATCTCGGCAAGGTTCCTGCCAATCCGGTTTTTATGAACAGCTATATTCATCACTGGGTGGCTACGGGAGCGGAGAAAACAGGCGCCCTCCAATTGGACGATGGGGAAGACATGGAGTTGATCCTGATGTCCTTTGAAGAAGTCAAAAAGTTGTTTTGGAAAGGATATTTTATGCATACGCACACCACCAATGCACTACTGTTGTTTTTTTCCTGGTATGATAAAAAATGACTATGCCCTCCTTAAACATTAAAGCCATCGTTTTTGATGCCTATGGCACCCTGCTCGACATCAGTTCGATTGACCAGCTGCTGACCGATCTTTTTGGTCAGAAATCCGGGTTGATCGCCCGGCTTTGGCGTCAGAAGCAACTGGAATATACCTGGCTCCGGACCCTCATGGAGCGATATGTCAATTTTCAACAAATTACAGAAGACGCGCTTATTTACGCGACCCGTGTGGCTGATGTCGGTTTGGCGAAATCAGAGCAGCAAACACTAATGGAGGCTTACAATCAGCTGGAAATCTACTCAGAAGTTAAGCAAGCTTTAGAAGCACTGGGTGCTCATTACCAACTCGCCGTTTTGTCCAATGCTAATCAAGCTATGCTGGAAAAAGCCATTGCCCATAATGGCATTCACGCACTGTTCGAAGCCGTTATCAGTGTTGAAGAGACCGGATTGTATAAGCCCAGGCCGGAGGTGTATGCTTTGGCACAGCAAAAGTTTTGTGTTGAACGATCACAGCTATTATTCATTTCTTCGAACACCTGGGACGTCGCCGGCGCCAGGTCTTTCGGCTTAAAAGTCGCCTGGGCAAACCGCTTCAACAATGAAATGGAAGAGCTCGGTTTTGAGCCCGATCTGATCGTTTCCGACTTGAAAGAGCTATCGGATTATTTGATCCTTCCGGAAAATGATTAAATTAGTAAACTATCATTTCAACAACAACATCACATGAAGAAGCAAAGCTTAATTTTAGTTCTTGCCGCCATATTGTGCAGCAATTTCCTTTTTTCCCAATCCACTCAAAAACCTGTTATTCATGGTCGCCACTGGGTGGCTATCACCGGAAAGCCATTGGCTGCGACAGCCGGGGCAGCTATTTTTCAGGAAGGTGGTAACGCGGTGGATGCAGCCTGCGCCATGCTCGCGGCCACGAGTACGATGTGGGACGTCCTGAGTTGGGGAGGAGAAACACAAGCATTGATCTACAATCCGAACACCAAAAAAGTCATCGGCATCAATGCTTTAGGTGTAGCGCCGACAGGAGCAACGCCTGAATTTTTCAAAGAAAAGGACATGAAATATCCGCCCAGCTACGGCCCCCTGGCGGCCGTAACCCCCGGCACGCCCGGAGGATTATTGACTATGCTGGCCGAATACGGCACGATGAGCCTGGCGGAAGTCCTGGCGCCTTCCATTCAGATGGCGGAAGGTTATCCGATAGAAGAGCAGACCGCTAACAGCATTGAGCGGTCCAAGGAAAGGATCAAAAAATGGCCGTATTCCAAAGAAGTCTTTCTTACCCATCTGGGAGAGGAGGAGCGCGAAGCTCCTTATCCGGGAGAGATCTTTGTACAAGCTGACCTGAAAGCGACCCTGGAAAAGCTGGTGGAAGCCGAGCAGGAGGCCTTAAAAGCCGGCAAATCACGTAAAGAAGCCATTTACGCCGCTTATGACCGGTTTTACAAAGGCGATATCGCCCGGGAGTTCGTCCGCGGATGTCAGGAGCAGGGCGGCCTGATCACCATGGAAGACCTAGCCAACTGGAAAGTGTACCTCGAAGAGCCGGAAATGACCAATTACAAAGGCATCGACGTTTACAAACTTACCTCTTGGGTTCAGGGGCCGGTCATGCTTCAGGCCTTGAATATGCTGGAAAATTTTGACCTCAAAGGGATGGGTTACAACTCCACCAAATACATCCACACCCTTTACCAGGTCATGAACCTCGCCTTTGCCGACCGCGACTTTTACTATGGCGATCCTTATTTTCCACCAAAGGAGCCTATGAAGGGCTTGCTGTCCAAAGAATACGCTAAAGAGCGCATCAAGCAGATCAACTGGGAGAAGAACGATGCGGAGGCTAAGCCCGGCGATCCCTACCCCTTTCAGGGAGATGTCAACCCCTTCCTGGACCTATTAGAAAAATGGGGTAAAACAGCTGCGCTGGATCGAAACCGGGCTTCCCTGAACGAGCTGAGCACCGAGGAAAACTACCTGGCTGGAACGACCTCCATCCAGGCTGTCGATAAAGATGGCTGGGTGGTCAGCGTTACCCCCAGTGGAGGCTGGGTGCCGGCCGTTATTGCAGGAAACACGGGTGTCGGTATGAGCCAGCGTATGCAGAGTTTTGTTTTGGATGCATCAGAAAACCCTTACAATGTCGTAGCACCCGGTAAAAGACCCCGGGCGACCCTTACGCCCAGCGTGGCCCTGAAAGACGGAAAGCCCTATCTTTCCTTTGCTGTTCAGGCAGGCGACACCCAGGACCAGAACCTGCTGCAGTTTTTCCTCAACATGGTGGAATGGAATATGAACGTCCAGGAGGCTTGTGAGGCCTCCAACATCACAAGCTACCAGATGCGGGGCTCTTTCGGTGACCACGAAACAGAACCAGGCCGGCTCCTGCTCAACGAAGATACGCCGGATTACATCCGTCGGCAACTTCGAACAATGGGCTACCGCCTGGAGTTCCGAGATCGCACTTCGGGTCCGCTGAATGCTGTCTTCTTTGATTGGAAGCATGGCAGCTTCTGGGGTGGATCGAGTAATTATGGGGAGGATTATGGTATTGGATGGTGATATATAAGTTATCTCTTAACCTGATTTTTTCTTTATTCAAAGAGATGATGCTATTTTGACCCGATGCTATGATGCTTTTCCGGCGTTCCGCCTGAGGATGCTTGATTTTTTAGCCATTAGGAGGTTTCCGGCTATCTGCAGGCAAGCATCCGGGGTTGTGCAAAAAGTCAGCTGCTCCTACAGGCCATAGGCGGGCGAGTACGATTACTTTTTACACAACCCCAAAAGATCACCGCATCATAGCATCTCTTGGATGGAAGGGTATCCAACATTTGAGATGAACTGTTCTTATATTAAACATCCCATTCCTGGCTCTTCCGATACACCGTCCCTTTAAACAAAGCCACCTGCTCATTTTCAGTTGTAGTGACTTTCACACTATACAAGGCAATTTTATGTCCTTTATGCTCTTCTGTGGCTTCGGCGATGATCAGGTCGCCTTCCCTCAAGGCTTTCATGTGGTGGATTTCGGTATGGATGGAAACGGCATGGCGCCCACGAGAGTTAGAAGCGAAGGCAAAAGCGCTGTCTGCCAGAGAAAAAGTAATGCCGCCGTGAGCGATGTAAAATCCGTTGAGCATTTCTGTGCGTATCTTCATTTGTAGTCTGCAGTGGCCGGGGCCCACATCGAGTAGTTCGACGCCCAGCCAGCGGCTGAAGGCATCGTGCTCGAGCATTTTTTGTGTAATTTTGTAAGGAGCAGCGTTTTTATCCATGGCGGGATGGTTTTTTGTAACGGTATAAATATACTTTCAAAAAATAAAAGGGCGTTAATAAGGAAATAGCAAAGAAAAATTTAATTTAACATTCGCTGCCGTCGGCGAATGTTAAATTTCACTTCTTTTCGATAGAAAAATTAATTATATTGTTTTAATTTTACGTTTGTGACTGAGAGAGAGCTAATAAATGGCTGTTTGCGAGAAAATAAAAAGTGCCAGCAGGAACTTTTTAAGCGCTATGCAGGGAAAATGATGGCCATTTGTATGCGATACGGACGTCACAAGATGGAAGCTGAAGATTTGCTTCAGGATGCTTTCATCAAGGTGTTCGATAATTTATCAAAATTTAAATACAAAGGGTCACTCGAAGGTTGGATCCGCCGGATAGTGATCAACACGGCTTTAAAGGCCTACGGCAAAAAAAGCTTCCAGAACGAGCAGATCGGGATAGACATGCACAATGATAGTCCGATCGAGCCCTCCGTTCTGTCCTCTCTCAACGAAGCTGAACTACTCAATTTGGTGTCTCGTCTTCCCGATGGTTATCGCATCGTGTTTAACCTCTATGCTATAGAAGGCTATAGCCACAAGGAAATAGCCGATATGCTGGGCATACAGGAGAGTACGTCCCGCTCTCAATTGGTCAAAGCCAGAAAACTATTGCAACATCAAATCGAGCAATTAAAAAAGATCGCGGTATGAATGAGTCGCATCCCATAGACGAGCTGTTTCAAAGTAAGCTGCAGAATTACGAACTGCCAGCCCCGATGCACCTGTGGGGTAACATCGACCGGCAGCGACATAAGCCTAAGGGGTTGCTGTGGTGGCTGTCTAAATACTGGAGCGTTCTAACCTTTGGACTGATCACTGCAGGCTTTCTGAGCTACTGGCTATTTCAAAAAAAACCAACTGTTACCGCGCCATTACACCATTTCCCCATCCCACTTGCGGACCAAAGAATGACAGCCGATCAGACTACTTCCTCCGCTGAAGAGGAAAGCACGCTTTCTTTTTTCCCAAAACCCAATCAAGAAAATATTGCGGAAGCCGCTACTCCTTCATTAAGAAATAGTATCTTAACCCCGGATGCTGACAGATCCGACACTAACAATGCTATTTCCACGAATATCCTAACCCAAACCCCGGACGTAGCTTCTACCCCTCCCCTTTCTTCCCCGAATTCACCAGGTGACCAGAAAAGCAAAACAGCTGTTTCTGAACAGGATATAACCGCTCCGATGCAAGAGTATCGCTCCGGTGCGGAATCTTCCCGGGCAGCTGAAAAAAGAGTTAGCCTTGCCACTGCCAGGCTCCTGCAGACACCACTGCCGGGCTTCTTAGCAGAAAAAGAATCATCGTTCGAAACGCCGGAATGGCCGATTGTGGCTTCCTATAATGGCAATGGAATCGTTTATTTTGTCGAAGCCTATGGTAGTCCAGGCTTTGCCAACAGAAGCGTTAACCCGATCAGCAATAACTTCTCCTTTCTTGCCGATGAAATCGAAGCCGCGCAGCTTGATCAGTCTTCGCTGGCCTTCGGCCTGCGGCTGGCTGCCGTCAACCGCAAGGGATGGACATTGCGTACGGGCTTCCATTTTACTCAGATCAATGAATCTTTTGAATTTGTAAATCACGTACCCAGAGTACAGCAAATTTATGACCCGCAAGGAGGTGAGTTGGTGGAAGAGACGATCTATGTCCCCAGCGGCGCCCCGGTTAACAGCAACATTCAATATTCCCTGCTTGACGTGCCGGTTCTGTTGGGTTATCAAAAAAGACATCAGCGCTGGACCTTCTCGGCCCAGGCGGGTCCGATCTTCAACCTGTCTTTCAACCAGGAAGGCACATTGATCAATGCCAATCGGCAGCTGGTAAGCCTGGCAACACTGGAAGCGCAGTCTGCTTTCCGTCCGCAGCTCGGCATCAACTGGTATGGCGGCTTGGGCATCCAGTACGAGATCCATCCCGGTATTCACCTGATGGTCGAGCCTCATCTTCGCTGGCAGCAGCGTTCTTTCACCACCACTTATTTTCCTGTCCAGCAGAAGTTTATGACGGGCGGGGTTTCCTTCGGCGTCCGCCGGCTGATCCTCAACAGGTAAAATTTTTATTTTTTTTCCTATTTCAGGCATCACATTTCCTCGGTAGGTTATCTAATATACAGAGGAAATGACGAACACCAAAGTTTTCCTTCATTTTGGGAGAAGGGGGCGTATCAGGATCATCGATTGTACGCCCTTTTTTTATTTAGGGGTGTAAGTTTTTTTTTGCATGGCCACCTCCCGGCCCCCTCCAGGGGAGGGGACACTTTGCTATATTTCCCACAGCCCAGCCGCAAAGCGCCATAAGCTCTGTAAGGGATTTATATTTCTTACAAAAAAACTAAATGCTAAAATCAAATTTAGCCGAGCGGTCCTCCCTGCAGGGAGTTAGAGGGTGGAGGTGCTGATAGCAGCGAATAGAAGGTTCCTTAACCCTCCACCATCTCCATCTCAATCTGGCGGGCTGCCAGATTGGTGCTTACGATACGCACCGTTACATCATCGCCCATTTTAAGGATTTCGCCGCTATAGAGGCCTCTGATGCGCAGTCGGCCTTCCATGACCTCGAAAGGTTCCGGCATCAGGTCGAATGGGACCATGCCCTCGCAGCGATTTTCGTAGAGCTCCACAAAAATCCCTTTGTCGATAATACCTGAGATCACCCCTTCAAACACATCGCCGATGTGGTTTTGCATATATTCGACCTGCTTGTATTTGACGGATTCTCTTTCGGCTTCTGTGGCTCTTCTTTCCTGGAGGGAAATATGCTTGCATTGTTCCTCTAATCGTGCTTTATTGACGCGGAGGGTTTGGCCGTTCAGGTTAGCCTCCAGGATACGGTGGGCCAGCACATCTGAATAGCGGCGGATGGGAGAAGTAAAATGAGCATAGTAATCAAAACCCAGGCCGTAATGGCCGATATTTTCGGAGCTGTACTCTGCCTTGGCCATGGTTCGAATAGCAATAGGCTCAAGGATCTTCAGATGTGGATCTTTCCTGGCGGCCTTCACTAGGCGGTTGTAGGAATTGCCAATATCTTTAGGGGTTTTGATGTTCATATCGAAGCCAACCTCCCGGGCAAAGGCGGCGAATTCAGCAACTTTGTCGGGATCCGGCTCGTCGTGAACACGGTAGACGAAAGGGATCTCTTCTTCGGCGCCTTTCCGTGCTATGTGAGTAGCGACTTCCCGGTTGGCCAGAAGCATGAAGTCTTCGATCAGCATATGAGCGTCTTTTCTTTCTTTGACATACACCTCAATGGGCACTGCGTTCTCATCCAGTTTGAACTTCACCTCCTCAGAGTCGAAGTCGATAGAGCCCTCTTTAAATCGCTTGCTGCGCAGTTTTTTGGCCAGCTGATTCAGTTTTTTCAGCTCGGAAGCATATTCTCCATCACCGGCATCCAGAATATCCTGAACTTCGTTGTAGGTAAACCGCCGGTCTGAATGGATGATGGTTTTACCGAACCAGCGGTTGACGATCTTATCATCTTTGTCAAAGACAAAGATAGCAGAGAGGCTCAGCCGGTCCTCGTTGGGCCGTAAAGAACAAAGATCGTTAGATAAGCGCTCCGGCAACATGGGAAGCACCCGGTCCACCAGGTAAACGGAAGTAGAGCGATCGAAGGCCTCCTCATCCAGCTTGGTATTGGGTTGAACGAAATGGGTTACATCTGCAATGTGGACGCCCACCTCGAGGTCGCCGTTGTCGAGATACTGGAATGACAAGGCATCGTCAAAGTCCTTCGCCGTATCGGGGTCAATGGTGAAGGTCAGTATTTCGCGAACATCCCGGCGAGAGGCGATCTCTTGTTCAGATATCCTTCCGGGCAGGCTTTCTGATTCTGTGATCACTTCTTTTGGGAATTCGAGATCAAAGCCATTGTTTATTAAGATGGCCTTCATTTCAATATCGTTCGTTCCGGGTTTTCCCAGTACGGCGGTCACTTCTCCGATAGGCGTTCTGAATTTTTCTTTTGTCCAGCCAATGATTTTAAAAACGACCTTTTCGCCATCTTTAGCGCCCATGGTCTTATCCAGGTCGACGTAAACATCCATGGGAACGTTTTTACCTCCTGTGACGATGGTCGCGTATTTGGGATGAATGGAAATATTGCCGATGAAGGCTTCGGTGGCTCGTTCCAGGACCTGGATCACCTCTCCCTCCGGACGCCTGCGTCCGGTGGGAGTCCAGACCCGTACTTTTACGCGATCCCCATTCAGAGCTGTATTCATGTTTTTCACAGCCACGAACACATCGTCTTCCATATCGTCAACAACGATATAAGCCGAGCCGGTCCGGGTCATATCGACCTTCCCTTCATGCACGGACTGTTCTGTTCTGGCGGGAGCCGACTTTTTAACCTTATACTTGTAATTTTCGAGTTGGGCAAGATCGTTCTTGTCCACCAACTGCTCTATGGCATGTTGAACGGAATCTTTATTATTGGCGATCTTTAGTTTTCGAATGACTTGTTTAGGGTTAAAACGCTTTTGGGGATGGCGCCTAAACAATTTTAATATTTCGTATTGTAATTGCTTAGCGCTCAGTTTTCTTCCTTTGATCTTACTTTTTTTATTTTTACTCATACTTTATTTCATTCCTGAATCTTGATCTCACCTTCTTCGGTCAATGACATTCGCTGAACGGAGGTTTCCGCCGCCACATATTTCTCCGAAACTGCATCGCTTTGACCGGAGGCGATATAAATTTGCCACTTATCGTTGATGGTGGCTACTGATTGAGTTAACTGAGAACCGTCGGAGAAAGTTCCGGCGATGGTTTTTTTGTCGATCAGCTGTCCCCACTCATCAAAGGTAGCCAGAATATACTGATAATTCATCAATTTAGCTTTCCAATAAACGATTGCGTGAAAACCTTTGTCCACCGGAAGGCGGAAGCAAGGCAAGGCTTCCGTAAAATCGTCAAACACCTCCTCTTCCAGGGGTTCGATAAACGCTTTCAGGGTTGTTTGGCTGAAAGGTTCGTTTTTGCGGCTGAAAGTCAGGTGAGTGTCTTCTCCAAGAGTAAGAGGAAGAGTCACTTCCGGAAAAAGCGCAATGAATTGTTTGAATGCTGTTTTGTTAGTTGTCATATTAGTATAGTGCCGCCAATCTGTAAATTGTTTAAAAGCCAAGCCCTTAGTATCAATTTTGAATCATTCTAAATAAACGAGCTACATTTATGAATACAAAACATATATTGGGAGAATGACCTATATAGAGTAGATTTGCAGCTAAATTGCAATTCAATAATACAAAGGCACGAATGATGCCACTGTATTATTCTTCCACGCTATTGACTGGTAAAAATAACAAAACGTAAAAACAAGAAACAT
Source organism: uncultured Saprospiraceae bacterium (assembly GCA_964548175.1). Taxonomy (GTDB): domain Bacteria; phylum Bacteroidota; class Bacteroidia; order Chitinophagales; family Saprospiraceae; genus JANQPA01. The sequence goes on from CAZJQS010000034.1 coordinate 49,928, forward strand.
GAGTTGGTTCAACAATTTTCTAGCCTCATCTATTGGGAACAAGATACTGGTTAGTTTAACTGGTTTGTTTCTTAGCCTTTTCCTGGTTGTGCATTTGGCAGGCAACCTCCAATTATTGATAGACGACGAGGGGGAGGCATTCAATTCCTACTCTGAGGTCATGAGTTCAAACCTTTTGATCAAGGCCATTGCTATTGGTTTGTATGCGGCCATTATTGTCCATGCTTACAAAGGGTTAGCCATTTACTTTAAGAACAGGAGAGCTCGCGGCAGCATGAAGTATGCAGTTAAATCCGGCTCCGGCACCAGCTGGGCGAGTCGCAATATGGCCTTTTTAGGATCACTGATCCTGATTTTTATTGCCATCCACATGGCCCAGTTCTGGTTTAAATTTAAGTTTGGCCATGTAGCAGACCATTACGAGGTGGTCATTACAGCTTTTGAACAACCCTGGATCGTCATTTTTTATGTAATAGCGCAGGTAGCGCTGGGGTGGCACCTGATCCATGGTTTTCAGTCTGCTTTTCAAACGGTGGGCTGGCGCAAAGGAAAATATACCAGCCTGATCAAGAACATTGGGGTAGTTTTTTCCATTTTAATACCGCTCGCTTTTGCTGTTATCCCCGTTTTGGTGTACATGGATGTTTATCCTTTAGGAGAATTCAAAGTAATCCCCGGGCAGTAGTTCGGTTCATTTCACCCAAAAATACTGATGCAAAACGATTTGAGTTTTTTTTAGAAAAAAATAAATATAAAAATCATCCATCATGAGTATTAAACTCGATCCGAAAGTTCCAGCCGGGCCATTGACGGATAAGTGGACGCAGTACCGCTCCACAATGAATCTTGTGGCCCCCAATAATAAAAGAAGACTTGACATCATCGTAGTCGGTACAGGTTTAGCGGGTGCTTCCGCAGCCTCCACACTGGGTGAGTTGGGTTATAATGTACAATGTTTTACTTTTCACGATAGCCCTCGCCGGGCGCACAGTATTGCTGCTCAGGGGGGTATTAATGCGGCTAAAAACTACCAGAATGATGGAGATAGCGTATATCGCCTTTTTTATGACACCATCAAAGGTGGCGACTATCGTTCGAGAGAATCCAACGTTCACCGTCTGTCGGAAGTCAGCCGTAACATCATCGACCAGGCTGTTGCACAGGGCGTGCCTTTCGCTCGGGAGTACGGCGGATTGCTGGCCAACCGTTCTTTCGGCGGCGTCCAGGTGAGTCGTACGTTTTATGCACGCGGACAAACCGGGCAGCAGCTCTTGCTCGGTGCTTATCAATCGCTTTCCCGCCAGATCTCCCTGGGTAACGTAAAAATGTACAACCGCCACGAGATGCTGGACCTTGTGGTTATCGACGGCAAAGCCCGCGGCATCATTGCTCGCAACCTTTTGACGGGCGCAATTGAAAGATTTGCCGCCCATGCCGTGGTCATCGCCACAGGAGGCTACGGCAACGTCTTCTACCTGTCTACCAACGCCATGAATTCCAACACATCCGCAGCCTGGAGAACAGTAAGACGCGGCGCCTTGATGGCCAACCCTTGTTTTACCCAGATTCACCCGACTTGTATCCCTGTTTCGGGAGATTATCAGTCCAAACTGACGCTCATGTCAGAGTCGCTGCGTAACGACGGTCGCGTTTGGGTGCCCAAAAACCAGGAGGACGCTAAAGCCATCCGGGAAGGCAGAAAAACGGCTAACGACATCCCGGAAGAAGAACGCGATTATTACCTGGAAAGACGTTATCCTGCCTTCGGCAACCTGGTGCCTCGAGATGTGGCTTCCCGTGCGGCAAAAGTCGTTTGTGACGAAGGTTTGGGCGTAGCGCCTACGGGCCTGGCAGTCTATCTGGACTTTGCAGCTGCTATCGAACGCTACGGTAAATCCAGAGCTAGTTCACAAGGTATTGAAAATCCCGACCAGGCCACGATAACAAAACTGGGAGAGGAAGTGGTTTCAGAAAAATACGGCAACCTCTTCGAGATGTACGAAAAAATCACTGGCGACGATCCCTATAAAGGTCCTATGAAAATCTATCCTGCCGTCCATTATACTATGGGCGGGATCTGGGTGGATTATAACCTGGAAACCAATATTCCAGGCTTATTTGCCATCGGTGAATGTAATTTCTCTGACCACGGCGCCAACCGACTGGGAGCTTCGGCTCTGATGCAGGGATTGGCTGACGGGTATTTCATATTGCCCTACACCATCGGCCAGTTCTTGTCCGGAGAAATCCGTACACCTAATATCGATCCAAGCCTTCCTGAATTCGAACAGGCGGAAAGAGACGTCAGAGATCGCATCGATCAGCTTATGAACAATGATGGCACTCAATCAGTAGAGAGCTTCCACCGTCGTCTCGGCAAGATCATGTGGGATTACTGCGGCATGTCCCGTAATGCAGAGGGGCTAAAAGCTGCCCGCCAGATGATCGTCGACCTGCGCAAAGAATTCTATCAGGATGTTTACGTACCAGGCTCTGCTGACGATTACAACCCAGAGCTGGAAAAAGCATTGCGCGTGGCGGACTTTTTCGAGTTAGGTGAAGTCATGGTGCTCGACGCGCTTAACAGAAACGAATCCTGCGGCGGACACTTCCGCGAAGAATACCAAACCGAGGAAGGTGAGGCCCTTCGCGATGATGAGAACTACGCTTACGTAGCAGCCTGGGAATACAAGAGCTGGGACGATGAGCCCGTACTGCACAAGGAAGAATTGGTGTTCGAAAATGTAGAATTGAAAACCAGATCGTATAAATAAGTCAGATGTCGGTTATTGGTTATCGGTTATCGGTTAATTAAAAAGGGATTAAACAACCACTGACAACCGATAACTGACAACCGACAACCGGATAAAAAATAGAAATCAAAAAAATAGACGATGAAACTAACACTCAAAGTATGGCGCCAAGGCGGCCAATATAAAAAGGGACAGTTTGTTACTTATCAATTGGATAATGTATCGGAGCATATGTCCTTTTTGGAAATGTTAGACGTATTAAATGAACAATTAATTACGAAGAAGGAAGAGCCTGTCTCTTTTGAAAGCGATTGTCGGGAAGGCATTTGCGGCACCTGCAGTATGGTTATTGACGGTAGGCCTCACGGTCCGAAGACCGGCACGGCTACCTGTCAGTTGCATATGCGTTTTTACAGGGACGGTGACACTATTACGATTGAGCCGTTTCGGGCAAAGGCTTTTCCAGTGATCAAGGATTTGGTGGTGGATCGTTCATCTTTTGATCGCATCATTCAGGCGGGCGGTTATATATCTGTCAATACAGGTCAGGCGCAGGATGGCAATGCGATTCCGGTAGAAAAGGAAACGGCGGCCAGATCGATGGATGCTGCAGCTTGCATCGGTTGTGGTGCTTGTGTAGCTGCTTGTCCGAACGCCTCTGCGATGTTGTTTGTAGGCGCCAAGGTAACTCACCTGGCTACCTTGCCGCAAGGTAAAGTAGAAGCCAAAAGACGCGCACGGAACATGGTAGCTCAAATGGACGAAGAAGGGTTTGGATTCTGCTCAAACATTGGTGCTTGCGAAGCAGAGTGTCCGAAGGAAATTTCGGTGGAGACCATCGCTATTCTGAATAGCGAGTATTTGTCCTCCGCTTTTTCAGCAGAAGCTAAAGAGTCGAAGTAACAGGCTATCAGCATGCCCCTCCTGGGGTAAGCACTTGACTTTTCAGGTCATTTTGTTGCATATCGGTAAAACAGATGATATCTTTACAAGATACAGTTGCCCTTCAGATATAAATATTATATCTAATCGTGCCCGAATTCTTTGAATTCGGGTTTTTTTATTGGCCAATGTTAAGGTAAAATGGTTTTTTGCTTTCTGCGTTTAAGCATAGTATGCTCATTTTTTTATGCAAAAAGAAAAACGATGAAAGTAACAACACTTACGACCGTCGCGGTCCTTTTTTTGTACCTTCAAGCTTCGGCACAGTTAAAGATTGGGGTGAAAGGCGGGTTAAACCTATCGGATCTGTTTGTCCCCAGCGATCTTGAAGAAATTATTTCACCTCCTCCCACGCATATTGACGCCCATCCCTCACCAGGGCAGATGTCCTATTTCCATGCAGGGATTACCACCAACCAGCGAATAGGAAAGCACTGGGCCGCATCTGCCGACCTGATTTTTTCCATAAAAGGTTTTCAAAATAACGTGCCATTTAATACGTTAGACCCAAGCGATGAATTTGTTTTAAGCTTACATTATCTGGCCTTACCCATTATGTTTTATTATGTGCCTGACGAAAAAATTCAGCTGGGAGCAGGATTGGAGGCAGGGTATCAAATTGATGCTGTAGGCAAAATTAACAATGAAAGGACGGATTTCACCTCGCTTTATGACAAAAACCTGGAGTTTTCACTAAACGCCGGCTTTCGTTTTTTGGTGACAGAGCGTTTTTTTGTCGATGGTCGTTACCAGTGGGGCCTTACCAGCATCAGCGATATCACCTTGACCGATCAGGATGGGGAACCTTTGGAAAGCGGTAGTTTGAAGAACAGGGTTATTCAGCTATCGCTGGGTTATTTTTTCATTTATTAACGTTTCAATGTATTCATTTGTTGATTTTTTTGGAGTAAAACCTTTGAGGTCTTAAAGACCTCAAAGGTTGATTTCTACCCATTTACCCTCCCCTTGGAGTGAAGCATCTCCTTGGCAATCAATTAAAATGCCCGAAAAGCATGCCAAAACCGCCTCTATTTCTTCTCCCTTTTTACCTCCTGACTGTCCAAAAAATCTACCTAAACTCCAAGATTATCAAAAAAAATTAACATTTAAACAATACTGTTTGTTGAATAAAAAAGAGCGTACTCTACTTTTTACAGAGCAATATTCTACTACCCCTTCAATGATGCCGAATCATAAGAATACTGTATTTTATAGACCTGATTACTTAACTTTACAGTACAAAATCTTAACATAGCAGCGCATTGAAGAGCATAAACTGTGCTACAACCTGACTATTAAAAAAGAAGCACCATGGAGCTGACGAAAGCGGAAGAAGATTACCTGAAGACCCTTTTCTACCTGATCGTGGAATCCGGCCAGGGGAAGGCAGGTACGAACCAACTGGCGGAACACCTGGACGTGTCCCCAGCTTCCGTGAGCAGCATGTTGAAGAAATTGAAAAAGAAAGGTTTAGTTGCATACGAAAAATACGGTAAGCTTGAACTTTCAGAGGAAGGTGAAGCCCTCGCCGTCTGGCTGATCCGAAAACACCGCCTCTGGGAAACTTTCCTCTACCAACACATGAATTTCACCTGGGATGAAGTACACGAAGTCGCCGAACAACTGGAACACATCCAATCGCCTAAGCTCATCTTCGAGCTCGACAAATTCCTGGGCTTTCCTAAACGGGATCCTCACGGGGCCATCATTCCTAATGACAAAGGGGAATACGAAGTCGCCCCTAAAGTGACCCTGTCCTCCCTTGAAGTCGGCGACCGCTGCCGCCTTATTTCGGTCAAAGACAGCTCTGTGGCCTTCCTGCAGTATGTTTCTAAAATAGGCCTGGCGCTGAGCAGCGAGCTGATCATCAAAGAAAAACAGGAGTTCGACCAGTCTATGCTCATCGCTTTTGACGAAAAAACCATCACCGTTTCCAAAAAATTCGCGGATAATGTGTTCGTGGAGAAAATGGAATAGTTTTAATACCTGCTCCTGATCACTTCCAGTCCTCTTGTTAATTCTTTAATAATCCCCTTTTTCTTCGGATCATAAACCCAGTTCGTGTCAAAATGGGTAAGGATCTTCGAATTGGGATCGTCAGAAAGGGTCAGACTGTGAAACTGCGTGCCTTTATTTTGCTGAAAGTATTTCACGTCCCGAAGCACTTCCCTGTCCACTCGGTACATGATAAAGTCTGATACTACAAGCACGTCCGCATCGCGATAGTCGTTAGTGCGGAGTTGATTCAACGCTTCATACAAAGGCAGGGAAATGTCAGTACCTCCATAGAAAGACATCCGGAGAAACTTAGCGATCTCGTCAATAGAATTGGCGACATTGTATAGGTCAAAAGTCTTTATACCAATAGAAAAATTGATCAAATAAGCCCGCCTGTTCTCCCGGATCGCCATTTTTAAAATACCCAGACACAACACTTTGGCAATCTGCTCAGGACGGCCGGTCATGGATTCGCTGGTGTCGACACAGATGATGAAGGGGCCTTTTTCTTTCATCTTGGTGCGCTGGGCGACTTCGGTGAATTTATCGTCGCTTTTTACCAATTTGCGGTCCTCGTAGCGAAACGTCTGAAGATTTTTTTCGGCAAACTTCTTCAGGAACAACATCTCCGTGTCTTCATCCCCCAGCAATGCAGCCTCAGAGCTCAGTAAATTGTTGAGATCATCGCTTTCGCGTACCCCCACGATCTCCGCCGGGGAATGCTCATCGGCCACCCATTCCTGCCGAATAATGGTTTTTTCATAGGTTTCTTCCTCCATTTCGATTTCCGCCTCCCGCATTTTGCCTAGCAGATCAGCAAGTTCCTTAATAGATTGCTCATCTTTCAACAGATCGTCATATTCCTTCAGTACGTCAAAAGAAGTGTCTTCCCAGAGCGAGCGCGACATATCCCAGTAGCTGCCCAGGTATTCAGAAAAGGGTTGAACTAAGCTGGTGAGGTTGAGGTATTCTTCTACTTTGGCTTCGACGGTTTGGGTAAACGCTTCTTTTTCTTCCTCGAGCTTTTGGAGCTGGTATTCCAGAATTTTTGCATTCAACAGAGCATCCCATTGCGCCAGCAGGTCTGTGAGCAGCAATTCCAGTTTGCTTCTGGTATTTTCGTCCAGGTCTTTAATCTTGCCCTTGGCCAGGATGCTTTTAAAACGATCTTCGTAAAAATGGACGTCCAGTTGGTCCCTGCTGTAATTGTTTTTCAAAAAGTTGATCAGAAAATGCCAGCGGTCTTCGAAAACATGCAAGGGAGTCACCGTCCAGCCTTCGAGGGTGGACAGCTCTTTTTCGTATGGATTTTTCGAGCGGGCTTTTTGGTAGGATTTTCTAAGCCAGTATAAGGTGTCCAGAATGACCTGTTTGGTGATCTTCTGATTGGTCCTGGTGATCTTAATGAGTCCATCGATCTCAAAAAGGTCATCCAGGGCTTTTTTGAAGTATTGGAAGTATTGATCATTAAGTTCGGGGACCGTATAAGCATCCGACGCCAGTTTGTTTTGCAGATACTGGACCAGGTACTTACGCGTCTGCCGGTCGAGTAGTTCCCCAAATTCGATGAAGCGCTGGTATTCTTCTTGTATTTGTTGGGTAAAATTTCGTTCTTGCTGCATGAGGGATTAAGTTAAAAACAGGAATCATTCCTAATTTGAAGCGGCCACAAAGTAACAAGTGCCTTCTTTTACTATCAACCGACAATTGACAATTCATTTATTTTCTTTAAGCCAATCACCAATATTAATAACATAATCGGGCAGAAGTTCAAAATCGAGGTCCCAATCCCGGATGATCCAGTCTTGATTAGGTTGGGCGATGAGGACTTGCTGGGAAGCGGTGAGGATCCAGATGACTTTTTCGACACCCCAGGCGTGTAGTTTTTTCGTTTTTCGGTTCAGGTAGTCTTCCCATTTGAGGTCGTTGAGATCAGCTTTCACATCCACTTCCAGAATAATATTTGGAGCAAAATCAAAGTATTTTTCGTTAAAAACCAAATGATCATTTCGCTCTGCAGAATAAATGACGATATCACCGGCGAGGTTATTTCTATGGCTAACCTGCATGCCGGGTTCATTTGTAAAAACGAAATACCCTTTCCCATCTACTTCTATGTAGAGAAATTTTAAAAGATGGCGTATGATAAGAGATTGTAATGTACTACTCCCCACAATGTCTTCTCTGGTTTTTCGTCCGGCGAGAACTTCCTGATAGCCGGCGTAGTAAATGGGCTGACCATCCATTACTTCATATATGAGGGCTTCTGGAATTTTTGCCGTTTCCGTTTTTTTACTTCCCGTTTCCATAAGCTGTAATAATGACAATGTTAAAGGATCTAACAGAGTAATTTAGCGATTTTTGAGGACAGATGCAGCCATGCTGGCTTTGAAACAATAATTGACAATCACACAACAATAAAATGGTAATGACCTGGCTTGTTAATTCATTGAATTGGAGAAGATCCGGCATCTCACCTCGTCTCTATAAACTGGCATAGGCGTATTGGATCTTCTCCAGCCTTAATTTGAGTTGTTTTAATGCCTCTTTTACTTCCTCCATATTTGCTTTCACGATCTCACTGAGCTCGGCTGCGACGAAAAGGTTTTTCTCGAGCTGTTGTAATTCTTCCGGAGAGTTTTCCAGGATGTGCTTTTCCTGATCTTCGATGTAATTGGTCAGCCTTTTATATCGCTCTTCCCAGTGTTGTTCGACCACAGCGTGAGGCTTTTTGAAAATAATGTTCGATTTCTCCAGTTTCTGCGTTTTCATCGGATAGCTGTAGCGGACCGAATTGTAAAAGACCTCAATCGCATTTTCTTTCGGGCTTTTCTGGGCTTTCAGGCGGTTGACCAGCTTTGCATTCTCGTCATAAAAGTTTGTTACGGCAGGTTCATTGAGCTTGAGATTCTGAAATTGCTGGATGGGAACCAAAATGCCCTCAAACTTATTTTCATCCTTGATCAATTCATAATAGTCTTCCTGCACCGGCATAAGATGATCTTCTGTAACGGTGTATTTGACCCGGATTTCTTCGTTAACGTCGTTCTCAAAATCAGCCATTTCCCGCTTAAGCATATTCAGGTTAACCACCATGGAATAACCATGCTTCCTGATCGCTTCGCTGACGATTTCCCTGACCGCTTCCAGTTGGACCGGTTTGTTCCACAGGCAATCCACCATCAGGAAACAGTCCATCAGATTGACCTTATGGCGCCCGTTTAAAAAGGCGGAGGTTCTGAGTAAGCGGATGATCTTTTTCCAGCGCCGGTCGTACAAACGAATAACTTTATCGGCATTGTTGGGTTTGGCGTTGAATTCGTCGATTTTTACTTTTACCAGCTGGATGGTATTCAACACCTCCGGCGGCACTTCCACTTCGTCGATGGCTCTTGTCCACTGCTCCAATTCATCATCCCTGATCTTCATTCTATCGCTCACTGGATCTTCATATACGTCACTGGTATCGACGATCATAGAGAGGAAGTTATTGAATCGCCTGATATTGCCGATCTCCAGGCGAATGAGGAAGCGATCCCAGATAGGCTCCAGGCTTTGATTAGGAGGAGGCAGCTCATTGGAGGCAGTAATAATGCCGCGAATTTTAACCGGAATATCCTGATCGCCGTTGCGGTATACCTTTTCGTTTAAAATCGTCAGCAAAGCATTTTGGATGGCAGGGCCGGCTTTCCAGATTTCGTCCAGAAAAACGATGTTGGCGCCGGGAAGATAACGGTCGGTCAGGCGTTCGTACTTATCTTCCTCTTTCAGTTTTTTGATGGAAACCGGACCGAAGATCTCATCCGGCGTGCTGAATTTACTCATCAGATACTCGAAAGAGGCGCCTTCCCTGAAAGCATATTTCAACCGACGGGCGATCAGACTCTTTCCCACGCCAGGAGGGCCCAGCAGGAAAATACTTTCCCCCGCGATAGCACTCAACAGGGCCAGTTTGACGGCGTATTCGCGTTCGTATAAGCCATCGCCTAAGGCCTCCAATAACTTATCTATCCTGGTTTTGCGATCTATATTGGTTAATATATCCATTGATAATAGTCTGGTGGTCTACAATGATCTAGTTCTCCCCGAAATCCGGGCGGTGAATACCGTCTTCCTGAATGTAATGCCTGCGGATCAATTCATCCAGGGTAGCCTTACGGATATTCAGCACGACGCCTTTGAAGTACAGCTTTTTCCCGGCCATGGCATGGTTGAAGTCTACTTTGACGTGAGTATCTGTGTAGGACAAAATTTTACCTTGATGCGATTCACCGCTATCGTCCACCAAAGAGACGTAATTGTCTTCAATCACTAGATTAGGTGGGATTTGCCCATCTACTTCAAAGGCTTTCATAGGAACATTGATGATGTTGCCTTCCTCTATTTTCCCATAAGCTTCTTCAGGACGGAGGATGAATTCGAAAGTTTCATCTTCTGCAAGACCACGGAGATTTTCCTCAAAAGCGGGAAGAAGTTTTCCTGTACCAAATAAAAATATAAATGGCCAGTTGACGTCCATTCGCTCCATCAGTTCTCCTTCGGGCCCTCCGTCACGTAATTCGTAAGCAATGGTAATGATGTTATGTTCTTCAATAACCATTTTGTATAAAAGTTTATGAGTGAAACCCGGGGGATTGCGCAAATGTTTTGGGAAAGGACAACTTTATGGGATGGACCGGCATACGCCTACTCCTCAGACTCCGGAGCCAGTTTAACCATCAGACCATCTATTTGGTCAGTTAACCGTAACTGACAGCCGAGGCGTGAGTTGTCTTCCACAAAAAAGGCCTGGTCCAGCATATCTTCTTCGTCTTCTGACATTTCCGGCAGTTCGTGATCACTAAGGATGTACATATGACAGGTAGAACACAGCGCCATGCCGCCGCAGGTGCCTTTTACAGGTAGTTCGTAAGCTTTACACAGCTCCATCATGTTCATATTCATATCCGTAGGACCGTCCAGCTCGTGCTTTTTATCGTGACGGTCGATAACTGTTACTTTGATCATTAAAGTTGGCTTTTATGTAACTGTATAGCTAGGTGATTCAGGCTGCAATTTAATGCTCCTGCGCAACAGGTTCATTAATTTTTTCGATTTCTTCCTTTAACCAGTCATCAAGGTGGTGATACCAGTCGATATGGGGAGACCATTCCCAACACCCGCCGGCATGGGGAATGCATTGGGTATCTTTCCATTGTTTGCCGCAGCTGGGGCATTTCCCCGCCGTGTCAAAGGTATTCCAACTATGACCGCAGGTGCAGGACCAGTAGGGAGCACCGTCGGGTTCCCAGCCGCATTTAGGGCAGGCGATCTTTTCTGTCATATCAGGATGCTGTTTTTTCGGTTACCAGGAGTTCAACAGCATCTCCGGTACGGATGGTTCCCGGCTGGACTACTTTTGCCGTAATGCCTCCATGGCCGCGCATGGCATTGTATCCGCCCGCCCCCAGGTTTTCTTCCATTCTGCTGCAGGGATGGCACAAGCCGGTCATCTGCAGAATGACATCGCCGATTTGAAATTGCTTATCTTTCAGGGCTAATAAATTGATCCCGGAAACGACTATGTTCCTGCGGGTCAGTTTAGGATCAATATTGTCTTTATTCAACATTTTGGCTACCCCTTGCAGGTGTTCTGCCTGAATGAGGGTCACCTGCCGGTCGCCGCCGGCTTTGCCATAATGATCACCGATCAGGCCTTCCTGTTCGGAGACTTTGACCTCAGTTGCACTTTCTAAGGTCCCTCTCTTTTCAGGACGAAGGCCGATCCATTCTACTTTGCCTTTTTGAGGCAGGATGTTCTTCAGTTCATTTAAGGTCATGATTGAGCGATTTCTTGGACGAATAAAACAAGCTTTTCCATTTGGTCCCGGCCCAGTTTTTTCCCAAAATTAGCGGAAATGTAAACCAGCACCCAAACAGTGCCCAAAATAGGCAATAGCCATAAGATTCCGGAAGATAACCCCAGATTCCATCTGGAAAATCCAATAATAGCGATAATCGTCAGGATAAATCCCAGAAAAAAGTAAAAAAAGACAAATAGCAGCCAAACGGAGGGCTTGGGGCCAATTAGGGCATAAAGCATAGCGCCGTCTTCTTTTTCGACGACATCCATAGAAAGTTGCGGCGACCAGAAGTGGTCGTCTTCTGAAGGGATTTTAAGCACTACGTGCCAATCGACGATATATCCTCTGAAGTAAGCTTCGGGACGTTTGAGCGCTTCATCGAAGCGACTAAGCACCTCTTGTTGAGACAAAGGAGACTTTACTTCAAACCTCGGCCTGATTTCTAATGTAGACATGGTTTTGGTATTTCCTGCCTAATTTAA
>CAZJQS010000035.1:0-60561 GCA_964548175.1 uncultured Saprospiraceae bacterium
ACCGGCTTCATCACGACCTGATCGCCGCCGCCGTTCGAAGCATAACGGCCTGATGGTATCGCTCTTTCTTCCTGGTAAGCAGCCGGGGCGCTTTCTGGGGCTTCTCCATAATATTCGTCTTCGTAATATTCATCTTCGTAGTATTCCTCTCCGTAGTAAGCTTCCTCTCCGTAGTAGTCATCGTAAGAAGGTCCGCATGCAGTAGCGAAAATAAAAATGGTGGCGATAGTGAAAAGAGTAGTGGATTTCATGATCTATAAATTTTGTGCGTTTTTTAAATTTGATTGTTTACTACTCTCTCGCAGAAGGGAGGAAAAGGTCATCATAATTTTCAGAAAAAAAAATTGACGGTTGGAAAAAGCCGCGAATTTGAACCAAAACACAGTAAAAAATGAATAACCTGACCTGGGAAGAATTTTCAAAAGTAGACATGCGCGTGGGAACCATTCTGGAAGCAGAAGTCTTCGCAGAAGCCAGGAAGCCCGCCTACAAAATGGTAATTAACTTTGGAGAAGAGATCGGACTGAAGAAAACGTCCGCACAGATCACGAAAAGATACCGGCCCGAAGAGCTTATCGGAAGACAGATCATTGCCGTAGTCAATTTTCCGCCCAAACAGATCGCTAACCTGATGAGCGAATGCCTGGTGCTCGGCGCCCTGGGAGCAGAGAACGATATCGTTTTGATCCAGCCGGAAAGTAATGTAAAAAACGGTTTGAGGATAGCCTGAAAAGTGGCGGGCGCCCCGTTAGCCCTCCCCGGTCGCTACCGGAGCCGAGACGCCCTTGAGATTACTTCAGTAGATTACTGATATAGTCCCTCCTTACCATACCTTTTAACCAAAAGGTAATAAAACATCGCTCGGTATTTATTTCTGTTCGAGGCGCCGAATTGTCCTACGACATCCTGAATCGCTTCGTCCAGTCCGTCAGATTCGCCCAGGCCTAGTTTTTTCATCAGAAAGTTGTTCTTAACCCGATCCAACTCTGTTTGATCTGAAGAAGAGATCTTGGAAGCATCCGGGTTGTAGATGGACGGGCCGCAGCCTTTGGCTACCGCCGCCAGCAGATCGGCATCATAAGAAATGCCCAGTTTTTTGAATTCAGCATCGTAAGTGTTGAGACATTCTTGAAATTTGCTCATTTTGGGTTGTGGTTTTGTTAGATAAAATGAATCATCTTTTTTCGAATACGTTTTTTTGACGATAGGGGCGTAGTAAGGTCACTTTGAAAAGCGCTTTTTTTCATGCTTCAATTTTTTTCGGCTATGAGCGATCCAAAACACCATAACAATTTTTCTTCCCAGGCCGCCCTATATGACCGCTATCGGCCTGCCTATCCACATACGGTATACGATTTCATTTTTCAACACCTCAGGAAAAAAGAGCAGGCCTGGGACTGCGCCACCGGCAATGGGCAGGTGGCGGTCGTGCTGGCCGATCATTTCAAAAGCGTCATGGCAACAGATGTGAGTCAGCAGCAGCTGGACCATGCCCGTCCTAAAGCGAACGTTCACTACCTGCTTTGCCCGGCTGAGGCCACGCCTTTTCCCGACCGGTCTTTCGATCTGATCACCGTAGCTCAGGCCATTCATTGGTTTGATCTGGAAAAGTTTTACAGCGAAGTCCGAAGAACGGCTCGCTCGGGCGCTCTGATCGCCATCATGGGCTATGCCCGCGTGGAGGTCAGTCCGGAAATGGATCCGCTGATTAACGATTTCTACGAATCCATGTTTTCCCGCCATTTTAATGAAAACCGGCGCCTGGTGGAACAACATTACCGGACCATTGCTTTTCCCTTTGAGGAAATTCCCTGCCCGCTGTTTTACGCCAAATATGAATGGACCTTGTCGGATTTGACGGGGTATCTTCGAACCTGGTCGGCCGTACAGCGGTACAAGGATGAAACAGGGGAAGATCCTACGCTGAAGATCAAGAGTGAGTTGGAACCGTTGTGGAAAGAAGTGGTAGCAGTAAAGTTTCCGGTGTTTATGAGACTGGGGAAGATAAAATAAAATAGGAGATATCCCGAATTTTGATTTGCTTGACAAAAGTGAGTTTTGCTTTTTTTACCGTAACTGGCGGTAAAGATTGGGCCGATTTCGCAGATGGCGCAAATTAGGTAACTATTTAAAACATCTGCGATATTAGCGAAATCTGCGTGCTGAAATTATCAGCGGAATCTCCCTGATCTTTCTATTTAGACAACAACTTCATTTCTCAAAATCATCGTAATGAAAAAGATCATGATCATCGGCAATGGAGGGGCCGGCAAAAGCACCCTGGCCAGAAAGCTCCATCAAATCACAGGACTACCCCTCATCCATATGGACCAGCACTTCTGGCAGGCCAATTGGGTGGATCGCGACCGACTGGAATGGAAAGCATTCGTAGAAGAACAAACCGAGCGGGAGGAATGGATCATGGATGGCAACTATGGCGGCACCATGGATATTCGCCTAAAGAAAGCGGATACCATCATTTTTCTGGATCGTCCTAATTGGCTGTGCATCTGGCGGATCATTAAAAGGCGATTGATCTACACGGGCAGGACCCGGCCGGACATGGCAGAGGGATGTAAAGAAAGACTGACCTGGGCGTTTGTGAAGTATGTGTTTTCTTACCATAAAACACGTAAACCTGGCATTCTGGCCAAGCTGGCTACTGTAAAAGAGTCACAGGAAGTGTACATTCTTCGCAACAATAAACAGATCAGGAATTTTCTGAAAGAAGTATAAATCGTTGTTCTTCATCTGCATACCATTCTAATAATGGGAACAGCTGCTTTTTCATTTTCTCGTCATTGTTTTTTTTCCATAAAAAAAACAGTTCCCGCCATAAAGATGCATCCATACCGATACCACGCAACAATTGCAGACCCAACACTTTTTGAGTTTCAACAGCGCTGCCGATTAGGCGTAAAATGGTCTTTTGCTGCTTCAGGCTCATCGACTGTCCCTCCTGATTATGAAGATGTCTCATTAGTTGTGTACTGTTTATCCAGCATCCGTCAGGTTTCTTTTTTTTGGGCCATTGTTTCCAATTATAAGGTAGGGCGGCTAATAAAAAGTAGTCTGGCTGTTCTGTAATCGTACACCACTCAATACCCAGCTTCTGAAGTCGTTGTTCAAGCAGCTCCTTATCCTGGTTTAGCTGGCCGATCAGCCTGATGCGGCAGCCTCTTTTTAGGGCGTTTTTTTCTCCCTCCTGGGTCAGCTTTTTTCGAATGGCAAGGCTTAGATGCGGTCCGGCGGAGTTTAATATTTTTAAGAGAAAACGCACCGACAGGGGAGAGGGGGATTGGGAAAAAAAGAAAAGCGCCTTTTTTTGAGCAAAACTCAAATTAAGATGCGGATTTAATTGCAGCAATTCTAATAGTAAAGCTACTTGATCATTGTCGACTTCCAAGGATATTAGTCCCGGCAAATGCAGGAGCGTCTCTATAGTAAAACCGTCTTTGGGGGTAGAAATAGAAAAACCGGCCAGCGATTTCATTTGGCTGACGGTTCTTGGGAGCCGAGGGATTGGGTTTTCCTTGAGGGATAATTGTTTTAGTTGATCGAGCCGGGCAACAGAAGGAGGAAATGAAGACAGTTGGTTATGATCAATAGATAAGCTTTTCAGGTTTGGAGGCAGAGCAGGTATTTTTTTTAACTGATTATGGTCGAGCGCCAGTTGCCTTAGTTGTTTCAGGCTGGACAAGGAAGTGGGGAGGGCCGATAAATGGTTGTACTGTAGGTCCAGATGCTGCAATTGCCGGCATTTCCCGATGGCGCCGGGAAGCCTTTTGATCTGATTATGGGCTAAATATATAGCTCCCAGCCATTGCAGCTTGCCCAAATGGGAGGACAACCGGGGGATTCGATTATGATCCAGATGCAAGATTCGCAAGTAAGGAAGTTCAAAAAGCGATTTGGGCAATTTTCTGATACGATTATGACTGAGATTGAGCTCGTACAGTGCTCGGCATTTTCCAATACCAGAGGGTAATTGAGCGACCTGGTTATGGCTGAGTACGAGCTTTTCTAAGGCGGTTAAATGGAAAAAAAAGGAAGGAAGGTTTGTGAGTTGATTATGAGCGAGGTTGAGGATCCTGAGCTGGTTTAACTGGCTGATGGATCTTGATAACGTGTGAATGTTATTTTGGGACAAAATCAGCATCTGCAGATTTTTCAGCAGATGAAGATCTTCAGGTAGTTGCCTCAGTTGATTATTGGAAAGGTCCAAATGGTCCAGCTGTGGCGGCAAAGCCTTGCAGGAGGGCGCCCGCTTTAATTGACTGTGCTGAAGTTCAAGATGACGTAGACTGAATGGAAGCCAGTCTGGAATGTGCCGGATTGGATTGTGATTAAGCACCAGCTTTTCAAGTTGATCAAAGCCGGCAATAGGTTCCGGAATGCTTTCCAGTCGGCAGTGGGACAACTCCAGGGTTTTGAGCCGGCGCAGCCTGGGAAGTAAACGTTGTAGCCGAGCCGGGTCCGCTTGTTGCAGATAAAGCGCCGTAATGCTTTCAGGATCGGCTTCCGCCTGCGACAAACCGTATGCTCGCATACCTATCGTCTCTTTTTATTGAGAATAAGCTGTTTCTTTTGCTTTTCCAGTCGCCGGATGTACTGGTCGATATCGCGGCTCTCTTTTTTCAGGGCGAACTGCAGTAGTTTGATCTTGTCGCGGGTATTGGCGACGCTGGTTTTAGCGTTGCGGATGCGGCCCAGGATGATCCAGTCGAGGATCAGGTTTTCGATATAAATTTCGGAGAAGCGCTTGGAGAGGGTCAGCTGGAAGGACTGGTTTTCTCTGTTATCGTATCGTCTGAGGTGTTCGAGTTCATCTTCCAGGCGGATGAGCACCTGTTTGCTTTTATAGAGTAGTTCCTGCGCCCGGTCGATGCCTGACTGGCTGGTGCTTCTTGCGAAGGGGAACCAGCTGATGCGGCCCCAGGCACCGGTTTGGTTAAGGAGTTCCACCATTTTAGTGAGGTATTCGATGATCTTGTAAGCCAGGTTATTGGCCTGTTTGATCTCCGCTTTGCGGCGAATTTGTTGTTCGATTTTATTATTGAGGGCTTTGATTTCGCGGCGCAGTTTGGGCTCTGTCTGGTCCAGCAGGTTTTCGCGGCTTTTGACCAGCGCATTCAGGCGGAGCGAGACTTCATCGAAGCGGTCTACTTTTTCTTTAAGAATACTTTTTTCATAATTAGAAAGCTCCAATCGTCTTTTCAATTCCCGGTGTTTGAGTACGTCCTGGAGGTAGGCCTGTTTGGCCTTTTCGAGTTGAGACTCTTTATCTCCAAGCAGTTCATAGAATAAGCTTTTGATGGAAAAGCCCTCCAGCTGAGCGATGTCCCCGTAATGGCGGTCGATCATTTCTTCCAGCAGGCGAAGTTCCTGTTCGAGCTGATCGATCCGGACGATCAGGTTGTCGTAATAAGAGCGGGCGAGCTTAATGCTCTCGTATTCCTCAATAGTCTGTAGGAGTTCCTCCTGGAGATTCATCGTTCGGTTCAATTGCACGCGTGTCCGGTTGTTTAACTCTTACAAAGTACAAATAATTGCGGGTAAAATAAAAGCTTTACTGGTCAATAGCATCGCAGCATCTGGGGCTGGGGAAAAAGGCCGAAGGACTTTTTACACAGCCCCTAAGCATCAAAGCATCAGTTGGATAGGAGTAAAAGGTCTAATGATCCAATAGGTTTTAGTTGAGCAGGAATTGCTTCAAATGCAAGGTGAAAGAGTAGAATACAAGATTGAACATCCCGAAAATCATCCTACTCCTCACCTTTGCTTAAGGGAACGGTCAAGAAAACGTGTTTATAGTAGTTGTAGGGAACTTTAGGTTTTGGCCTGGGGGTTAGACCAGCTCCTGTGCGCCTTCCCTTATAATTTCCAGGGTTCGGCGTTGTTCCATCAATCTTTCGATGAGGACGAACTTGTGCTGGTTGAATTCGTCGATTTCGTGGCGTAATTTTTCTTTGGTTACGCGGCGGAAGCCGACATCTTTTAATTTATCGAGATAATCCAGCTTTTTATTGTGTTCGTGCAGGAAAATTTCAATTTCGATGATCTGGCTTTCCAGTCCGCTGATGTCTTTTTTCAACTGCTTCAATTTGTTCAGCAGGACTTTTCTGGAATGTTGAGGCATGGTGTTTCGGTTTTTGATGATGGGAAATGGGTTGTTTTCTCATTAGTTACAGTAATGCACCAAAAGTCCACATCGCGGTACGGCAATATCGGCTGAGGCGCTGCCGCTAAGCCGGCAGTCCATCATAGTAAAGTGTGTTAATGACAAAAACGGTAAGTAGATGTACGTGTAATACGCAAAGTTTTAGAACCTCTTCGGTGCTCGGGTGGGGGGTGTTCATCCGGACCTGCCGGGCAATGCCAAATGTTTAATTAACGTAGATGGTAAATGGTAGAAAGTAGGAAGATTTGTGCCTGAAACGGACAAATAGATACCTTTTTTGGGTGTATTTCTTTCTACCTAACACCTTCTACCTTCTACTACAGTTGCTTCGCAATTTGAATTACTTAGTTGTCCCGGCATTTGCACATTTAAATAACGATTAAAATGAGGAGATTAGTTCCGGTAGGGGGAGGATTTTTGAGAAGTTTTTCCAGGGGGGTAAACCAGGATAGTACTCTTGTAATAATGCTATTTTAAAGTTCAAGCAAAGTATGACTTTACTTTTCAAATGTTAAATTTTATAATTATCATTCATCGTTACTTGAGAATAATGATTAGAAGACATATGTTTGTAACACATGCATTTTTACTACAGTTCTAACATAAATAATCTTACCCATTTAACAACACAAAACTGAGTTGGAAACCAGGCTGATTGTCTCTGTCTAATTGGCCTTCTAATTGTTATCTTGCTAACAATCAATAGCTTATTGTTGTCTTGTGTGGCCTCCAGGTTTCAACAAGTTAAGTCATTATCTCATCAAAATCAGCCGCATAACTGATTTGATCTACCCTTTTCATTCTTTTGATAGAGAGAAATAGCCCAGCATGTAATGTTTACCCTTTTGTATTAGTGAATGTAGCACACTAAAGTCGGTAAATCATTTATTAAAACAAAAAATATTTGTGATGACTAAACCTATTGTATCAGGTTCAGCTGTTCTTGTATTGATTTTTTGGAATATCGGTATAATAACAGCTGGAGATGCTATGCCTTCCAAAAAACATATGGCCTGCAACAACACTGTGAGCACGTTTCCTTACGAAGAAAGTTTTGAAGTCAGTCTGGGACTTTGGGAACAATCCGGGGCAGATGACTTTGACTGGACTCGATATACAGGGCCGACCCTACTATTCAAACAGGTCCTCCAGGGGCTATGACGGCAGTTACTTTTTATACACTGAGGCTGATGGACATACAAATGAAAAGGCTATGCCGGAAAGCCCATGCTTTGATTTAACTACGGAAAATGAAGCTTATCTTCAATTCAAATACAATATGAACGGGGTGCATATGGGCACTTTAAAGTTGGATCTATTTGCTGAACCGACAAATACATGGACGACTGTTTGGGCCAAAACAGGTGACCAGGGCTTAGGATGGTATCAGGCAAATATTGATTTATCAGCCTATGCAGGAAAGATTATTAAGCTGCGATTTTATGGGATCACCGGTTCTAACTATACGACTGATTTTTGCATTGATGATGTAGAACTAACCTTGACCTCTGTTCCATCCTTACTTAATTGTGCTACACTCATTCAAGCTTTTCCTTATGAAGAAAGTTTTGAAAACAGTTGGGGTGGGTGGACAGAATCTCATTCTAGTAATATTTGGCAGAGAAATAGTGGCGGCACTCCCAGTTGGTACACGGGTCCAAGTTCAGCTTTGGATGGAAATAATTATTTGTTTACAGAAGCTAGTGATAATTCCCATGATACAGCTTATTTAAACAGTCCCTGCTTTGATTTATCTCTACACAGTTCTGCAGCTTTCCGCTTCTTTTATCACATGTATGCCGATGAAGAAGCAGATATGGGCACTTTAAAATTACAAATCAGCATAAATAACGGAGGGAGTTGGACTACGCTTTGGACAAAATCCGGTGAACAAGGAGATCAATGGCATTGGACTTCAATAGATCTTGGCAATTATATTGGACAATCAATCCAGTTACGCTTTTTC
Organism: uncultured Saprospiraceae bacterium; assembly: GCA_964548175.1. Classification (GTDB taxonomy): domain Bacteria; phylum Bacteroidota; class Bacteroidia; order Chitinophagales; family Saprospiraceae; genus JANQPA01. The sequence continues at coordinate 8,148 of CAZJQS010000035.1, forward strand.
GCCCAAATTGGACCTGGTTATCAATCTGATATGGCTATTGATGGATTGTACCTTGACACAGACCTAAGTCAAAGCAGCGGCACACTTTTTGGAGGAGTTTATTTTCCTTCCTACTCTACCTGTTCTGCTGATTATTTGAGTGGGCAGGCAGTTGAAAACATCTATATTTCCATAGAAAACCACGATGATGGAAGTTTCGGCGTCTATTCAACGGATATTAATGGGGATTATTCGGGATATGTTAATGGAGGCGAAATTTCTCTGACGGCCAATGCCTACTCCACTAACTGGAAAAATGGTGTATCAACAATTGATTTGATTCGATACACCAGACACATTGATGATATCGAATACATTTCCTGTCCACTATTCCGGCTTGCGGCAGATGTGAATAGCGATGGAGAAATTGATAATGATGACAAAACCCTGGTCAACAATTTAATTCTCAGTACTATTTCTTCCTTTCCCGATGCTCCTAACTGGAGATTAATTCCCAGGTCATATATGAATGGGGTAAAAAATAGTCCTGACCCTGCTCATGCCGGGGATTTTTGGAATTTATCAAAAGAGGATCTTGATGGTAATGATTATCCCTTTAAAGCAAAGCTGGATTTTAATCAAAAGAGTTATACCTACGATGGCTCAGAAAGCTGGCTTCAGGAATTGGACCACTGGACTTACGACAGTCTTGTTGCTTGCCAGCAGGGCACCTTTGACTTCTTTATTATCAAAATGGTTGATTTAAACGGTAATGCCTCTACTTCCGGCTTCACATCTCCTCCCCCTCCACTACGTGAGGTATCTGGTGACAGAGATGAAATAGCTGATCAGGCTTTTACTATTCTTTATCCCAACAGGGAAGAAGAGAGCAGGCCGCAGGAAAAAAAAGGTAACAAGACCTATGAAATAAAAATAGTAGCCAGTTCCGACACCAGAATTGAGGGCTACCAGTTAGGGGTTCAATTTGATGATGAGGTCTTGGAACTCGGCAAGATCAAACCCAACAATAGAGATCTAAAGCTTACGGAAGCTAAAAACTTTGGTCAGGCCCGAAAAACTTTTCGGGGAGGAACCCTGAAAACGCTTTGGGTCAATGATTTTAAAACCGAATCCAGAGGTATGGTATTTGGTCAAAACCTGGAGCTGTTCTCCTTCGAATTCAAATCCAAAGCCAGCCTGGGTCAGGTTCGATCTGCCATTCAACTGGATAGCGGGGTTTGGGAAACGGCTTTTTACGGAAAAGACGGCTCACTTAAGGAGGTGGACATTCAGATATTTGTGGAGGAGGTAAAATAATAAACCCATTAAATCAAAATCTAAAATGAAGTTAAAGATCAATATAAAAATATTAGCTCTTTCTTTCCTTTCCCTTTTTGGAATATGGGATGAAAGCACAGCCCAGGAAGTATTTCGCAGCTTTGCCACTCGGGATGTTCATCATCGACTGGTAAAAGAATATGATCAATACCAGAGAAATCAACAGGACATAGAAGAATTTACCGAGGAATTCAGGTCCACTAAAAATCCCAAAAAAGTGCAAGTTCCTGTGGTCTTCCATGTGTTGTATGCCAAACCATCAGAGCGATTAAGTGATGAACAAATCATTTCACAAATAGAAGCCCTAAATCGCGATTTTGGTAAAAAAGACTATAAGGTCAGACATCGAGCGGACGTGCTCCAAGGATTTTCCAAAAAGGCTGATGATATGCTCGTCGAATTTTGCCTGGCAGCCGAAACACCAGATGGCGAAAAGACTGAGGGCATTACCTACACTGCCATCACCCAGGAAGCATGGACTGAATACGATTCCATGAAGTTGACTGAACTCGGAGGAGTCGATGCCTGGAATCCTAATCAATACCTTAACGTTTGGATATGTAATTTGACGAGGAGCAGCGGTTATGCTCAATTACCGGGAGGGCCATTACTTACAGATGGCATCGTAATTGACTATCAATTTGTTGGAATCGGCGGTACTGCAAAACATCCTTATGATGAGGGTAAAACGCTGACACACCTTGTAGGGAACTATCTAAATCTACTACCGCTGTGGGGATTCAGCCGTTGTGAGGATGATAAGGTTAGTGATACCCCTATTCACAATTCACCCAACCTCAGGTGTCCTGGATATAAGCACCTGAGTACCTGTAATGGCATTCCGGTTGAGATGACCATGAACTTTATGGATAACACTTATGATGCTTGTATGTATATGTTCACCAGTGGTCAGAAAATGCGTATGCAGGCTGTACTTGCTGAGGGTGGCCCCCGGTATGGCCTGACCCAAGGCAAGGTCAAATGCAAGAAGAATCCGCAACCTTCGCCGCAAAGCCTGGCTGATTTTCTTTCCCCCGATGACCCTGAGGAAGGGCTGGCGGCCATCCGTATGAAAGTACATCCGAACCCGGCCAGACAAGAAGCTTTTTACAATATTTATTCACCCAAAGCGGGACTTGCTGAAATACAGGTTTTTGACGCCGGCGGAGCTCTTTTTTATCGACAAACCATTGAGCTGATTCAGGGCAGACAAGAAATCCGGGTTGACTGCAAGCACTGGCATTCCGGTTTGTATTTGTTCGCTCTTTCCTCGGAAGGAAAAATGCAAAGCCAACGATTGATGTTGGTTAACGACCAATAATTCTTGATCCCCAAAACTTTTTATTCTTATGAATATCCAATGTTCTATATATAAGCTTTTGCTTATAGGCATGTCCCTATTCGCAATTTCAAGCCTAAAAGCTCAACCGACGAATAATATTTTAGGTGATGTAGTCATGCCCGCTCCTAATGCGGCAGCTTTAGGTAAGTATGCAGACATTCCTGTTAGCTATTTTTCAGGTGTGCCTAACATCAGTGTCCCCATTTATACAGTTAAAGAAGGCCCCTTAAGTCTTCCTATTTCACTAAGCTATCATGCTTCCGACATCAAAGTAGGAGAACCGGCAAGTTGGGTAGGTTTAGGTTGGTCCCTCAATACCGGAGGAGTGATCACCCGAACGGTAATGGGCCTGCCAGATGAAAATGGAGGTTATTACACCAATGGTAGTTCGCTAACCAAAGATTCTTTAACAATTATTGACGTAGCCGACGGAACGACTGACTCTGAACCTGACTTATTTACATTCAATGTTGGTGGCTACACTGGAAAATTTCTCCTAGATGAGAATAATGAACCATTTTTAATGCCTAAGCAAGACATTAAAATCGACTATACTTATACTCAAAATCGCTTTGTCAATTTCATAATTACAGCTCCAAACGGTATTAGATATATTTTTGGAAATCAGGTTGATAGTACCGGTTATGCTGGAATTGAACAAATGTTTGCCGGACCAGCAACTTTAGGAAGTTTTTCTGCTTATCACTCCAGTTGGTATTTAGTAAGAATTGAAACCCATGACAGAAAAAGATGGATCAATCTGGAATATGAAACTGAGGTTTATGGATATAAAACTTTATCCTCATGTTATTATACGAGGAGATTTTTCGGTTGTAGTGACGATAGTGGGTTTACAACTGAAGGGTGCAATGGGAAAAATTATGCCCTTATTGATCCATTTTACTCAAGTCAATTCTGCCTATCGACTAGCAAATATTGAGGTATCAGAAGGTTCTTATTGTAGTAAGTGGAAACTCAAATATGATCATTATGCAAGTAAAGATTCAGCTTCAAACAAACCGGAGACTTTCAGATTAAGGTTAATACAAGTTCAGCAAATAGCATGTGATGAGAGTGAAACCATTCCTCCTTATAAATTTGAATACAATGGTCCATTGAATTCGAATGGGACAGCATTTTTACCGAATAGGTTAAGCAAAGCCATTGATCACTGGGGATTTTATAATGGGGCCGTTCAGAATCAGTCCAGCGATTATAATATACCTTCCACAACAGTAGATTATGGTGCCGAAGTTTTTACTAAAGGTGAAAGTAATAGAACAACCAGCCCGGACTCTATGAAATTTGGAATACTGAATAAGATGGTGTACCCAACCGGTGGAGTGACTTATTTCAACTATGAAGCCAACACTCAAAATGAGTTATTATCAGATGAAGATCGACTACTTTACCTGGAAAATTGTGATGATTTTGAAGAAGATTGCTGTGGAGCACCGGATCAAAGTGGAACTTTCACCTTATTTACCGATTACACCCAAACCATTTATGCCAATCGTCCCAAGGGAGGATTGAGAGTCACCCAAATTAGAGTTAGCCCAGATAGTACATTTAGTAGTAACGATATCATTCGCACATTTAAGTATCGACAAGCTCAGGACAGCACTAAATCAAGTGGAATTTTGAGAAAAACACCGAATTACGGTAATTCTCAATACTTTTCTGCTTATAGTTTTGCGGGATATTATGTGCATTTTCAAGGCACAAGTATTGCACCAATGAGTGACTTCGAAGGAATCAGTATTGGGTATTCCAGAGTTGAGGAGTTTTTCAATGGCAATGGGAAACGGGTTTATAATTACCATATGTCAGCAGATCCAAGTGATGCCACTTTTCCCGTTTCTCCAAGTAGAATTGATCCCCGAATCGGAAACTTAAAAGCCTCCGCTTCCTATACAGCGTCGAGTTCCCGAGTAGATAGCCTCAATAATACGCCGAAAAACTACGATTATGACTTTTTTGAGGGAACGGTTTTTAAAGTACGGGACTTGAATATCAATTGTAACCTGGGAGGTGGAGAACTGGGTCCTACTGAAGCCAGAGTAATTCTGGATAAGGAATATTTTCCCAGAACCGATTTCTACTACCTCACCAAAGTCGAACAAGAAATTGATGGGGTGACTACTTCCACCCACTATACCTATGACACAATATTTTCTCAACCGAAGTCCATTGCTTTTGCCAACAGTGACGGAGATACGACTAAAATAGAATTTAAATATACTTTTAACCTCGCTGATGGTGCAACTAAAAGCGCCTTACTTAATGACTATTACCTGGTCCTTCCTCCCCTACGGGACTCCACATTGGTTGATAATGTACAAGTAGGTGGTTCAGCCAGAGAATATGCTTTTTTCGATTCCTTACCTTCTCCTACCCCTTCTTCCAATAGACATCCTTATATACAATACTACTATACTTATGAAATGACCTGGAATGGAAGCACTCCAAATCATGTGGGTTGGAATATTACTGACACTCTTCATAAAGTGGATGTTTCAAATGGTTTACCTGTAGAGTTTTCTCAAAGAGGTTGGCAAAAAGAAATATTTACGTGGGATGATAATAATTTAATCAAAACCAGAAAATATGAGGATTTCGAGTGGCGATACAGTTATCACTCGGGCACTGGCCTGGTAGATTCTATCATCGATATAGATGGGCAGTTTGTCCGTTATGAATACGACAAACTGATGCGACTAAGTAAAACCAGGGCCAAGGAAAACAATGTAATCACCGATTATTCCTATGACTACCGAGTAGGTGGGGAAAAACGTAATTCCATAACTAGTTCCACCACTTTTACAGCTACCGATTCCAGCGACTTAATTAACCGCACAACAGTTCAATATCTGGATGGTATCGGCAGGCCCATTCAAACGGTAGAAAAAGCTTATTCGCCTAATTCAATGGATGTAGTGAAAGCTATAGAATACGATAAGTATAGCCGACCTTTTAAGATATATGAACCTTTTGAAAGCAGTAACTCCAATGGTGATTATGTAGGTTCTGGTAGTTGGCCGGGAAGCCTTCCTTATGTATTGACTGAATATGAGACCTCCCCTTTAAACAGACAAATATCAGTCACTCCACCAAATTGGTATCCAACTACTACGAGCTATGATAAAAACACAGGTACAAATATAATAGCTGGTGAAACATACCCTGCAAACACCCTTAGAATAACAACAGTTACAGATCCTAATAACCATAAAACGCTAACCTGGTCGGATAGAAAAGGTAGAACGGTTGCCGTTCAAAGAATTGATAGCAGTGATACATATTATTCTACTACTCAATATGCTTATGACACAAAGGATAGGTTAACAAAAGTATTAGTACCGGGGAGTATTTCTTCAGATTCTGAATTAATCTATACCTATTCTTATGATGAAAGGGACAATATCCTGAATAAAAAAATACCCGATCAGGATGCCATCTCCTACCTGTACGATGTCCGAAATCTAATGACCTATATGCAGGATGGCAATATGACCGATCAGGGACGATGGCTGCATATCCAATACGATGATTATGGCCGGGCCATTGAATCCGGTTTTGTGACCAGTACGCCAGGAAGTGGAGGTGAAAAGATCAATTTCACCGAAAGCCTGACCAAAACCTGCTATGATGGATGTGATTTTGTGGGCGCCGCACCTGATATTTATTTGGGAAAAGTGAGAAGAAGTGAAACCCGCATTCTGGGCACTCCTGATTGGCTCCAGACCACCTTTACCTATGATTCCCATGGGCGAGTGAGTCTATCCGAAAGCAATCATCATTCCCCGTTGGTGGCAGTCTTCCTGACTGCCATACCCAATTCACCCGCCAGTTTCCAAACTGGTGGGTGGAGCTAAATCGACATTATTTTAATGAGTTGTAAATCAATAAAGTATGCATTTAATGGGATGGCTCCTGCTGGGTGTAGAGTAAAATCAATAGCCTGGACTATTCTTATTACCAATCAAGCAGTAAATCCACTAACCGGCTTAAAACGGTAACCGAACAGTTAAGCAATTCTATAATTCCCCCGGAAAAAGCTCAGCGCAACAGAAAAATACCGGCAAAGTAATCTGGAGGCTTTGAAGCAGGCCATAGATAAATATCATCCCCTACGATGAATGTAGGGGCTAATGCCCTCAAATAAGAAACTTATTGACCTAAAAAATAGTTAACTTTATGGGAGTAAAAATCAGATCAATGAACCTACAAACAGAAAAGCTTCAACTAATCGAGTGGCTGGCCAGGCTACAGGATGCCGATATTGTAAAACGCTTACTGGAAGTAAAGCAGGACAGCGAAATAGCTGCTTATGAAGCTTCGCTTAAGCCGATGAGTGTTGAGGAGTTGGTAGCTCGTGCCGAGGAATCTAACCGAGCCATTGAAGCCGGTGAGCACATCGATATTGAGGAAGCTCTTAAAGATCTGGAAGACTAGTTATGAAAGTCAGGATCACTAAACCGGCCCAGCGCCGGCTTCAGCAAATCGATGACTATCACCGCAGAAAGGGCAGTCGCTCTCACGTTACCAAGTTAAGAAAGGACATTGGAAAGAAGACTAAGTTACTAGAGCAAAATCCTGAACTGGGACAAGCGGAAGAATATCTCGAGGAACTGGGCCAGGGGCATCGTTATCTGATCGTAGCGAAGTTATACAAACTGATCTACTTGGTTGCCAAACCCTTCATCTTCATTACTGACATCTTTGATACTCGTCAAAATCCGGATGATATGCGTCCCTGACCTCAAGGGGGCAATTCGGTTGACCAAAAAGATCGTGTATATTCAAGGATAACGCAGTAAAGCGGCGTTCGTCGCTTCCTTATTTGGCGGGCTGCGTTTTTTGCAATCTCCTTTGTGCCACTGGCACAAGCCCACCCAGCCCTTCAGTTGCGGCCATAATAGCTAGTGTAAAGAAAATGAAAATCGTTTGGCCTTGCCGCTGCGCCTACCTACACTACGTTCCGGTAGGCAGGCGTGACTGCCGGCTTCACCCTCCTGTGGTCGGGTTCTCGCCGTCAGCCTTCGGGGGCGCCCGCATTAGTCCGCCCCGTGGAATGCCGAAGGCAAAGCGGAGCTTTATTCCACAGGGCCCGCCGATGGTCTTGCAAAATGAAATAATAGTTATAATATCAGTTTTTTTATAATGTGTTGTAACTCAAAGTACAATAGCTTGACATCAGGTTATTTTGAAAGTACTTGTTATGTGCAAAGATATCCTGGCGTAATTTTAAGGTTGGAAAGAGACAGTTCGTTTGAATACACATTAGCTTATGCAGATAAGAAAATAACGGGAAAATGGGAACTTTATGGAGATACGCTTTTGCTTATTTCTGTTTTTTTTGCTAAGAAATATCAAAAAGAGATGATGCCAAGGTATAAGTATACAGATTATTCCGTTAGTGAAGATGCATATCTTTTAAAGGGGAATAAGCTGTATATCATTGATAAGTCGAGAAATGTAGCGCAAGAGTGTTTCTTAAAGCACAGGAAGAAGTAAAGATTAGAACGGTAAAAAAAAGATAGTTCGGCCGTTACCTCCAAAGCATCAGCGATAGCCTTAAGTACATCTGCCGCCGGGATGGTGTTGCCTAGCTCATACCGGGACAGGCTTTTTAAGTTCACGCCGGACTTCCCCGTTGGTGGCAGTCTTCCTGACTGCCTTACCCAATTCACCCGCCAGTTTCCAAACTGGTGGGTGGAGCTAAATCGACATTATTTTAATGAGTTGTAAATCAATAAAGTATGCATTTACTGGGATGGCTTTTCGCTTCCAGCAGGAAACTTTAAACAACTTCATTTTCGCCTTATCCTTCGAAAGAATTTTAGCATGGATTTTTTGATTTTGGTGCAGCCCCGTTAGGGGCAAAATGTGGGTAGAATTCAGAACTGACTTTTATCAACTCCGGCCTCTAACAATTATCATTTCCCTCCATCCTCTCAACTTTTACCTTCGCTCCTGAATATTTCCAAGTCAAAAGCAAATAAGGATCATGAAATCAGATCTGTTAAAAAAATACAATGTAGCGGCGCCCCGCTACACCAGCTATCCGACCGTCCCCTACTGGCAGGAAGAAGCGCCGGCCGCGGAAGAATGGACTGTCCGCGTAAAAAAAGCATTCCAGGCCTGTAACGAGGTCAGCCTGTACATCCACCTGCCGTTTTGCGAGCAACTCTGCACCTACTGCGGTTGCAATAAACGCATCACCAAAAACCACGCAGTAGAAGCGCCCTACATCAATACCGTGCTGAAAGAATGGCAAATGTATGCCGACCTGCTGCCTTCCAAACCGGTGATCCGGGAACTCCACCTGGGCGGCGGTACGCCGACCTTTTTTTCCCCTTCAGAACTCAGGCGCCTGATCAGCGGCATACTCGACAAAGCCGATCTGCCCGAACAATATGAGTTTGGGTTCGAAGCACACCCGGCCTCCACCTCTTATGAACATCTCAGTACCTTGCGCGAATTAGGCTTTACCCGCCTCAGCATTGGGGTGCAGGATTTTGCGCAGGAGATCCTCAATATCATCAACCGGCATCAGACCGACGAGCAGGTGGAGCGCGTCACCCGCCAGGCCCGCGAGCTGGGGTATGAGTCGATCAATTACGACCTGATCTTCGGCCTGCCCCTGCAAACGCCTGATCATATTCGCGAAAACATCAATAGACTCAAAGTGTTGAAACCAGATCGACTGGCGTTCTACAGCTACGCTCACGTGCCCTGGATCAAACCAAGCCAGCGGGCTTATTCCGAGGCCGATCTGCCCAAAGGGGAAGAAAAGCGCGCCCTGTACGAACTGGGCCGCGAATTGCTGGAAGCGGAAGGGTATGTCGAGATCGGTATGGATCATTTCGCCCTGAAAACCGACAGCCTCTGCCGGGCTATGCAAGACGGCAGCCTGCATCGCAACTTCATGGGCTACACGCCTTTTTATACCCGACTGAGCATCGCCCTGGGCGCTTCTTCCATCAGCGACAGCTGGGATGCATATGCGCAAAATGAAAAAAAGATCGAAACCTATACCAAGCGCATCCAGCAAGGCGAATGGCCCATCATGAAGGGGCATCTGCTGAGTAAAGAGGACGAAATACTGCGCTACCACATTCTCAACATTATGTGCCGCATGCAGACCAGTTGGGACGCTCCCGCCCAAACCTGCGATGCCCTCTATGCCGGCATCCAGCGAATGGAGGAATTCGAAAAAGATGAACTGATCGAGCGTCCCCCTTTCCAACTCAAAGTAACGGAAAAGGGAAGGCCTTACATCAGGAATATTTGTATGGCACTGGATGCGCGATACTGGCGTAGAAAGCCAGAAGGACAATTGTTCAGTCAGGTGGTCTAAACCCCCTTTGACAAAAATCATCCCCCTTCATGACTTTCAACATCAATATTGTATTTTGAAAAAAACTATCTTATTGCCTGAAAAACCAACGTGCTTTACACTCACAGAGGGGCTGTTTTGGCTTAACCTATCAGCCGAAACAGCCTCTTAAAATTGTAGGTCATTCGGTTTTTTTATAAAAAAAATCTCCGGATGCCCGCATCATTCAGTCTTAACCAAAAAACAGAGCTATGTGGAGAGCAAAAATCAGCAACCGCGCCTTCGATCGAATGGGAGAAAGATATGCTCGTTTGATCGATCCCTATCACTTCCTTGGCAGAAGTGCTTTCGATATTCCTTACGATAAGGACAAAATGATCCCGCCGGTTAACATCAAAAAAGAAGGAGAATTATTTACCCTCGAACTTGCAGTACCCGGTTTCGAAAAAGAGGAAATTAAAGTGATCCTGAAAAACGACCGCCTTACCGTAAAGGGTGAAAAATCAACCAAAGGGGAAAGCAAAAAAGAGGGCTTTATCCTGGAAGAATTCGATTTCAACTCTTTTGAACGGACCTTTAAAGTCGCCGAATCCATTGCACATGAAAAAATAAGCGCAAAATTGGAAAACGGCGTCCTCAAAATCACCTTCGTGGATGTTCCGGAAGAAGAGGAGTCCGCTTATCAAACGGTGGAAGTGGAATAAAAGAATCAAATAAGCCGCCTTGCGGCGAAACAATATACCATGGGGCCATCCCAAAATTTTAGTAGTACGTTCATGGGATTATAAACAAACAAAAGAGGGATGGCTCTCTTTTTTTTTGCGAAAGCCCAGCCGAAAGAGAATCGTCAATCGGCCAAAAAAACAGTAATGACCAAATTCAGCAGAATAATGATCGCCTTTGACCTGTCCGAAATGGATAGTCAGCTCCTGCGCTTTACCCGCACGATAAAAGACCTGATCGACATCAAAAAAATGTATTTCCTGCACATTATGCCGGATCTTTCTCTACCTAAAAATGTAGACCTGGAATTCCACAAGCTGTTTTCTTCCGAATATCCGGTGGATGAAAAGATAGAAGACAAAATTAAATACGAGGTTGAAGAAATATTTGGGAAAGACAACGACCTGGATTACGACATCGAGGTCGTAGAAGGTGAGCCCTATCAAAAGCTCATCCACTGGGCGGGGATCAAAGAAGTAGGCCTGCTGATCGTCGGCCGGAAGAAAGAGAGTGAGGGCAGCGGGATTACCGCCAGGCGCGTGGCCCGGCATGCCGCCTCCAATATTCTGTTTGTCCCGGAAGAAGCCCGAAAAGCCATACACCGCATCCTGGTGCCGGTCGATTATTCCGAAAATTCGGCCAGAGCTATGCAGGCGGCGCTCGATATGAAAAAGAAAGCAGTAGAACCCATTGAAGTGATCGCCGTCCACATCATCGACCTGCCCCCGGCAGATTATTACATGCGTCCTATAGAAGGCACCGGCTTCGTTAAAATGTTGGAAGATTCTGCTAAAAGCGCTTTCAAAAAGTTTTTAGAAAAAAACAGCTGGCCGGAGGACGATATCATGCCGGTTTACATTCACAACAGCTACAACAGCACCGCCGCCCATCTCTCTGAATTCGCCGATCAGGAAAACATCGACCTGATCATCATGGGCGCCCAGGGGCATTCCGCATTTAACAGCTTCCTTTTCGGCAGCGTTACCGAAAAACTCCTAACCAAATGCGATAACAAACCCATTCTGATCGTTCGATAAAAAGGAAAAACAAACATCAAACATCCCGGAATTTTGAGGGATGATTCCTGTTTTTTTCGTGCAAAAGCTGCAAAACATCATCACAATGCTAATCTTGATCATGGGACTACCCGGAACCGGAAAAACAACCTTCGCCAGCTCTCTGTCCGAGGCGCTAAAGGGCGTACACCTGAATACCGATATCGTCCGGGACCGGCTTGGCCTGCGGGGGCAATACGACGAGGCTACAAAAAATAAAGTTTACGACAAATTGCTCCAGCAAGCCCGAACTGCACTGGAAGAAGGACGCGTGGTCATCGTCGACGGCACCTTCTTTAAAAAAGCATTGCGCCGTCCATTCCTGGAACTGGCCCGGGCCACCTCCAGCTCATTATACTGGATAGAGATCATGGCCGATGAGTCGGTCATCAAAGAACGCGTTAGCCAGGCCCGGGAATACAGTGAGGCAGACTTTGATGTGTATCTCAAGATCAGAGAAGCATATGAACCCCTTGAAGAAGATCATCTCATATTGCCGTCCGACCAGCTGTCGATAGATGAAATGATCGCCAAAACAAAAGCCTATTACCCCTTTTTTCATGAATAGTCAGCAAATTCAGCAACTCGTAGATCAAAAAACACTGCCGGACCAGCCGCATTCGGTCAAACTGGTGGAGACACACATCTCCTGGGTGTTGATCACGCCCACCCACGCCTACAAAATCAAAAAACCGCTGACTTTTTCCTTCCTGGATTTTTCGACCCTCGACAAACGCCGCCATTTCTGCCGCGAAGAGTTTGAACTCAACAGCCGCCTCGCACCTGATATGTATCTGGGGGTGCTGCCGGTCAGGGAAAAAGACGGCCAGCCCTTCATCGGCAAACAAGAAGGAACGATCATCGACTATGCCGTCCATATGAAGCGAATGGATGACTCCCGGCAAATGGACAAATTGCTCCGCCAGGGAAAGGTGAATAAGGAGGATCTTACCAAAATTGCAGATCAACTGGCGCTTTTTCACCAACAAACCAAAAAGGCGGAAGGAAAGGAGGACGTCAGTGAGATCCATAATAAATTTGCCGACATCGAGTCGGTCGCTGCTTTTATGGGACGTCACTTTGAGGAAGAAGCCGAACGGTTCATTAAAGCACTGGTCCGTTTTTCCAAAACCTTCACCGATCAGCATCAAAAGCGCTTCGAAGAACGGTTCCGGGAAGGCTTCGTCGTAGATGGACATGGCGACCTCCACTCCCGGAATATTTTTCTGCTCGAAGAGCCTGTCATTTTCGATTGCATCGAATTCAGCGAAGAATTCCGCACCCTGGATGTCCTCAGCGATATCGGTTTTTTCTGTATGGACCTGGATTATTACGGTCGTTCCGATCTGGGCAGGCACTTCCTCTCAGCGTACCTTGCCCGGAATGCCTGTATGCCCCAAAAAGAAGACCAGCAAATTTTTCACTATTATAAAATGTACCGGGCCAATGTCCGCCTGAAAGTGAACGCTTTGGCCGGCATACAGCAAGAAGAGGGCGAGGGAGTAACGGAAGATTTAAAAGAAGAGATTGGCGTTTATTATAGGCTGTTAAAAGATTATCTAATTCAAGTTGCGAAGCAACTTTAGTAGAAGGTAGAAGGTATTAGGTAGAAAGAAATACAATCAAAAAAGGTATCTATTTGTCCATTTCAGGCAGAAATCTTTCTACTTTCTACCTAATTCTTACCAAAGAAATTTATATTTGAAGAAATTATAGTTATCCCGCATTTACTACAGTCGTAGATTCAATAACATCCTGTCCCAAAAACACTGGAAAACTCAGGCTGAGCATGTATCAGCCCTTAAGTGTTATTTGCCCAAGCACACCGTTTAAACAGAAAATGGAAAACTAAAATCCTTTTGACATCGGTTTTGGATGTCCGCTTTTTGTTGTCTCTATCCCTTTGAACAAAGAACATATCGAACAAACTATAAATATCCTTTCCCTTCAAGGATAAGTGCCCAGGAGTTTCTCCGGTGGACACTACCCAGCTGCTGGTCAGCCCTGGGGCTGTATCAGCAGCACCTTTTACAGAACAAAGGTGGAGTGGTTTTCTGCTGCTTCCCCTCTATTGCATACCTAAAGAAATGCTGTCCAGCTCCAACTCCACCTCATAAGCCTCCAGGCTGCTGCGGTCTATGCTAAAGCCGCGCTTTTCAAACATATGGATCATCCCGGAATTGGTAGGCAGGACGGAAGCGACGATCTTGCGGATGCCCCGGTCCTTGGCGATGGCGAGGATATAGTCGGTCAGGAGATTTCCCAGGCCCTGTCCCTGCCACTTGTCGGCCACCAGGATAGCATATTCGGCGCTCTCTCCCCAGGCGTCCTCGATGATGCGCACCACGCCCATCAATTCTTTTTCGCCATCATCCTGGCTTTGAATTTCGGCGACGATGGCCATTTCGCGGTCGTAGTCGATATGGGTAAAACGGGTCAGCCATTTGTGGGTGACTTTCGGCACATGTCCGAAAAAGCGAAGGTAAAGCGACTGGCTGGAGGCGCTTTCCAGCAGCCTGATCATCATGGGCTCATCTTCCGGCATGATGGGGCGAAGCAGGACCTCGCGTCCGTTTTTGATGGTCACGGTCTTGCTGTATTTCCTGCCGGGATAAGGTGAGATGGCCAGGTGACCATAGATTTTGGTCTTTCCGATCGGAAGGTGGGTATCTAGCAATACATGGGCATCCAGCACCTTTCCGCCCTTCCTGTCTGCGACATAGGGATTGATCTCTACTTCCAATATCTCAGGAAAGTCCATGACCAGGTAAGCAAACTTACACAACATGAACTCAAGTTCCTCCAGGTTAACGCCTTCGATATTGCTGTAACCCTGCAGCAGAGGGAAAAGGTTGGTTTGTTCGACGATTTTTCTGGCCAGCGACATATTGAGCGGCGGCAATCCCAGTTTGATGTCTTTATACACTTCCGCCGCCCTTCCGCCGCGACCGAACAACAGCACCGGCCCGAAAAGCGGGTCTTTATGGGCGCCAAAAAGGAGTTCGTACTTTTTAAAAACCATTTTCTCCACCAAAACGCCTTCGATGCGGGCGTCAGGCCTGATGCGATTGATGTTGGAGAGGATATCGCGAAAGGCTTCCTTTGCTTCTTCGGGGCTATTGATATTGAGTTTGACGCCTCCGACTTCCGATTTGTGGTCTATGTCCCGGGACACGATCTTCAAAACGATCGGATAGCCTTCTTTTTCAGCAAAATCATGAACTTGCTGAATGTTTTTGGTGATGCGGCAGGCTCCAACCGGGAGTTCGTAACATTGTAGAAGGGCTTTGGCCTCATTTTCAAACAGCACTTTTCTGCCTTCTTCCAGCGCTTTGTAGATGATGTCTCGCGCCTGATTCCTGTCCGGGGTGAATAATTGCGGTGTGGCCGGAACGGTTTCGTAAAGGGACTCCAGGTCTCGGGCATATTTATGCATACGTACGAACACATCTACTGCGCTCTCCGGGAAGCGATAGTTAGGGATTCCCCCTTTTTCAAGGATTTCGCGTGCTTCCAGAACATCGGATTCGCCCATCCAACTGGCCAGGATGGGCTTTTGGCTGGATTTGGCGACTTTGACCAGTTGTTGGGCTGCTTCTGATGGATTGGAATGAAGCTGAGGTGTGAGGAGCACTAAAATGCCGTCAACTTGCGGATCTTTGATGCAAAGCCGGACGGCCTGGCCGAATTGTTCCGGCCTGGCCGTGCTGAGCAAGTCGATCGGATTGTCCTGGCTCCAGGTCGGCGGTAGTAACTCATTAAGTTTATTCAGGGTCAGGTCTGACAATTGAGCGAGCTGGCCGCCATGCTCGACCAGGTAATCGGTGGCTAAAACTCCGGGGCCGCCGGCATTGCTGACGATGGCCAGGCGGTTGCCTTTGGGGCGTGGCTGCATAGCAAGGGACTGCGCTGCATTGAACAGCTGGGCGATGGTGGAGACCCGTATGATGCCAACACGGTCGAAAGCCGCCTGAAAAATGTGATCGGCGCTGGTAAATACCCCGGTATGCATCTGGGCTGCTTTCATGCCTTCCTTGCTTTTTCCTGCTTTCAGAATAATGATGGGTTTGTTTCGGGAAAAAGCACGGGCGGCGCTCATAAACTTACGGGCGTCTTTCAGGCTTTCCATGTAAATGAGGATACAGGAGGTAAAGGGATCCGCACCCAGATAATCGATCAGGTCGGCAAAGCTCATGTCGATCATGGCGCCGAGATGTATGAAATAGCTGAAGCCCACACTTTGGTCAATCGACCAGTCGAGGATGGAGGTCAGCAAAGCACCGCTTTGAGAAATGAAGGCAATATTACCGGTCAGCGGCATTTTAGGCGCCGTACTGGCGTTGATCTTCATGCGAGGGTTCATATAGCCCAGGCAATTAGGCCCGACGATGCGCATGTCGTACCGGCGAGCCGTCTGGGCGATCTGATCCATCATGGCTTTGCCTTCTTCTTTAAGGATCCTGAAGCCACTGGTCAGTATCAGCAGACCGCCTACGCCGGCTTCGCCGCATTCCCTGACCAGCCGGGATACCGTATGCGGAGGCGTACAGATGATGGCCAGATCGACCTTGATGCCGATTTTTTCGATCGAACGATAGACCGGCAAGCCTTTGACCGTTTGGTGTTTGAGGTTCACGGCATACAGATTGCCTGAAAATCCAGCCCGGATTAAATTATCCAGGACGATAGATCCCTTGGATTCGGGCCGTTCTGTAGCGCCGATGATGGCTATAGACTTGGGTTTGAGAACCTTGTCCACTTTTTTTCGCATGATAACAGGGATGATTTTTTATGCTTCTTTCCAATAAGGCCTCAGTTGCCCCAGTGCACTGTATACGTTGATCTCATATGTCTCCCACACCCGAAGTCCTGACAGGGTAGGTTCCTCCAGGCAAGGGTTGGGCTCGTTGTTATATCCTGCCAGGAAGCTCTTCAGGCATTTAGGCATTTCGATGACATTATATCCTCCCTCCAGAACGGCGAAAACCCGTTCAAAATTTTCTCTCATCAGCTTACCGATCTTATAAAAGACATCTGTGGAAACGTTAAGGTCGAGCAGGATGTCGTGCTGATGAGCGTCAAAGCCTGCCGATAAGGCCATGACGTCCGGCTGGAATTGTTTGACCAGCGGTAAAAAATGCATCACTGCGTCCATGAAAATATCGTCGGCGCTGCCGGGAGGGAGAGGTACATTGAGGGTAAAGCCTTTTCCTTTGCCGGCGCCGATCTCGTCGATAAATCCATTACCCGGATAAGCCGGATATTGATGGATCGACCAGAACAGCACCTGATCGGTATGGTAAAAAATATCGCAGGTGCCGTCTCCATAATGGCCGTCAAAATCAAAGATGGCTACTCTTTTACCTTCATTGACGAGTTGCTGAACGGCCACGGCAATGTTGTTGAACAGGCAAAAGCCACTGGCCCTGTTCGCGTGAGCATGGTGACCTGGAGGCCGCACCAGGGCAAAGTTGCCGGTATGGGCCGCCTTGATGGCCAGTCCAACTGCATGGCAGGCGGCTTCAAAACTCCCCGGAGAGGTGAAGGTATCCTGATCCAGGTAAGCGCCTACCTCGCTGGCCACACGCACCTTTTCAATATGATGTTCGCTGTGCACTAGTTTCAGGAAGGGGAAGCCGTCCAGGGGGGCGGTCTCTTCCAGCGGTCCCAGGCGCTCAAAGCGTTTACCGCTCTCCGGGTGCATGCCGGTGTCGTGTTTGTTGACAATGCTGTTGTATAGGAGGTTCATCAATGGCCTGTTTTTTCCGGCTCCAAAAACAATGTTAATAACTGGCGTGTAATAGGCCAGTCGATTAATAAGCTGGAGCGGCCAGCGGCCGCTCCAGCTTATTAATTTTGATTACAAAATACTAAACTACTATGGAACAAAAAGTAATTCACATATGGTTTGCCGCCGATCGGCGGCAAACCATATGTGAATTAAATATTTTCCCGCCGCAGCGCGGCGGGAAAATGTTTAATTACTTATGTTACAAAGTATTAACTGTTTACTTTATAATCTAGCTTTTTCATATCAGTATCTGTAATGATGCCCAGAAGCTGATGATTTCTAACGATGGGAATATATCCGATACCATTTTGTTCCATCAAACTGGCGGCCTCGTCCAGTGTAAGGTCTTCTTCAGCGGTAATCAGGTTTTTGACCATGATCTCTTTGACCGGCATATCCGCCCACTCTTTGTGTTCTTCCAGGGCTTTTTTACAGTTTTTTTGGGTGATCAGGCCGACCAACTCGCCGTTTTCACTTTCCACGGGCATGTGCCTGATATTTTTCCATTCCATGACGGCTCTAACCAGGGAGAGGGGATCATCTTCATGGACGGTAAAGACATCGGTGGTCATCCATTGTCCAACTAAAGTTAGCTTGTGTGCCAGCGAGACCAGGGGCGCGCATTTCACTTCCGGCCATTCGTGTACCGGAATGTCTTCATCCTGGCGTTCGATCATGGCTTTGGTCAGTTCCTGAATGGCTATGGGAGCGCTCCAGCGTTCCAGTAATTTTCGGTAGTTGTGGATCTGCCAGATGGCGCCGTTGGTGCATTGGATGGTTCGCTGTTCAATAATGTTAAGGTAGCGATCGATCTCTTCTGATGAAAGATTAATGGCTTCGAGTCCTTCTTTGGCCAGGGGCAACAGTTCTTCCTGTATCAGTGAACACACCCTGCGATATTTGCCGTTCCAGTTGATTTCAGTGTGAATGCCGGATTTGGCGGCCTTGAGGAAATTCTCTTTAGCTACTTTGAAAGATATCTTTTTGTTCAGGTCTTTTGCGTGCTCGTATCCCATTTTTTGGATTCCTAACCAGAAAGCGAAGTTAGCCATCTCATCGATGACCGTAGGCCCGGAAGGAATATAGCGAGTTTCGATCCTCAGGTGAGGCTGTCCGTTGTCGGAAATACCGTAGCAGGCGCGATTCCAGCTATAGACGGTGCCGTTGTGGGTGCGCAGGGCCTTAAGTTTTGGAATGCCGCCGTTCTCTATTTTCTGGATGGCGTCTTCCTCTATTTCCTTTATAATGAGGATGGGAAAACGAGCGACCTGCTCCTTGAAGATCTCGGAAGGGGAGCGGTATATCCAGTCTTTACCCAGAGATACCCTGGGTTGACGATACCGGGTGGTATTGTGGGCCGTTCGGGTATCGATACTTTGCTGGAAGAGAGCTATACGGGTTTCCATCCACAACTCTTTTTCCAGCAAAAGCGGAGAATTGGCGGAAATGGCCAGGATGGGCGCCGCCGTCCACTGAGCCCAGTTGTATTGATCGACAAAATCCTGCGGATCGACTTGCAGGTGAAGTTGCAGACTGGTATTGCAAGCTTCGAAGAGCACGCTGTCCAGTTTGGTTTGCAACTCGTCCGTTCCCTGGATGTATATTTCAAAGTCGTTGCCCCTGAGCTCATGCAATCTTTGGCTCAGGGCAATGTAGCGTTGTTCAGGTGTAATGTTATCAAAGGTCAGATGCTTGAGCTGAAGGCTGGGCAGAATGCCGGTAAGAATAATCTGGCTGTTGAACGCATTTGCTTTTTCATTGACCAGGGCCAGCATTTCTCTGAGCTGCCATTCCATCCGGTTCAGGCAACCGGTATCGAGGTCTGTCGGATCGAGATTGATCTCCAGATTGAATTTGCCGATCTCATTGGTGACTCTCTGGTCTTCGATGGTCTCCAGAATCTCAGGTCCTTTACAGGAAGGCCTGGCAATAGGGTCGACCAGGCTCAGTTCCTGTTCTGCGCCGATGCGTTGGGCGCCTTTTTCGAATAAGTTGTTGGCGAGTAAGATGTCCAGTGCGTAAATGTCACTGATCAGATGCCGCATGAAGCGCTCGCGCTGTCCGGTGCCTTGGATGTAATTGACTGCAAAATCTCCCATACCGCGTTGATTTTAAATGGCTTTTGTTTGATGAATTAAGTTTTATGATGGTTTTATTCTTCTTTGATCAGTAAGATGGGGATACTGCTGTTCATGGCCATTGCTCTGGTGTTGCTTTTTTGGAAGATGCGTTGTATCAGGTTATGCTGAGGAGCATACATGACGATCATATCGACATTGTGCCATTCGGCGAAAGTCTCAAGCCCTTCAGTAACGGAAGAACCCTGGATGGTGTGGAACTGTACTTGCAGCCCCGGCGCCTGGTTTTCAAAAAAGCGGTCCATCTCTTCCAGGTTGACGTGGCCGTTCTCCTGCTTGGTGGCAATGTGAACGATATGCAGGATGGGATGAAAAACCGATAGCCACTGTCCTGTTTTCCAGATGTGATAAGGATCGGCTTCGCTGAGGTCAGTGGCATAAGCCACGATCTGGGTTGCTTTGAAGTCGGTTTTCTCAGGAATGATCATCACCGCTGAGGCGGCGCGCTCGATCACCCCGGAAGTGACGCTGCCGAAGGTCCGCTCAAATAAAGTGTGCTCTCCTTTCCGGCCCAGTATGATCAGATCGACTTCTTTTTTCCTGCCTTCTTTTACGATATTGTTGACTACATTTCCGACTTCCACATTGGAGTTGATGGTGGGAAAGTTCTTGATCGTGTGGGTAAGCTGGATCTGGGCCAATCCCCAGTCTACAAAGCTCTGCAAAGTATATTTCGCTGCATCGATCTTGTTGTTGGTGGCTTTGGAGGCAACTACAGGGACATCTAAATTTTCATATTCCGGATAAATGACATGCAATAGTTCAATGTCCGCCTTCACTTCATCCGCCAGTAAAAGACAATAGCGGAAGGCATTAAGAGCGGCATCTGAAAAATCGGTAGGAAACAATATCTTTCTGATCGATTTCATAAAATTGCTGTTTTGTAAAAAGTACCACGGGCTGAGGCAGAGTTGACTTGCTCTGCAAATAAATAGAAAAATTTTACCCCTCTGGTGAGATTGGTTAGAGTGGGGGGTGATTTTTATCATGAATCGGGGAGCGGATAGCCCAGTAGTCGGAAGTACAACCTCTGGCTTGCCATAAAACTTTATCTCCAGTTTCTAAAAACGTCTTCGTAATACCTCAAATTTTTTTGCATCATTTCAGCCCCGATCGTATCGTACCGTAGCCAAACGCCGGCTTTCTGCAGGCCGCTCTGGGTAGCTTCCAGGCCTTTTTCCTTGAAAGCGGGATCATTGGTGCGATTTAAAAGTTGATTGTAGCATTCAGCGATGAGGAAATAGCCGGTGCAGACTTGTTCGAGTTTTAGGGGATTTTTCTGCGCTAGCTGGTCATAGTATCGGGTAGCGAGTTCGAAGGACCGGATAGCCTGTTCGTATTGCTTAAGCTGCTGATAACAGCTTCCTTCCCAGATATACATATCGGCCAGCTCTATCAGATAGACCTGAGGATGTTCCCTGCTCAGTCGTTGCGCAAGTAGCAAGGTGGGTTTCAACGTGCGCAGGGCCTGGGCATATTGATCGCTGTAAGCGATGTAGAAAGTAGCCAGTACTGCCTGAGATCGCATTAGGTCGGGCTCATACCGGAGCGGTTGGTCCTGGCTCAGTTGCTCGTATATAGCGATGGCTTCTTCGATAAGTGTTTTGGCTTGTTGCATCTCGGATTGCTGATACCGCAGAACGGCCATGCTGACCAGCAGCCGGGCATAGTCGGGCTCGTAGCGACCGGCATGTTCCTTCAGGCTGGTTCCCCATAGATTTTGGGCTTTTTCGAAAGTTCCGGCCGCCTTTCCCCAGTCCAGTTGGGCAGCATATAGCTCTGTCAGGTCCACAAAGGCAAGGAACTGCTGCCCGTCATCGCAGGCAGCTTCATAGAGCCGTTCATCCATGCCCATTACCTGGTCAAAGGACTCGGTAAGCATGCCTAAGCGATAATATTCCTTCCATATTCGGGCTTCGGGTGTTTCGCTGTCCATATTTTTCTTTAAAATGGCCATGGCCCTGGGCAATTGCCCGGTAGCTGTATACCAGCTGACCAGCAAATCCTTAACCGCGCTGTTGCGCAGGTCTTTTGTTTGGGCCAGTTGCTTCATCGCAGCGCCCAGAGAAGCCAGCTCTCCATTGCGCAATTGCTGGTAATAGCGACGGTAATCGGCCGCATCATGATCGAGATTAACCAGGGCCAATTGCTGTGCCCAATATTCCATATGGGACTCCAATTCCTGGATCAATTCTCTCAATTGGCCCCAGCTGATCTTCTTTTGTCCGGTTAAGGTGGTTAGAGAGTCGATTTGTTCCTGGTAAAAAAGGTCGAACCATTTTCGCTGGGTTTGGGCGAAGAGCTGATTGAGTTGTTGATGAAAGCGGGAAAAATTGGCGTTGAGGGTCTGGGACCTACCCATTTCTACGGTGAGGCTCATGGTCGATTCGCTGCTACAGGCCAGTTGGCGTTCTATGGCTTCCTGGTTGATCAACCGGAAGTAAGGTTGTTCGGCGAGTACATAAGCCGGGGCTTTGCCTCGGTCTAATCTGAGTTCGAACTCTCCGTTGCCGTCGGTTTGGCGTTTTTCACCGTAAAACTGAAGGCTGACTTCGTTGAGTAGAGCTGTTTTGCCCTTGAGGGTCAGGCTGTTTTGTTCTACTACCTTACCATTAATTGACAACGGCTGTGCAGGTAGGAATAAAGGAAAGCATAGCAAAAATAGAATAAGAGCCGACGTACGGGCGGTTGGATTTGTCATAAGTTGTTTTTTGCTTTATAAAGTGTTTTGGGTTTTGGGGTGTATTGAATATCAATGAATTATAATTTTGGTGACCTGTTTTTTTTGAACTATCCTGAAATTGTGCCTGTAAGCGAAATATATCTGTAAATCCCGATAGGGATTCCATATGGGTGATTCCCAAAACATGCTTTCCTCAGATCCCGACAGGGGTTCTGTATGATCCCCCATTGATTATAGGTAGCCCCCGTGGGGTTTTTGAATGATTGGTGTTTCTTTTTTTTGTGGCGACATTTTTTTACGGGCGTCTACTACAATTATGAGAATAATCAGATATTTACAAAAGTAAATATAGATGTTTAATGAAGTTTAAAAAAGCCTTTCCGCTCCAACGTGTACCCTTAAATCTTCTGAGTATTAAATTAGGCGGCATTCTGTTGGTGAGTGATTTGTTGATCGGTATCTTAGGTTTTATTTTTTTTGAAGGATATTCTTTTGAGGACGCCTTCTACATGACCGTGATCACCATCTCCACGGTGGGCTACACAGAGGTAGAGCCTCTAAGTGAAGCAGGAAAATGGTTTGCTTCCGGCTATATCTTTTTTAATATTCTGGCTTTTGCCTATTTGCTGGCCGTTTTTTCTTATTACATTATCCAAGGGGAAATTTTCAGGAAAATGCACGAGAATCTGGTTAAAACTAGGATTGAAGAACTTAAAAACCACATGATTATTTGTGGTTATGGTAAATACGGTAAGGAGATCGCTCATCATTTTTTCCTTCATCAAATACCCTTTGTGGTTATAGATGAAAGTGAATCTGAAATTGAAAACATACAACGGAGTCCCGACGATATCCTGTACATTAAAGATGACGCCACCCACGATGAAGCCCTGATTGCCGCCGGCATTCAGAGGGCTCATTCCATCATTACCACCCTTCCTGATGACGCGGAGAACGTTTTTACGGTGTTGACTGCCCGGCAGTTGAATCCCTCTATTAACATCATCAGCCGGGCTAAGCATCCCAAGTCGCAGAAAAAGCTGACGCTGGCCGGGGCAAATCACGTCGTCATGCCCGAGCAGATCGGCGGTTTTTACATGGCCACCCTGATCAGTAAGCCCGGGGCAGTCGAATTCTTTTCTTTTATTACTAACGAATACCAGTCGGACATCGGATTCGAAGAGATCCGCTTTGAAGACCTGCCTGAGGCCTGCCGCGGGAAATCCATCCGCGAATTGTTCTTCCGCAAACATTCCGGGGCCAATATCATCGGTTACAAAGGCCCGGGGGGCAAGTATGTCGTTAACCCGGAACCTTCGGTAGTGCTTACCCCGGGAGGGAGTTTTATTATTTTAGGGGATAATGAGCAGCTTGAGGCGCTTCAACACTATCTTAAATCCTTCGATCAGGCGGATTCCTCACCTGAAAAGAACTAGCTTCATTACGCTTCTTTTCTTGTTAATGGATGCTTTATCGTCACTCATCCAAAAATATACCCGTATTATATAAAATAAGTGCAAAAGAGCAGATAAACCTTTAATTTACAGATGGTTTATAAAAAAAAAACACAATTATGAAACGGTCTATATTGTTAACCATGCTGGCGTTCGTCCTTGGATTTTCTATCCTTCAGGCCAGCGATTATAAAGCAGGTGACCAGATCACCATTAATGAAGAATGCCCGGGCAATGTTTATGCTGCAGGCGGAGAGGTCACGATTAACGCGATCATCAACGGAGACCTCATTGTTGCCGGCGGCCATGTTACCGTAAACGACAGCCTTCGAGATGACGGCATCGTCGCTGCCGGAGAGATCGTGATCAACGGAGTGGCCGGGAACGACCTAAGGGTTTTTGGAGGAGAGATCCGCATCAGCAAAGACGTTTACGGTGATCTGGTGATCAGTGGAGGTGAGGTTACGATCAATGAAGGGGTGACCGTCTGGGGGGACCTTATCATTGCAGGGGGCGAAGTGAATTCTTTTGCTAATGTGAAAGGAAATGTTAAGGTGGCCGGCGGAGAGCTCAAACTGCGCGGTCAGTTCGATGGCAAGCTGGATGCCAGAGCCGGTGAGCTCTACCTGGATGCCATAGTAGCCGGGCCTTCTGTTATTGCTGCTGAGGATCTGGCGCTTGGAGCGGATGCCCGTTTTTCCGAAAATGTCCGGTACTGGAACGCAGAGGGTAAGGTGAACTTCGATGGCCATCTGGTCAATAATGCCACCGCAGTGTTCGACAAGGAACTGAAATCAGAAATGGACTTTGAATGGAATATGAAGAAAATGGCCTGGATGCTGACATTGTTCCGGATCATCTCAGGGCTCGTACTCGTTACCTTGTTGATCCTCTTGTTCGGCCGGTTCTTCGACAGAAATGCAGGGGAAATACGCAGCAGTATGGGAAGCTACCTGGGTATTGGATTGCTCTTGTTCCTGGGATTACCTCTGGCCAGCGCCGTAGCTTTCGGAACAGTTATCGGCATTCCGCTTGGCGTAGTCGGCTTTGCCTTGTTCCTTATCCTTATAATACTGGCTAACGCTCTTACAGCAGTAGTAGCCGCATACGAGGTGAAAAAAGTACGCCAGGAAAAGTGGAGCGCCGCCTCGATGATCGGTATTTCCATCGCCTTATTTGCGGCTTTGAGATTGCTGGATATGGTCCCTGTTGCAGGTAGCCTGATCAACTTTGCACTGGCTGCCATCGCGGTGGGGTATGTTATCCGCAATACCCGCAAGAAAAAAGGCGGAGAAATGGAAGGAGCCGCCACTGAAGAGATCGTATAGAACAAATAAAAAAAAGGAGCCTGCGCCGGAGGCGCAGGCTCCACTATTCCCTAAAATCACCCGAATTGAATTAATTTTTTTTCTTGCCGTTAGTGCAAAGAAAAATCAAAGGAGACGCACAAGGAATGACGATGATCATTTTTCAAAAATGATTTTTGTCATGCTCTTGTGCGTCTTTTTTTTGCCATCTGATCAGCAGGAGCTTTCTTCTAATGTTTCCATGGGACCGGGACATTTTTGCCGTTCTATTTTTTTACAAAAGCGAATTTTTTTTAACAGCGATAAAAATGAAAAAGAGACCAAAATCATTGCCTAAAAGTAAATTTTAGTTTAATTTAATATTAATTAAATGTTAACCTATTGGTGTTTTACTTATTTTTGGCGCTGAATTAACCCATTTGATAAGAACGAAAAAACGAAGAAAGATGAAAAATGCACTGTTGATTTTCCTTATTTTTCTGCCGCACTGGGGTTTTGGCGATGATTCTTGTAGTATGAATTTTTTGGTCAGAGAAGGAATTATTTTAGTGGAAGCCAGGGTAGATCAGAAGAAAGGGTTATTCATTTTTGACACGGGAGCGCCCTGTCTGGTGCTTAATGCTGCGCAATTCAGTGTACGGGAGTCAGATGCTCAATTGATAGGGCCTAATGCAAAGATCCCAACCCAGGAAAAACGAGTAAAAGCATTTGAGTGGGGTTGCATCGAGAAAAAGTATTTTTTAGCCATAGCTATTGATCTTTCCCATTTAGAGCGAGCGTTGGATACTCCGATTTTGGGGTTGATCGGGTTTGACGTGATGCGCCGTAATGAGATTCTGATCGATTTCGAAAGACAAAAGCTCGTGCAATATCCGAGCCGCAGATCCGGGCTTCACGAAAACGGGACCCCAAATGTGGTCATCCCCTTTCAATTGTCCAATCATTTACCGATCGTCAGGGCAGAGATCGAGGAAATAGTGCTGAACCTGGCGTTTGATTCCGCTTCCGAAACCAACATGTTGGATTTTTCCTACAAAGAAAGATTATCGGAAGAAACGGATCCCAAATTCATCATCTTCAGGGGTGCGGATCAACGCGACCTGCTGGTAACGGCCGTTAATATTTCATCGACCCACATCATGAATGAGACCTTTAAAGATATGGAATATCTTTTCATAGATGTCCGGAAAATAAGAGCTATCGGTCATCCCCAGTTTGATGGTTTGTTAGGTCATCCTTTTATAGAGGTCTGTGGAAAAGTGTCCATTAATTACCGCAAAAAGAAAATCTACGTTTGGAAAGATCCGAATAATTTGGTTAAAAATTAAAGCGAAGCTCTATCCAATAGGAATCATCCCGAATCTGATGGCCACAGATCATTGAGCCTTTGCTTTTTTCTGGGCAATAACCACGTATCTGGTGGACGTACAGCTATCGGCCCATTCCGGGATAGGTTTTAAGCTGATGGCGTCGTAAAGTGTTACTTTTCCGCCGAAGGCCTGTTCGAAATAAGTTCGCATGCGGTTAACCGGCGGCAGGTAACGTTTGTGTTTTCCTGCGTAAGTGATTCTCAGCTTTTCGCCCTGGGCTTGTACGTTGATGATCTCGCTGCGTTGAAACATGATGCCGTCTTCTTCAATCAGTTCGGGCGAGCGTAACGAGATGGTCCGTTCATCAGCTGAAAAAATGACATTCGGATACCAGCGAATGTGGTCTGGGGTGATGAAGTCGCCGATAAAATAACCACCGGGTTTAATGATATTGGCCGTTTTTTGTATGGCTTCTTTGAGTTGGGTGTGATCAATGTATTGAAATACATTTAAGCCGCTATAGGCTATATCCCATAGCTGAACGCTGGGGTCCAGCGTAAGAACGTCGCCTACATCAGCCTGGATGCGTTTTTGGGCTTCCGCCACCATGGCTTCAGACAGGTCCATACCGAATAACTGCTCATAAGGAACGCCGAGTTCTGCTATCATATAAGCTTCCATTAAGCCGGTTCCGCATCCTACGGAGATAACGGATTGTTCAGACAGGTCGATCTTTTTTTCCTGCACAAAGAATTCAAGATAGTTTTTCATAAACTGGTCCATGCAAGGTTTGCAGATGACTTCGTCATACAGGTTAGCATACTGATGGAAGTGATCACTCGCTTTTTGTTCGTGGAGCAATTCATTTTGAAGAATGGCCGCCTGTCTGAGTTCCCAGTTGAGTATTTTCCAGAAAACGGAGTTGGTTTGATGGCCGTTTTCGTCCGTATGGGCTTTTAAGTTATGAATGAGAGCGGGAAGATGGTCGACAGACATAAAATCCTCAATGACCGACCGCAGGTCTTTTCCGCTTTTATTGGCTTTCTGGTTTTCCATTTTCCTAAGGCGGCGAATCAATTCTATCATGTGCCGGAGGCGTGTGGGAAAATCCGGTCGGGGCCCCTTTTCAAAGCGCTTGACCTGCTCTGCAGGCAGGGCGAAGAATACCCCTCCGTCCACTCGCTGAATGGTTTGGTTTTCCAGATCAAAAACGCGGGCGTCGCCGGTCACATTAGCTACATCTTCCGGTTCGCCATAGACGTGAAGCGACAAGAAGAATTTATCGTGGGTGGCATTTCCCATTTGATGAACCAATGTATGGTGTACGCCTACGGCATCTCTTTCTTTCATTGTCCATCGGGCCAGCGTACTGATCTTTCCTTCGTTCTCCCTGAAGGTAGCGTGCTCGGCGGGGCCAAAAACCTGAACTACGCCCCATTGGGTGTGTCCATGGTCGTGGATGGTAGAAAAATCGCCGGGACGCCATGACATAGCCATGATCTCAAAGTTATCTCCTTTGTAGATCAGTTTTCTGCCGTAGCTATCGGAGATAGGGTGGTCGAAGTCTGCCCACGGCTTAAGGTCTTCCGCCTGAACATTCGCTTCCAGGATCATCTTTCGCATTTGGGAGGGTTTCAGGTAGCGGTTGTTTTCTAGTTTTTCGGCGATCTTTTTTAAAGAAGCCGGAAGGGTTTGGATACTGTTTACGAGTTGTTTCGAACTTTTTGTTTTCATAGTTTTCCCTGTGATGCTGAATTTTTATGAAGAAATAAGGAGCAAAAATAAAGTCGAACCGTCAGCTGCCGGCCGATGGATCGAATTGAATTTTGCTTAATTGCATCAAATATTATCAAATTACCTCTTGTCTTTTTGTGATGGTCATCACTGTGTAGATGTGGAAGTTCCTGCATCTTTGTGTTGTCAAAAGGAAACCTGTGTGGTTGAAGACATTGCAGGTTAAACAATTAGAATATTGATGACCTGTTAGTATTTTAAACCCTTGTAAGTAAAGTTAAGAAATAAATAAGGCGGCCGCCAACCGCTGAGCGCATTAACCAGAGATTAAAGAGCAATTATCAGCAAAAATAAAAATAACATAATGAGTAAAAAAGTTTCTTTCGGCGAGTTGATCAACAGTGACAAGCCGGTGCTGGTGGACTTTTCAGCAGAATGGTGCGGTCCTTGCAAAGCGATGGCGCCTATTTTACAAGAGGTAGCCGGAGAGGTGGGAGACAAAGCCACTATTGTCAAGATTGATGTGGATCGCAATCAGGCTTTGGCGGCTAAGATGCAGATCCATGGGGTGCCAACCTTTATTTTATTCAAAAACGGAGAAATTAAGTGGCGGCAATCCGGCATGCAGTCTGCCGTGCAGCTGTCGCATGTGATTAATGAATTTGCTTAATTTTTTTAGTGTTTCACAATCCAACGAAAATCGAACGAGATGGAATTAGTAACTAATCCAACAACACTTATAGATTTTATCAGCCGGCCCTGGCACTGGGCGGTTTCTGGTGTCGCCATTGCGGGCATTATGTTTTTACTGACGTGGATGGGACGTAGTTTTGGTGTTTCGACTACATTCAAATCGGCTTGTACTGCTCTGGGAGCGGGAAAGCTGAGTAGCTTTTTCAAGATGGACCTCAAGGAAGAGGGGTGGCGAATCGCTTTTGTAGTGGGTGGTTTGATTGGCGGCGTTATTGCGGCTTTTTTCCTCAACAGTCCTGAGCCGGTAGCTATTTCGGAGGCCACCCAGGCTCATCTGGAGAGTGTTGGCCTGGCTTATCCCGAGGCGGACAGGACCGGCCGTGGTTTTGTGCCTACTGAATTACTTAATTTCACTACCATTAAGGGTATTCTGCTTGCGCTCGGCGGCGGTTTCCTTGTGGGCTTCGGCGCAAGGTACGGGGATGGATGTACTTCAGGGCACGCCATATCCGGACTATCTCATCTACAGTTGCCTTCTTTGATCACGGTGATCGGATTTTTCATAGGCGGTCTTTTGATGACCCATCTGATCCTTCCGGGTTTATTCTAACCTTGAAGAGGACTATTAACCAAATTTGACGAAAAAACAGAAAGTAAAAGCATGAAAAATATATCATTTTTAGCCGTAGGCATTCTTTTCGGGATCATCATGACCAAGTCGGAAGCCATTTCCTGGTTCCGCATCCATGAAATGTTCCGCTTTGAAAGTTTTCACATGTACGGCATTATCGGAACAGCTGTAGTCGTAGGCGCCGCGATCATCTGGGCGGCTAAGAAGTTCAATATGAAAACCCTGCGCGGTACAGTGGTCAGTTACACGCCTATGAAATTAAGTATTCCCCGCCACCTGCTGGCCGGCACCTTATTCGGACTGGGCTGGGCTATCACCGGCTGTTGCCCGGGGCCTATGTACATTTTACTGGGCCACGGCTACTGGATCATCGGCCTGGTTATGGTGGGTGCCATCCTGGGAACCTTTACCTATGGCCTGGTGAGAGATAGACTGCCTCATTAGGATTAGAAGGTAGAAAGACGAAAGTAAAAAAATATATACGATCCTTCTTTGCTTATGCTTCGGGGGATAGAAGAATTAGGGTTATATTTTGGGTGATTTTTCATTAGGGTTAACAGACAGTTGGATCAGCTGTCTGTTTTTTTTTCCAAGAATTAAAAATTAGAGTATGTTATGAAAGGAAGGTCAATTACCACATTATTGGCATTATTGTTCTTTTCCTTCAGCGTAGTTGGGCAAAAGGACTTTGACCATTGGCTGAAGCCGGTAGATGACTTTAAGATCGAGCCTTTCGTGATGGTGCAGCTTTGGGGAACGCAGACTTTCGGGCAGGAAGTTTTTCAGGCTGAATCGGGCATTTATGAACAAGTGGATGACCGAATAAACTTTATGCTCAGGCGGGCTCGACTAGGTTTTCGAATAGCGCCTTACGAAAAGCTGAAGTTTACCGTTGTCGGCGCTTATGACCTGATCGGCAGGGACTTATTAAGCGGAACCGTAGGAGGAGGCAACAACGGCTCTTTGCCCGAATTCGGCATCTGGGATGCTTTCGCACAATGGAAGATCAGTAAAAAAGCAGAAACGCTCCATCTCGTCGGAGGTTATTTCAGGCCACAGCTTAGCAGGGAAAGTATCACTTCCGGATGGAGCGTCAATTCTATGGAGAAGTCTATGTCCCAGAATTACATTCGAAGGCACCTGGTCGGCACCGGCCCCGGGCGGGCCCTGGGGATCAACCTGGGGGGCTTGTGGCTCAGGGAGGATGAGCAGCTGGGGCTCAATTACAACATCGGTATTTTTAACCCCGTTTACCATACCAACGGCGGCAATTCAGTAGGGGAGCAATTCTCGCCCCTGTTAGTGGGACGTACAGTATTGTACATCGGTGATCCGGAAATGACCACTTATAAGATCGGTTACGACATCAATTACTTCGGCGCCCGTAGAGGCCTTTCGATAGGGTTCGGTGGTTCCTGGCAGGGCGAGACGGCACTCTTCAGGTCCAGCTACGCCACAGAAATAGACTTCCTGCTCAATCTTG
The DNA here is from genome assembly GCA_964548175.1 of uncultured Saprospiraceae bacterium. Lineage (GTDB taxonomy): Bacteria > Bacteroidota > Bacteroidia > Chitinophagales > Saprospiraceae > JANQPA01. Next base: position 39,151 of record CAZJQS010000035.1, read on the forward strand.
GAAGATTGACCGTCGACGGCGACTGGAACTTCATGTGGCGGGAAGGCGTCCGTGACTTGCCGACCAATGGCGTCCGGGAATTTACCTACAGCTCTAATACCGGGCATCTGAGAATGGGCTATAATTTGACGCTGGGCCGTTTTTTCCTGGAACCCAGCTTTATGATCATGCAGTTTAACGGCGGCCTGACGGAACCCGAACAGGCCGATGCCAAGGCTGTAGGAAGCTCTAGCGGCACGGAAGCGACCTATGATTTCGGGATCAACTGGTACCTCAATAAAAAGCGGCTCAAGATCATGCTTCACTACACCTGGCGGGAAGGCGATGCCCGCGATGCCGGCGCCGGCGCAACGGTTAATCAGTTCTTTAGCCAGAGTGGAGTAGGGGCTATTCAGAGAGGAGATTGGCTAGGAGTGGGGATGAATATAATCATATAAAAAAGCAAAGGCAAATCAATAGCAAAATGTACAATAACAGTAAAGATCAAATTTTTTGTCTTTAAATAAATAAAAGTCAGGATAAGCCCAAGCGGCAACACCAGTCCGATCAAGTGATACAAGTCCCAGGTAAACAGATGCACCAGGCAAAAGGCGGTGATGCTTAAGGCAATTCCCAAAAAATGATTACCGGAGATGGCTTTCAACCTTTCCAGCGGATATGCCCGGAATAAGAGTTCTTCCGTTACCGCAGCCGTAATGATGCCGAATAGCACGAGTATAAAAGGACGTTGCGATGAGGCATCGAGTGAGGAGCCAGTATCGCCAAATAATAAAGGCAGCAAAAGATAAATCGCAGGGATCAGCATTGACAGCAAAATACCGAGGCCAATGGCGGTCAGTATTGGTTTCCATTTGATCCCTGTTAGTCCGACGGATTTAAGGCTCTTTTTTTCAAAAAAAACGATATAGGCTGTTAAAAGGAAAAATACGCACCACATAAATACCAGACCGATGGTGCTTTCCTGCGTTTCAGATATGGTGGGAGCTGAAATGTAGTTGGTCAGTAAAAAAACGAGTATAATAGGCATAACGAGTGAGATCGTCAGGCCGATCAAGGTTTTGCTGATGTGATTGGGAGCATTTTGGGTTTGGTTAACCATCGTGTTTTGCTTACATAACCCCAAAGTTATTCTATAAAATATACACCGCCGGCGCCGGCGGTGTATATTTTTAGGATAACATTGTTCAATTAAGCACCTTGAAGTATCCTGTTTATTTCACGCCAGCGGTGATCAAGGCTGGCACTTGTTTTTGTCTGAACATATCATTATAAGCTTTCACGTCTTCGTTCATCAGCTGATCCAATTCTGTTTTGTAGGTATTCCATTTTTTATTGAGATCAGACAGACGTACTTTAGCGCCCTCTGTAACTTCCGGATAAAAGCCGTCGATGGCGCCTTTCAATTCGAGGTATTCCACGTTCAGCTTACCGGGCCAGTTGATGACGTCCTGGGAGCTTTTCCAGCGTTTTTCGATCACGTTTTTCTCCCAATCCTTCAGTTTTTTCACCAGTGCATCGCCACTTTCTGTGATCTCTTCGGCGCCTTCCATTTCGGAGTCTTTCATTAATTCGTTGTACGTATTGATTTGCTTCTGGATCTTTCCGACGTCGGCGAGAGCCTGGCTGACTTCGGCGATTTTTCCACGGACTTCTTCGAGCATTTGCTCGTATTGCTGCCAGGTAGAGGGGCTTACCTCTTGTCTTGGGTCTGCTACGAGCTTGACGGCTACCTCCTGGCTTTCGTCTCCCATGGTCAGGCGTGCTTTATAGTCACCCGGAGCCACCATATAGCCCGTATAGCTACCCCAATGCATCTCTACACCCGGAACATCTTCAAAATTTTCGGTGCGCATATCCCAGTTAAAGCGGTTCAGGCCTTTTTTAACTGAAATGGTCGGGTCAGAATCATCCTTATCTTTCTGATTGGAATAGCTTCGAACCGCCTGTCCTTTGGCATTCAGGATGTCTAAAGTGACCTTTACGGAATCCGGCACGGATTCTTTCAGATAATAATCCAGGATAACGCCGTTCAGCGGATTTTGACCGACAGAGCCGCCTCCGCGTCTGCGACCTCCGCCGAAAGGAAAGCGTACGGTCGTTTTAGGAGCGATCATTTTCAGGGCAACATCGCCGAAGTCTGCTTTGGTCTGTTGGATGGCGCTCAGGTCATCCAGTATCCAGAAGGCGCGTCCCTGGGTGGCCGCCACCAGGTCATTATCCTGAATGATCAGGTCAGTAACGGGCACGACAGGCAGGTTCAGTTGGAATCGCGACCAGTTCTGGCCGCCGTCGGCAGACAGGTAGAAGCCTCTTTCACCGCCACCATAGAGGATACCGGGCGTCTTTTTGTCTTCGCGGATGATATTGAGGAAGTCGTCCTCTTCGATGCCTCTGTTGATTGGCGTCCAGGTCTTTCCATAATCTGTCGTTTTATAGGCCATAGCAGAAAAGTCATTAAACTTATAACGACTGGCGGTGATGAAGGCTGTGCCTTTATCATGGGGAGAGACCTCGATGGCATGGATCTCGCATTCCGGCAGGTTTGGAGGGGTGATGTTTGTCCAGTTCCGGCCGCCGTCTTTGGTGAGGTGCACCAGGCCGCAGTCACTTCCGGTATAGATGACGCCTGGTTCCAAAGGAGATTCGATCAGATAGTAGATGGTATTGTAATTTTCACCGCCGGCCCCTTCGTTGGTGAAAGGAGCTCCTCCTTTCCCTTGTTTTTCCGGATCGTTGCGGGTCAGGTCCGGGCTAATGACTTCCCAGGTGACGCCCCAATCCGTTGTTTTGAAGACCACATTACCTGCGTGGTAGATGGTGTTAGGATCGTGCGGAGAGGTGACGATGGGCGCGTTCCAGTTGTAACGGTATTTCATATCTTTCGGCTCGGTAGCCAGTTTAAGCGAAGGATACTGTCGAACGTCCTTAGACATTTTAGTTTTGGTATTCAGGACATCGATAATTCCCTGGTAGCAGCCGCCGATCAGCTGGATCGGGTTATCAGGATTAAAGGCGATATAAGCACTTTCGCAGCCCGGGCCGGGGTGCCAGTCGGCTTCTGTGATCCCACCTCTGACGCCTCTGCTGGCGATCACTACAGAGGAATTATCCTGTTGTCCGCCATAAACATTATAAGGGAATGTATTATCGGTATTAACGCGATAGAACTGGGCGGTTGGTTGGTTCATCAGGGTGGACCAGTTCTCGCCCTGATCGAAGGTGATCTCTGCGCCGCCGTCATCGCCCAGGATCATGTTGTGGCCATCTTCTGGGTTATACCAGAGGTCGTGGGTATCGCCATGGCCTACGCTTACCCGGGAAAAGTTTTTGCCACCGTCTTTGGAGATCATCATAGGTGCGTTGAGAACGACGACGGTTTCTTCGTCGGTAGGATCAGGGAAAACCTCCATGTAGTACCAGGAACGGGAGGTGATCAGTTGGTCGTTAGACAGGTGTTTCCAGGTTTGGCCGCCGTCATCGGAGCGATACAGGCCGGCTTTGGACTTTTCTGCCTCCACGATGGCGTAGACGCGCTTGCTGTTGGCTCTGGAAACGGCGACCCCCATTTTACCTAATTTTTCGGGCAGGCCGTTAACGATTTTTTCCCAGGTATCTCCGCCATCGGTAGATTTCCACAAAGCGCAGCCGGGGCCTCCGCTGATCACCTGCCAGGGCAGGCGGCGATGGTCCCAGGTGGCGGCGTACAGGATACGCGGATTATTCATATCCATGCTGATGGCGGAGGCGCCGGAATTTTCGTCCACATAGAGTACTTTTTCCCAGGTTTTGCCACCGTCTTTGGAGCGGTATACGCCTCTTTCCTCGCTGGGGCCGTGCAGGGCGCCCTGTGCGGCCACGAAGACTACATCCGGATTATAGGGATGGATGGCGATTTCAGCGATGTGGCGAGTTTCGGTAAGTCCGATGTGTTCCCAGGTTTCGCCGGCATCGAGCGATTTGTAGACGCCATCGCCGAAGGTAGTCATAACGCCGCGGACGGCATGTTCGCCCATGCCCACATAGAGGACATTTGGGTCGGCTTCTGCCACGGCGATTTCCCCTACGGAAGACGTCTTGAACCAGCCGTCTGAGATGTTATACCAGCTTTTCCCGGCGTCATCAGTTTTCCAAACGCCGCCCCCGGTATAGCCTGCATAATAGGTATTTGGATCGCCGACTACTCCGCTCACGGCATTGGAACGGCCGCCCCGGAAAGGGCCGATGTTTCGCCATTTCAGGGCTTTGAAGGCGTCGTCTGTCAGTGCAACTTCTTGTGTTTCAGCTTCGGTTTCCTGGCTTTTCATTTTAGCCTTGCGTTGTCCCAACAGAGGAAAGCTGAGGGTCATGAGCAAGAGAAGGGCGATTAAGGAATATTGTTTTTTCATAAGAATCACTTTGTTTGTTGAATTAATTGACTTGAGAATATTTGAGGTCAAGATAAGGACCTTGGCCAAATTTTTGAAATTAGGAAATGGAAAAAGCCGAAGAAGTAGTGGTTTTTGCACTAAAAGAAATTAGAGTTACAGTAAATGAACGGAACCTGGATTTGATGGGGTCTGATGCAAAAATATTGTAGCAAAAGGACGAAAAAAGGACAGTTAGGAGTGAAAAGGTGATGATCTGAGGAGGCGGAATTGTGGTGTGATTTTTGTATAGGTTTGATTGTTAATTATTTAAGGTGCTCTAATGAGGAGAGGGGGATACGTGCTTAGACCTCAAAGGTCTTAAAGACCTTTGAGGTTGAATTCAAGCCAAAATGATTAAATCATTTAAAAATTTAGCAAAGAAATGTTAAAATGCAAAGATTTTCAAAAATGCAAATTTCACTATTTTCGTATCTTCGCCCCTACATCAAATCCGGTGCAATGCTAAAAAAACTGTTGCTTTTCTTATCAATACTGGTCATACAGACTCCCTTGTCCGCTCAGGACCATCATGAGCGCTTCTCTGAAATCGATGTTCAGCATTATCGCTTTGACTTGACCCTGACCGACCGGAATAAGGAGCTCAAAGGCCGGGCCGGCGTAAACATCCTGTTCAAAAAAGCCGTTCGATCCTTCTTCCTCGACCTCGTCAGCCTCTCCGATGGCAGCGGAATGAGCGTCGCCGAAGTACTGGAAAATGGAAACCCCGTCTCCTTCGATCAGGCTGGGGATAAGCTGACCATTCAATTACCCGAACGCAGCATGGAAGGTGAAAAGCGCCGCTACCTGATCACTTATCAGGGCATACCCAAAGACGGCCTCGTCATCGGCCAAAATAAGCATGGAGACCGCACCTTCTTCGGCGATAACTGGCCCAACCGGGCCCGCCACTGGCTGCCTTCCGTCGACCATCCTTCCGATAAAGCTACCGTGGAATTCGTCGTGACCGCTCCCAACCATTATCAGGTAGTCGCTAACGGCCGTCTCATAGAAGAAACTGACCTGAATGCAGAAACAAAACTAACTCACTGGAAAACCGATATCGTCCTGCCGACCAAAGTCATGGTCATCGGCGTGGCGCCTTTCGCAGTGCAGTACCTGGGCGAGGTACAAGGTATCCCTATGAGCAGTTGGGTCTTTCCCCAGGATCGGGAGGCTGGTTTTTACGACTACGGCCAGGCGACCTATGTCCTGCATTGGTTTATGGATCACGTCGCGCCTTATCCTTATGCCAAACTGGCTAACGTGCAATCCAAAACGCGCTACGGCGGCATGGAAAATGCCGGTAATATTTTTTACTACGAAAATTCTGTTTCCGGTAATCGAAGCATCGAAAGCCTGCTGGCCCATGAAATTGCTCACCAATGGTTTGGAAACTCGGCCTCCGAAGCCAACTGGCATCACGTTTGGTTGAGCGAAGGATTTGCTACCTACTTTACCGACCTCTACTTCGAATGGCGCCACGGCAGAGACGCTCTGGTCAAACGATTGATCGACGAACGAAACGCCGTGCTCAATTTTGCGAACACCAGCGATAGGCCTATAGTAGATGAATCCATTACCAATTACAATCAACTGCTCAATACAAACTCTTACCAGAAAGGCGGATGGGTATTGCACATGCTCAGAAATGAAGTCGGCGAAGACGCCTTCTGGGAGGGTATTCGCGAATATTACGATCGTTTTCAATACAGCAACGCCCTAACCCAGGATTTTCAAAAAGTTATGGAAGAAATATCCGGTAAAGACCTGGAGTGGTTTTTCCAGCAGTGGGTCTTTCAAGGTGGAGTTCCGGAACTAAATGTAGATTGGAAATATAAGAAAAAGGATGGTCAACTTTGGCTAAACATCAAACAACAGCAAAAAGGAAATCCTTATCGCCTAAACCTCGAAGTGGCTTTTATCGATGATGAAGGCAAAGAGTTGACCAGAAAAATAGTTATCCTGGAAAAAGACAAAGAGGAGTTTTTGATCAACGGCATCGATCAAAAACCCAAAGACCTCATCCTTGATCCGGATACTAAATTGTTATTCAAAGCGATCAATTAATTCAATCTTCAAAATTCCGGGTTGTCTCCTATTTATTTAATTGCCGGTGCTCGCCGTTGGCGCCTCCAGCAGTTGGAAAAACTGATCCAGCTTAGGCAATATGATGATCTCCGTTCTGCGATTGATGGCCCTACCTTGCTCCGTTGAATTATCGGCTTTGGGAATATACTTGGAACGCCCTCCTGCCGTCATCCTGGCCGGATCTACATTGAATCTGTTTTGTAATACTCTGACAACAGATGTCGCCCTCTTCACACTAAGGTCCCAGTTGTCTTCCAAACAGGCCGTCCTGATGGGCACGGTATCGGTATGACCCTCGACCAGGATGTCCAGGTCCTGGTGGTCATTAACGACCATAGCAATTTTGCCCAGCACCTCCATAGCGCGCGTATTGATAACGGCACTGCCGGAGCGGAACAGCATCTTGTCGGACAAAGAAATATATACTACTCCTTTTTTGACTTCGATGGTCACATCCTCGTCATTAACATCAGCAAGCGAACGTTTCAGGTTCATGACAAGGGCCAGGTTGACGGAGTCCTTTCTTTGCATGGTTCGATTGAGTTGCTGGATATAATCTCCCTGCTTGCTGAGCGTTTCCAGTGACTTTTTGATGCTCTCGGCGCCGGTTTTGCTGACTACCGAAAGATCGGAAAGCCTGTCCAGCAGGTTGGTGTTGGATTGTTGCAGGTAATTGATCTGTTCCAGCAAGGCTCTGTTGCGGTTTCTTTCATTTTGCGTTTCATTATTGGCGACGGCCAGCTCCTGTTCTTTCAGGCGCAGGGAACTTTCCAGGTTGCTGATCCGGCTTTGGAAGTTGACGGCTTGCGACTGGCATTCGTCGAATTGCATCTTGAGCTTTTCGTATTCCAGCCTGGCCTGATCTCTGGCCGCTTGCATATCCTGGAATTTCTGCTTACTTACGCAAGAAGAAAGCAGTCCTATCATCAGGAGCAGTGAAAAAAAATTAAGGTTTTTCATGGTGCTGTTTTGTATTCTGTTTATGAAATAGCTTTCTCTCTTCATTCGGTAAGGGGATAAAAACCGACTGCACTCATTTTAGTAAGCTTTCTCCCCTTTAATAATAATAAAAAAAGCTTCCCTCTGGTTTTATGCCGGTAAGTAAAGCCTGAACAAAATGAACTGGAGTATGGTCAGTCACTTAAAATAGGGGCTGGGGAAAAAGTCCTTCGTCCTTTTTCCCCAGCCAATAGTATTCTTGTTGAACCACTTACCTGGTAATATCACTTTAATAAGCTTCCTGAAAAAAAGACTACCTTCCTGGTCCTGGAATAAAAATATTTAAAAAACAATGAGGATGTTTGCTTTCAACAATGTTCTATAGCTAGACAAATTCTGATGAACATGATTCGAATTCTGATCCTTTTACTGAAAATAGTTGTACTAGGCGTCATCTTGTGGTTTTATTCCCCCATTCTGGAGTGGTCTTCCCAGATGGCATTACCTTCCCACATAGCTGTTTCACTGCTCAATTTCCTGATTTATTTGATGGGAGGTAATATTGTCGTCAGCATTATGTCGGCTTTGTATCGCAGGCGAAAGAAAATACCTCCTGCCCAGACGGATAACGTTCTGCTGGGCTTACAGAATATTTTTTACCTGATCACCGTGGCGGCGCCGATGGGCAGGATGGCCAGGTCGACCGCCTGGGTTCTGGCTTCTGCTTCTTCCCAACTTAATTCCGCCCACAATACGCCATGTTCTGGAAAGGAAGGATTCACAGGCGTTTCAATGTCCAGCTCGAACGGATAGCCGGCCTCCAGTAAAGGATGATCCATCAGGTCAATGTCCTGCCACTGTCTGTTTTTTCGAATAACAGTGCCTTCTGCATGCTCCAGAAAAATGGGGAAAAGCAGTACCCGCAGGTCTTTGGGCAAGGTATTGACGGTGGAGCGTTCCCGGTCGAAACGTAGTTTCATGATTTGTGGATAGGCCTTGGCTTCCGGCTGCTCAATCAATCCCTTTTCCTTCAATAAATAGTACAGGTGGCCGGCATCCGATCCGATCTGCTTAAGCTGTTGACCCGCCAGCGCAGCCAGGCCCGCTTCGACCTGCGCTTTCGTGTAGCCGCAATGCTGCGGATCTGCATCTATGGCCGACAACATGCCTATGATCCGCCGGCACTTTTCGCACTTCCCACAGGGACGTATCCGGCCTCCTTCTTCATGCGCAGCATGGCAGGAGATCTGGTGGGCCTGTAAATTCGGATAACGATGGCTCAAAGTCTTTTGGATCAACAGTTCCGACAAGGGCCTCAACAGCGAGAACTGACTGATGTTCCATCCTTTTTTCAGGAAAAAACGAGACATGCTTTCATCAAAAAAGCGACTCTGATCGTACAAACCATTAAAATGAGGAATGCCCTGGAAATTCACTCTCTGGGTGGCGTCATACTCATCTCCGATAATGAGTCGGCCCAGATTCCTTTTTTTCATCAGCGGAAGCACTCCAAACAAAAAAACAGCGACCGTCCAGAGCCGTACCGGATAATCATCTGCCCGGATATTGGCGAAATCAGGCCGTATAAAAGGAAGATGCCTGAGCATCCAGGCAAAAAGACGATCGCTGTTCATCCACACTTTCGAAGTATTAGGATCGGCCTCTTTTAAATACCGGTAAGCATTTAAAGCGGTAAACCAGTGGCGGCCGCTTTCATTCCCAAAAATGGGATGAACTTCTTTATCAGCTTCCCTTAACAGCCCGTAGCTTAGCAGGCTATCCTTTCCTCCGCTCGACAGGACACAGTGCTTCTGGTAATCTGTGTTCCAGGTCACATGCTCCGGCACTTCACTCGAAAAGCTGGTGTTCACGAAGTGCACCTCCGCCTGGGTGTATCGTTTTTGCTTCAGAACCGGCAAACTTTGAAAGGCCTCTTCTAAAAAGAAGTTTGGACACAACAATTTGTTGACGTAGATCTCCCGGGAGGTGTTTTCCATCATGTCCAGCAGAAACCGCCGGTCGACACCATTGAACAAGCCGTTGAAAACGATCTTTTTACAGAAAAGACCGTAGTTCAGCGCCAGTTGGGCAGTGATCATACTGGCGAGGTTTTGGTCTTCCGCCTTTTCGGGTTGAAAGACGATCTCATCATAAGTATAGATCAAGTCGTTGCTGCTGGTCTGCTGATCATTGGTAAGGAGGGTATAGGGGGCGACGATCCGCCTGGGTTCTATTCGGACAGGGCCGACCGTAAGTTGATCGATGACCAGTAATTCTTCCAAATAGGGGGTGTTTCGATGAATAATGGGACGCATTTTGTAAGGATTCAATGGTTTTGAAAAAACTCGATTATCTTTTACTTACCGGTTTACGTGACGGAGAATGACCTCTTCCAGTCCGCTGGTTCCATGCACCAGCACATCAAAGGCCGGCAACCCTACGGATTGTTCAATTTTCCGGCATGCCTGGTCAATTTCGAGCCGGGTCATTTTTTCATGATTGACGGTAATGGCCACTACCGGTTTGCCTCCAATGATCTCTACAGCCTCGATCTGGCGCTCCAGAGGGTGGATGGGATAATTGGGAAAACCATCATAGACCTTTCTTTTAGGCGCATGCTGTAAAACGACGATATCGGGGCGCCCTGCGGCAAGTATTTCAAATCCACCGGGATAAGCGGGGTTGAGCAGGCTGCCCTGCCCTTCGATGACGATGACTTCAGGCTTTTGTTCTTTCCAGGCGGAATAGACGGCATGTTCGATCTCACCGGAGACGAAGTCGTTGATCAGGGAATCCATGATCATTCCGTAGCGGGCGCCTTGCATCCAGGCGGTTTGTCCGGTACCGATCATCTCGGCAGTATGGTCTGAGCGGCGAAGGCCGTTTACCAGTGCCCATGCGGTGGTGCGTTTGCCGATGGCGCTGTCGGTTCCCAGGACGGCGACTTTAAGGCTGGTCACTTCCTCTATTTTGCCTTCGAAGAAGTGGAGTTCTGACCGGGGAGGTGTTTTGCGGATGTCTCTGATGCGAACGTCAAATGCTCTGGCCAGAGCGGCGATATCAGGGTCATCGGGCAGGAAGTCATGTAATCCGCAGTCAATATGTAGTCCAAAGGAAATGGCTTTTTTGATAACGGCTTTGGCTGCTACGGGCAGGCGGCCGCCGTCAGGGGCCAGTCCTATTACCAGGTAATCCGCCCGGAGTTTTCTGGAAGCGGCGTTCTTCATTGCTTCGTCCAAGGAGGAGAAGATGGGGATGTCGTTGGCTTTGCCGTCGAGTACTTTACCGGCATCTTTGCCGGCATGGTTACTGTCAATGACACAAAGAACCTGGTATCTCTCTGTGAATCGCACCAGCCCGTGAGCCGTTTTGCCATTGGTGGTGTTGAAAGCGCCTTCGCAGTATACGATAGCGTTGCCGTCTAAAGGTTTTTTCATGGTTGAAACTTTTATTTTCTGGCGGTGATCAGCGCCACGAAACGATCGTTTTGGATGATGGCAGGGTCAGGTGCGGCAGTCAGCGCAGCAAGGCCCGCGGTAGCAGCAGGGAGCACCTGCAGCCCTTCTACATCTTTCAATAATTTGGATAGTTGCAACATACGCTTATCGGTTACATTGGCGCCCCATCCTTTCGTGCTGCGGATGGCATTCAGCGTAATGTCCCCGTCAAAAGAATGCCAGTTGATCAGCGGTTCATTAATGGGGGTTTCCTTAATGTGCTGAGGGGATAAGTCTTCTACAACCGCTTTTCCTTTCAAATAGGCATCGATGATGGGATTCTTTTTATAAGAGGATCCCCCCACCAGTAAGGGTATCCGGGATGTTTTTCCTCTACGGTAAAGTCCCACAAATCCTTTGAACAGACCGGCCAGAACGGTGCCGTTGGACACCGGGACTGCTACGATCTTGGGGGCATCGCGTAGTTCGTCGTAAATCTCATAGGCTATTTCGCCGTAGGCCCTGAGTTGCAAAGCAGTATTGTCGCCTCCCGGGTTAGCGTCATACAGTTCCTGCTTTTGGGCGAAAGCCTGAGCATCAGCTACGGCCTTTTCGTAATCGCCTTTGACTTTCCGTACTTCTGCCCCCAGCTTTTCCATCTCTTCTACTTTTTTGCTGTGATACTGCTCCGGCATGAAGATCAGGCAGCGCAGCCCTGCGTACCTGGCCGCCAGGGCACAGGCCAGCCCGTAATTGCCGCAGGTAGCCAGGCAGATGCCTTCAAAGCCCCGCCGCAGGGCATCCCTGCATTGGGCAAAAGCGATGCGATCTTTATGCGAACCGGTAGGGTTGCCTCCCTCAAATTTGAGATAGATCTGCCGGATACCTAATTCCCGCTCCACGTTCCTCGCCCTGATCAGCGGCGTATCGCCGACCTCACTTTCTGCAATGAAATCAAAGGCTTCCAGCCTGGCCTGAAGGGAAGTGTCGTGATTGAGCAATAACCGGTATTGATGCTCTAACTCTTCTTGTATGTTGTATGAAAAGGCTTGTTCTTCCATTTGGTAAAATTTGGGCATTAGACTTTACAATGCGATGAAGTCACTTTTTTTTCGACTAAAATTTTAAAATTTCCATTGACTCGTTCAAGAGCAAAAATCATGGATAATCATTTTTTTTAACTCTTTCTTTTATTCGAAAGTTCAGCAACTTTTTTGTGTGAATGAAAAAAGAACCACTCTCCATTTTTTACTGAACATGCCCTTGATTATCAATGTTTAATGAGTAAATCTTGTTAGCTGTGAAAAAACTGATCGCTGTAGCCTTTGACAACAGGAAAGGCGCCGAACAAGCACTCAGTCTTATTGAAGAAATTGAAGACAATGATTTGCTCAGCACCGATGATGCAGTAGTCGCCGTCCGAAGAAAGGATGGAAATGTAAAGCTGAAAGCAGTCGTCGAATCCGGCAAGACAGAAGTATGATGAAGCCGTTCTTTCATTTTTTAAAAAACAAACTATGCAACTTAATACTGATCAAGCAAATGCACTCAATGACCTCTTGAAAAGAAACTACGATGCTGCCCGTGGATATAGCGAAGCTGCAAATCTTACCAGTGATAACCCTTTGCGGCGGTGGCTGTTCCATTGCGCAAAAATGCACCGGGGATTTATCGACGAACTGGAAATGACCTTGTTGTCCAATGGCGCAGTTCCAAAGCCCGGGGGGGCTTTTCTGGGGCAGTTGCACCGCGCCTGGCTCCATATCGTTACTACAGTTTCCGCCAAGTCCCGGCAGTCCATCCTGGAGGAATGTAAAAGAGGCGCCAAACTAGCTGTAGATGATTATGATCAGATACTGGATAAAGCTATGTTCCCGCCGGGTATCCATCGTGAGATCAGAGGACAACGGGAAAGTATAAAAGATGAGATCGACAGCATTATTAATATGTTACCCCCCACTCCTATAGAGGAGTAACATGAAAATTGGCACACTTATTGTAATTAGTTATAATGTGTGTAAGTTATGGTAAAACATTTCAGCTCGTGTTCCGCACGGGCTTTTTTTATGCCCTCAATGTCTGTTTTTCTAATTTCACCCAAAAGGATGATGTCGCTCCTCTGTGTTTCGGTTAATTTCAAGGCAATGATTTCTGCTCTTGGATGTTAGATGTTGGATAGCCTGTCCATCTGGAAGCGGGATTGGATGTTGGGTGTTGAATTTTGGATGATGGTTGTCAGGCTATTAACAGATAGACGATAATTATTAACCCCTAGTGGTGGTTTGATCAGTAGATTTAGTTGCAAAAAAAAATCCCCAATTAACCAAATGAAAAAATAAACAAATATTAGGGTGTATGGGGTTGTCTCTATTTGTTGTGTGGAGGCAACCTTTTTTGTTTTTCGTCCTTTGGCATTTTCAGCCCAGTTGTTTAAGGCAAAAGCAATAGTGATGCCAATGATGACGATAATGATCTCGCCAAGGGCATAAGTCCAGTTTATTTTTAGTTGTCTTTTTCTGATGTTCATTAAAAGAGAAAGTTAGGTGATTATGTTGGCTATCGCCTATTCATTAAGCATTAAATACATACGATAACAATTTACGAACAACGAACAATTGGCAATAGCCTTTAATCCGCAGATACTTCCTTAGCATACGCCTTAAACTCCTCCGACCATTTTCCTTTTTTCCAAAACCAGAATAGGAAACCCAGTCCCATCACTGCAAAAACAGCGGCGCCCAGCATGCTGTAAAAGGGTGTTTCCGGCACTCTCGTTAATACTTCAGATACAAAAGCGCCGTACAGACCGATCACTAACCAGTACATGAAGTGGAAATGCAGCTCCACCCAGTCGGCAGGCTTTCTTAAGATGGCGGGAAGCATGCCTCCGACCAGCGTAACAGTTCCAATGACAGAAAAAATGTGAAACAAGCCGAAGCCGCCGAACAAGCGATAGATCATAAAGGAAGTGGCGAGCAAAATAACCATTGAAACAACATAACCATACCCTATCTTTTTGTGGAGGGCTGTGCCTTTTTTCATTATTAGAATGGAAGTGCCAAAGATCAGCGCCAGAACAGAGCTGATTAAATGAAGATATCCCGTAAGGTCGTGTGCTAAATGATTCATACCCTTAAAATAATGGAAAGGGAGAATAAGATCAAGGAGTTAATCAGACATGGTTATTGTGGGCTAAATAGTAAAACTTTATGTTTTTTTGTGGAAAAATAAAGAATTAAATTTTGATCATACAGATTGTTATACTTTTATCCAGCTTTAATCCAGTCGATTAAAAGCTCAAAGGGTCCTTCCTGTTTATCGCTGATCAAAAAGCCGATCTGACTGACCTGAGCGCCAGTGAGGGGTGGCGCACTGACCTTTCGTCCTCTGAAGGTAGGCACAAAATCTTTATAAGGGAGTTGGATAGTGATCCATTCTCCGGCTTGAGTGTCGAAGGAAGCTTTATAAGAAACGCCGTCAAAATAGCGATCGGTGCGTATCCGGAAGCTGTAGCGTTGTCCATCCCCCTTTACGCGCAGCACGATCTGGCTGGACTCGCTGAGGTCAAGCTTTTTTATGGACGCCCTGGTGGAAGCGAAGCCACCGTTGTTTTCAAGAGACACCCGCCCCGAAAATTTCCCGAACCCTTCTGGGGTGATGCTCATAGCGCTTTGAGATACCCCTCCCATAACGCCGTCGTTAATGATGTTCCAGTCCAAATGTTGATCTTGCTGGAAATCCTCGATCAGGACTTCTGTCGGTGTCGGATATTTTTCTGTGTGCAGCATGGTTATGTTAAAGATGATGAGGAAAAAGGTAAACGTAGTGGACATGTAGTATTCTTTAAGAAACTCCTTCCGCCCGCGGAAGGAGTTTCTTAAAGAATACTTTTTGCCCGGGTTTTGTTCAAAAAGGAAAACTAAAACCCTCTTGCGCTTCCTTCTTCTCTTCTTTTATCGGCATCGTATATCAGAATGGTCCCATATCCACCCATGCCCGACATCACGGGCTCTACGATATTTAAAGCTGCCGCTACGGCGACAGCCGCGTCAAAGGCATTGCCTCCTTGCTGCAGAATATCCAGCCCGGCTTGTGTGGCTAACGGATGCGCAGAGGAGACATAACCTTGTTTTGGAAGCTCATCATATACCTGCTTAGAAGGATCGTCGGAAGGGGAGCAGGCGGTAAAGAAAAGGAAAAGGATGATAGCTGTTTTTAATTGATTCATTTGATACTGGTTATTGTTTATTTTTAGGAAATGGACACCGAAGTCCGCTCCTTCAAAATATAAATAAATCTTCAGACTTCCTGTATCTTGTAGAAAACTATACAACCAACAGAAAACCACCATCATGACTGCCGCACAGGTCATTTATGCTATAAGTGCTTGTACAAAAATATTTGAAGATAATTTGCCGACTAGAGGGCGGCAAATTATCTTCAAACATAGGTTTTGTTGGCGCCTAAGGCGCCAACAAAACCTATGTTTGAAATGGTTTTCTTACTTACCATCCGAATTTATCCATCTCACTCCTGCTTAGATTTAGCTGGGGCTGAAGCTCAACCAATAACCAATGTCTAAACATTAAAACTTTCTTTATGCATATTTTACCCTTTAACAAACCCTTAACTGATTTATTTTGTCAAAATAAGTGGAGTGTTTGTAGTAAAGAACCTACATTGAATACATCTCTGCGAAAACATTGGAAGAGTGTGTGATAAATCCTCCCTTTTTCGTGAGTACGACAAATCCCCGCAAAATAATAGGTGACTTCCGTCGTTTGGAACGTCAGAGTAGTAATCAATGGGCATAGAATTGTGTGAAATTCATCGTGCCCGTTTGCTTGAGGTTGTGTAAAAACTCAAAAAAGAATTTTAATAGCTGTGCAAAAGAGTACGAAGACTTTTTACACAACCCCGGGCAGAAGGAGTAAGCGGCTTTTTACCTAACGCCATGCCCTGGTGTTTCGCGTTAACCGTTTTCCCGAACCAAAGAAAACGACCACATTTTATGAAGATTAAGATCCTTTTAGTTTTTGGCTTTCTATGCTGCAGCCTGTGTAAGCTGGCGGCGCAGTTGGGCGCCAATATCCATACCCCTTTAAAAGCGTTCTGTACGCCGGGGGTGGATAATAAGTCCAGGAGCAGAGGCGTGGAGTTCTCTTACCAGATGGCCAATGTAGGACGCTGGAACGGCGTCAACGAAGGGATCAATTCTTACCATTTGAACGGCATAGAGTCTATTACGCTCAAGGTCAAGGCTCCCTTGCTGCTAAAGCCTGACCTGAAAATACTGGCCGGCTATTCCTTTCAACCGGAGGATATAGCTATGGGGCCGTCTATGGGAAACGGCAGTCCCTTGTTGCTACCATTAGATGATACCCGGCTGAAGAGTCATGGCCTGGCTTTGTATGCGATCAAATCGCTGGACGCCAGTCATTACATGGCTTTGCGCTTTAAGGTGAATTCCAGCGGTGATTATGATGGCTTCCTGAATTTTGAACGGGCCTTCGTCAGCTATAGCGCTATTCTGGCTTATGGGATCAAACCCCACAGGGACCTGGATTATGGATTTGGACTAAGTTTCAGCAAAAATCCACGTCGTACTTTAGTGTTGCCCTTCCTTTTTTACAA
Source organism: uncultured Saprospiraceae bacterium (assembly GCA_964548175.1). Lineage (GTDB taxonomy): Bacteria > Bacteroidota > Bacteroidia > Chitinophagales > Saprospiraceae > JANQPA01. The sequence goes on from CAZJQS010000035.1 coordinate 55,655, forward strand.
TAAAAACTTCCGTGACAATCTCGGGTTGGAAGCCACTATTCCAACGGATATTCAACTGCGATGGAATGTAGACCAGGAAACCAATCTGCTGGTCGGGACTCAGCTCAGCAGCAGTACCTTCGGCGTCAACCTGCCGACCGATCTTAGAAAAAGCGATCAGACTGACCCTTTTGTGCTCCAGCATGCGGAAATACAAGCTGGTTTTTCTTTGGAAAGACAGGTTGTTCCTCTGGTTTGGGTGAACGTCAAAGGAGGGTATCAGTTCAACTTAAATACCCGGCTGGATAGTATGGTTCCCGGTGTTGATGATCTGAGGTTTCGACCGGATAATAGTTTGTATTTTCGACTAGGTTTCTTTATCTCTCCGCCACAGTAAGTAAGCCGTTTTGAGTTTTGGGTTCAGGGTTTTGGGTTCAGGGTTTTGGGTTCAGGGTTTTGGGTTCAGGGTTTTGGGTTTTGGGTTTTGGGTTATTAAGCGATAAGCGACAAAATTCAGAGATGTCTCATGTTTACTTAGTATATTTAGGTGATAAAACTTCGCCAAATGTTTGAAAAACTCATTCCTTACGATGCCGCCTACATCATTCTGGAAGCCTACCTACACTACCACCATAACTTCAAGCGCATTACCAAAAGGGCCAAGATCCGCTTTGAGCACAAAGACTGGCACGGCATACAGGCTGATGCCCGCACCCGCCTGACGCTCTACCGCGATTCCGTAGGCGAAACCACCAAAAAGGTGAAGGACTTTCTGGGCGAAAAGGCCTATGATACGGAGATCTGGCGGGAAATGAAGGTCATGTACCACGAGGAAGTCCTCAATTTTAACACTAAAAACATAGCTGAGACCTACTTCAATTCTATTTTCCGTCATACTCACCAGGGGCGCATCAATGTAGACGAAGACCTGATGTTCGTTCATGCGACCAGTACTTACCGGGAATTCAGGTCTACTATTCCCATTTACCATACCTTTTTTATCCGTCCGCCGCTGGAGGATGTAGTCAAACAGATTTCCTTTTACTTCAACTTTGACGTCCCCTTTGAAAACCTGGATCGGGATATCGGTTACATCGCTGCCGCCATTAACGAGACTTTGCAGCTGGATAGAAAGAGCCTACGCAACGCCCGTCTGGAAATGCTCAAGTCGGTCTTTTACCGCAATAAAGGCGCCTATCTGGTAGGAAGAATTTTTCTGGAAGACAAGTACCACCCGCTCGTTCTGCCGCTTTTACACGGTGATGAAGGCATTTTAGTAGATGCCGCTCTGCTGACGTACAACGATGTCAGCTCCATTTTCAGCTACAACCGCTCCTATTTTCTTGTTGATACCGATATTGCCAGTGAGATGGTGGATTTTTTGACGACCATTTTACCTACTAAAAGCTTGCAGGAGCTTTACAACTCCATTGGATTTGTTAAACACGGAAAGACTGTCTTGTACCGCGACTTGCTCCGTTTTCTCAACAAATCGCTGGACAAGTTCCAGTTTGCCCCTGGCATCAAGGGCATGGTCATGATCGTTTTCACGTTGCCGACTTACAATATGGTCTTCAAGGTCATTCGAGATAAATTTCCGCCGCCCAAAACCGTAACGGAGCAGGAGGTGATGGACAAATACGAGCTGGTCTCTTTGCACGACCGTGTTGGACGCATGGCGGATAGTCATGTTTTTCAGGGCATGATCTTCGACCTGGATCGTTTTTCGGAAGAGCTGCTGGAAGAGTTGAAAAAGGAAGCGCCTTCCAAGATCAAGATCAAGGACGGCAAGATTGAGATCAGGCATTTGTACGTGGAAAAAAAGATGGTTCCGCTCAATCTGTTCCTGGAGCAGGCCAATATGGAGGAAGCCGAAGAAGCCATCAATGAGTATGGTAAAGCCATCAAGCAAATGGCGGCGGTGAATATTTTTCCGGGGGATATGTTGTTAAAAAACTTTGGGGTTACGCGATTGAAGCGGGTGGTCTTTTACGATTACGACGAGATCGGCTTTTTGACGGACTACAATTTTCGCCGCATTCCCGAGCCTCGTGATTACTACGATGAGATGTCTTCTGAGCCCTGGTATTCTGTAGGTCCTGATGATGTTTTTCCCGAAGAATTTACCCGTTTTCTCATTGGTCGTCCCGAGCTCAGAAGTTTATTTTTGAAATACCATGCTGACCTGTTCGATGTGACCTTTTGGATCAATACCCAGAAGCAACTGCGCAGTGGGGAGTTGGTGGATGTTTTTCCTTACCGGAAGCGTTTACGGTTTAGGAAAAAGTATGGTGGGGTGGAGGTGAATGAGGATAATTTGTTTCATTTGTGAAGAGGTGGTGTTTATTTTTCAATTTATTTTAATGACTTACAAAGGCAGTGGTAATTGTTTTATGCATAGCGTATGGTTTGCGATTTGTTTTTGGAAACCTATCGATATTCAAAAAAAACGTTCAATTATCGACACGGACTGCGTAGCCGAATGTTTCCAAAATGGCTATAGCTTCCTTTGAAGAAAGGAATTCATAGAATTTCAAGGCATTATCCGCCGGGCTATTTTCCCGTTTTACCACCACCACGCCTTGTTCGATCGGAGGATAATCAATTTGGTTGATTTCGATCCATTTACCTTTTCCTTTCATTTGTGGTGACAAAACGACTGACATGGCCGTAAATCCGACTTCTGCGGCTCCGGTGATGACAAACTGGTTGGTTTGGGCAATACTTTCGCCATATACGAGTTTCTTTTCAACCTTTTCCAATAGTTGATGATTTTTCAGCACCTCAATAGCTGCTACTCCATACGGAGCTAATTTCGGGTTTGCCAAAGCGATATGCCGAAAAGAGTTATTGTGCAGCATTTCTAAGGAAGGATTGATGTCATCCTTCATCGACCAGAATACCAATTTCCCATAGGCATAGACTTTAGGCCGAGTTGCAGCCAAGCCACTTTTAAGAATTTCCAGGGGATACTTCATATCTGCGGATACAAAGACATCAAAGGGTGCTCCTTTCTTGATCTGGGCAGTTAGTTTACCGGAAGAACTGACCGTTATTTCGCAACGGATCCCGGTCTTTCTGGTAAAAGCTTCGGTTAATTCCTCCATGGCGAATTGCATATTGGCAGCCACGGCGATGATAATGGAGGCCTGGTCACCTTCCCGGCTGTTGTTGTTCGAAACATTTCCACAGGCGCTTATCAACAGAATGGAAAACAACCAGAAAAAACCAGCTGGCAGGACTTTTTTCATTTCAATCAATGTGTTAGAAGCAATACACTTTACCAATTTAGCACTTTCGCACGCATTACGCTGGTACCGTGTTGTGCTTAGTCTTTTTTCTCAATGTGTTTTAATAAACCATTTAGGATTTCATCATTTTCATCTATCAGATGGTCTTTTATGCATATATCGGGGATTACACCTTCGGCTTTTTTACTTCCATTCACACGTACGATGTAGCCTTTAGCAATTTTTACATTAATCCCTGTGTGAGGCAATAAAAAGCTATATTGACTGGCATATAAGCTGGGGAAGTCTCCAGTTTCTTCACCTACAATGGTTGCAAGTTTGTAGTCTTGAATTTGCGCTGCTGTCACTGCTGATTGTGAATGAGATTGTCTGTTAACCAGGACATATACTTCACCCGCATATCTTTTATCCTTTGGTTGCGGTTGGTATTCATCAAATTCATAAGGGTAGATGCGTCCATCTTCGTGAGTTAATACGCTTTGCCAAAAAGCATTGGTGGTGTCAAAATGCTCTCGGACATGCGCTTTTAAAATTGCGCTGGTTTTCAGTGTAAATGCTGAATTCCAACGAAAAGGTTGGTCAGCGATATATGAAACCAGATAATCACTAAAAGAGTCATCTCCACCCAGGTTATTTCTGAGGTCGATGATAAGGTTAGGAAGGTTCTTTCTATTAATTTCCACAAAAGCGGAGTCTATAAATCTCTTATACTTTTGTTCGTCACCGCTAAAATTTCCTGGTTTCAGATAGGCAGATTGATTGAGAAACTGGAGTTCTCTATTTTCAAACCATAACTCATTTCTTCTCATTTCATACTCTTCAATTAGGTTTATCGATTTGAGTTGATAATTCTCAATTATATCATCTTTCTTTATTTCAATCTCAAAGTTTTTCTGCGCACCAAATGCCTGCCAATAAAGTCTTGGAAAGGAAAAAAGCTCTAGCTTAGCAAGTTTAAAATATCTTCTTTCAGCTGAGATTAATGGATATATTTTCTGCAGCACTTCATTTATCGGCAGATTGTTTATACTAATAATTTCGGCGCCAATTTTAAGGGCGTCATTATTTGACCAGTTCTTTCGGATAAGTGCTCTACCATCTTCAAATGCTATTTCTAGAGGGAAAAGCGTCCCTCCTGAGTAAGCGTATTCTCTATAAGCAGCCCCCGGGAAAGGGATTTCGGTATGCCCATTATTGGCTTTAGAAATTACGGATTGAAATAAAGAAGTAACTTCAAGAATCGAGAGGCTATCTTTTGTAATGGATGACTTTACTTCTTCAAAATTTTCATTAAATGCTTTCTTGGTTATGTAGGCATATAAATTATAGTGTGCATTTTTCAAAGACTCGCGCAAAAAATGCAAATCTTCAATAACCTCTTTTTTGGAAAACATTTTCTGCCCAAACGTTGGAAGTGTAAATAAGATAATTAAAATAATCAGATATCTTTTTTTCATATGCCAGTATGGTTTGTCACGGAAGCTTAGCCGCTTCTCTTTACCAAGCGTAAAAAAAACCAAAGTACATCCCTCATGCCCGCTTCGTTAAATGTTTGCCGGCAGGCTATTTATTTTTTTTGTTTAAATATAGACGATTCTTATCTAAAAAATTTTCATACGATTCTATTAGCTCGACTTTAGCACTTTAAGCGGCTTTAGCCATCAGTGAAATCAAATG
>CAZJQS010000036.1:0-57389 GCA_964548175.1 uncultured Saprospiraceae bacterium
TTGTCTCCAGGACAATTGATTATTTGATTATTTGGTTATTTCCCGCCGAAGGCGGACCACATCGGACCCCATCGTTCACGATGTTCGGCTTTCAGCGTTTACGCTGAAAGTGGCTTGTTCATGGTCGCTTTCCAGCAGGACACTATCCTTTGAGGGGAGATAAAATCTTTTTTAAAATCTATTCTTTGTGCATACAAGCCGAATCACACCGTCCCCAGCACGTACAACTGATCCAAAGTCGGATTTTCACTGCCACCCGCCGGCTCCAGGGTAATGGCAAAAGCAGCGGTCGTTCCGCTGACCGTACTGTTGAAAAATTTGGAATCTTTATCTGCAAAACCTTCCAGTAAGCCCGCATCATGAGGAGTAAGCGGTTCCAGAGAAGATAAGCGCCACAATTGGTAGACTTTACCTTCGGGAGGCTCCGGAAGTTGAGAGGCGTCGACGGTAACTAACTGCTCCTGTTCGTTCCAATATACCTTTACTTTCGTGCTGGCGTCAAGGACTCCTGCGCCATCCAGAATAATGGTGCGAGTGTTGGGATTCAGGATATTGGCGAGTTGCGCCTGGTTTTCCTTCAAATGCGTTTGGAGGCGGTTAACCTCTTCGGTCAAAACCGCTTTATCCGTTTGAAGGTTGGTGATTTCCTGGTCTTTACTTTGCAGTCGGCGGTATTGGTAGAAGTTGAGGGTTAAACTTGTGAATAGTACAATGACGGAGGCGGCCGTCAGCCAGCGCCGGCTTTTCCGGGAGATATTTTCGGTGGTTATGGAAGTATTTTGTTTATTGTCCATGCTTTTTTTTGCAAACAAGTTGATTAATCATTTGAAGGCAAGGCGGCGTTAACTGGCGTTTATTTTTCGAACGGAAATTGGCTCTGCTTTACCTATCGAACCACTATTGCTTTCCATTAGTTCCATGATCAAGACCATTAGTCTCAGGAAAAAAATGCAGGCATTTTTTATCTTTGCCGATCATCCATAAACTTCACCCTGGTATTCCTGTTTATTTACGCAAAAAGTTAATAACCATCATAACGCCTTCTTGTAAACGCACTTGGAATGAAATACAACGCACTGGGTTTAAGCCTGCTCTTAAGCTTATTGGCTATGCCTTTGTTTGGGCAAAACGAAAAAGAACCTTCCGACTCTTCCAGGAAATTTATCGAAAAAAGCAGCCTGATCGTCCTACCCCTGGCCTTTTACACTCCTGAGACGCGCTTCGGAGGCGGCATCGGCAGCTTATACGCCTTCCGCTTCGGCAATGAACCCAAAGACTCGCGACCCTCGCAGGTGGAACTGGGGCTGGCTTATACTCAAAATCGCCAGTTGTTAATCTATTTTCCCTATTTCATTTATTCAGATGACGAGCGCTGGTTCTGGTCCGGAGAGCTGGGCTATTACCGGTATGTCTATCAGTTTTTCGGCATCGGTAATGATACTCCGCAGGAAGGGGAAATTTATCAGGCGGATTTCCCCCGCGTGCGCTTCAATCTGCAGCGCCTGGTGGCGCCGTCCCTCTACCTGGGTATCCGCTATTGGTATGACCGCTATGATATCGTGGAAAAAGAAGACCTGGGCTTGTTGTCCACCACCGATGTGCCCGGTGGCGACGGCAGCGTAGTATCCGGACTGGGCCTGATCGCTGACCTGGACAACCGGGACGAGGTCTTTTTTCCCACCAAAGGACGCTGGTACAAATTCGTCACCTTTTTTAACCGCCCCTTCCTGGGCAGTGATTTTAACTTCTCCCGCTTTTCCTTTGACGGCAGCGAGTATATTCCGGTAGGGAAAAAGAATGTCCTGGCGCTGAATGCCTATGTCGACTTCCTGTCGGGAGATGTTCCTTTTCAACAGTTGGCCCTGATCGGCGGACCTAGGAAAATGCGAGGCTACTTCGAAGGCCGGTTCAGGGATAAATCACTGTGGATGTTCCAGGCCGAATACCGCTGGCCCATCAAAGGTATCTTCGGCATGACATTTTTCGGCAGCGCCGCCAGCGTGGCGCCGGACCTGAATACGCTGATGTCCGAACAGGTACACCTCGCTTTTGGCGTCGGACTGCGCATCCGCCTGAGTAAAGAAGACAAGGTAAATCTGAGGATTGATCTCGGCGCTAATGAAGAAGGGCAGATATTCCCCTATTTTACTGTTGGGGAAGCCTTTTAAAAAACCGTTGGTTGAAAATATCCGTATCTTCTTTCGAACGTTTTTCCAATACAACAAGAAGATCCACCATGAGAGTCTCTCTAATCATCCCGGCGCTGAATGAGGAAGAAAACCTCGGTCGTTTGTTGCCCTATCTGAAAAAAATACCCCATCAGGAAGAATTACTCGAAATCATCGTGTGTGATGGCGGAAGTGAGGACAAAACACAGGAGGTAGCTGTAAAAGAAGGAGTCACCTGTCTGCAATCACCGGCCAGAGGAAGAGCGGCGCAGATGAATTTCGCTGCTGCTCAGGCAGCAGGAGAAATCCTGTATTTCGTACATGCCGACGTATTTCCCCCCCAAAGCTGCTTAAAAGACCTCACTCAAGCTTTCCGCCAGGGCCATCGAATGGGCTGCTTTTGCTATGAATTTGACTCCGACTCCCCTCTGCTGAAATTTAACGCCAGCCTCACCCGATACGACCTTATGACAAGCGGCGGTGGCGATCAGACCTTTTTCATCAAAAAAGAAGACTTCCATCACCTGGGCGGTTTTGACGACACCTTGCCCATCATGGAAGACTTTGATTTCGTCTGGCGGGCCAAGAAGCAATTTCCCTTACACATCCTTCCGTCCAAGGCCCTGGTGTCCGCCAGGAAATATCAAAACAACAGCTATCTTAGAGTGCAGTTGGCCAACGCGCTGGTGTTTTTGTTGTTTCGCTGGGGATATTGTCCGTATAAACTGGCGAAGATGTATAAGAAAATATTACAATAAATTAAGTAAATTGAGGCTGTCTCCTAACTCCTTCGTCGTTATGAGCAGCCTTAGGAGACGCTTGAAAATACTATTAGCCGGCGAAAAAGGCGCAGGTCTTTGGAGACAGCTTCTAATTTACTGATTATGGACCTTCCCGTCATCAAAAAAGAACTTAAAGAACGCCTGGCATTAGGACTGAACTATGGCATTCAAGCCATAGAAGAGCTGATCAGCCCTGATTCCATTCATGCCAATGAGGTGGTTAACTACAAAAGCCAGTTCAATGACCTGTCCCGGCTCGCAAGCCAGAATGTGCTGGACTACGCTCAGATCGAAATGGGGTTTAATAAGATCCGGATGGGATTATTGGTGTTAATCGACCGGCTGGGAGCGGAAGACCTGCAAGACCGTAAGGGCCTTCCTGAAGTCCAGAATCGTGATCTTCAATACCGCAAAAGTAATTTTTTTCAATTATTAGACATTCACCTCAATAACCTTCAGCAAATCACGGTTGAGCTGACTTATTCTAGCGGATCCGAAAGGGAGGACGAGATCAAACGCGGCCGCGACGCCTTTGCCTACATTTACGAGCAGTATTTCAAATTCAGAGTTAGGGACCAAAGACTGGAGGTGTCCGGAAAAGCTGTTATTCCTTATGCCAGGACTTTTTTTGAAAAATTTACGAAGCTGGAAGTGTACATGAAAACCGTTCGTTTTATCCTGGATTACATCCTCGAGGATAAAGTGGAGCAGCATTTTTTTATGGGCGTATTTAAATCCATTTTATCTACTCCGGAACTGACCTTAATTTTTTATTTTGCCATAAGCGATCTGTATCCAGGCTTCAAGGAGTCTATTAATAAGTTATCCTTTATAGGAGAAGAACTACAAAATGCATTGATGGAAAAAGACCACCTCGTCATACTAACGGGTGATTTTCAATAGAAAAAATGTATCTATCTTACTTGTTCATCAACCAAACCAACTGAACATGGCCTTTATCATTGCGCTTATCGTTGTTGTTTTAATCGGACTATACGGCATTTCTATTTACAACAAGCTGGTTAAGCTGAAAAACCAGGTTCCCGAAGCCTGGAGTGGGATTGATGTACAGCTGAAAAGGCGTTACGATCTTATTCCAAACCTGGTCAGTACCGTCAAAGGATATGCACAGCACGAAAAAGAAACGCTGGAGCAAGTGATCAGCCTTCGCAACTCAGCCCTTTCCGTACCCGAAGGCAAGGTAGAAGACCAGGCGCAGGCAGAGAACGCCTTGAGCAGCGCCCTGAAATCTGTTTTTGCCCTGGCGGAAAATTACCCCGACCTGAAAGCCAATCAGAATTTTGCGGAATTGCAAAAAGCCCTTTTTGAGGTTGAAGACAACATCCAACGGGCCAGACGTTATTACAATGCTGTTGTCCGGGATAACAACACCGCAGTAGAGACCTTTCCTTCCATGATCGTAGCCCAGATGGGGAATTTTGAAAAATATCCTTTCTTCGAGATCAATATGGAGGAACGAAAGCCAGTAGAAGTAAAATTTTAACCGCCCATTTTCCAAATGAAATCTTGTCCTTATGAAGTTAAATACCTGGATAAGGCCTTTGGTCATTATTGTCCTGCTGTTCGTGGGAGCCTCCGGCCTCAGAGCGGAATACTTTGTCATTGATCATTATAATATTGTCGTACGACTAAGCGGGGCGCAGACTTTTGAGGTCACCGAGACCATTAAAGTAACCTATTCCATCCCACGGCACGGTATTTACCGGGATATACCGTTGTGCTATAATACAGTGGAGGGAAAGCGGAACCGCATACTGATTTCCGGAATTGGAGTGGAAGGGTTCAAAAAAAAGATCACCCGGGAAGGGTGTAACCTGAACATCCGCATCGGCGATGAGGATGTTTATGTGGAAGGCGAGCAAACTTACATTATCCGCTATACAGTAGATCATGGCTTTTTGTATGAGCCGGAGCATACGGAATTCTACTGGAATCTGATAGGAGAGCGATGGACCGTTCCCATTTTTGCAGCCGACTTCCAGATATCTCTGCCTGATGGCGTGACGGTAGGAGCGGAGGACATCAAAGGCTTTGCCGGGCTTTTCGGCACTCAACAGCAAAACCTGACTTACCAATACGACCCGGCTGAAAATGTTATTACAGGCCGTGCGACGGAAGTGCTCCAGCCTGGTGATGCGCTGACCATGGCCGTGCGCTTACCCAAAGAAGCCATCGCCCAACCCGGCAAGTATGAATATGCCTTCAAACGTTATGGTTTGCTTGGCATTCCCATCGCCATGCTGCTCGGCATGTTCGTTATTTTTGTACGTTACGGCTGGGATAAGCCAGTAATACGCATGGTGGAATTTTATCCTCCGGAAGAATTGACACCATCGGAAGCAGGCGCCTTCATTGACGATCGCCCTGATAGCCGGGATATCATCGCCCTGATTCCTCTTTGGGGGGCACAAGGTTACCTGGAAATGGTGGAAAAAGAAAAATCCAGCTGGCTGAGCTCCAAGCCGGAGTTTGAATTGGCAAAGCTCAAAGACTTGCCAGGGGATCGCCCGGATTATGAAAAGCATATTTTCTCAGGTTTATTCGACGGCAGGAACCGGGTGGAGTTGAGCGAGCTGAAAAACGAGTTTTACACGACTATGGGAGTAGCCAAGAAAAAATTGCAAGAAAAGATTAAAGGCAAAAACCTTTACACCAAGAGCTCACTGAACTGGAATAACTTCTTCCCGACCTTTTACCTGATAGGAGCCGTGGGGATCATTGTAGCCATCGTTATGAATAAAGTGGCCTTATTGGTCTCCTTTTTTCCTGTGATATTCATAGGCCTCGGTATTCAGGCCTTTATGTTAAGGAAAAATGACGCGGGACGGAAACTATATCAAAAAGTATATGGCTTTAAAATGTTCGTGGAAAAAGCAGAGAAGGATAAGCTCCAGCGCCTGCTGGCGGAAGACCCGTTGTATTTTGATAAAACCTTGCCCTATGCCGTAGCTTTTGGGTTGACCAAGAAATGGACGAATAAGTTTTCTGTTTTGATTACCGAGCCGCCGCGCTGGTATGTACATCATGGGACTACCTCTTATTCCCGGTCTTTTGATACCTTCTCTTCCAGTTTCGGTACCAGTATTAACACGGTACAGTCGGCCTTTACCAGCAGTCCCTCAAGTTCGGGCGGCGGTTCTTCCGGCGGCGGCGGTGGTGGAGGCGGAGGCGGAAGCTGGTAGAGGATTATATTTTACAAGCTTAGCTGAAGTTTGTGTATCAGCTTCATGATCTCCTGGAAACAAGCTCCTGTTAGCAAGGCATCTTCCAGGGCGTCGTGATCGTCGGAAGAACGCTCCAGCCCGAAATGTTCGGCGATGGCCTTCAGACTTTGTCGTTGGGGGGCCGGCTGTCCGGCTTTTTCTAGTATAGGAAAAAGGATGTGGGTGATGGACTGCATGTCCAGCATGCGATAAGAAAAAGGCCATTTGCGATTTTCAAACCCATAAGCGGCTCTGAGGAAGCTGAAGTCGTTGACCAGGCCCAGTCCGGCCAGCATGGTGTATCGCAGTGCCCGGGAATTATCAAAAGGATCGGGACGTTTGCCCTGCAAGCCGAGCAGCCATTCTTCGAATTCCGGGAGTACCTCGTTCATCATGGGGGCTTCTTTGAGGACTTCCAGGCTCAGACCATGAATTTCTGCGGATGGGATAGAGAAGGCTTCTTCATTTTCCGGATAAATATTGCTTTTGTAGCGGCCCAGTTCCTGCCACTGTTCGGTATACAAAACCGCTCCGATCTGGATGATCTCATGCCAGCTGGGATCGTCCCCTGACATTTCGAGGTCAATTACGAGGTAGTGCATAGGTCAGTTTTTTAACAAAAATAGAAAATATTATTGGCTACACAATCGAACGCCAACCCGCTTTTGACTCACTCCCGTTCTATCTTGAAAAAGGCTAAGAAGTGCCAAAAAGAAACTAAAAAATACCGCAATTTCTGGAGAGAAGCACAAACTAATTTCGTATATTAACTGTATGAACAACAGGGTATTACGTGTGAATTGCCTCCCTTTCGGGGGATGGGTGTTCATCTGCCCTGTCACCCTCCTCGTCGTGTAATCAGCCAGTTTAAACCGGCTCAGCCGGTGTGTTCGTCGACCCGATCCATTCCTAAGTTGACAACAGCGTTACTTTCGGCGAAATTTGAAGTGTAATCATTTGAAGAATAAAACCTAAATGTAAATCATGAGAAATCTGAAAAAATCTTTGTTCGTAATTGCATTATCCCTGGTCACTTTAGGCGTTCAGGCACAAATCGATCCTGATCCCCATTCCAGTGCAGATACGGAAAAAGTGACTTATCAGGATTACAAGAAAATGGAGGAGGCCTATAAAAACGGCCGGATCAGTAAAGAAACATTACTGAAAGTGTTCAATCAGCTGACGGATGAATGGGATGATCTTTGCCATCCACAACCCAAAAGAGAGACTGTTGAAAAGGTCATTACAGAGAAAGACAAAGGAAAAATCAAAACCATCGTGATCGTAGTTTCTAAAAATGACCTTAAAAGCCCTCAGGTAGCAAAAAACTAATCTCGCTTTCAATAAAGGAAAAGGGAAGGAAAGCCCTTTTTCCCAAATCATCAAAACATCAGGCGCCCTTATTGCCCTTAACAGAACGGGCTTTGTGAACAAAAAGCCAGAGGAGCAATCCTAACGCACCCAGGATCAGAAAAATGTACAACAAATTCGCTTGCACCCACTCTAAATGGGCTATGACCAATTCTGCAAAAAAATAACCCAGGGTAGCAAACGACCCGACCCACACGAAGGTTCCAAACAAACTGTAAACGACAAACCTGCGAATGCTGACGCTGCTCAGTCCGAACAACACCGGCAGCACAAACCGGAATCCGTACATGAACCTGTAGGTAAGCAGCAAATATTGTTCCCTTTTGCTCATGAGCCGATCCATTTTCAGGAATTGCTTTCGAAATCTGGGATGATTGACAAAGAACTGGCGCCCCCTTTTTCTGCCGATGAAAAAACAGACCCAGTCGGTCGTCAAAGTGCCCATGGAAAAAGATATAATGACGAGATACAGATTTAAATAGCCCAAACGGGCCAGCTGAATGAAGGTGATCAGCATGATCTCGCCTTCCAATACCGCACCTAAGAAAGCACCTAAATACCCTAATGATTGTAACCACTCCACAATCTGAAATTATTTTAAAATAAGCTGGCTCAGTTTTGTATAGCAGGCTGCCTTAAGAGCAGCCTGTTTTTTTTGCGCCGCCTGGGTTATTTTGCATATCTGGCATCGGTAATTTAATGTAAAATGAGCTTTCTGGTAACTTTTGACGAGAATATAATAATACAATAAGCGAAAGATATTCGTTTGAAAAAAAGGCGGACACGAAAATCATTTGTGATATTGCAAATTTCTTAATTTATTTAGCGTAACAAAGGCCAAATCCAAATCCTCCTGATTGACAATAACGGTAAACTCATTCGACGTAGAGATCAGTTCAATGATATTAATGCCATGATAGGCCAACTCTTTGAGAATATAATAATAAACGCCGTACAAGCTGCGGTTTTCAGCGGGCAATATCAGCGTGATCGAGGAGAGTTTCTTTCTTTTGTCCAATAAGTGCTCAGCTTGAAAAAAATCTTCTATGACCGTTTCGAACTGCTCTCCCAGTATGATGGTCGTTTCTGCAACTCCCTGAGAAAAAGTGCAAAAGCCTTTGGGGTATCGGCGAATGTGGTCTAGGAGCCTGGCTTGCTTTTCCAACAGGGTAGGCGCATTGCGATAGTTGTAGGCCATAAGATTGGAGCGGACGCTGATGTCGTTGAGTTTTCTGAAAAATGCTTTCAGCGTCTTTTCAGCCGTCGCGACGTTACTATACGGCATTCGCTGGATGGCCATGATGATGGCGCCGGTCTTAACCTCCCTGCCTGCCTGTTCGGCTACTTCCGGCTGTAATTTTCTGGCAAGCGCAGAAATGTTGATCATTCCCTCAGACAGGGCCTCCATCAGAAAAGGAGAGCGGTTCACCAACTGTTCTACCAGAGCCGATATTTTTATCATGATGTTTGATATTTAACATTTTGTGATAAAATTGTTCAATTTATCAAAAAAATTACAATTCTACGTCCAAGGTTTTACCTTGCGTCGGAAAAACAAAACGAAAGACTTTTATGCAGATCTTAAAATTTGGCGGTACTTCTGTAGGGACACCTGAGCGAATGAAGCAGGTAGCGCGCATTATTAGTGACGGCGAAAAAAAGATCATCGTCCTGTCGGCAGTTTCGGGAACCACGAACAAGCTGGTGGCTCTGGGGCAGCATCTCCGGCAGGCTAATTATGATCAGGCGGGAAGAGAATTGTCTACGTTGCAGTCAGAATATGAAGAGTTCATTCGGTCTTTATTAAAAGAAGCGAGCCTTCGTGAAAAGGCGGAAGTCATCGTTCAGCGGTCCTGGTCATCGATCGCCCAGGTATTTGAGCAGCCGTTTTCAGAAGAAAGCAATAAAATGATCCTGGCACAGGGCGAGCTGATGTCCACACAATTGTTCCAGTTGTTGCTTAGCGAGCAGGGCATTTCTTCTGCCTTGTTGCCTGCCCTGGATTTTATGCGCCTTGATCCGCAGGGAGAGCCGGAGCTGGATTACCTTCAAGCGACGCTGGAAGATCTACTGAAGCGGCGCCAGGATACCAAATATTTCGTTACTCAGGGATACATTTGCCGCAATGCCCTCGGGCAGATCGATAATCTGAAGCGGGGGGGAAGCGATTATACGGCTACTTTGATCGGGGCAGCGATAAAGGCTGATGAGATCCAGATCTGGACCGATATCGATGGTCTGCACAACAACGACCCCCGGATTGTCGAACAGACTTTTCCCATCCGAAAAGTGTCTTATCGAGAGGCCGCGGAATTGGCGTATTTCGGAGCCAAGATCCTTCATCCGACCTGTGTGATCCCTGCAGAAGAGCAAAAAACGCCTATTCGCCTGAAAAATACTTTCCAGCCGGAAGCGCCCGGCACGCTGATCTCTGATGAAAGTTCGGGACGGACCATCACCGCCATAGCAGCCAAGGATGGCATCACTGCTATTCGAATACGTTCGGGCAGGATGCTCAATGCATATGGCTTTTTAAGAAAAGTATTTGAAGTGTTTGAATCCTACAATACCTCTATAGACATGATTACCACCTCGGAGGTATCGGTTTCACTGACCATCGATGACCGTACTTTCCTGGAACCCATCGTTAAAGCATTACAGCAATTCGGAGAGGTCAGCATCGACTATGACCAAACGATTATTTGTATCGTCGGAGACGCCCTGAATGCCCACAGCAGCCATACCAAAGCCATCTTCGCTGCCCTGGAAGACCTTCCCCTCAGAATGGTTTCTTACGGCGGCAGCCATAACAACATCTCTATTCTGTTACCCGAGCAGTATAAAAAACAAGCATTGAGTTCTTTAGACCTATTCTTGTTTAATCAGGTAAGTGAATTGAAAAGTGTTGTTTAGGAAGCTACGCTACCCTTCCTGGGGTTTATCCTCCAGAGGAGGCTGCGGTCCGAAATTCATATCAAAGCCAATTCTCTTAGTGGGTTCATCGTCGTCATAATCTTCCCACTTGGTCATTTCGGTTACGAACTCCTCCATGTGCCGGATGAAGAAAGGGTTGGTCAACTCTTCCGGTCGGTAGATGGCCACCGTTTTTGGAGGATTAGGTCGGCCATAGTTTTCGATGAAAGGATAATTGATCAGGACGATGATCTTGCCGTTGAAGAGCTGTTGATAAACCAAAGAGCCGTTATGCTTGATCAGGTGGCGTTGGAGTTCTTCGCCTAATTGGGTGTACATGCCGCTTTTGACATCTCCCAGGGTCAGCACCACCGCGTTGAGGTTTTCCATTTCATCGCGTATCTCTACCTTGGCGCCCAGTTCGCTTTGGGCATTGAGGTGCTCCAGGGTTTCCACGATTTTATCGCGAAGACTTTCTTTCCAGGCTTTTCGGTAGTCCCTGGTGTTCTGAAGGGCTTCTTGATATTGGTTAACTTTTCTTTTCAGGTTGAATAATTGAGCATCCATAAATATATGTTTATTAATAAGGTTCTATCCTTAAGGAACCCCTGCGGGGGTTGTTATTGGATTACCTACAGTGTTTATCTTTCTACTATCAAATAATAGACGCCGTTGCCATCGCGTTGTTCGGTATTGTCGACGATATATTTGGCTCTGATGTCATTCCAGCCGGTAACATCCTGATCATCCATCTTGCTGAGCCAGTTGGGGTCGCTGACTTTTACGTTGATGAGAATGGTTTCCGTAAAATTGGCGCCCTGGACGTCGTTCACTCCTCTAAGGTCTGCGCCGGAAAGGTCGGCTGCTGAGAAGTTGGCATTTTTCAATTTAGAAGCATTGAAGAGGGTGCCTTTGGCGCTGGCATTACTCAGGTTAGCGGCAAACAGGTTGGCGTTAGTGATGGGAGCACCATTGAGGATGGCCTGGTTCAGTTGGGCATTTTCCAGGTTAGCTCCCCGGAGGTTGGCTTCGGTCAGGTTCGCCGCATTAAGGATAGCGCCTCTAAGGTTGGCATCCACCAGAATGGCTTTTTCCAGATTAGCCTGAGCGAAGGAGGCTTCTCCGTAAGCCAGGTGGGCGTACTGTTCTAGCCTGGGAAGCCGCTTCGTAGCGGCAATAAAGGCTTCCAGCAGCTCTCCCCGTTCCGGACTAAGTGTCCCCTCGCCATTAGGAGATAATTGATAGGGATTAATCTTTCGCGATACTTCGCCTATCCTTTTCCCAATGAGCTGAGTACCCTGTTCGTCATTGATGCCGCGATTAGTGAGCCCTTCCAGGTAGCGTTTGACGTTATTGACCTCCCCTGCGTATAAGCTTTTTTGCGTATTAACGTCATCCTGCTTAAGTTGCAGCCCGATCAGTTGATTTTGCTGGCTGACCAGGTCATTCTGCATATCCATGATCTCACTCTGTCGTTTGATCATCCGGTTCTGGCTGCGCATAAGCAGCGTCTGGAAAATGAGAATGGCAGCCGGAATAACCGCCACCATCAAGCCAAAAAGCGTGATTCTCGTAAACCTCCACAGTGCATGCGCCGTTACCTCCGCCAGCGTTTCTCGTGTTACTTTCTTTTGCGGTATTTCGGTCAACAGTTGGACGAGGCTTCTTTTAAATCTTTTCCCAAGGAAAATGCCTGCGCCAAACCAGCCGATTCCCCTGGTTACCCCTTTTTTTCCTTTCTTACTTAATCGATAAGCTTCCAGTTCGGTCCTTAGCCGAAGGTTTTCTTCCGTCAATCGACGGATCTCAGCACTCAATTGCTGGATCTGCTCATTGGAGTTGAATGGGTCTGACATTGGAGGTAGCTATTTAGGTACCGCACTAATTTAATAAGTTCTTTCTACAGAAGGACCCTAAATGTTGTTTTTCCAAAAAAAGAAAATGTTCTTTCTGCCTCAAGCAACAGAAAAAACTATATTTATGATATTTGGGGTTGTGTAAATATTAACATTGAATCCCGCTTCGAGCGGGACAGGCTATCCACTATCCAATATGCAGCTTATCATCGATATCGGTAACTCCAACGTGGTCATTGGGATATATGAGGATCATCAGTGGACTCACATCTGGCGTTTGCCTACGACTCAGGATCAGGAATCCTTACTGTTTTATGAAATGCAGCTGTCGAACTATTTGCTGGAGGCCGATATGGCTTCCAAAGCGGTCCGGCAGGTAGTGCTCAGTAGTGTGGTTCCAGGGTTGTTTGACATTTTTGAGGCCCTTTCTCTTCAGCTTTTTGATCAACAAGCATTGAGAGTAGGGCCGGCGGTATACCCCAGGATTGCACTCAGAATAGAACGACCTGATGAGATCGGCACGGATCTGCTCGCTAATGCCATCGCCGCAAAAGATCTTTATCAGCGCAATGCCATCGTGGTAGATTTTGGCACGGCCCTGACCTTTACGACCGTTACGGCGGAAGGACATATTTTGGGTGTAGCCATTGCCCCCGGGCTCAAGACCGCCATCAACGCCTTGTATCAAAATACCGCCCAGTTACCGGAAGTACCCCTGGCACTACCGGATACGGTTGTAGGGAAAAATACTGCCCATGCCATTCAATCCGGTGTTCTGAACGGATACGTCGGCCTGGTAAGACATATGATCCAAAGCATTCGGCAGGAAGTAGGGAAGGATTATATGACCATTGCCACCGGCGGGCTATCTTCCATCCTTCCTCCCCTGAAAGACGCATTTGACGTAGTTGATCCACAGCTTACGCTGAACGGACTGCGGATAATCGGTGATTATGTGAGTGGAAAAAATCTTTAGAAAGGTTATATTTAGTGCCTGGGCATTTGTGTAAAAAGGCTGTTTTTTGAGCAAGCCTCATCAGTTTCAAATAATTATCTATTCTTTAAAATACCATGAATTATGAAAGAAAGAAAGATTCTCTTGACCGAAAAAGAAATACCTGAGTACTGGTACAACATTGTGGCGGATATGCCCAACAAACCCTTGCCTCCATTGCATCCCGGCACGAAAGAGCCCATTGGTCCGGAAGCGCTGGCGCCGCTTTTTCCCATGGAGTTGATCAAGCAGGAGGTAAGTACGGAGAAATGGGTGCCGATTCCCGACGAAATCCGGGATGTCTACTCTCTATGGAGGCCTACGCCGTTGTACCGTGCCTACAATTTTGAAAAGATGCTGGATACGCCGGCTAAGATCTACTACAAATACGAAGGGGTGAGCCCTTCCGGCTCCCACAAGCCGAATACGGCCGTGGCACAGGCTTATTACAACAAACAGGAAGGCGTAAAAAGGATTACTACCGAAACGGGTGCCGGACAGTGGGGAAGCGCCTTGTCTTTTGCTTGTAATCTTTTCGATATCGAATGTGAGGTGTACATGGTAAAGATCAGTTATCACCAGAAGCCTTACCGCAAGCTGATGATGAATACCTGGGGCGCCAGTGTGTTTGCCTCTCCAACGGACCTGACGGAGGCCGGCCGGAAGATCCTGGCTCAAAATCCCGATTCACCGGGTAGCCTCGGCATTGCTATTTCAGAAGCTGTAGAGCGCGCCGCAACAGATGAGCATACCAAATATGCGCTGGGCAGTGTGTTGAACCACGTACTGATGCACCAGACCATTGTAGGCCAGGAAGCGCTTAAGCAAATGGAAAAGGCAGGAGACCTGCCCGATGTGGTCATCGCTCCATTTGGCGGCGGCTCTAATTTTGCAGGGCTGGCCTTCCCGTTCCTTCGCCTGAAACTGGAAGAAGGCAAGAACATCCGCTGCGTGGCCAGCGAACCGTCCAGTTGCCCTAAATTGACAAGAGGTGTCTTTCGATACGACTTTGGCGACACGGTGGGAATGACGCCTCTGTTGCCAATGTATACTCTCGGCCACAATTTTGTGCCTGCTCCCATACATGCAGGAGGATTGCGGTATCACGGCGCCGGAGTGGTCGTCAGCCAGTTGCTGAAAGATCAATTGATCGAAGCCATCGCGCACGATCAGTTGGAGTGCTTCGAAGCCGGTGTTCAATTTGCCCGGGCAGAAGGTATTATCCCGGCGCCGGAGGCCAACCATGCCGTCGCAACCGTCATCAGAGAAGCAGAGCAAGCTAAGAAGGAAGGCGTTTCCAAAACCATCCTCTTCAACTTATGCGGCCATGGTAACTTCGACATGAAAGCCTATCAGGACTATTTCGAAGGCAAACTTGTCAAACACGAAGTAACCGCGGAGGAGATCGAGGCCTCCCTCCAGGAACTCGATACACCGACCATCGGATAAACGAGGATAGTGAAGAAAAAGGCTGCGGCCTTTTTCTTCACACCTTCATATCCTCCGCTAAAGCTGCCGCTCCTAGAGACAAGATCCTGGTATCACTTCCACAGGATACAAGATCAAATCCGAGGCGCTGCATTTCCCTGGCGTCTTCAGGGTTCACGCTAAAAACTCCTGCTTTCAGGTTGTTCTTCCGGCAGGCGCTCAATACCTGCTCCAGAATGTCGAGCATTCTGGGATCCTTCAGGTTGCCCTTTTCTTTTATTCCCATACTGACCGACAGGTCGAACGGGCCTACATACAAACCCGTAAGGCCCGGCACGGCTGCTATGGCCTCCAGGTTCTCATAAGCCTCTTTCCTTTCGATCATCGCAAATTTTAAAATGGAATCATTCGCGGCATTAAAATAGTCAGCTTCGCTAAGCAGCTGAGCCCGGATCGGGCCGAAGCTTCTGATGCCTTGCGGCGGGTAATGGCATGCGGATAGAAAATCTTCTACATCCCGAACGTCACGGATCATTGGGCAAATAATACCCTGGGCGCCGGCATCCAGCACCTGCATAAGGTGATCCGGACTGTTCCATCGCGCACGCACCAAAGGGATGACTCCGCTGCCGGAAATGGCCTGGAGCATTGAAATGGCCGTTGTAAAATCGATCAGGCCATGTTGCATATCCAGTGTCAGGGAATCAAACCCTGCATGCGCCATCAGTTCCGCCGTCCAACTGTTCGGAATGGTCAAAAAAAGATTGGTCATAGGGAAGGTATGTGTTTTTGGCATCTTGATATTTTTGTTATTTAGAAATCGTAGCCTTTTTTTTAATTAAAAAATATATAAAATTGAAAGACAAGTTTTTATATATTATTGCTTTCTTTTTGCAGTCGTAATTTATTGACCACTTGGCGCTACTGTTCTGAACCAGGACCCTATTTTTTTGTTTTTTGCTAATTATTTTAACAACAATGGGGTTTTGTACTGGAAAATAAACAATCATGGAAAAGCATAAGTACGAAAAAAAAGTCGGCGTCGACGATATGGCGGCATATATACCAAAAATTTTTCTTCCTTTATCCGATTTGGCGGAAGCCCGGAACATTGAGTATGCAAAACTCGATAAAGGATTAGGGTTAAAGGGAATGAGCTATACGGATGTGCATGAAGATGCTGCTACTATGGCGGCCAATGCAGCCAGGCAGCTTATTGAGCAAAATGAACTGGACCCCCGGAAGATCGGCAGGATTTACTTGGGTACCGAAAGTGCGTTGGACGGCAGTAAGCCTACCGCCACCTATGTGCTGGATATGCTGGAGCAATACTTTAAACCCGTTTTTGGAAGCGATTGCTTCTCTAACTGTGACGTGGTGGACTTTACTTTTGCCTGCATCGGAGCGGTAGATGCCTTACAGAACACTCTGGACTGGGTGAGGGCAGGGCAAGGGCGCATCGGGATAGTCCTTGGATCGGATCTGGCCAAATACGACCTCCAATCGACCGGAGAATATACACAAGGCGCCGGAGCGGTGGCCTTGCTTGTCAAAGAAGATCCCCGGCTAATTGCCTTTGAAGAAGAATGGGGAGTGTCCACAAAAAGTGTACATGACTTTTTTAAACCCCGAAGGAAATATTCTAAAGAAGACATCATCAATGAAGTACTTGAGCTGGCCGGCATTGAGACCGTTACTGCTTCAGAGTTGCTCAGCCGGTTAAATGGGAAGCTCGATGGGCAAGGCGTCATCAGCATGTCCGATGACCATGTTTACCTGCATAAGGATACGCCTGTTTTTGACGGTCCGTATTCTAATGACTGTTATCAGGAACGCATTAAAGCGGCGCTGAGTCACTATGCTTCTCTTAGGGGTATGGAAAAAGGAGAGAAAGTCGTAAGGAAGTGGGAAAGGTTGATCTTTCACCTGCCCTATGCTTACCAGGCGCGCCGAATGTTTGCTGAAATATATTTCGAGGCGTTCCGTACTGATCCGCTGTTCGAAAAAGCATTGCAGGAGGCCGGCTTGGCGGAACCTGAAAGAGCGGCCTTTGAAACGGCGAAAGCGTTCAGCAAAGCCAGAGCACAGTTTTATAAAGGCCTGACTAAAACCGCTCACTACCGCAAGTTTGTTCAGGAAAAAATTGAAAAAGGAGAAAGGGCTTCTTCCTGGGTGGGCAACTGGTACACTTCTTCCCTTTTTCTGGCCCTGATGAGTACGTTGGAGGCGGACTGGAGGGAGGGTGCTGAGTTAGAAGGCCGGACTTTCGGCTTTTTCGCCTACGGCAGCGGAGCAAAATCCAAGGTCTTTACCGGTGTCGTTCAGCAGGGCTGGAAGAAAGTGGCCGGAAGCTTCGGGATCAAGTCTCGGCTGGAAGCGCGTCACGCAATGGATTATGAAACCTATGAAGTATTGCACCGGGAAAGAAGAAAGGAATCCGTTATTCCCGCACAGGGCGAGTTTTACCTGAAGTCCGTTCATTTAGAAAAAGATGACCAGGAAGGGGCAAGGGCTTATGCCTGGAAAAGTAAAGTAAAAGAATTGGTTTAGAAAAAATAAAAAAGCTTGCAGCTCAAAAGAAAGCGAACGAAAAGTAAGGAGGAACGTTTGTCTTTCAACTGTTTGGCCTTTCCGGCCGGGCTGCAAGCAAAAGGTCATGATCTTTAGACCATGTTATTATTGAAATGGTTATAAGCCTTATGTAAAAGAATACTGTAATATGTAAATGCAATCGGTAGGAATATGTTCAAAAAAAGTGAACATAATGATTTTGTTTTTGACCTCTCAAGCAGCTATACTGCAATTATAAAGTTTTTTTAAAAAAAAGGAAAGGTTTTTTAGAAAAAAATAATAAAAAGGAAGAAAAATAAAAATATTATTGATATGTAGGATTAATTTAATTTATAGTTTTTTTTAAGATGAGTTGCTCGGGACGATAAAAAAATAAAAGGCATTAACCACTTTACGCGGTTAATGCTTTTTTCGCTATTGCGCGTTTAGTTTCTCTTGATGGCAGTATTTACTCCTGATGGTGACTCAGGATTGTCGATCAGTACAGGTAGGTCGCCGTCGGAGATGATGATCTTCGCATTGGGCGACTTGGCCAGCTCGAGGAAAGCTTCAATAGATTTGAAACGTAGGATATTGGCATCCAGGCCCTGCGAGATGATGTTTTGTGCATCACGTACGCCTTCCGCCTCTATGCGCTTACGTTCCGCTTCTCTTTGAGCCTCCTGGAGTACGAATTCCATTCTCAGGGCCCGCTGTTCAGCTTCCAGTTTTTCTTCGATGGCCCTGGCCAAGTTGCGCGGCAGCACGATGCTTTTGATCAGAACCGCTTCCACCACGACACCCTTGGGATCGAGGGTTTTATTCATTTGATCCCTGATGGCGATCTCTATCGTTGCTCGCTCACCCGTGTGCATGTCTTTGGCAAAAAAGCGGGAAGAGACATCTGCAATGGCGGATCGGAACACCGGTAAGATGAGGTTCTGCTGAAAATTGACGCCCACATTTCTCAGCATCATAGGAGCATCATTGGGTTTGACATTATAAAGGATCGAAATGTCTGCCTGGATGTTCAAACCTTCTTTAGAAGGAAGGTTGAGGCTTACTTCCAGGTTCTCGGTCTGGATCGGCACCTTAACCATGGTGGTAATAAGGGGGTTGAATGTTTTCAGCCCTTCCGTATAGGGGCGATCCGAATACTTGCCCAGCGTTCGCTTCACGCCTACTTCGCCCTGGCGGATAACGGTGCAATTACTTAAAGCAATGACCACAAGAAGCAGTAACAACTGCTTCAATCTATTCATATATTTCATCGATTGAAAGATTTAAGTTGGTTAATAAATAATTCAGTACGGGTAATGAATATGGACTTCATGCAGGAATAATTGGGTTGTTTAAAGGTCTTTGGTAATTTTAACTGCATTCCATACGGGAATGTCAATAGGGTCAACTCTCCTTTGTATTTGTTGCCATAAGGGAAAATCTTGTTGAACAATAACAAACTGGCGTTCTTCTTCCAGTAATTTGATCATTGGTTGCTGAAGGGTTTTCAGCGGGGCCAGTTCTGCTCTCTTTTCTTCTATAAGTTTGTTAAGCCAATGGATTTCTTCTAAGATCAGGCTGTTGGCTACCGGCAGTGTTGTGATCATATGTTGAGACGGCTTTTTAAGGATTTTCGGCGAGTCTTTAAAAACCGGCTGTGTTTTGCCAAGTTGAGCTGCCGCATCAAAAGCAAGCAGAGAAAGAATGAAAATGATCATCCAAAGCTTTTTCATTAGGCGTCATTTTTTTGTAGTGAAGAATGGGGTTTGAAATGAACATGGCCGTTTTGGCCGTTTATTTTCGAAGGATTCGAGTAGATCACTCCAAAGGCAAAGTACTTCAGCAGTTCAACTACTTGTTTCGAAAGTTTGCCCTTGTTAAAGTTAATGTCGGTCAAGCGCGGAAGGTGTTCGGCAAAATACAGGTTATTATTGCTCATCTCGATCAGGGTGCTGGCCAGAGCCCTCGGATAGGGAAAGCGCGGGTTGATCTCCAAAATGATGTCAGCTACTTTTTTACAAAGTGATTTATAGGATAAAAAGAAGCCTTCCTTATTGTCCCGGTCTATGGATTTGGTATGATACGCCTTAGTGCCTTCCGCCACCACGATCCTGTGCAGAATATCCTCATCGACAAAGTCGATCGTCGTGTTCCGGTTAGCTGTATCCACAATGATGTTCAGCGTGAGCTCAAACTTTTGTATGGGATCGGTGATGTTAATGGTGTTAAAATCAATGCGCACCTTCATCCACTCCCAGTACCAGTTGAGCAAATAGATCATCAGGTTGTGCTTGTTTTCAAAATAACGATAGATGGAAGCTTCAGTGGATTTGATCCGCTCCGCCAGTTTCTTGAAATTGAACTTCTCAAACCCTAACTCGTCAATTAGCAAGATACTGTGTTTCACTATATTACGGCCCAGGTCCGTTTCCTGGGGATCTTTTTGATATAGCCGGTCATTAAGTTCTAATTTTACTGATATCTTCGACATGATTAATAAATTTCTTCCGATAATTAATGTTTGATATTTGCTCAGAGATGCTCACACGGCATCTCTTAAAAAGCCCGGCTTTGCAGGCCGGGACTTTTTTGTGGTTGGTTGGTTTTTCGTTTGTAGAATGATTGGAGTTCGTTCCTATAGTATAGCTGCCTGAAAGCAGTTTTCATTCTCACCTGTAGTTAAAAGTTACAAAAATATTGCACAAACTCCTTACCTCGTTCATATCCTCTGTTGACGCTTTCCTGTAGGTCATAGCAGGCGTCTGCTCTATTGTAGGTCATGATCTTGGCGATACCTCTGTTGAAATAAGCTTCTTTCAGCGCAGGATCAACGGCTATCGCCTGGGTGTAATCCTGGATGGCATTGAAAGGCTGTTCGAGCAGCAGATAAATATTGCCTCTGACCTTCAACAGGATGGCATTAGGTTGTCTGCCGGTATCCAGTAAATAATTGACATCAGCAAGGGCTCCCAGAATGTCTCCCTTTTGCTTTTGTTCGATGATCAGGCTCAACTCTGAGAGGATGCTCTCCTTTGAAGTTTCCACCACATCACTTGCAGCTTCAGCCTGCAGCCAGTTCTCATAATCCGCCGCCAGTATATTCAAGCGTTTCAGGGGGCCTGTAAAACCATACAGCTCAGCTGCGTAGGGATTGATTTTTGTGGCTCGCTCAAAATCATCCTGCGCCTCACTGGTACGGCCGATCTTGTGTTTAACAATAGCTCTTTTGATGTAGGCTTCAGCAAAATAGGGGTCCTGGGATAACGCATAGTCAAGTGAATTTAAGGCTTCCTCAAATTTTCCCTGCCTGAAGAAATTGTCCGAGTCAATAATGTGACGGAAAATGCCTTCTCCATAGCGCTGTGGGTTTTCAACAAAATACGAAGGAAATACACTCGCCCGTTGCGCCGTTAAGCCTGCCTTTACGCCAATGATTAAAGCAAGCATAGTCATTAAAACTGCAAATCTCTTTCTCATAGGCGTAGTCATTTAGTATAACAATGATAGTTTTACTATTATAAACAAGAGTTTCGCAATTGAGTTCTCAAAGGATGAAAATATTTAACACCGTTCATCCCGGACGTAAAGTAAATGCCTGGACAGATTTAAGGGATGACTTAGGTTTCCAGGAGTACTTTCAGGCAGCCTGCTTCTTTTTCTGCAAATATCCGGTATCCTTCCTTACCTTCCGACAAGGGCATGCGGTGAGTGAAAATGCTGGTAAGGAGTTCCTGCTCTTCCAGAGCCTGATCCATGATCTTTTCCATAAAAAACCGCGCCGGACATCTTCCGATCCGGTAGGTAATGTTTTTGTCGTAGGCTTCAACCGGGGAAAAAGCAATGTGGTCATCCGTGCAGACCCCTACTGCCGACAGCACTCCGCCGGGGCGCAATAAATCGTAACCTGAACGGGTAGCACTACGGCTGCCCACGACTTCCATAACGGCATCCGCACCTCTTCCCTGAGTAGCTTCCCGGATGATAGGCGCCGGGGGCTCTTCGGCAAAATTGATGGGGATCGCGCCCCAGCTTTTGGCCCGATCCAGTCGCTCCGGGATATTGTCAATCGCATAAAGCCGGGTGGCGCCCATTTTCCTGGCTGCCCAAACGGTCATCAAGCCCACCGGACCGCAGCCGACTATCACCTGTACCTCTTCCGGATGGATGGCCGCCTGGTGCGCACAATAATAACCGGTAGATAAGATATCCCCCAGCAGAAGCGCCAGTTGCGGACTGACTTCCTCCGGCAGCTTTACCAGCGTTTGATCCGCAAGAGGAACACGGACGTATTCCGACTGCCCGCCCTGAAGCCCCTTGCCCTGTGCTACCCAACCAAATAGCTGCCCGCGCTCACATCTGCAGGTCAATCCCCGCAAACAATAAAAGCATCGCCCACAGGAAGTTGTGAAAGGACTCATCACCCGGTCACCAACAGACAGCTTTCTGACTTCATGCCCCGTTTCCATGATCTCTCCTGTAAATTCATGCCCCATCACACAACCGTGGTCCAGCCCTTGTTCCCTTTCATAATAAGGATGTAAGTCAGATCCACAAATGGCACAGGCATCTACCTTAACAATGACGTCCGTCGCCCGAATCAACTCCGGATCGGGCACCTTTTCGTAAACAATGTTCTCTTTTCCCTGAAATGTCAATGCATACATAAAAAAGTATTTGAATTAATCCGGCTCGCTTACTACTCTCCCTCCATTTGCTTCCACAGCTTTTCCAGCAACTGATCACATTGAATCACTATGCGGTCGTCTTCCAGTACAACCATGCCGCTGGACAAGTGCTTTTGATTGAACGAAAGGCCGATGCCTTCGGCCGAAGCCCGGACATTAAAAAAGCGCTTCATGGTATTTTGATCGAACCGGAATTCGCGGTCGAGCGGGATATCGTTTTCCTCTATGAATTGGCGGGCCGTAGATGTTTCGCCATAGAATTGTTCGTCGAATTCTTCCAGTTTGATGGTTTTGTGTGGACGGCTCATGGCAAATTGCATCACTTCTTCCTTGAATTCCGTTTCTGACATTGTCTGGTTGCTTTCAGCCTGCCTGGGCAGGGGAAGTTCTTCGACCAGGTTTAGGAAAGTTTTGGTGAGGTTTCTGCTGCTCTCCGGCTGATCCAGGCCGATCCATTTGATGAAATATTCCGAGATGGTTTTCTGTGATTTGGTGTGTTTGATGAGTTCCAGGCACCGGGCATTACCACTTATGAACCTGTTGATGTCAATTCTCCCGGCCATAGCTAATTTATCGGTATTCAGGTAAGTTACGGTGTGCAGGGAAAACACTTCCTCTTTTTTCTCGAATACCATCCCTTCTGTATCCCGAATGAGGAAAACCCCCAGAAACCGGACGCTCAGCAGTTCGTATAGTGCATAGACCAGGTACCCGCCCTTTGCGCCCGTCACTCCCTGGAGGCTAAGCTGTAAAGCCTGCATGCTTTCTTTCGAAAAATGGAGAAAGGCTTCTTCTTCAAAGCTGCGATCGATAAGCTCCTGAAAATAGCCTGGGAACAGAGCGTCTTCCGGCGAACTGAAAAAGCCTTGAAGGGTATCTGATTTTTGATCGAAGATATCGTTGAGTTTTTCCACCAGCATATAGGCTTTTTCATCCAAAGGGGCGGGTTCCCGGCTTAGCAACAGGGCGGCTTCGGGCGTTTCTGCTTCTTTGACTAGTTCGTGGATGATCAGTTGCTCGAGTTGGAATTCCATTTTTGGTCGTTTTTTTCAAAATGATCGATATATCCGGGTAAGGCTGCATCAAAAGCGTGGTAATAGGGCTGCGCAGCCCTATTACCACGCTTTTGATGCAGCCTTGAAAATGCATTTATTGCCGATCGGTGATCAACGCAGCTGCATGCCTTTGGCGGACCCCAGCCTCCGCTCTCTTCTTTTGGGTGATCTTAAGAAAACGCAAAGAAAGCAATACGGCGCTTACGCTCAAACCGCCGACCAGGCCGACCCATATGCCGTTGACGTCCCAGTTGAGGTCAAAAGCCAGAAATACCCCCAGTGGGATCCCTATCGCCCAATATGCTATGGCTACAAAAAGGGTAGGGATCTTAACATCCTGTAATCCTCTTAGCAAGCCGACTCCCACGGCCTGCACCGAATCGGAGATTTGAAAAACAGCCGCTAAAAAGAGCAACTGGGTGGCGTAGATCAATACCCGGGCTTCGTCATTGAACAAAAGCGGAAGCTGGTGTCTGAATAAAATAAAAAAAGTTCCGCACAATAGCCCGTAGACTCCTGCCATTACAATGGTTGACGTACCTATTCTATGGGCATGATCCCAGTCTTTTTTCCCATAGGCAAAAGCTACCCGGATGCTGCCGGCGGCACTGATGCCCAGAGGGATCATAAAAGAAAGCGCAGCAAGGTGAATGGCGATCTGATGCGCCGCCTGCTGAATGTAGCCCAGCCAGCCCGCCATGATCCCGGAAACGGCAAAGGCCGCCGATTCCATGCCATACTGCATGCTGGAAGGAATACCTATGCGGATAATGTCCCGAATGCGATCCGTGCGCAGCTGGAGCTGATCCCGGAGATTTTCCCGGAAGGGGGCAAAGCGTGGTGCTTTGAATACATACATCCCGAGGGCAATCATAATGACAGCCCTGGAGATGAGCGTGCCCACCCCGGCGCCCGTTAGCTCCATTCTCGGAGCACCCCAGTATCCATATATGAATGCATAGTTGAGTAATACATTGATCGGAAGCGCCGATAAAGAAATGTACATCGCAATACGAGTGAAGCCCAGGCCATCAGCAAATTGTTTGATGGCCAGAAAAAATACCATGGGGATCATTCCCCAGGCCATCCAGATCAAATACGGCCGGGCCAGTTCCGCCACGATCCGATCCTGCCCCATATGATAAACAATGTCTATTCCCAGCGTTAATGCCAGCGCCAGCAAAATGGCTACCCCGCCGACTACCCAGAAACCATTGTATAAAATCCGCAAAGGCTTGTCACAATCGCCTTCACCCTGAGCAGCCGCAACGAGAGGCGAAATGGCCATGCATAGGCCCATCCCCAGGATGAGTGGAATACCGATCAGGTTGTTAACAAAAGAAGAAGCCGCCAGCTGGCTGCTGTGGATGGCGCCAACCATAGCGCTGTCAATAACTCCCAAAGCCATCTGCGAAAGATTACCCAGAATAATGGGCCAGCCAAGCTGCAATGTCCGTTTTACTTCATACCACATAGGGGTGATCATTATTATGCCCGAAAACTAGTCATAATAATTCAAATGACGCTCGTATGGTTCCTGAAAGCTTCCTTTTTCTTAGTGCAAAGTTTGGTGTCATAGGTCGATTACCTTGCGGGGCGGCGGCATAAATTTTGTACAGCCGTCATTCTCATGACGTGGTCTTCAAAAAAATAAACTAATTTTGATAACCATAAACGCGAACCTTGTAGCTAAATGACAGAAACGCTTTCCCGTTTGCTGGCCTGGACAGGCAGGCGTATCGGGCAAAAAGCAGCCATGCAACGTCGTTTTTCCTGGCTGCTTGAACACTATCGTCACGAGATCTCCTTCCCCATCATTAAAGTTGCGGGAACCAACGGCAAAGGCTCCGTAAGCGCTATGCTGTCCGCTTTCCTGTGCGCCTCAGAGAAAAAAGTGGGCCTGTTTACTTCCCCCCACCTCGTTTCCCCCACCGAAAGGTTTCGCATCGATGACCGGGATATTAGCGAAGAAGCATTAGAAGCAGCAGCCATGGAGATAGAAGCCGAAGTACATCAACTGACGGCGCAAAGAGGAGAGGCCTTTACTCCCTCGTTCTTCGAAGTGCTCATCCTGATCGCCATCCGGCTCTTTAAACACGCAAAGGTAGACATCGCCATCTTCGAAGCCGGCATAGGCGGCGCCAATGACGCCGTCAGCCTGCTGCCTGACTTTATGGCTCTGATCACCAGTATTGGCAAAGACCATCAACAACAACTGGGCCATTCGCTGGGAGAAATTGCCCGGGACAAAGCCGGGATCATTCGAAGCGGTCAGCTCCTGGTCAATCACCTGATCGACCCCGTGTTAAAAAAGATCATTCGCCATTCCGCTGAATTGGAAGAAGTCTTCTACCTGGAATCCATCCCCAGTGTTCAGCCTGCCGGTCCCGTCATGCTGGCTATACCTCTGCCGGATAGGGTGTACAAGATAAAGCCCGCCCTCGAAGGGCATTTCCAGCAGCAAAATATTGACTTAGTCGTTTCTGCAGGCCGGCTGTTGTGGGAAAAAAACATCATCGCTTCCTGGGAAGGACTGTACGGACTGGAAAAGGCCCGCTGGCCAGGCCGGTACGAAAAATTCGGCGCAGCCCCGCAATGGCTGATCGATGCCGCTCATAACGAACCGGGCTTGAGGGCGCTGATCGAATCCTTGAACAAAGAGTACAAGCAAGAAGAACGTATTCTGGTTTATGGCAATTCTGAAGAAAAAGACTTTACCAGGCTTACAAAACTTATTCCTGAGATAGCGACGGAAGTATACCTTGTTGATGACTTTTATAAAGCCGTTCCCATCCGGACACTCGAACTTCTTATCGATAAGGAAGTGACCGTAAGATGGGAAAAGGGACTGGCTCAAACGCTTAGCCTTATCCAAACGCGATACCCCGATCGAGTTGTAGTGGTGACAGGCTCTATCTTTATGATCGGCCAGGCCCGAAAATGGATCTTAGCGCATGGATTGGATAACAAAACTGCTTAGTCTGCCTAAGTATGGCGCCGGCATCGGACTGCACCGTATAGACTACCTCTGTAAGGATCTGCAGCAGTCCTCCTGGTGGCAAGATTTACATCCCATAAACATTGTAGGCACAAATGGGAAAGGCAGCACAACAGCTATGGTGGCAGCTATTCTTCATAAATGTGGCGTAAAGAACGGACAATTCACTTCTCCTCACCTTTTTGATTTTTCAGAACGGATTCAATTTGACTGCCGCCTCATTAATGCGAAAGCACTGGATTTGCTTGTTCAGGGTTTTTTTAAACAAAGAGAAGGCTATCAGGAATCATTTCCGGAAGACCACTTCGGCGCCTTCGAAGCATTTACCAGCCTGGCCTTGCATTATTTTTTCGAACAAAAGGCCGACACTGTAGTTTTGGAAGCCGGCATCGGAGGTCGTTATGACGCGACGCGTATATGTGGCGGTGATCTCGTGGGCCTGACTTCCCTTGACCTCGAACACACCGAGTTGTTGGGGAATTCCCTCGAACAGATTGCCATGGACAAAATAGACATTGCGAGAACAGGAGCTACAGTGGTGCTTGGCGATGTTTCTTCCGACCTGATCCGAAAACTGGAAGTTTACGCGCGCTTGAAAGGCATACAGCTGATTGCGATAAGAGAAGCCTGCCAGATCCGTTCTGTTCAGTTTTCATTGGGAAAAATGGTCGTCAGTTTTACCGTGGAAGGAGTGGATATGGGAGGGGTGCGGTTCAATCTGTTGGGGCCGCATCAGATCAGCAACATGCTGGTGGCGGTCCTGCTGGTTAAACGATGGCTGGCTCTTCACCGGCCGGAGGTATCGGTGGATGAGTTCGTTCGGGCCGCTCAAAAAGCGCTGGCGAGTATCCAATGGCGGGGGCGCTTTGAAAAGATCAGCGATTATCCGCTGGTTTACATCGATATCGGACATACTCCTCACGCCATGACCCAGCTGTCCCGGACGGTCAGGGAAGTGGTCAGTGAACCGGTTCTGCTGGTTTTTGGTGTTTCTGAAGGACGAGAAGTTACGCCCCTGTTCGATGAACTTTCGGGCATAGCCGCTTCTTGCATGCTGACTGCTTCCCATCACAAGGGGACGGAAGCCGCGCAGTTATATCGTACACTTGTTCAGCAGCGCACTAGCCTGCCTTTTATCGAAACTGAGGAGGTTTTGGAAAAAGCTTTAGAAAAGGCAGTGCGTAAGGCAAAAGACCAGGATATGGCTGTTCTCATTACCGGCAGTTTATTTTTGGCGGCTGAGGCTTACGCCTATTTTAAAGGTAGTGACCCCCGCCGGTTAAAATTTTTCTAAAGCCCGAAATGAAAAAATTATTACTGTTCAGATAAAGGCCTTTCGCTTTTCTTCAATATCTTTCCCTAAAGCTCCTTATCGAAAGAGTTTTTTTATGTTTAAAGCGCCAGGACAAAACTACTATCCCCGCGCCGCAGGGATAAGTTAAGTTAATATTTGATGCCGCCCGCCGGGCGGCATCAAATATTAACTTAAATCTGTCCAATCTTTTTCTTAATGTTTAATTCACTAATCAATGAAGAGAATACTATATTTTACAGTTTTACTTGCTTTTTTGGCCTGTTTTCGATCGGTGCAGGCCCAGGTTCCTGCTCCGGAGGATGTTTTCGGGTTTAAGGTCGGCGCCGATTACAAGCTGGCGGATTATGATCAGATGCTGGATTATTACCAGCAGTTAGATCAGTCTTCAGATCGTGTGCAGATGATCGAAATTGGAAAATCCGTTATGGAGCGGCCCATCAAGCTGATGTTCATCTCCTCGGAAGAGAATCTGAAAAAGCTGGATCGTTACCGGGAGATCAGCGAAAAGCTAGCCCGCGCGCGCATTTCGGAGGAAGAGGCGAGGGCTTTGGCAAAAGAAGGCAAAGCCATCGTCTGGTTTGACGGCGGCATGCACGCCACAGAAAGGGCCCATGCGCAAATGACCAGCGAACTGGCCTGGCGCATCGCAACGGAAGAGAGCGAGGAAATGCAAAAAATAAGAGATAACGTCATTACCCTTATCGTTCCCTGCATTAATCCTGATGGGGTGGATATCGTCGTCTCCTGGTATCGTAAAAACCTGGGCACGCCTTATGAAACTTCGGGGCCGCCCATTTTATATCAAAAATACGTGGGCCATGACAATAACCGGGACTGGTTTATGAACAATATGCCGGAGACGAAAGCCGTGACTAAGGTTTTGTATTCCGAGTGGTATCCACAGATCGTTCACAATCATCATCAAACCTCGCCTGCCTGGGCGCGTATTTTTCTGCCTCCTTTCCGTTCGCCTGTTAATAATCGCATTCATCCAGGGGTAACGACCGGCGTTAATCTGGTGGGCACCGCCATGGCCAATCGCTTCGCCATGAAAAAAATGCCGGGCGTGATCTCCGGTACGAGCTACAGCATGTTTTGGAACGGCGGCATGCGCACGGCGCCCTATTATCACAACATGATCGGCATTTTAACGGAGACTGCCCATGCGACGCCTACCCCAAGGTACTATGATCCAAAGGAGAAGCCTAAGTTCGTTGCCGGCGTCCGTTCTGACGGCTCCGAGATCTTTTATCCTTATCCCTGGGAAGGCGGCGAATCTCGTTTTCGCGATGCTGTTGAGTATATGTTGACTGCTTCTATGGGCGTGCTGGATATTGCTGCTGATCGTAAGGAAGCGTTTTTGCTCAATTTTTATCTGATGGGGCGCGATGCCATCGCTAATACGGAGGAGGCCTTTGCCTACGTCGTTCCGAGCAGGCAGTGGGATGCCGGAGAAGCCCGGAATCTGGTGGAGATATTGCAGCGCGGAGGATTAGAAGCCCATGAAGCGACGAGTGCCTTCTCTGTGGACGACAAGACCTATGAGGCAGGTTCTGTCATTTTTTATGGCGCTCAATCCTTCCGGCCCTATCTGATCGATTTGATGGAAAAACAAGACTATCCTGATCAATATCGCTATCCCGGTGGTCCGCCACGGCCTCCATATGACCTGGCCGGCTGGACCCTCCCCATGCAGATGGGTGTACAAGTGGATCGCATCGATACTACCTTTGAGGCAAATGCCAGATTATTAGAGACTTTGATCCCGATGAATAAGGGACGGGTAAGTGGAAATGGAAAGAGCGGCTTTGTTTTTTCTTCAAAACAAAACGCGGCATATACGGCCGTCAATAAACTGCTGCAGGCAGGTTTTGCGGTTAAGATCATTCATGACGAGCTAATGGTCAATGGCGATCGAATGGGGCCCGGAACGTTCTGGGTAGATGGAAAAAATGTCAAAGCTCGTCTGGAGCCTATGGCTGCAGAATTGGGTGTGGACTTTCTCGGCCTTGATCAAAATCCGGATGTGCGAACCCGGCAGCTTGAAAAAGTAAAGCTGGGAATCTATAAAAGTTGGGTAGCCAATATGGACGAAGGCTGGAGCCGCTGGGTATTCGAACAGCATGCTTTCGATCTGGATACCTTACATGACAAGGACATTCGCGAGCGCGAGCTGGCGCAGTACGACGCCATCGTTATTCCGGATCAGAACGGTGGAAGTATTATGAATGGACACAAACCCGGAACCATGCCGGACGAATATGTCGGCGGATTAGGTATAGACGGAGTAGGTGCTCTTGCAGACTATGTAGAAAACGGCGGCACCCTCATCACTTTTGACGAGGCCAGTGATTTTGTGATCGACCAGTTTGGGTTGCCGGTCAGCAATGTGACGAGCCGTCTGTCCAGTAATCAGTTTTTCATCCCCGGCTCCCTGATCCGGGCCAGGGTCGATACCGCCCACGCCATGGCTTTCGGGATGATGCCTGAAGTTGGGGCCTCCTTTTCTCAAAGCCGGGCTTATGAGATCGTCAGGCCTTCTTATCGCGGAGAAGGAGGAGAAGAAAAGATAGAAAAAGCACCGGAACCGGATGTAGAGGTTATCGTTGCTTTTGCCGAAAAAGATCTGCTCATGAGCGGCTGGGCAATGGGGGAAGAACAGTATCTAAAAAACAAAGGCGCCATGTTAAATGTGGCCCATGGGCAGGGTAATGTCGTTTTGTTTAGTTTTCGGCCTCAATTCAGAGGGCAGCCGAGAGGCACTTATAAATTGATCTTCAATGCTGTTTTTCAAGGCGCCTCAGATTAGTTTTTCGGACAAGATTAAATTTTAGATCATGAAAAAAATCGCATTTCTTTTTTATATCCTTTTCTTTTTTTCCATGGCCTTACAAGCGCAGGAAGAAGAGATTGCCGATCTCGATCCTAAATACATTCAGGAGATCGAGACTCTGGTCAGGCACCCTAAAGTCAAAAATGCCATGTCTTTCATCAAGGCCAATGACGCCCTGACCATACAGGACAACATTACGCTCAATGAGATTCCTGCCCCTCCTTTTAATGAGGAAGACCGGGCCCTGGCTTTTGCTGAAATGATGAAAAAACTGGGCGTGGATTCCATCTGGATCGATGAAGAGGGCAACGCACTGGGCCTGCGAAAAGGAACGCAAGGAAACCGGACCGTGGTGTTGGATGGCCACTTGGATACCGTTTTTCCTGAAGGAACAGATGTTAAAGTACGCGTTAGCGGCGATACGCTTTTCGCACCCGGTATAGGCGATGACACGCGCGGACTGGCGATGGTCCTGGCCGTATTGCGCACCATGAATGCCTATGATATTCAAACCGAAGCCGACGTGCTATTTGTCGGCACAGTGGGGGAAGAAGGATTGGGTGACTTGCGCGGCGTCAAATATCTTTTTCGCGATGGAGGCCCGCGCATAGATTCCTGGATCTCCATTGACGGAGGTGAATTGGGCAGGGTTAACAACAAAGGCCTGGGATCATTACGGTATCGGGTCGTTTACAGAGGCCCCGGCGGGCATTCCTGGGGAGCTTTTGGTCTGGCCAATCCTCATCATGCGGCGGCGGCAGGTATCCGGCATTTTGTGGAAGCAGCGGATAAATTCACCGCCTACGGCCCCCGCACCAGTTATAATGTAGGACGAATGGGAGGAGGAACTTCCGTCAATTCCATCCCATTCAGTTCATGGATGGAGATCGACATGCGCTCTTATAGCCCTGCACGCCTGGACTCCATGGAAATGATCCTCAAGGAAACCATGCAAAAAGGCCTCGAAGAACAGAATGAGATCCGCAGGAGGGGCCGGCCACTGCAATTGGAAATGGAAGTCATCGGTAATCGCCCTTCCGGCGAATTACCGGCCGACCTGCCCCTTATCCAGCGCGCCATGGCCGTTTCTCAATACTTTGGCGTCGAACCTCGGCTGACACGAGGTTCGACCAACGCCAATATCCCCATTTCTAAAGGCGTTCCGGCTGTTACCATCGGCCGGGGCGGAACCGGCGGCTGGGGGCATTCCCTTTTGGAATACTGGGTCAACGAGGAAAGCTACAAAGGTGTGCAAAATGCTTTGCTCATCCTGCTGGCAGAAAGCGGGATCAGTAAATGATAAGCGGGAAAAAGGCCCTGCAGGTGGCCTTTTTGCAGGTCAATTAGTCACTGATGCAGAAAAGAACGCCCGCTGCCCAAATTGCAGCGGGTGTTGTTTTTTTTATATAAAAAAAATATTATTTTGTAGGCTGTTAAAAAACTATGTCACACTCCGTTTCATAATTTTTGGAAACACAATCTTAAGGGGAAACAATTTTTGTCATTTATCGTATAAAAAAAATCTAAATTTTATTCGAATTGACAACTCGACTGTCCATATGGATTATTCCCCTTGCATTGCAATGGCTTCCCTTAATGGCGATCGCCCAGCCTAAGGCCTCCCTTCGGTTTGACCATTTTTCATTAGATGAAGGTTATTATGACGGTATTGCCACCTGTGTTTATCAGGACAAGTATCACTATTTATGGGTAGGGACAGCTGACGGACTATACCGCTACGACGGGTATCACTTCCAAGAGTTTAGAAAGAATACAGATCAGCCCGGTGCTCTGAAAAGTAATGTCATTACGGCTATTACAGAAGACGAAGTGGGGCATCTTTGGATCGGCACGGAAGGCGGCGGGCTAGCGATGTTTGAAAGAAAAAAAGACAAGTTCCGTCATTTTCTGCATGATCCTGGCGATGACCGGTCGATTAGCAGTGATTTTGTAAACGCGCTTGTTGTAGATAAGAACGGAAATCTCTGGATCGGCACTGATGACAAAGGGCTTGATTTGCTGCAGTATGATCCTCAGGCGAACGATTTTTACTTCCGGCATTTCGAATATTCCGATCCACATTCAGTAAGCCTGCCTCATAACACTATTAATACGCTTATGGTGGATCGTAAGCGCAATATCTGGATTGGGACGGACAAGGGGCTGGCGCGGCTTCGATATGATGAACCGGATAGTTTGTCGTTTTCCATCTTCCGGCATGATCCATTTAACGATAATGCGATAACCAACGATATGGTCCGGAAGGTCTATGAAGATGAAAAAGGCTACATTTGGATCGGGACCAACCGGGGGTTGAATCGTCTGGAACCGACTTCGGGCATCATCAGGACCTATAAGCATGATCCCGGGGATCCCCAAAGCATTTCAAATGATCTGGTCAGAAGCATTGAATGGGCAGCGGATGGAAAGATCTGGGTGGGGACGAACAACGGTCTCAATTTACTCGATCCTCTTACCGGTGAATTTGAGCGGTACTATCATGATGATAAGAATTCCGGTTCTATTTCCAGTAATATTGTTTGGTGTATATACCGAGACAAACAAGAAAATATTTGGGTAGGGACCTGGGGAGGTGCTTTAAACAGGGTCAGCCCGCTTTCAGGGGAGTTCATTTATTTTTCTCATCTACCCGGAGAGCAAAATGCGCTTAGTCATCCTTTTGTCCGGGGCGTAGCGGATGATAACTTTGGAAGGGTTTGGGTAGCGACCGCTAAAGGCTTGGATGTAGTGGACAAAAATAGTGGCAAGTATCGACATTTTCTGGCGGATCCTTCAAATCCTTCCACCATGGTTTTTGATTCCATCATGCGATTACACGCCGGCCGGGCAGAAAACATCTGGCTGGCCAATGTACGGGGCGCTTATAAACTGAATCCGGATGGAGAGATCATTCGGGCTTTTGAATACGATCCGGGTGATGCGCAATCGATTTCGAAAGGGGAGGTATGGGATATTATTGAAGACAAGTATGGGTTTATCTGGATGGCCGTATACGGCGGTGGGGTCAATTGTTGGGATCCTCGTACCGGCGAGATGACTCATTACCGGCACAATCCTTTTAACCGGAATTCTCTGAGCGATGATCGGGTAATGAAAATTTATGAAGATCGACAGGGGAATATTTGGGCAGGCACTTACGAAGGGGGAGTAAGCAGGTTCAGCAGAGACCAAAATGGGAAGGTGTTAAAAATAGAACAATTTCTTGAGGAAGACGGACAGTTGCCCTCGAATGTGGTCTGGAGCATACTTGAAGATGCTGACGGCAATGGTATTTGGCTGGGCACTGCTAACGGCTTATGCCTGCTCCAGCCCCAAACGGGTAAGTATCGCAGTTACAAAGAAGAAGATGGATTGTCTAATAATTTTATTTTTGGTTTGTTGCCCGGAGTAGAGGGCAGCATCTGGATGAGCACGAACCGTGGGTTGTCTTTATTCGATATAAAAAGAGAGACTTTTCAGAATTTTGACATCAGGGACGGCATCCATCAGAATGAATTCAATCACAGTGCATTTTGGGAGAGTAAGGATGGCCGGCATTTGTATTTTGGAGGAGTAAATGGTCTGATCATGTTAGACAAAGAGGGAATAGGCAAAAATGACTTTGTTCCTCGGATTGCTCTAAATAGGATGATGATTTTCAATTCTCGCAGTGAAGGCATGGAAAGCAGAGAAGAGCCGGGTATTAATTTTAAGGATGAAATTGTTCTCCCTTATTATGAAAATACCATGGAATTTGAGTTTGCTGCTCTCAATTTCAACAATCCTGAAAAAAATCAATACGCCTATCGCCTGAAAGGGTTGAGTAATCAATGGATTTCTCTCGGCACGAGTAATACCATTCGGTTTGGAGGGCTGGACCCGGGGAGATATACCCTGGAAATAAAAGGTTCTAACAATGATGGTTTGTGGAACGACAGCCCGGCCACTCTGGTAATCATAATTACTACTCCATGGTGGTCAAGCTGGCCGGCAAAGGTCTCTTACTTCTTATTGATTTTGCTGGCTTTACTGGGCTTTTATCAGTTTCTGCTGAGTAAGCGGCTTGCCGAAAAGGAAAGTGAGCGACTGCGCGAGCAGGATGCTTTCAAGACCAAATTGTATACGGATATTACTCATGAGTTTCGAACTCCGCTCACCGTGATCTCGGGGATGACCGAAATGATAGAAGGCAACGAAAAAGCAAAAAGGCTGATCAGGCGCAACACCGAAAACTTGCTGAGCCTGGTCAATCAAATGCTGGAGCTTAGAAAACTGGAGTCGGGAACCTATGATTTTAGAATGGTTCATGCCGATATTGTCGGATTCACCCGGTACATCCTGGAGCCTTTCTATAATTACGCTCAACAGAAAAATCTAAGCCTGCAGATGCAAAGTGAAGAAAAGGAGATCTGGATGGATTTTGATCCCGAAGTCATGCAAAGCATTATCGCTAACCTGGTTTCCAATGCGATCAAATACAATAAAAAGGGCGGGGCAGTCTATGTTTTGCTTGACCTGAAAGAAACAACAAAAGAGTGCTTCCTCCATTTAGAAGTTAAAGACACCGGTGTTGGAATGGAAGAAGCTCAATTGAAAAAGATCTTTCAGCGGTTTTATCAGGTCAACAAAAACGACCGCTCTTCAGAATCGGGTACCGGTGTCGGTTTGGCTTTGGTGAAAGAATACGTAGAAGCATTAAATGGAAAAATTAAGGCCGACAGCATTCCTGACCATGGGTCTTCCTTTAAAGTCGTTCTGCCGGCTTTAAATAGGGTGGAACGTAAGTCGGTAAATGTGGAATCATTGTCGGAAGCGCCCATTTTCAATACCGATGCCGAAATAGAACAACAGCTCCCGCAGGCCAGCATAGACCCCGATCAGCCGCGGATACTGATCGTGGAGGACCATCCCGATGTATTGCAATACCTGCAGAGCAGCCTGAACGGAATCTATAATATCTTCATCGAAAGGGACGGCGCCGACGGGCTGAAAAGAGCACTCGAAGAAGTTCCTGATCTCGTCATCAGCGATGTGATGATGCCGAAAATGAATGGCTTCGAACTCGCCGGTCGACTAAAAGAAGATATGCGCACCAGCCACGTTCCGATCATTCTCCTGACTGCAAAGGCAGATAATGCTTCCCTTATCGAAGGATTAAAAACCGGGGTGGATGCCTACCTGACAAAACCTTTTGACCACCAGGAGCTGTTAGTGAGGATCGAAAATTTACTTGCCCTTCGAAAAAAACTTCAGCAACGGTACAGCTCAACAGAAGAACCGGAACCGACCAGCGATCCAAAGATGGAAAAAGAAGATGCTTTTATTGAAAAGGTTCAGAAGGCTATTCAGGAACACCTCAACGAGCCTGACTTTGGTGTCCAGGAGCTCTGCAAGCAACTGGGCCTGAGCCGAACGCAACTACACAATAAAATGAAGGCCGTGACAGATCGCTCCACCTCTCTGTATATTCGCTTCATTCGATTAAAAAAGGCTAAGGAACTCTTGGAAAGGTCAGATAAATCCATCTCAGAAATCGCCTTCGAAGTGGGCTTCAAAGATCCCAGCTACTTCTCCAGGGCCTTCAATCAGGAGTTCGGCGCAGCTCCCAGACAGTTTCGAAAGTAATCAAATTGGTATTTCTCTTAAGAAATGCAGTGAATAGACCGCTTTCTGAACAATAATACAAGTATTTGGAACAATAGTCCTTGTATTTTCCTCCGTGTTTGGCCTATATTTGACTTGTCAGTGGTTATTCAACAAGGCCTTAAAATAACTGTTGACCGTGGCTTTGAAGTCCTCTCAAATTTTCAGGAATTAGGTAAGAGGTATAGCACAAAAATTGAGATGGTTCTGTCAAAGCCTTGAATTTTGGAAATGGTTATACTATATAATTAAGCAAGAGGGAATTTTCAGGAGGGTAAAAGACAGCTTTGGACTTTTTTGTCCTCAGCGTCTGTTACCCTTTCTTTTTTGAACCTTATTCGTTGTCGGCGGTTAAAAATAGCATAGGGCTGGTAAAGGTCAGTCTGTATTTTTAACCTGAAGATTTTATGAAAAACAAGATCAAGCCTGAAAAAAGGCAGGAAAGTGTATGGGATTACCCACGTCCGCCCCGATTAGAAAAGACGAATAAGCCCCTCCAGGTGATCTTCGCCGGAAAGGTCATAGCTGAAACGAATCAGGCCTTTCGCATTCTTGAAACCAGCCATCCGCCGGTCTACTATATTCCTCCTTCTGATGTGCGTATGTCCCATTTGTTCCGACACCCTGAACGAGAGTCCTTTTGTGAGTTCAAGGGTAAAGCTGTTTACTGGGATATTATCGTGGGCGATAAAAAGAGCCTGCAAGCCGCCTGGAGCTACCCTTCGCCGAATAAAAATTATTTGCCGATCAAAGATTACCTGGCTTTTTACCCTGGTAGAGTTGACGAATGTTATGTCAACGGCGAGCAGGTGCAATCGCAGGAAGGAGATTTTTACGGAGGCTGGATCACGAAGGATATCGTAGGCCCCTTCAAAGGAGGAAAGGGCACCTGGGGATGGTAAAAAATATCCTTACTCAAAAGGGATGCCATCCAGTACTGCGCTCATCCGTTCGCTGAAAGCCCTGGGTTTTTCTGCATAAATGAGCTTGCCCAGTGACAACGCCTCCTGGTGCAGCCTGTGTTTTTCTTTGGCTGTTATCTGGTAAAGTTGTCTTAAAAAAGCGGTGGACAGTTCGGGCGCCAGTTTCTTTGTTTTTTCTTCAATGATGGCCAGGTCGTGATAATCCCCCAAGGCGTCCGCCAGGTTTTTTAGTGTTTCAAGGTAGGCGTTCATGAGATCCGGCCAGGCTATCTGGATCAACTGAAATTGATGCCAGAGGTACTTGACCCGTTTTCTCCATTCGTGCATAGGCTCTGCTTCCGCTTTTTTCAGGGCCTGCAAATATCGCTTGTACCCCCTTTTGTAAACCCTGGATAAGCTCTTCACCATCTTCTGTTTGTCGTTTTGGGAAGAGGACAGGCTCTTGAAGCGGCCTTTATCCTGGCTGATGAGCCGTATGTTTTCATCAAAAAAGTCTTCATCTTCCGATTCCATAACGTGCCGGCGTTCTTCTTCCAGCAATTGGAGCATGCTATCAAAACCACCCCGGTCTGTCAGGTTCCCGTATTGGTTTTTTAATTTTTCCGTTATCTCGATCTGAGAAGTAATATCCCGGAAAGAAGACAGCTGACGGCCGATGTCCCGGTAGAAAACATTACCGTCCTGATAACGACTACGGCCGACTTTATCACGAAGCAGGCGGAACAATGCCCTGAGCTTCTTTAAATGCTTGCGAGCCAGGTGCACGCCTTTATGAGGGTCATCTTTAGTCAATGCTTCGATTACCTCTTTTTGTTCTTCTTCTCCGATCCTTTTCAATCCTTCGGTAAAGTTTTCTCCTTTTTCCAGTTGGTATGCCATAAAAATGATTGTTGACAATTTGAAGTTTAATGAAAAGCAATATGCTGCCGACCTGCCGCAAGGCTGGGGTTGTAAGGCAAAATGACTTTTACCTGCTTAAAGTATCAATAAAGGGATTATGCTGCAATGACCTCTCTTTCTGAGAAGGTGATGATTTTGGTCAGTATTTCCTGTCACAGATGTCATTTTTTACTCAGAAGCTTCTCTTTAATTTACTGAACGCGTTTTAAGCACAGGGGCAATTTACCGTCTTAACCAAAACCAATCTATTGTGAGAAAGAAAAAGATCATCATCCTTGGCGCCGCCGGCAGAGATTTCCACAACTTCAATACTTATTATCGCAATGATCCTAAGGTTGAGGTGCTGGCTTTTACTGCTGCACAAATACCTGATATCGAAGGGCGCAGATATCCTACCGAACTGGCAGGTCCGCTTTATCCTGAAGGGATTCCCATTGTAGCGGAAAAAGAACTTCCCCAATTGATCAAAGAATGGCAGGTAGAAGAGTGTGTCTTTGCCTACAGCGACGTCAGTTACCAGCATGTCATGCACCTGGCTGGCGTGGTTAATACGGCGGGGGCTAATTTCAATTTGCTCGGTACCCGTGCCAGCATGCTGGAAAGCGTCAAGCCGGTCATCGCCGTTACCGCTATACGCACCGGCGCCGGAAAAAGCCAGACTGCACGCCGGATCGTAGAAAAGCTGATTGGAAAGGGGCTGAGAGTAGTAGCCATACGACATCCCATGCCTTATGGTGATCTTGTGAAACAGAAAGTGCAGCGTTTTGCCGAGATCGGTGACCTGGAACGGCACAAATGCACCATCGAAGAAATGGAAGAATACGAGCCGCACATCTCCAGAGGAAATGTCATTTACTCGGGTATCGATTACGAGGCTATTCTCAGAGCTGCTGAAAGAGATCCAAAAGGATGTGACGTGATCGTCTGGGACGGCGGAAACAACGATTTTTCCTTCATTCGCCCCGATCTGCAAATAACCGTGCTTGATCCGCATCGGCCCGGCCATGAACTTTCTTTCTACCCCAGCGAAGTCAATCTCGGACTCGCTGACGTCTGCATCATCAACAAAGTAGATACCGCCAGCGCCAAGAATGTCCACAAAGTTCGCAATAACATTACCAACTACAATCCTGATGCTGTCATTATTGAAGCAGCTTCTCCCATCAGTGTGCAAGATCCTAAGGTGATTCACAATAAACGCGTTCTGGTCATTGAAGACGGCCCTACCCTGACCCACGGCGGCATGAAAATAGGCGCCGGTATAGTAGCCGCCAGGAAATTCAGCGCTTCTTCCATTGTCGACCCCCGACCTTATCTGGTAGGTAAAATGGCGGAAACCTTCAACCTATATCCGGACATCGGGAACCTGCTTCCTGCTATGGGGTATAGCGAGGCTCAACTCCACGACTTGGAAACGACCATCAATAGAACCGATTGCGATGCCGT
Source organism: uncultured Saprospiraceae bacterium (assembly GCA_964548175.1). GTDB lineage: Bacteria > Bacteroidota > Bacteroidia > Chitinophagales > Saprospiraceae > JANQPA01. The sequence continues at coordinate 39,085 of CAZJQS010000036.1, forward strand.
CGTCATCGGAACACCTATTGACTTAGGGCGTATCTTGAATATCAATAAGCCGCATACGCGTGTCTTTTACGACCTGCACGAGATCGGCAAGCCGGACCTGGATGACGTGCTGGATAAATTTCTGGCGCATTTTGCCTTAGGACGAGGAGGACTTAGAAATTTAATGGCTGTACAATAACGATAATTATTGCACATTGAACATCGGTATCCCTGCCAGGCTCTTGATCTGAATTTCCGCCAATTTGAGCTGAAAACGCACCTCGCTCAGCCGGTCTTTGATCTGAGTTTCCGCCAGGATAGCTTCGCGGACTTCGAAGTTGGTGGCTCGGCCGGAGCTGTAAAGCTGCCGGGCCAGTTCAGTATTGGTAGTGGCAGTGTCCAGGTTGCGCTCTTCAAGCGCCTGAAGGCGAAGCAACGCCTGGTAGTTTTGGAAAGCGATGGCCATTTCCGATTTAATGTCCTCGCGGAGGTTCTTCTTTGCCAAAATTGTATTTTCCTTGAACAGCTCCGCCGAGGCAATGTCTTTCCTGACGCTTCTGCCAGTGAAAATGTCATAAGTGGCGGAAAGACCGAAGGTAGGGCCAAAACTTCTGTTAGACAATAGAAAGCCGACTTCGGCTCTGGAAAACTGATAGTCGTAATCAATGTTAACGTTAATAGTAGGGAAAAGGGAGGACCTGGCCTCTTTGATTTGGGTCAGCGCGATCTGTTCGTCAAAGTTCAATAATTTGAGTTGATAATTTTGAGCGACGGCCTGCTGGGTGAGTTCCTCCAGTTGAGGCAGCACTACCGGAGGGATATTGCCAGGGAGCGAAAAAGGTACATTCGGCTCACGTCCCATCAATCTATTAAGCGACAATTTGGCTTGTTGGATCTGATCTTGCAAATTCAGCAGTGCGGAACTGTCTGCATTAAGCCGAGTGGTCGTTTGCAGTACGTCCAGGCTGGTGCCCGTACCGATACGCACTTTGTTCTGAGCCAGTTCCCGAAGCGAAAGATTCAGCTCAATGGATTCCTCTACGATATCGACTTGCTGAATGATCCTCACAATGGTATAGTAAGCACTTTGGATCTGAGTGGCCAGGTCCTGCATAGCGCTTTGGGTAAAAGCTTTGCTCCGCTGTTCCTCAAAATCAAGGCGGTCACGGGTAGCATACATGCGAAAGCCGTCGAAGGCCGTCCAGCTGAGCTGGGCTCCGAAGTTGTACCGGGTCGTTCCGGCGCCTATCCCTGATCGTTCGTCTCCAGAAAAGAATACCTGCTTGGTATTGTTAGAGGTATAGCTAACATTAGCCACAGTACTCAGCGTGGGCAGAAAACCCGCTGCGCCGGCGGTATTGTTGTTGTCGGCAATGACTTCATTATTACGGGCGATCCTGATGTTGTAATTATTCTCCAGGCCGATCCGAATGGCGTCCGCTAAACTCAGCAGTTCCTGAGCTTGGACATGGAGGGGCGTAAACAGGCTTATCGACAGACAAAAAAACAGTATCTTTTTGATTTTCATATTCTTTTGAAATAGGTGTATATCGCAGGAATTACGTACAAGGTTAAAAACAGTGAAACGATCAGGCCTCCAATGATGGCGACGCCCATAGGGATACGGCTGGTAGATGCTGCTCCAAGCGCCAGGGCAATAGGCGTTACCCCCAGCACAGTGGCCATACTGGTCATCAAAATAGGGCGAAAACGGATGGTGGCCGCTTCAATAACAGCCTCTTTGACGCCGAGTCCGGCTTCCACTCGTTGATTAGCAAATTCCACGATTAAAATGCCGTTTTTTGTTACGATACCGACCAGGACGATGATGCCGATCTGGCTGAAGATATTAATGGTATGACCGAAGAGCCAAAGGGCCAGCAGAGCGCCTACCATAGCCAGCGGCACGGTGAACATGATGGTCAGCGGATCGATAAAGCTTTCGAACTGGGCCGCCAAAGTCAGATAAATGAGAATTAAAGCCAGAATAAAGGCAAAGTACAAGCCTCCGGAGCTTTCTACAAAATCTTTAGAAGCACCGGACAAGGCAGTGCTGAAGCTTTCGTCGAGCACTTTGTCCCGGATCTCATCCATGGCCTCAATCCCCTGACCGAGTGTATACCCTTCTGAAAGGTCAGCCGAAACGGTCGCCGAAATGTAGCGGTTGTACCGATAAAGAGTGGGCGGATTGGAGCTCTCCTCAAAGCGGACCAGATTGCTCATCTGGATCAATTCGCCCTGATTGTTGCGCACATAGATGTTGAGCAGGTCTTTGGGTTCGTTTCTGAACTGCCGGTCTGCTTCTCCTACTACCTCGTATTGTTTGCCATCCCGAATAAAATAGCCGAAACGCTGGCCGCTGTAAAAAAGCTGGATGGTCTCTGCAATATCCCGAACCGTAACGCCAAGGTTGCGAGCCCTTTCCCGGTCGATCTCAATATGAAGTTCCGGTTTGTTGAATTTCAGATCCAGGTCCGATATGGAAAAGGCAGGATGTTTTTCAACTTCAGCCATAAAATCGGGAAGGATTTCTTTCAGTCTTTCCAGGGTTGGCGCCTGTATGATGTATTGAACCGGCAGGCCCCGCAGACCACGTCCCACTTCTATGGTTTGCGGCTGGGAAATGAATGAACGTGCGTAATTCAGCTTGCCCAGCATGGGGTAGAGGCTTTTTACGATCTCGTCCTGTGACCTTTCCCTTTGATTGGGAGGCACCAGAGATAAAAAGACAAAGCCGGAATTGGCGGCCGTGGACGAGCCGAAGCCTGGAGAAGTTACGGCTATATAAGCGCGTTTCTCTTCCATTGTATCTACAATGGTCAATACCTGGACCAGGTAATCGTCCATCACCTCAAAAGTCGTTCCTTCCGGCGCTGTAGCAAAAATGCGGAAACCGCTTTTGTCTTCCTGCGGCGCCAGTTCAGTGGGCAGGCTCTTACCCAGAAAATAAATACCCGCAGCTGCTGCAAAGGCAATGGGCCAGGCCAGCCAGCGAGCCCTGATGAAATAGGTTAAACTCGCATTGTAAACATTAGCCATGCCGACAAAAAAGCGCTCCGATACACGGAACAGCAAAGACTCTCTTTTATGCTTCCTCAGAAAATAAGAACTCAGCATCGGTGTCAAAGTCAAAGATACAATGGTCGAAATCACTATAGCCCCGGACACCACGATCCCGAATTCGCGAAATAGCCTTCCCGTGAGTCCCTGCAGGAAAATAATGGGCAAGAATACGGAGATCAGTGTTACACTTGTGGCTACGATGGCAAAGAAAATTTCCTTGGCTCCGTCCAGGCCGGCCTGGATAGGCGGTTGGCCCGCTTCTATTCTTCTATAAATATTTTCCATCATCACAATAGCGTCATCCACCACCAGGCCGGTCGATAAGACAATACCCAACAGCGTCAGAATATTGATGGAAAAATCGAAAATGTACATAACAAAGAAACAGCCGATCAGTGAGATCGGAATGGTAAGAACGGGGATAAGCGTGGTTCTCCAGTTCCTCAAGAACAAAAAGATGATCAAGACGACAAGGCCGAAGGCGATCAATACCGTATCCTGCACCTCTTGTACCGCTTTACGGATGGCGATGGTGTCGTCAAAAGCATAGCCGACTTTGATGTCCTCCGGCAGTTCCAGCTTGATTTGCTCAACGCGGCGGTAAATTTCATCGGCTATTTCAATATTATTGGAACCAGGCAGAGGCGTAATGGCGATGCCGACCATGCGGATGATGCCGCTTCCCCGAAGAGCTGTTTTGAGGTTGCGCGCCTGCAAAGAGACGGTAGCTACATCCTTCAACTGCACGATCACACCCTCCTCTTCGCTGATGACCATTTCCGAGAACTCGCCCGGGGTATTGAGCCGGCCGAAAGTTCGGATGGTGAGTTCCGTACGATCCCCCTCGATCTTACCTGTTGGCAGCTCCAGGTTTTGCCGCTGTATGGCATTGCGTACATCCAGCGGACTAAGTCCATAAGCTGATAATTTGTTGGGGTCCATTTCGATCCGTATGGCGTATTCCTTATCTCCCCAAACACTCACACTGGAAACACCAGGAACGGTCTGCAGCCTTTCTTTAAAAATGTTTCGACCGATCTCACTAAGGTTAAGCAGATCCCGGTTGGGGCTTTGCACCGTTAGCGCCATGATGAAGGAGCCGGAGTTGGACTTGGAGACCACAGGAGGATCGGCATCAGGAGGTAATTGGCGTTGCGCCTGGGAAACCTTATCCCTGACGTCATTAGCGGCCGCCTCCAGGTCAGTTCCGATATCAAATTCCACCGTGATCGAGCTGCGGCCATCTGCGCTGGTGGAAGATAAAGAACGGATGCCGGCAATACCGTTAATGGCCTCCTCCATCGGTTCAGTGATCTGGGATTCGATCACCTGTGAGTTGGCGCCGACGTAATTCGTGCGCACGGATACCACGGGCGGCTCTACCATAGGGTATTCCCGAAGTCCTAGATAAGTATAGCCGATGATCCCGAATAAAAGAATGACGATGGAGATCACTGTCGCCAATACGGGTCTTTTTATGCTGATCGAGGAGAGACTGCTCATTTTTCTACCGCTTTTTGTTCATTAATCAGGTTGGTTACGTTGATCATGGCGCCGTCGGAGAGGCTAAGCAGCGCACTGACCAGAATGGTGTCTCCTTTTTGGAGTCCCTGGATTACTTGTACCTCAGCTTCCTGCCGGTCACCGGTTTCTACTTTAGTGGCAATAGCGCGGCCATTGCGGGCGATGAACACCTGTTTGCCGTCCAGCACCGGCACTACGGCATCTGTTGGGACCATGATGGCCTGGTCGTCGATCCCGGTTACGAGCGTTACTTTAGCGAACTGCCCCGGCTTGAGGAGGTTCTTTTCATTCTGTGCTTTTGCCCTTACCTTGAAAGTTCTGGTGCTGGGAGAGATCTCACTGCCCAGGGCGTAAACTCTGGCCGTGAAAGTATCAGGGTTGCCTACTACCGTAAAACTAAGGTTCTGGCCTACGCCGACTTCGGAAAGGTATCTTTCCGGCACATCGAATTCCAGCTTAATAGGATTAACCTGCTGCAGTTCAATGATTACGTCAGCAGGGGTAACGTAGGCGCCCTGGCTGATCTGTTTGAGCCCTAAAACTCCTGAAAAAGGCGCGTATATCTTAGACTTTCTGATTTGGACATCGAGTATATTTTGCTGGGCTTTGAGGTCTTTCACCGCGTTTTCCAGCCGATCCATCTCTTCTTTGCTGATGCCTTCTATTTCCAGCAGTTCCTTGCCTCTGGCTACTTCTTTTTCCGCCAGTTCCAGTTGAACAGACAAGCGTTCCTTTTCTGCAACCAGCTCGGAATCGTCAATCTGGGCCAGAAGCTGCCCTTCTTTGACATAGGCAGATTCCTGCACATTCAGTTCCACCAGCTTACCGGATCGCTCCGGTTTGATCGCTACAGATTCATAAGCAATAACATTTCCGGTGGCGTTGATCTTTTTTTCCAACGATTGATAATCTATCACAAAACCGTCTACGGGAGTGGCCCGGGGGGCTGAAGAGCCGGCGCCAGAAGGCATACTCTCCGGCTTTGCTTCTTGGTCACAGGACAGGCAAAGAAACAGAATACCTGCAAAAACGATCAGTCTGGGTGTCATGAAGACTGTATTTTAGTCACATAATGGTTAAACAAACGCAAAAATACAGGAATTACAGAGAAAAACCACTTGTTTATGCAGGCGCCTAAAAGGCATTCCGTAGGTCTGGGCAGCCTGAAAATCTTGTTTTGGTCCTTTTCGCTGAAGCAATTCGATCGATTTGCTTCGGCAAAAAGGACCAAAAAGAATTTTGTTAGCTGTGTGAACTAAAGAGACGTCTTTTCAGGCAACCCCGTGATTATGTGGTTGACCCTGTACGAACAAAACACCAAACTATAAAAATCGTTTATCATTAACATTAATCAAATCATAAAATATACTTAGGGCTCTTTCATCAAAAGCAAGGAATGGTTTTTACCGATGTAGCCCTCATTTCAGCTCAAATTCAGCTTCCTGCACCGATTCTGAGCTTCCGCCGACGAAGACTTTAAATTTTCCAGGCTCAGCAACCCACTCTTTGTTGATGTTATAAAATTCCAGGTCTTTGGGCGACAGCCGGAAGGTGATGGTTTCCGTTTCTCCTGCATTGATCATGACTTTTTCGAAGCCCTTTAGTTCTTTGACGGGGCGAGTTACGCTACCCACCAGATCGCGAAGGTATAATTGTACGACTTCCTCTCCGTCCCGGTCGCCGGTATTGGTCACCTTTACGGAGACATCTATATTGCCGTCCATGGTCATCGTATGGCTGCTTAACTGCAGCGGGCTGTACTCAAAAGTGGTATAGCTCAGGCCATAGCCAAAAGGGTACAGAGGCGTATTCGGAGCATCGGTATAGTGTGACCAGAAGACCTGATCTTTTTCTTTTGGTCTGGGACGTCCGGTATTTTTGTGGTTATAGTAGATAGGGGACTGTCCGACGTGGCGGGGGAAGGTCATTGGAAGTTTACCGGACGGATTATAATCGTCAAACAGGACGTCGGCGATAGCATTTCCTGCTTCGGAACCTAAGTGCCAGGCTTCGACGATGGCGGGTACGTTTTCATCCATCCAGGTAATTTCCAGTGGGCGGCCGTTCATCAAGACCACCACGATGTTTTTGTTTGCCGCATAAACGGCTTCCAGCAATTCCTGCTGAACGCCTGCCAGACTGATATCCACCTGACTGCGTCCCTCTCCGCTCTGCCAGCTATCTTCTCCCAGGGCCATTACCACTACATCGGCTCTGCGTGCGAGGTTCACAGCAGTTGCAAAACCGGAGCGGTCGTTTTCATTAATGGTCAGTTCATTTACAAAACTGCGATCGCCAACGGCCAGGTCGCATCCTTTGGCATAGGTGACGTTCCGGTCATTGCTGACTGCCTTTTGAATGCCTTCCAGAAGCGATACGGCGGAGTTGGTAATAGCTTTGGCGCGCCAGCTGCCCAGAGGGGAGTCTTTATCGGCGGCCAGTGGACCGATAACGGCAATTGTTTGGCCTTCTTTGTTTAGTGGAAGTAATTGATTTTCATTTTTTAACAAGACAATAGACTTACGGGCTACGTCTCTTGCAATGGCTCGGTTATCAGCAGTATAGATCTCGGTTTTCTCTCTTTCTTCGCTACAATATTTATAGGGGTCGTCCATAATGCCGAGCAAAAATTTAACGCGCAGGATGCGACGTACGGCATCGTCGATCAGCGTTTCAGGGACCTTGCCTTCTTTTACCAGATCGAGGAGACTGGATTCATAAGCCAGGCTTTCCATATCCATATCGCTTCCTGCTTTGATGGCCAGTTCAGCAACGTCGCTTGTGTCGGCGCCTACGCCATGGTCGACCATTTCGATGATGGAACCCCAGTCAGAAACAACGAATCCCTTGAAATCCCATTCTCCCTTGAGTAGGTCTCTTTGGAGGTAAGTACTGGCGGTGGCGGGGATTCCTCCGATCTCGTTAAAAGCGTTCATGAAGGTGGCTACTCCTGCCTCTTTAGCGGCTTTAAATGGAGGGAGAACAATATTATGAAGGGTGTGATCGCTGATATCGACGGTATTGTAATCCTTTCCGGCTTCGGCGAAGCCGTAGGCGGCAAAATGCTTGGCGCAGGCGGCAATAGTGGAGGTGCTGGACAGGTTATTGCCCTGGAAGCCCTGAACCCGTGCCCTGGCGGCGGCGGCGCCAAGAAAAGGATCTTCACCGGCCCCTTCCATCACTCGCCCCCAGCGTGCATCCCGCCCGATGTCGATCATTGGAGCAAATGTCCAGTGCAGGCCGGCTGCGGCTGCCTCCCGAGCAGCTACGCGGGCAGAAAGCCGCCAGGTGTTGGGATCCCAGCTGGCCGTTTCGCCCAGTGGAATAGGGAACATGGTTTGAAAGCCATGGATGACATCATAGGCGAAAATCATTGGAATGCCCAGCCTGCTGTTGTTAACTGCCAATTCCTGTGCCTGCCTTGTGGAAGCTGCCGATACAACGTTGAGCATAGAGCCGACCATACCGCTTTTTATCATTTCGTAGCGGGCGGCATTTGAGCCCGACTTTTCTCCCGGGCCGGTCATCTCCTCGTTGCCGGAGTATTGATTGAGCTGGCCGATCTTTTCTTCCAGCGTCATTAACGCGAGTAAGGAGTCCACTCGTTCTTCGACACGAGAGTCCAATAGTGGTTCAGCTGTAGATTGAGAAGCAGAGGTGTTGTCGGCATTACACCCGAAGATCAGAGCAATGATCACAATGAAGCCTGATTGCTTAAGCAAGACATTCCAGTTGTGCATAAATATTTGTTTTTAGTGAAGAGACAAATTGAAATATAGGTTTGGCGCTGCTAGCTCCGAAACTTGTATTCAGTCTTAAAGAAAAAAAAATTAAAGGAAAAAAAGGAAATAACTTGCCTGTTGAGTAAGGTGTGATGTAGTTAGCAGGGCGCTTGCCTGTTCATTTCGCCTGTTTATGCCAAAGAAAAGATGATGGGAACCTTGACCTGTACCCGAACAGGCGCTCCATTGAGTTTGCCGGGTATCCACCGAATGCCCTTGGAATTCATTAAATGGAGCAATCGAAGACCTTCCAGGCCGCAGCGGTCGCCGATATCTTTATGCAGCCGCATATGAGTGAGCGTCCCGTCTTTTTCTACGACAAAAGAAACGATCACGGTTCCTTCCGTGAAATTTCTCTCTGCATTAACCGGATACTGAAGGTTTTCATAAATAAACTCCAAAAATCGCTGATCGGCGCATTTCTTTTTTTCTTCCACGGTTTCCAGATATTCACAAGTTGGGAATCTAGGCATTTCATCTACAGATCGGTATACTTCCTCTCCTTCGGCATAAGCTTCATCTCGCGTGCGCTCGGGTGGCGGCGAGCTGTATTGGCGGGCCCAGTAATCATCATCATCTTCTTCATTGTCCTCCAGGTATTGCTCTATACTGGCCTGTGTGATCCGGGCGATCACCAGCCCTATCAGGATGGACAATGCAATGATGGCGGGTTTGACAAAAAAAGGAACAGCATGTATAAGGATCATGTTTTTTATTTTTTGAATCTTCAAGATAGTAGTAAACACCATGTAAAGCAAGCAAGCGGAAGAGGTTGTGTAAAAGTCTTCGTACGCTTTTGCGCAACTCAAAAAATAGCATCATTTAAGCCGAGCAAACCTGCCGGCCGTCAGTCGGGGGAAGTAGCTGACTTTTTACACAGCCCCCCAAAAGCAGAGTGCCGCGAGCTACAGCTCCGGCTGACTGCTGGCCCTAAACAACAGATCTGCCGCCATCAGTATCTTATTCTTCAGCCGATACGGATAATCCGGATAAGCCTTGAGGAAATCCTTTACAATAGCTGCCGCTTCCGGCGAGCTGTGGCCGCTTAGGGTGGCCCCGATCCAGCTTCTGGGAAAGAAAATGTCGCCCGTGGCTTGTATCTCCTCCAACAGTTGTAAGCTGGGAAGAATATATTTGATTGCAGCCTCTGCACGCATCGGATGATGCAAGAATTCCAGCGCACTGCTGACATAGGGTTCCAAGGCCCTGTTTTCAGCATCTTTAAGGCTTTCAAAGAAAGTGTCGCGCACTTCCTGATAAGGCGATAAAGCCGGTTTGACAAATTCAAGATATTGCTTTCGATCCGGATTTTGAGTGGCTGCGATCTCTTTTTCGAGAATCTCTTCCGCCTGACCGGGCAGGCGCAGCGCCAGGGCGGTAGCCAGACTGTTGCGGTCGGATTCGGATAATTTTAAACCTTCTATGTTCCTTTTTTCCTCGTAAACCGCCTTTAACTGAGCAGTGGCTTCCTCCGTATATGAAATGGAACGGTAGGTGGTAAAATAACTTCTCTTGGCCCCGGGATCTTTGGCCTGAAGCAATTTGTTCCAAAGCAGGGTTTCCAGAACCGGAGCAGAAACCGCCCGTTGTTCATCCGTCTGGAATTTCCAGAATACCGTGGTCAGCTGAGATAACAACCGCTGCCGGTTCAAGGGTTCCTCTTCTTCATTTAGTGAGACCATGAGGCCGTTAAAATAGTCCATGCGATCCTCAAAGGCTCCATTCAGAAAAGCTTCATATAAGGCCAGGGAAGTGGCGCCCCGGAGTACAGGATCCTCAAAGGTGTGACTGTTGGCCAGTAAATAGTCTCTGCTTTTATTATCCAATTTAAAATAGCCATAGCTGATAGGTGCGGTGCAGGGCAGAACGGCCTCCGGAACGGGCAGGCCGGCCGCTTCGGCGACTTCAGTAACAGCACCTTTAATCGTAGTGGTAAGGTGGCGAATAGTGTCGGGATAAAAAAACGAAACGCGCGTTTGTTGTTGCCAATAAGCCCCGCTTTGGGAGGTTTGCTCTTGATTGACCAGGAATCGGTTAAGCAGTCCTTCCTCTTCCACCCATTCGGTGGCTATAACCGGCATGCCGGGTTCTTTTACCCATACCTGGCTCCATTGATGGAGGTCAAGATCGGTTCGCCCGTCCAGGATCTTGATTAGGTCATACCAGGTGGCATTGTCGAATGAAAAGTTGTCGAGATAAATGCGTAAGCCGTCGCGGAAGTTGATTTCACCGACCATCGTTTCTAATTGCCTCATCACGACGGGGGCTTTTTGGTAAATGATTCGACCGTAAAGGGTTCCTGCGTCTTTCAGGTTCTCCAGTGATTGCTGGATGGGGTGGGCGCCCTCGGAGCGATCTTCTCCATAAGCCGAAGGCTGATGGGCGAGCAGGAAGCGCAGGTCGTGATTAATTTCCGGAAAACTAGGATTGACGATCTTGGCGGCCATAAAGTTGGCGAAGACCTCTTTCAGCCATACGTCACTGAACCAGTCCATTGTTACCAGGTCGCCAAACCACATGTGGGCGGTTTCGTGAGCGATCAGGCTGGCCCGGCCCAGTTTTTGATTGGCCGTAGCGCCGTCGTCCAGCATGAGGCTGCTTTCGCGGTAGAAAATATTGCCGACATGCTCCATGCCTCCGTATTGAAAGGTAGGGATGAGGACAAAATCAAATTTTTCGAAAGGATAAGGAATATCGGTATAGTCTTCCAGCCAGCTGAGGGCATGGGCGTGCAGGTCAAAAATATCGTTAAGGTTTCGCTGCACTTTTTCTTCATCCGATTCGCGGTAAAGCATGCGCATGGGACGGCCGTTGCGTTCAGCCGTAGCCTCTTTGAACTTACCGGCCGCGAACGCAAAAAGATAGGTGCTGATGGGGGCGGTTTCTTCATATTTTAAAGTGGTCCTTTCTTCACCGGCGGCTTTGGTTTGTAGCCGACCGTTAGCAGAGGCTTTCCAGGAAGATGGAATGCCTAGTTGTAAAGTATAGCGTGCTTTGAGGTTGGGCTGGTCAAAACAGGGAAAGAGCGTGCGGGCACGATCCGGAACCAATAAGGTGTAAAGATAATCTTCATTCCGATTGAGTGACATATCGCCTGCCCGGAACTGAAGCGCAAAGGTATTGGCGCCCTGCTCCAGATGCTCAGCCGGAATGATAATATGTTCCTGCTCAAAGGTGAAAGGAACGGCGGCTCCATTTTTTTTCACCGATAAATTCGGGTCTCCTTCGATCTTGAAGTCGAGCACCAGCGGTTGTTCTTCTCCTGACCATTCGAAAGAAACTTTCATGGCGCCCGCGATAGCCGAATCTTTTTCCAGCGGAATGTCAAAGCTAAGCTCATAGCGAAGGTCGCTGATCGCCTGGGCCCGGCTTTGGGCCAGTTCCAGAGGCACGCCGGCGGTAAAGGTCATGTTTGCTGAAGATTCTGGTTCAGTTGAACAGGAAATGAGGCTGATGCATAGAAAGAGGAAACTAACATGGATAGACCGCATATCATTTTTGCTGGTAAAATACAAAACTAGCAGGTGCGAACAAATAGTTGTCTTGGAGATCAACAAGGTCTTTAGATAAGAACATTGAAATTTAATATCATGCTTTGGGCTTATCAACGCGAAGACGCTAAGGCTTATCGTCTTCGCGCTGAGGTCAAATGGCTTCCATTAATTTTCAATGTTTGGGCCTGTTAGGATAGCTTGGAGTGAAAACAAATTTATTTTAAGATTGATTTTTTTATAAAAAAAATAAATAAAACAATTTTAAAGTTGAAACTTGCAGGAAGTCTACTTATCTTTGCTAAAACAAAAAACCAATGAATGACCAGTCAGGAAGAAGTCGAGCAGTTCTTGGAAGCATTCCAATCAAAGCTGGCCATCTGGGACCTCCTCTTCCTGCAGAGAGATAAGAACACAGCGACGCTACTTGAATTAGAATACACCGTATTCAAAGTAAAAGAAGTACTTCGGGAATTAGCGGTGGAAGATTTCAGCGAAGGGCCGATCAAAGACGAAATCTTTCACTTTACGGAAATGTGGGTATTTGGGAAAACCATTCAGAGCAAAGAAGTGTACATCAAGATCGCCCTTGGGCAATTTAATGGAGGTTCTTTGTGTATATCCTTTCATTTTGCAGAATACCCGATGACGCTTCCCTTTAAATAATCAGGATTGGTGGATACCGATCATTAGAAATGCTAAATATGAAAAGCCCAGTCACAGGTAAAGAAATGCCGATTCGGCAGGAAAAGAAGTTGCTTCCTTTCCGCAAAGAGGAATTTGAGGTGGTGTATCAGTACTACCTGTGTGAAAATAGTGGGGAACGCTTCGAAGACGAGCATTTGATGGAGCTCAATCTCAATCAGGTATATGACCAGTATCGGGTGAAGCATAATATTCCGTTTCCGGAAGAGATCCGGGCCATTCGGAAGCAATACGGACTGTCAGGAGTAAAAATGTCAGCCGTACTGGGCTTTGGAGTGAATCAATATCGCGAATATGAAAAAGGAGATATTCCCAGCGTATCAAATGCCCGCCTGATCCAGTTGGTCAGGGAACCGGATGAATTCATACGCCTGGTGCAATTGTCGGATGCCCTGGATGAGCGGGAAAAAGAACGCTGTATTTCCAACGCCCAGTTGCTGCTTAAGCGCCATGAAGCTCAAAAAGTGGATATAGAGCAACATCTGTTTGGGAGCCTCAAAGCTGATGCCTTTACAGGATTCAGACGCCCCGATTTGCATCGCTTTTTTGCAGTCGTCCGTTTTTTGGCCGAAAAAGCGGCGCCCTGGAAGGTCAAAATGAACAAGCTTTTGTTTTATGCTGATTTTCTGCACTTTAAAAACTACGGTCATTCCATTACCGGGGCTCGCTATATTGCCATCCAGATGGGCCCGGTGCCGGACAACTTCGACGGCCTGTTCAACGAAGCCCGCCTGCAGGGAGTGGTGGACATCGAATACGTCCCTTTTGATAACGGCAACGTAGGCGAGCAATTTAAAGTTGGGAAAAAAGAGCCGTCCGTCAGTTTGAACGAAAAAGAACTGGAAACTTTAGCAAAGGTGGTTAAAGCATTTGAAGGTTTAGGAACTTCCGAGATCATCCGGATCAGCCACCAGGAAAAGGCATGGCTAGAACAGCACGAGGAGAACGGCCTGATTGATTACAGGTATGGGTTCGAACTCAAGGGGATGGAGAAATAAATATTGCTTAAGATTAATAAAAATATTATATTTTAGAGCACGGCAGCAAAGTAATCAATTGATTGACAAATTTATTGATATTTAGTTGCTTTGGTTAAATCACATCAAAGTGTTTCGAATCCGAGACACAGTAATCCCTTCATAATTCAAGGTATTGTAGTTGCATTAATTGCAATCATTTCTTTTGTTTTGTATTTTAGTTTGCCAGCATTTATCAAGGTGGACAGGCTTGTATCCATGTTTAAACTGTAAAGAAGTTAGTTTTATTCACCTAAATATCGGTGAAGTATGGAAATATGGAATTAGTCGAAACGGAAAAAACAGGTATACAAAAAAGTTTTACACCTCTAGAAAAGTGACCTATTTAATGATTACAGAAACAGATTTATTACAAGCTGAGAAAATGGAAAAAGAGTTAATTATCAATTATCCTAAACTTCCGGAATGTCAAAGAAGAATGAAGTTATATGGAATATTTTTAAAAAGACCTCCTGGAAATGCGAAAGATCAATAATGAAATTCAATTGAAAATAAGCGGATTACATGCTAATGCGATGGCCACGCATCTGCTGATTGTAATAAAAAATACATTATCAGGTAAAGAGGAAGCAGAGATTGATCAAAGAATATTGAATACGCTGACTAATTTGGATAAGGCTTATGCAAAGCTGTCTGAAATAGGCGAAAAGCAAGATGATGAAACACCGAAATCCGTTCATTTTACGATAGCTGAGGCAGAAGCTATAATACAAGCATTCATTGATAAGGAATTTAAAAAAGCCGCCCTGAAGGATCCTTACTACGAGAAATATGCTTATTCTGATTATTTCCAACACGTTTTTTCCAAATACCTCAAAGAGATCAGCACAGGTTATGTGCTAACCCTGGCCGCCTAACGATGCAATTCCGGTACTAAAATGCCGATGCCCGCGCCCACCGCGTATCCCAGCAACACATCCGTCAGAAAATGCTTGCCCCCCCTGATACGCTGCATGCCGGTGTAGGCGGGAATGGCCGCCGCCAATCCCCAAATGATGGGGGATGCCTTGCTGTCGGGATAAAAATCGCTGTGCAGTTTGGCCGTTAAAAAGGACATCGCTGCCGTAAAGGAAGTGTGCCCGGAGAAAAAGGAATACCGGGCCGATTTTTTCATCTTCAGAGACATCGGAATGCTTTCATTGGGATTGTATAGATATGGCCGGGGTCGCTTTACCGAAGTTTTGACCAGGCTGGTGGCGCCCAGGTTCAGCAAAAAAGTCTCCAGGTACATGATCCCAACTTCCCCAAATTGCCCACGGGCCGGCTGATCCACCATAAGGACAAACGGCAGCGCAAAAGAACCGAACAACACCTTATCGCTCGCCTTCTGAGCGCTGACCGACCAGTTTTTCGTCACCCAGCGATCAATACCCCAGATCTTTTGGGCATCCAGCTGCTCGATCTCTTCCGGTTGAAGAATGGCTGTTTTGGCATTGAGGTAGGAGGACAAGCCGATCATTCCGGCGCCGCTGCCGGTAAGGCTTAATTCGCGGCCGAGGTCAAGCTGATAGGGCGTTTGGGCAGTCAGCAGAAAGCTGACAACAACAAGTTTGCAGGTGACAAAGAATGTCCTTAGGCGACTCATAGGTTGTTTTTATGGAAAGCTACAAAAAACAAATAGATTATCTGAGGCAGGGATAAAAAAGCCGCGGCTTTTTTATCCCTGCCTCAGATAATAATCCACCTCCTTCACCGTTTGCCTCGCCGACCTGCCCACACCTATCAGCGTAGCAGAGGCATACCCTGTCCAGCCGCCGTAGCCGACCAGCCAAAGCCCCTCGACTCCGGTGGAACGGGTTCCTTTTGTCGGTGTTCTGCCTCTTTCGTCCAGACTGACCAGGTTTTTCAAATGCTGCGTGGCATAATGAAAGCCTGTGCACCAGATGATGGCATCGACGGCTTCCTGTCGGCCACTTTTCCAGACGACACCTTGCTCTGTGATTTGAGCGATCTGCCCGTCGGATCGGAGGACGCCCCTTTCTCTGGCTTCTTTAACTGAAGGCACCATAACGATGTGCCCCAGGCTCAGTTTGGAGCGATCAGAAGTATCGCCTTTTTGCTCGGCATAGTATTTGGCGGAGGCCTGATTGAAGAGCACTCTTCCGTCGACCTCATCCGGCAGGAAGTCCGGCGGATTGGCGGTGGCCCAGCGGGTGTCGGCTACTTTGGAGACTTCGGCTAATAGCTGAGCGCCGGAATTGCCTTCTCCCACGATGACTACTTTTTTTCCAAAAAAGGGATCCGGACGGCGGTACTGACTGGAATGAATTTGATGACCCTGGAAACGGGCTCTGCCGGGAATATCCGGAACAAAGGGATTGCTTTGCGTGCCGGTTGCTGAGATCAGGCTTCGGCTTCTGTATTCGCCCTTATTGGTTTGAAGTAAAAAAAAGCCGTCCTTCTTGTCGACCTTTTCTACCTGAACGGGCCGTTCCACTGGGATTTCATACCGCTTTTCATAGTCACACAGGTATTGAATAACCGCTTTTTTGTCGGGAAAATCATCCCCGCTTTTAGGGAATAATCTGCCTGGCAGAGAATTAGCTTCGGCAGGAGAAAACAAGGTCAGCGAATCCCAGGTATGCAGCCAGGCGCCGCCACAGCGTTCCTGATTGTCGAGCAGGAGATAGTGGAGCTTAGTGCGGCGCAGGTAGTAGGCACAGGCGAGGGCGCTTTGGCCGGCGCCGATGATTATGGTGTCGATTATTTCTTTTTTTAAAGGCAAATATACTTAGTTTTTTGAAACCAGGTTTTGGCACGTTCCGCTTCGCTACTCATTTACTGGAGGGGGGGCTATTTACGCTATATTCAAGGGGGATTGGGACACGGTTGTAGGGGAACAACGGGAATCTGCTCCTATTGCCTGCAATTCTAAAGACAAGTTGTGTAGCCCTCTTGACTTTTTGGATATTAAAGAGGAGTTTTAAAATGCTTATACCCGCCATTAGGGCGGGTGCAAAGATGTTGTAGCACATAATCAATATACCATGAAGACATTACTATCATTTCTGATAATTCTTTTGTCCATTCAGGACGCGCTAACTCAGACTATTTCTGAGAACGACAGTATTGAAATAACATCGAAAATTGATGACTGGAATGAAGCATGGAAGATTAAAGATGCTCAACTAGCTGCCAAATGGTATTCGGAGGATGCAGATTTCACCAACGCCTTTGGATTCAGCATGATTGGCAATTCTGCAATTGAAGAGTATTTGACGAAAGTTTTCAACATGGATTTCGTAATGGCTGGCAATTCAGAACAAACATCCCTTAAAATCAAGTGGGTTGCAGATAATTCGATATTGGCCATCACCACAATATCAAGAATAGGTCAACTTCAAAGTGACGGGTCAGAACTTGGAGATAGGACTACCACGCATCATCGTCTTTTTAAGAAGGATACTGACTGGAGAATTATTGCCCATTTAATTTCCGATGCTAGAAGTATTGAATCAAGTAAACACTAAAAACAAATGAGAATTTTAATCGCTACTTCTCTATTTCTTTTATTCTCAAGTTGCAATTCAAACTGGGAAAAAGAAGTGGTAGAAGAGGTTTCGGAAATGGAAGTCATATATGCTGAAACACAGAGAACAGGAGATTTCGAAGAACAAGGCAGTCTGCATTCAGATGACTATTCTTATATAGACATTTCAGGTAAAAAAGTTACCAAGGATGAAGTAGATTTCAGGCGAGACGATGACATGATGACTTCAATTGGACTGGTAACTACTGAACAAGAAGTAATTCCCTTAAGTCCTAAACTCGCAATTTCCCGAGGCAAGCAAGAAGGATTGAGTATTTACTACGGAGGAATTCCACGTATTGAACCAATTCGAAGGTCGTTTCAAGCTGAGTACAACACCATCAATCCTGATTCAGTTGCAGGTTGTTAATGACACGCTCAGACTTACCATACCTGAAAAACTAGAAAAGGGGCTTAAGTTTTTTCCCAGTTATAAGAACACATTCTTTTCTAAAGAGAGACCTTGGGAAATACAATATCACACCAATGATAGTATAACACTGAATTCTTGGGGGCAACTTTCAAATGGAAAAAGGGTCGAATAATATGTGCTACAACATTCGCTAAATGCCAGACCCCTTTGATCCTCCAGCGTTTAGCTAGACGTTACTTGCAATCAGAAAAAAAGGGATCTAATTGCAGAATGGATAGGAATCAGTTAATTTGCAATTCAAAAAAATGATTGATTGGAAAGAATATATCACGACAGATGAAAATATTTTGGCGGGGAAGCCAGTAATAAAAGACACGAGGCTATCTGTCGAATTCATATTGGAAAGGTTAGCCAATGGCTGGGCAGAGGAGGATATACTAGAAAATTATCCCAGATTAAGTAAAGAGGCGATACAGGCCATTTATGCTTATACATATGAATGTATGAGGGATGGACTATTACTCATCAGAAAAGATCAAAGAGCCTAGCCATGCTGCTATTAGCTGATGAAAACTTCCCCTATTCTAGTTTTAAATACCTTAAGGAACAAGGATATGATATCAAACATATAGGAGAATCGGATATGGGTATAAAGGATGAAGAGGTCATTCAACTATCTATTGAAGAAGGTAGAGTAATCACCACTTTTGACAGTGATTTCGGAGAGTTAATATTTAAACATTCCATTAAAGCAATAGGGGTAATCTATTTTAACGTGAGTTCGGAGATTCCCAAGGCCCCAGAGGGGCAAAATGTTGGTAG
>CAZJQS010000037.1:0-56241 GCA_964548175.1 uncultured Saprospiraceae bacterium
CGATGTATTCGGGTTAATTCCTTTGCTTTCCCCTGTATTCTCCGTAAATTATCCGGCTAAAAAAAAGAAACCGTATTCCATGGGCCAGATCAATTTAAGATTTCCGGTATTGGTACAAACGGTGGATATTGAAGAAAAACCTCATTATCACCTGCGACCCCTGTTTTTAAGTCATCCTATAGCCAGCCATCAACGGTTTAAGTCGGCATTAAGCAAGCTCCAAACAGAGATCAAGCACTTCTTCCGCGGTTATTCCCTTAACAACGACAATGCGGAATACCTGCAGTGGTATTTATTTAACCCATCGCTGGAATACCGGCAGTTCCATCTGGAGTTGAATCTTGGAAAAAACTACTACCGGGGGGATTTCGGGGTGGTAAGTTTTCGAATAAAAAACATTCCAGTGGTTTACCTGCCCAACATCCGTCATTTTATGTTCATTCCGGAAGAAGACGAAACGGGGCACATCGATCTGAAGCAGCAGGTGCATCGGGCTGTGCTGATGCTCATCAAAGAGGAAAAGGCCAGGGATAAGGAGGAATTTGAGCTGGAATATTACATCAGCGACAAAAAAGAATTCGTCACCGAGTTAAGTGTAAGCATCAACATCAGCCATGAGGGTTTCAAATTTCAGCAGCGCGACGAAGGCTGGTTTTTCGCCCGCCTTTTCGAAGGGTCCGAATTTGATGGCGGCATAGAAATCGAGAAAGTCGGTTACGACCTCAATGAGTTCTATCCGGCGGAATTGCGCCGGGCTTATTATATGGAAGAATTGGTCGATAAACTTTACAAGGTCATTTATCAAAAGACCAATACGCCCCTGGCCATTGTGGGCCGTGAAGGAGTGGGCCGCCATACTTTGATTCACGAGGTCATCTGGCGCTATCTGAGTCACCATTACGACCAATCTAAAAAGAACCAGAAGATCTGGCAACTGGACCCCACCAGGGTGATCGCCGGCATGAGCATTGTCGGGATGTGGCAAAAGCGTTTTGAAGCCATTATTGACTATATCAAAAAGCCGGTGCCTCATGAAAATTTTTCCGATGCCCTGCTTGTTGACAATCCGGTCGCCCTGCTTCGGATCGGTAAGTCCGCCCAGAATAACATGACGCTGGGCGATGTGCTGAAGCCTTACCTTGAAAAACGGGAACTCCAGCTGATCCTGATCGCCAGTCCGGAAGAGTGGAAGGTGATCCAGGAGAAGGACCGCCGGTTTGGGGATCTGTTTCAGGTCATTAGGTTAAAGGAGCCTCCTGCTAAGCAGGCTGCCCGCATCATACTAAAGCAGCGTAAGGTCCTGGAATCCGATAACGACACTGAGATCAGCATTCAGGCGATCAATCAGCTATTCACCATCCATCGGAATTATCTCAACAACCACGCGCTGCCGGGCAGCGTCATGAAAATGCTGCAGCGGCTGGCCGTCAAATTTCGCCATCAAAAGGTCGATGCCCCGGAAGTCCGCGAAGAATTTAAAGCCTTTAGTGGGCTCGAAGAGCGCATTTTCGATTCCAGCCAGCAGCTTTCCGGTGACGAGATCAAAAGCAAGATCAGCCGGGAGCTGGTTGGCCAGGACGAAGCCGCCCACTCGCTGGCGGATGTGGTACATTTGATCAAAGCCAAGCTGACCGACAGGAGCAAGCCCGTGAGTTCCTTCCTGTTCATCGGACCCACCGGCGTCGGAAAAACGCAGGCGGCCAAAGTACTGAGCGAATTTCTCACCGGCGATCAATCACAGCTGATCCGCTTCGACATGAACGAGTTCATCGATGAGTACGCTGTGCAGCGGCTCATCGGCGATTATTATCAGCCGGAAGGTTTGCTGACCGGAAAGGTCCGCTACCAGCCGTTCGGTATCTTACTGCTCGACGAGATCGAAAAAGCACATCCAAAAGTATATGATCTATTGCTGCAGGTGCTGGATGACGGCCGGCTAACCGACAGCCTTGGCCGCACCGTCGATTTTACCAACACCATCATCATCATGACCTCTAACCTGGGCGCCCAGCAGGTGACTTCCTCTTTAGGCTACGGACGAGAGAAGCGTGACCCATCCGACATCTACCGCAAGGCCGTCGAAAATTATTTCCGTCCGGAATTTATTAACCGGATCGACAAGATCGTCATTTTTCAGCCGCTGAAGCTGGATCACATCCTGGGTATTGCTCAGTTGCAGATCAAGGACTTGCTGCAACGGGACGGCTTCGTTCGCAGGACCACCATTCTCAATATTTCCAAATCCGCCCTGGAATGGGTCGCCAGAAGAGGCTTCGACACCCGCATGGGGGGGCGGGCCTTAAAGCGGCAGATCGAAAAGGACCTCACAGCCCTTTCCGCTGAGCAGCTTATTTCCACTACCAGCGACCAGCCTGTGATCATGGATATTGACCTTCAGGACGACCGGCTCAAGCCCTCCATCACCACGCTCGAATTTGTAGCCGCCCTGGATGAAGAGATCTTTCCTGAATTACCAGAGCTGAAGCGTGGAAAGCGGTTCTATGGGCAGTTGCTGTACCAGTTGGAACAGCTAGAACAGAAGATCATCCAGCTGGATGATCAGCCAGATCGGTCTTCTTCCGCCATCATTACCTTCGGCGAAGGGGACGACACCAAAGAGGTCAACTGGCAGTATTACCAATTCAAAACCAGGCTGGACGAGGCAAAGGAGGAAATCAAGACCATTATGCTGGGCTTTAGAGATCGCTATTTCCGAGAAGCTCCGGCCATACCGCTTCGCTTAAAACGCGGCTATCTCATTCCAAAGCGAGATCCCGGCACCAAGGGATGGCGGGAAAATGTCAAAGACCGGCTGTTTCAGGAAGAAGCTCTCCGAGAGATCAGCGAAGGCTATCACTTTGCTGCTTCCCAGTTTGACAGTTTCAAAACAGAGTTTATCGATAACTTCCTCAATGTTTATCTGATCAAGCTTTTTGCGGAAGGCGTCATAAGTGAAGAAAGCGACAAGGTCGAAATGCATTTCCGCTCTTGCATTACTGGTTTGGGCAAAAAAGAGATCCACTTTTTGATGAGTAAATATGTTGCGTTATTCAAAGAGATGGACCTCAACCTTCAGTTTCATTTTGAAGAGCAATGGATCGCGCTGGAAGGCTATTCTACTTTTGAATTGCTGCGCGGCGAAGCGGGCATTCATTTGTTTTACGTTGCCCATCAGAATCCTTTGCCGGTAGAGGTGAAAGTAATTTTGAAGAATCAGAAAGACCTGGTGCATTTCACCAAAAAGGTCATCCGCATTTACGACGGCGCTTCCACGCTTACCGACCTACGCACCGGTTTTTCCAATGCGGTGAATATTACGCCTCATGAATTGAAGCTGTTGCTGTTTGCGGGGATCGCCCCGGATATTCGAAAAGGGCTGATCAGTTAACCTAAGTCCGTATTATTCCATTTGCAGAAAATACTCTTTTAATCCTTTGGCGTTTTCAGGCTTCATTCTACCGCTCAGCACCAGGCGCACTTCGCGTCTGCGTGGTGCGGCATCATAACGCTGCTGTTCGATCTCGGTAAGCGGCAGTACCGGAGGCACAGGAACGGGCTTTTTTTCCACATCATCCAGTGCTACGAATGTATAATAGGCATGGTTACACTTCCGGGTATTGAAGCCCTTAATATCGGCAGCGAACACTTCTACAAACACTTCCACTGACGTACGGAAGGCCCGGGTGACGGTAGCTTCCAGGGTCACGATCTCTCCTACCTTGATAGGCCCGGTAAAAGAAACATGATCGACAGAAGCGGTCACGACATTGGCTTCGCAGTGTTTACCCGCGCAGATACCACAGATGATGTCCATCCAGCGCAGCAAGTTGCCCCCCATCAGATTGCCCATTGGGTTAGTATCATTGGGCATGACCATTTCGGTCATTACCGAGCGGGAGTCTGCGACTTTTTTTGATTTCAATTGAGTGTTCATATTTGTTTTTTGAAGTTGTGGAAGAAATCAGAAAACCGATTTTTCACACAACCCCCAAATCAATGCCTTATCTGATCATTACACCTTTTTTATTGATAAAAGGAATAGTCGTAAAATTCATTGCATCAATACTGCCCTTGACGAAAACGTATTTCTTGTCGTACATATAATCATCGTACATAAAACTGACCCAGTATTCATTGGTGAGGCCGAACAATTTGGTTTGAATAGGTTCAATTTGCACACAGCGCAAGGGGCCGATCTCTTCAAAAAAATGGCGCAATACTGTTGTTCTAACCTTTTCTCCCTCATAACTGCCGTATCCTTTGGAATTGATTAAAACACTGCTAATGGACTCCTCCTTAAGGTTGATGAGGTAGGTATCCCAAAGTTCTTCCTCCCCATCTTCCTGTGATCTTGGGACGATGGCGATGGCTACATCTTCTACTTTGTATTGAGGAATATCTTTTTTCATTATTCAAGAACTTACTTCGCTTTCTGACCAATCAAACTGAAACAGGTCTGCGAATTGTTGTTTCAAGATGTTTTTTACTTCTTCGACGGGGACTTCCCTTCCGATTTCCTGCTGCAGGGAAGTGACCGCTTTGTCTTTATCGTTGATCCCGCAAGGAATGATGTTGTTAAAATCCTGAATCCGGGTATTGATATTGAAGGCAAAACCGTGCATGGTTACCCATCTGCTGAGATGAACGCCGATGGCGCAGATCTTCCTTTTGGGTTTCCATCCCTCTTGTGCCAACCATACGCCTGTATAATCCTTAACGCGGATGCCTTCCAGGCCGTAATGGTCGAGCGTACGGATTACGGCTTCTTCCAAAAAACGGACATATTTATGGACATCGGTGAAAAAGCATTCCATATCAAAAATGGGGTAGCCCACTATCTGCCCGGGCCCATGGTAAGTAATGTCGCCCCCTCTGTTGATCTTATAAAACTGGAATCCCTGTTCTTTCAGTTGCTGCTCATCAAGAAGCAGGTGATCGGTAGAACCGCTCTTACCCAGAGTGTAAACGGGAGGATGTTCACAAAAGATCAGGTGGTGAAGTTGCGGCTCCTGAGCCTCCCCTTCTTTAGCCAAGGTCCGGTTACGCATTTTACGGTCCACTAATTCCTTGTGTCTGTCCGTTTGGTAGTCCCAGGCTTCTTTATAATCGATAAGTCCCAGATCTGTAAACTGCACTTTTTCCATATGCGCCGCAAAGGTAGTTAATTTTTAATGAAAAAATCAGGACAATTATTCATCAATCTATAGAACAAGATTGTATTTTTATCAAAATACAACAAGACTCAGCCGCATTTGGTTGCTTTAATCCAATAATCATGAGCCCAAAATGGATGCTAATCCCCTTGCTACTATTCCTTTCCTGCTGGTGTTACTCACAAAACGGCTTGCCTTCCACCTATGGAGGCAAGAGCATCGCTATGGGCGGTACAGGAGTTACTTTCCAGGATGTTAACGCCTTGCTGAACAACCAGGCAGGGTTGGCGGGTATCGATCGCTTTACGGCCATCATCTCTGCCGAACAACGCTTTGCCGCTCAGGAATTGCAATCCCTGGCCGCAGGCATCGTCATTCCAACAGCTCTTGGCGGAACATTCGGTCTGAGCCTTAATTATTTCGGCTTTGACCTTTATAACGAGCAACGGATCGGACTGGCCTACTCCAGAAAGCTTTTCCCGGAATTGTCCATCGGCGCTCAGTTCTTATTGCACCATACTCAAATCGAAGAATACGGCAGCAGGGTTCTCCCCGCCGTTGAGTTCGGGCTGATCTACGATGTCACTCAGGAGTTGTCCATTGGTGCTCACCTGTTTAATCCGATGCGCATTGAGGTCTTGCCTGAAGAATTCCTTCCCACCGTATTAAGGATCGGGCTTTCTTATGAGCCCTCTGAAAAAGCCCTCTTTTTAGCAGAAGTATCCAAAGATATTGAATATCCCGTTCAGGCCAGAGCAGGGATAGAGTACAGACTGGTGGAGCAACTAGTCATTAGAAGCGGTATACAGACGGCCCCGGAGCAATGGAGTTTCGGCCTTGGCTACTGGCTGAAAGAACAACGCCTGCAATTGGATGTCAGTGCAGCTCACCACCAGTTCCTGGGATTTACTCCGGGAATCAGTTTATCACTCCGCCCTTCCTGAGCGGGCACGGATCATCCGGTCTTTGCCATGAATGTCCCGTTGTTTTTGGACGGCATCAAACCCTTTTTCCTTTAGCAATTCCACTACCTGATCAGCATTAAAAGCATTGGTTTCGAAAAATAACCATCCGCTTGCCTTTAAATGTTCCAGGGAAAAATCAGCGATCGTCCGGTAAAAAAGCAGTGGGTCTTCATTTCGAACGAAAAGAGCACCTTCCGGCTCATAGTCAAGTACATTTTTTGTCATTAGGATCTTTTCCCGAAAAGGAATGTAAGGCGGGTTGCTGACAATAACATCAAACAAAGGTAATTGTACATCCGGCTGCAGGATATCTGCCTGAAGGAAATGCACTGCTGCTTGGTTGAGACGGGTATTTTCCTGAGCCACCGCTAAGGCCTCCCGGGAGATGTCTAAAGCCCAGACCTCCAGGTCTGGCTTCTTTTTTTTCATCACTATCGCAATACAGCCGCTTCCCGTTCCGATATCCAGTAAGCTTTTCCCTTTTAGATCCTCGTTTTTCAGGGTTTCGATCATCCAGAGCACCAACTCCTCCGTTTCCTGGCGGGGGATCAGTACCGCCGGACTGACTTTAAAGGTATAGCCGTAAAAATCCGACCGGCCTAAAACATACTGAACCGGCTCCCCTTCCAGCAAGCGTCTTTGAATGGCGCGCAACTGGTTTTGCTGTACAGCCGACATCGGACGATCGGCTTGATGAAAAAAAAACTGGAACGCATCCTCCATTACGATGCGGGCGAGACTCCTGGCCTCCCCCGCATCATACAAGGCAGACAATGCATCCGCCAGTTCTTCAAATGCTTTTTTAAAAGACATCAGGAAAGACGGTTCTTAAAATCTTCATAGCTGAACTTACGGACGATCTCTAAGGTTCCGTCCTTGTGCCATATGCAAATAGAAGGATGCTGAACCCCATTGAAAGTGGTGGTTTTAACCATAGTATAATGGATCATGTCCCAAAAGACCAGCCGGTCTCCCGCCTTCAACTCCTTTTCGAAAGAATAAGCGTCCATAAAATCTCCGGCCAGGCAACTGACCCCGCCGATCCGGTAGGTGGGCCGGCCTTCTTCGGGTGCTTTCGATCCCAGGATTTTAGGTCGATAAGGCATTTCCAGCGTATCCGGCATATGGGCGGTAAAAGAGGCGTCGACGATGGCCGTCTGCAAGCCGCGATGATCAACGATATCCAGCACGGTAGTCACCAATTCACCCGTTTCCCAGGCTACGGCGCTGCCCGGTTCCAGTATCACCTCCAGATGAGGATAACGGGCTTTGAATGCTTTCAAAACATTGACCAGATGCTCCACATCATAGCCAGTTCGGGTCATTAGGTGACCTCCTCCGAAATTGACCCATTTTAATTGTGGGAAAAAACGACCGAAGCGTTCCTCAAAAGCCTGAATGGTCTTTTCGGTAGCCTGGGCTGTGGACTCACAGAGCGTATGGAAATGCAAGCCTTCCACTCCCCCGGGTAATCCCTGGCTGAGTTCTTCTTCCAGTACGCCCAGGCGCGATCGGGGATCAGCTGGGTTATACAGGCTGACTTCCACATCGCTGTACTCCGGGTTGACGCGAAGGCCAGGGGAAATCCCGTTTGCTTTTACCCGATCGATGTATTGCCGATATTGATTCAGAGAGTTAAAGGTCAAGTGGCTGCTGTAGTGAAGCAGTTCCTCAAAATCTCCGGGCAAATAAGCCGGGGAATAGGTATGCGCCTTGCAGCCCATCTCCTCATAGATCAGTCGGGCTTCGTGCAGCGAACTGGCAGTAGCACCTTTCAAATATTGCCCCACGAGGGGGAACACCCTCCACATGGAGAACCCTTTCAATGCCAGAATAATAGACACGCCGCTTCTCTTCTGAACGTCTGCGATCAGCGTTAAATTACGGATCAGTCTTTCCTCATCCAGCACGTAAGCCGGTGAGGGGATATTTGTGTAATTAATATTCATTAAGTGCTTATACAAAAATATTTAAAGATAAGTTTTACACAACCCCAAAACCTATATTTGAAATGGTTGCTTACTTACTTTTCAAACTCAATATCTACATTCGATTCCTCATTCCAGGGTAACCCCATTGGGCCCAGTTTTTCCAGGAAAGGATCCGGGTTGAGTTCTTCTACATTAAAGACGCCTTCGCCTTTCCACTGACCGGTAAGCATCATCAGGGCGCCGAGCGTAGCAGGAACCCCTGTGGTGTAAGAAACCCCTTGCGCACCGGTCTCCTTGTAGGCTTCTTCATGGCTGCAGTTGTTCCAGATGTAATAAGTCTTTTCCTCCCCGTCCTTAACACCTCTGATGCGGCAGCCAATAGAAGTTTCTCCTTTGTAGTTTTCTCCAAGTTCTCCCGGATCTGGTAAAACGGCCTTCAAGAATTCCAGGGGAACGATATCCACGCCTTTGTACCTGACTGGTTCGATCCCTGCCATACCGATATTCTGGATGACTCTTAGATGCGTAAGGTATTCTTCACTGAAAGTCATCCAAAAACGAGCTCTTTTGATCGTGGAGAAGTTTTTCACCAAGGATTCCAGTTCCTCGTGGTAGATCAAATAGGAGTTTTTAGGACCGATATTCGGATAGTTGATCATTTTGGAGATTTCATGAGGTTCCGTTTCCACCCACTTGCCATCCTCATAGTATTTACCCTTTTGCGTCACCTCCCTGATATTGATCTCCGGGTTGAAATTAGTAGCAAAAGCCTTGCCATGATCTCCGGCATTGCAGTCGACGATGTCCAGATAATGGATTTCATCGAAGTGATGCTTGTCTGCTCGAGCAGTAAACACACCCGTTACTCCGGGGTCGAAGCCACAACCCAGGACTGCCATAAGCCCTTTTTCCCGAAAGCGATCCTGGTACGCCCACTGCCAGCTGTACTCGAATTTGGCTTCATCTTTTGGTTCGTAATTGGCCGTATCCAGATAGTGCACCCCCGTTTCCAGGCAAGCTTCCATGATGGTCAGATCCTGATAGGGCAACGCCACGTGGATAACCATTTCCGGCTGAAAAGACCGGATAAGGAATACGAGCTCAGGTACGTTTTCAGCATCCACCTTAGCTGTGTACAAGTGCTGATGGTCAGTAGCCCTTCTGACATCCGACATGATGTCCTGACACTTGGCTTCCGTTCGGCTGGCCAACATGATCTGGGAAAATACTTCCGGGTGCTGCGCACATTTAAAAGCCACCACTCTTCCTACTCCCCCTGCGCCGATAATCAATACTTTTGACATTCTTGAAATATTTGAATGAAAGAAATGACAATATAGCATCCCGAATTTTCATACCTTTTTACCCAGAGTCATTTTGACCCTAATCACTGTTTTGGCCAAAAGATCAGACAGATGCTATCTGCAACTTCGGGATGATTTGCATTTATTACCTGACAGACAAAGATAACAGTACCAATAGCTTTTCAAAACATACAACCTCCATTATCTTTACGCTTTATTTAAAAACGGTCACATGTCTAAACAAAAAAAAATCGATAAGTTCAATCCCTCGGGAGTCGGTCTGAAGAATGACCAGTTCATCGGATTGCCTTTCACCAAGGAAGAAGCAGAAGTAGTCCTGTTGCCTGTACCCTGGGATGTGACGGTTTCTTATGCAGCCGGAACGGCTAAAGGTCCTGAAAACATCCTGCAGGCAAGCAGTCAACTCGACCTTTATGACCCATATATCAAGGATGCCTGGAAAATGGGCATTTTTATGAAGCCTGTCCCTGAAGAGATCTATAAATATTGCCTTCAACTACGCCCAATTTCCGAGGCGTACATCGATTTTTTAGAAAATGGAGGCGATGTCCGCCAGCATCCCGAAATGGAGGAAAAAAGAGAAGTTATCAACCAGGCTTGTGCAGACCTTAAAGAGCTGGTGAAAGGAATGTGCCTGGAATTGCTGGGAAAAAACAAGATCATCGGACTGGTAGGAGGAGATCACAGTACTCCGCTGGGCTTCATCGAAGCGCTCAGCAAATATCACGAAGCATTCTCTATCCTTCAGATCGATGCCCACATGGATCTGCGTAAAGCTTATGAAGGATTTACGTACTCTCATGCTTCCATCTTTTACAATGCCCTTGCCATGAACAGCGTCAAAAAATTAGTCCAGGTCGGCATTCGGGATTATTGCGAGGAAGAGATCGAAGTCGTAAAACAGGAAAACGGCCGGGTCCGAGTCTTTTTTGAACACGAAATGAAGGAAAAGCAATTCCGGGGAGAGCCTTTCCACAAAATATGCACTCACATCCTTGATCATCTTGGTGAAAGAGTGTATATCAGTTTTGATATTGACGGCTTGCAGCCGCATCTTTGCCCACATACCGGCACCCCCGTCCCTGGCGGACTGGCATTCGAAGAGGCCATTTATCTTTTACAGCAGCTCGTGGAGAAAGGTCATACCATCATCGGATTCGACCTCTGCGAAGTCGGGCCTCCTCCCCACGAGTGGGACGGTAACGTGGGCGCCCGCCTGTTGTACAAAATGGCGAACCTGGCGGGAAAGTCACAGGGAAGGATTTAGGGGTAGAAAGTAGAAGGACGCCTCGCCGATAACAACCAACAACTATCAACCAACAATCAACAACCATAAATGACCAAACAACCACTCCGCATCGTATTCATGGGGACACCCGAATTTGCCGTTCCATCACTGGACATTCTGATACGGAACGGCTATGACATCGTCGGCGTCATTACCGCCACGGATAAAATGGGCGGACGCGGAAAAAAACAACTCATACAATCAGCCGTCAAGAAATATGCCCTGGAAAAGGGACTGCGCATTCTACAACCCAGAAACCTCAAGTCTTCGGAATTTCAGGAAGAACTCAGAAGCCTCAATGCCAATCTTCAGATCGTCGTTGCCTTCCGAATGCTGCCGGAGGCCGTCTGGGCCATGCCCGAACTAGGCACTTTTAATCTGCATGGTTCCCTGTTGCCTAAATACCGGGGCGCCGCTCCCATCAACTGGGCCGTAATCAACGGTGAAAAAGAAACCGGCGTAACTACTTTTTTCCTAAAACAGGAGATCGACACCGGGGACATCCTCTTCCAGGAAAAAATGCCCATCTTTGAAAACGATACGGCCGGCGACGTACACGATCGCATGATGGAACTGGGCGCCCAAACAGTGCTCAAGACCGTTCAGGCCATAGAGCATGAGAATTACGAACTCCAAAGGCAGGACGACAGCCAGGCTTCCAAAGCGCCTAAGATCTTTTTTGAAACCTGTGAGATCGACTTTGACCAGCCTACCCAAAAGGTGCACGACTTCATCAGAGGGCTTAGCCCCTACCCTGCCGCCTGGACGATGCTGGATGGTAAGACGCTTAAAATTCTAAAGACCACAAAATCCATTGAAGACCATGACTTACCGCCTGGGCAGTTTGTCTCGGATAATAAGAAAGAGCTGAAGATCAGCACCAGAGATGGTTTTGTGGTGGTGCATGAGCTTCAGTTGCAGGGAAGGAAGCGGATGAGTGTAGTGAATTTTTTGAATGGGTATAGTTTTGAATGACAAACTACTGTACCACTATCTCCCTCATCCGCTCCTTCATCTCTTTCACCACTTCAGGATGCGCTTCGTAGACGTTGTAGCGCTGCACCAGGTCCTCTTCCAGGTTATACAGTTGAGCCGGGGGCGCCTCCAATTTTATTCGCCCATTCTCAATATCGCTGTTTTGCTGCCCGGTAAAAGGGAAAGCTCCTGGTCCGCCGAAGGTGTGGGCGCCCTCATGCCGGGCAGCAAAGCCACCGCCACCCTGTCCGGAGATGTACATCCATTTTCCTTTTCTCAACGCTAGTTTTCTAAGGTCATTAGGAGCAATGAGCAGTTCTTCCCGCAGGTTATTCTCCGCTTTTCCCAGTAAAACAGGCAACAGATTCTGACTGTCCGCTGCCTGGCCTTCCGTGATAGAAGCGTCAACAATGCCGGCAAAAGTAGCCAGCATATCCACGTTGCTAATCAGTTGATTGGAAACCGTACCCGGTTCAATTTTGCCCGGCCAGCGAGCAATGAAGGGAATGCGATGGCCGCCTTCCCAGGCGTCAAATTTGAAGCTCAACAACTCCCCATTGATGAAATGTTCCATGGCGTAGGCATCTTGTCCTCCTCGATTAAGCATGCCGCCGTTGTCGCTGGTCAGGATAATAAGGGTGTTGTCGGCCAGGCCTTCTTCTTCCAAAGTCGCCATAATTTCTCCGACCATCCAGTCCAGTTCGTGAACAAAATCGCCGTACCAGCCGGCATTGCTGCTGCCGAGAAAACGCCTGGCCGGCGTGAAGGGATGATGAATATTGGTGGTGGGAAAATAGAGGAAAAAGGGTTGCGATTTATGGGTCCGTATCCATTCCTGAGCTTTATTCTTTAAGGTCATTCCGACCAGGGAATCGACATATAGTTTGTGCGCGGCTTCTGCTCCGCCTATCTTATGGGGGCCCGGTTCCATTTCTCCGGATAAGGAATAGTAGCAGCTTCCGCTCCGTATACGAAGGGGTCATTTTCTTCCAGCCCCACTACTCTGTGATTTTCTACATACACAAAAGGTGGATGGCTGTTCAGCACCGGCACGCCGTAATAGTAATCAAAGCCCAACTCCAGCGGCCCGGGCTTAAGCTCGGCGTTCCAGTCAACAGGCAGTTGATTTCCAAAGCCGAGGTGCCATTTGCCGATACAGGCCGTGGCATAGCCCTTTTGCTTCATTACCTTGGCCACCGTCAGTTTACTGGTGTCGATCAGCAACGGTTGTCTGGAAAAAACAGCGCCGGACAGGCTGTCGTTTCTGATGGGGTATTCCCCTGTTAAAAAGGCATAACGAGAGGGTGTGCAGACCGCAGAGACCGTGTGTGCATCTGTAAAATTAATGCCCTCCTCCCCAAGTCGGTCAATATTGGGCGTTTGCACTTTGGTGGCGCCATAAACACTTAAATCTCCATAGCCCATCATCAGCAAGGATGTAGATGATGTTGGGGCGTTCCGATTGTTCTGCAGGTCCTTCACAAGAGAGAAGCAAAAAGATAAAGCCGAAAAAGGAGATGGTGTTCCAAAAATTCATAGCTGACATAGTGGTTATTTAATTAGGATATTTGGGTGAAATCCCTTGAGAAGGTAAGCATTTTGAAGCTTTTTTGAAAAAAACGCGTAGACTTAGCTCTAAAACTCCTTCCCGGTATGCTCCAACTTTTTGGAAAAAACCAAGACATTTGTTGTAAGTAAGCCAACCATCTCAAATATTTCTGTGTAGGCACTTAAAACCCAAATAGCATTTAAATTTAATATTCCCACAATGCACCTAACCTAAGACTGACAAGTTGGTAAGCAGTTTCATTTTGTATAAAAAATAAAAACAAAAAAATTTTAACTGAGTAAAAAATAATTATGGAAAAAATCCACACTTTAGATCTCCATTTTTTGGGTCATCCCGAAACGATCGCTGCCTATTTGATAGAAACCTCTGAAGGGCCGGTCCTTTTCGAGACGGGCCCCTACTCTACTTTTGAGTACTTGGAGCAGGAGGTATACAGCAAAGGTTATAAGCTGGAAGAGATCAAGCACGTATTGATCACGCACATTCATCTGGATCATGCCGGCGCGGCCTGGGCGATGGCGGAAAGAGGCGCCACCATCTATCTGCATCCGTTCGGCTATCCGCACATGCACGATCCCACTAAGTTGGTAGCCTCCGCCAAACGCATCTACCAGGATCAAATGGACCGGCTCTGGTCGGACATCAGGGGGATACCGGAGGAAAACCTAAAAACGGTAAAACATGGAGAAGTGCTGACTTTTGGCGACGCTGAAGTTACCGCCTGGTATACGCCGGGGCATGCCGTGCATCATATCGCCTGGCAGATTGGAGACGCTGTCGTTGCAGGAGATGTAGCCGGAGTAAGAATAGGCAACGGACCGGTGGTCCCTCCCTGCCCCCCTCCTGACATCAACATCGAGGACTGGAAAGCCTCCATTGCCTTAATCCGCTCTTTGAAGCCCGGCTCCGTTTTCATTAGTCACTTTGGGCAGATAGGCAATGTGGAAGCACAACTCAAAGCACTGGAAAAAGGACTGGACGACTGGTCGGCCTGGATGTATCCTTATTATAAGGCGCAAACGCCACAGGAGGAGGTGGTTCCTCTTTTTAAAAAATATGTAGAAGAGCAGCTGAAAGCAAAAGGAGTAGATGGGCTGCAACTGGTGCAATACGAAAATGCCAATCCGAAATGGATGAGTGTAGCGGGATTAATGAGGTACTGGAGAAAAAAGGAAGAAAAGAAAGGGTCGGCAGAAAAATAAAAACGGGGCTGCTGGAAAAAGTAAACGCCTTGCCCCTGCAGCTTTAAGAAGCTGGTAATAAGCGTCTTCCGGTTTCCAGCACTTTTTTAACCATTTCCACATCAGGGAGGAACATCTTAGGTTCTCCTGCAGGATACTTATTGTTCTCGTATTGCTCAACAGCTTCTTTCTCTGCCATAGCTGCTCCTGCGTAGTTCAGAAAAATGTAGGAAGCCAGGCTGGCGAATATGAGTACAACAGCGACAAAGATATGGGTTCTTGATCTTTTCATTGAGCGGACGTTTTTAAATGCTTGAAGTGTCGGGTAATTTATGCCTTTTGCGCCCTTCGGGCCGCATTTATCGACCACTTCAGTCATTTTTTAGATAAATAAATCATAAGAATGACGACGACTAATGCAAAAAGGTTGCAAAAAAGAGGAAAAAAATCGCGTTAATCTAAAAAAAGTTTTTGATGCTGCCTTTAGGGATGGCGGAAATCAGGTCTTTGGTGTATGGTGATGTTGGTTTTCCGTAAATTTCATCCACCCCGCCTTGTTCCACCATTTGTCCGGCTTTCATAATAATAACACGGTCACAGAGGAATTTGATCACAGAAAGGTCATGAGAAATGAAGATCATGGACAAATTTAATGCTTCATTCAGTTCTTTGAGTAGATTCAGGATCTGGGCCTGGATGGAAACGTCCAGTGAAGCGACACACTCGTCACATATGAGTATATCCGGGCGGGCGGCCAGTGCGCGAGCGATTCCGATGCGTTGGCGCTGTCCTCCCGAAAATTCATTAGGAAAGCGGTCGAAGTAGCTGCTTTCCAAACCGACCTGTTCCATTAATTGATACACTTCCTGCTTTCCTTCATCGCGAGAGTTGATGAAGCCATGTACCTGGAGAGGTTCCATGATCGCATTGCCGATACTCATTCGTGGGTTGAGAGAAGCGTAAGGATCCTGAAAGATGAGCTGTATTTTTCTCCTTACTTTTCGAAGCCTGGTCCGTCCCATGCCCGTGATGAGGTTTTGCTGGAAATAAACTTCGCCATCCGTCGGCTCTGTGAGGCGAACAATGGCTCGGCCTACGGTCGTTTTTCCGGAGCCGGATTCCCCGACCAGCCCCAGTATTTCACCTTTATGGAGATCAAAACTTATTCCGTCCACTGCTTTCACAAATTCCTTTCTGGGCTCCAGCCAACCAGCCCTTTTAGGAAACCACACCTTCAGATCGCAAATGCGTAGTAAAGGCGGGTCTTCTTCCCCTGTTTGTTTGGAGACCTTTGATGGGCGCTTCAACGAATGGATGACTTTGCCGTACTCTTCCGGGCTTTTTCCCTCAAAATCACTAACCAGGGGCAACCGGTCCAGATAAAAATCCACAGGCGGCCGGCAGGCCATCAATCCCATGGTATAGGCGTGCTGAGGCTGGGTAAATATTTCTTTGATTTTGCCTTGTTCGACAATTTTCCCCGAACGCAGCACCATAACCCGGTCCGCCATTTCAGAGACCAGGTTCAGATCGTGAGAAATGAAGAGAACAGACAGGCCGGTCTGTTCCTGTAGTTGCTTTATCAGTTCAAGGATCGACCGCTGCGTAGTCACATCCAGTGCCGTGGTGGGTTCATCGGCAATCAACACTTCAGGCCGACAAGCCATTGCCATAGCGATCAT
Organism: uncultured Saprospiraceae bacterium; assembly: GCA_964548175.1. Lineage (GTDB taxonomy): Bacteria > Bacteroidota > Bacteroidia > Chitinophagales > Saprospiraceae > JANQPA01. The sequence continues at coordinate 16,071 of CAZJQS010000037.1, forward strand.
GACCCTTTGTTTTTGCCCGCCCGATAATTCATTGGGATAAGCGTGGTATATCCGTTGTGCGTCTTTGAGCCGAACTTGCTCAAAGAGGGTCAGCACTTGTTCTTTCAATGCTTTTTTTCTGGCCTTTTGATGCCACTTCAATGCTTCTTCCACCTGGTACCCGCATTTAAACACCGGATTCAGGGAAGTCATGGGTTCCTGAAAGATCATGCTGATGGAGCGGCCTCTGATCTTTTGTAAAAAAGCAGGAGAAGCTTTACTCAGGTTAAGCTCTTCATTGTTCTGAAAAAAAAGCACATCGCCCTTTTGCCGGACGTTGGGAAGGGTACGCACCAATTGGTTTATCGACAAGGCAGTAAGGGATTTTCCCGATCCGGATTCCCCTACTATCCCTAAGACCTCTCCTTTAAATACCTCAAAACTGATGTTGTCCACAGCTTTGGTCAAGCGGCCGCCCGTTTCAAAATGCACGGAGAGTTGGTTGACCGACAAGGAAAGGTTAGGATGCTTCATAGACTGTTATTAAACTGTTCACTTTTTCTCTTCGGACAGAAAGAAAGAAATCTTTCCGGACTCCAGTTTGAGTTGTAGCCGGTCCATATTCTGCAGCCAATTGCTAAAATCTTCCCCAAGGAATTCCCTGCGCCAGCTGTTGCCAAGCAAGGCGTCATTCAGGTTGCTGTTATTGCTTATTTTTTTGAGCATACCTTTTGACATTACCAGATTGGGCGACACTTCGTTATCGATGCAATGGTATTTCAGGACCAGGTACAGCATTTCCACCAGCAGTTCCTGTTTGGGATCTTCTATGTCCCGGGAAGAGATTTTTTTCAGCAGCTTTTTTTCTTCTTCCGTTGGTTTTTCCCGGTACATTTGTTCGAAGACCTCGCCGTGCTTTTGCGTAATTTTATCTGGTATCCGGCGGTTATTACTGAGTGCTTCCTGACCTGCGGATATGGTTCGGACGATCTGGCCGAGCATTTTATTGGGCAGCACCATCTCTCTGGAATAATTTTTCTCTTTGGCCACGTCGTGCCGCCACCTTAACAGCCGAAGCAAAAACAATTGTTCTTTGGGACGCAGCGCCTTGATCATATTGTTGCTCAGGGCCTCTTTATTGGGGTCTTTTTCATAATAGGCCTCCTTTTCCATTTCCTCACATTCCTGGCGCGCCCAGTGCAGCCGTCCCAATTTTTCCAGACCTGCCTGTTGTTTTTGCCAAAGATCATAAAGGTGGAGAATGTCATTGAGGGCGTAGCGAAGTTGTTTCGTCTTTATGGGACGCGCTTCCCAGTCCGCTACGGCATAACCCTTTTTCAGGCGAATATCTAACTCCCCTTCCACAAGTTTCTGGAATGAAACGGGATATTTGTAGCCCATAAAACCAGCAGCGATCTGGGTATCAAAGGTATTGACGGGAACCACCCCATGGTTGTTATAAAGCAAACGGTAATCATTTTCTCCCGCATGCGTAACTTTTATTACTTCAGGATCAGTAATAAAAGCCAAAAAGGCGCTCATATCTTTGATCTCAAAGGGATCGATCAGATAATTTCCGTTGACTGTGGCTACCTGGATCAGGCAAATTCGGGTATGGAATCTTTTTTCCCCGACAAATTCAGTATCAAAAGCCAGCCAGTCCACTCTTTTATTTTCTTTTCGGAAGGCTTCCAGCCCGGCTTGATCATCGATCAATATAAATGCTTCACTTACAGGTGAGGACATAGTTTATTTTTCTTAAGAATTCGTGTCAAATATTTCGATACTTATTTCAGAGATCGCGTCGAAATAAAAAAGCAATTTAAAAATATTTATCTTGTATAAAGAATTTTCCTGGACAGCTCTTAGTGTTAAGTGCCTGAACTAAAATTTCATTATGAAGATCTTCAAAAGAACCTTGATCATACTTGGCTTTATTGCCGTTCTGCTTGCAGGAACGGCAGTTGTCATTCCTTTTCTGTTCAAAGACCAACTCATCGCCATCGTCAAAGAAGCTGCTAATGACAACCTCAACGCCACACTCGACTTTGGAGACGTCCAACTTTCCCTTTTACGGAATTTCCCCCATTTAAGCTTCAAAATAGAGGATATTTCTCTCGTGGGCCAGGGAGCCTTCGAGAATTTACCGCTAGTCAGGGTTCGGTCATTTGATCTGAAACTGGATCTGCTTTCTGTTTTGCAGTCTAAAAAACCTATTGCCATTAAATCGGTCCGGATCTCCCGCCCGGAAATACAAGTCCTCGTACTCAATAACGGACTGGCCAATTACAACATCGCCAAAACAGCCGTCGAAGCAGAACCCTCCGCCGCTGCACCTGAAGAAGCCGTTTACAAATTTAATCTGGATCGATACGAAATCTCCGACGGCCGGCTAATTTACGAAGATCACGCCGCCAGGCTAAAGATCCTCATCGGACGCCTTCAGCACAATGGTTCGGGCGCCTTCGACACCAACCTGTTTGACCTTAAAGCCATCACCCATATCGATTCGCTCACTATCCTCTATGATGATCTGGCCTATCTGAAAAATGTTGAAGTAGACTGGGCGACGACCCTTGGCGTCAATCAAAAAGAACAGCTTTATGCTATAAAGGACAACAGCCTGTCTGTGAACGCTTTGTTGATCAAACTGGACGGGTTTGTCCAACTTCTGGAGAATGCGATGAAGATCAACATGAACCTCAGCGCCCCCCAAAACGAATTTAAAAACCTACTTTCTCTGATCCCAAATGCATGCACCCAGCAATTCGATCAGGTGGAATCCAGGGGTAGTTTTGTACTGGAAGCCTACTCCAACGGCGTCTACGCTTTTGATCATTCAGCCTATCCCCCCTTTAACCTTAAACTGAATATAGACCAGGGGTACGTCAAATATCCTGACCTGCCCCTGCCGATAGAAAACATACAGTCAGAAATAGCCGTGATCAGCCCCAGCAGCGACTTTGACGATATCCGTGTCGAAATTCCGCGACTGGGATGGACCATCAGCGACAGGCCCTTCCTGGGATCTTTTTTTCTACAGGATCCTATTTCCGACCCTGACTTTGAATCCTCCCTGAAGGGTAGTCTTGACCTGGAGGCGCTCAGCAAAGCTTTCCCGGCCTACCTCGACCAGGAAATAGGTGGTATTTTGGACATGGACCTCACCATGGACGCCAAGATGTCCACTATCGAAAAAGAACGGTATGATCAAATCAAACTCAACGGAGCGCTGAATGCCGAAAACGTTCGTTATCCGCTGGATAGCTATGGGTATCCCGGTCTGTACGTCCGAAGAGCCAACGTCCTTTTTTCCCCCAGCAAAGCGACCGTCAATCAATTCACTGCCCAGGCAGGCCGGTCAGACCTTACTGCTACCGGGCAGATCAACAACCTGGCGGCCTATTTTAGTCCGGAAAAAACCATGACCGGCAGCTTTGTCGTCACCTCCGATTATGTCGATGCTGATGAATGGTATCCCGCCGCTCCACCGGCTTCTGACACTCCTGTTATCGCTTTTGAAGACACTACCCGCGCTGCCCCGCAAGAGCGCCCTTTTGACCGCTTCAACATTAAAGTGGATCTCGAGGCCAAAAAGATCAAATATACACAGTACGAACTGGAGGACACCCGCGCCCAGGCTGTTGTCCAACCTGACCTGATCACTGTCAGCAATGCCGTCACTCGCATTAAAGACAGTGACTTTAAAGCCTACGGACGAATAGAAAGGCTTTTTGAATACTTGTACGAGGACGGCATACTCGGAGGTCAGTTAATGTTACAATCCAACCTGATCAATATGAACAGTTTGTATGCTGCTTCGACGCCCGAAACCCAAAAGGAAGAATTGCCAGCAACAGCATACGAAGCTCCCCTTATCCCGGCTAATATTGAACTGGCGATCAACACGGACATCAAAGAGCTGCGCTATGGCGAAGTAGGCTTTTGGGATTTGAAAGGCCTGCTGGATATTGTCGATCAGTCGGCCGTTCTTCAAAATATGACGGCCAGAGCATTGGGAGGCGATGTTCTTCTGAGTGGGCAATACGATACCCGGGACCCTGAAAACCCCGCCTTTAGCCTCAAGTATGATCTTCAGCAACTTGATTTTGTGGAGAGCTTCAAAAAAGCCAATACTTTCCGTCAGCTTAACCCGGTCGCCGAATTTATAGAGGGAAAATATTCCAGTAGCCTGATCCTGGACGGCAAGCTGGGGAAAAACCTGTATCCCGACCTTTCTTCGTTGAATGCGCAGGGATTCTTTGAAACGGTCGATGGAATGATCAAAGGATTTCAACCTTTACAAAAGATCGGAAACATTCTTCAGGTAAAAGAACTTCAGGAAGCCATCAATATTAACGATACCCGAAATTATTTCGAACTGAAAAACGGTTTTGTCAACGTTCAACCATTCGACCTCCAGGTTAAGGACATCAAAATGAACATAGCCGGCCGGCATAGCCTGACTCAGCAACTGGATTATACCATTAAAGCCCAAATGCCACGTACGATGCTCGACAAAAGCGGCCTGGGCGAATTAGCGGGGGAAGGATTGGCGGTACTGGAAAAGCAAGCCCAAAAGTTGGGCATCAAAGTCGAACAGGCTGCATTCGTAAACCTTGGCATTCAGGTGGGCGGAACGATCCAAAAGCCCGATATCAAGGTGAGCGTTCTTGGATTGAGCAACGAGGATGGAGAGGTGGTCGCCCAAACAGACACCAGCGGAACTGCTTTGGGAGGAGTGATTTCTGAAAAAGTCGAACAAGGTAAGCAGCGAGCCAAAGAAGAAGCCGAACGGGTTATCGACAGCGCAAAATCTATCGCCTCAGAAAAAACGGAAGCTGCCAAAGACTCCCTCAGTCAAAAAGCAGAAGAGTTAAAGAAGCAAGCGGAGCAAAGGGCTAAAGAGATTTTAGGGCAAGGAGATTCTACTGCAGTCGACAGCATAAAGCAAGCTCTTGAGCGGTGGAATCCTTTTAAGAAAAAGAATAAGAAAAACGAATAAGCGTTTGCTCAATTTTTTCAAAACAGCTTGCGTTGCATGTTCCTGATTTTTTTCAATAGTTTCAGCAATTTCAGGTTCAAGGATTTGCCGGCGCCGAAGAAAAAGCCGTTGATGGTGATCCAGTCTTTATGGCGCCTCAGTTCATCAAGCATATCGTAGCGAACTGCCCTCGGCTTTTCCAGAGGTGCTTTCCAGTAAAAGGCAAATTCTGTAAAGGCAAAACCTTCTTTACAGGATCCCAGCAGGCTTTGGTCGCAGATGAGCAGGATCTTTTCTTTTTTTTCAGGAAAAAGGAAGGATTTGCCTGCATTTTTAAGTTTGTCGATCGGCATGAGCAAAAAATCGGTATAAAAAGTCTCTTTTTCGCGATGAAGATCCAGGTAATCCATGATCATTTGGAGTAAATTCACTTCCTCCCAGGTCATTCCCTGGAATTGGAGGATAGCTTCCGGCAATTCCACCTCGTTAAGGTCTTTACAAAAGTGAATGATGAAGAAGTCGAGCAATTCGTCAAAAACGTCCTGCACCAGGGCCAGGGCTTCTCGCTGCTGAACTTCGTCATGTTCGTAAAGTCGTTTCAACTCATCCGCCAGTTGATTGCTGCGCAATTGCACGGTATCTCTGAATCCGGACTCGTAAAGCCGTTCGGAATACATGCGGAAGTCCTGAGGCTGATGCTCCTCATCGATGCGATTGCGCAGGGCCTTGAAGAAACGCTCTCTTAGTTGTGCAGGCAAATCCCCTTTAAAATTGAGCGCATCGGCCCTCGGGGCTTCTTCCCTGGGAATGCTTTGCCTCGCCCCACAGGTAATACAGAAGCGGGCATTTTCAGGTAGAGGTGTTCCGCATTTAATGCATTTCTTCATAAATAAGAATTAGGTAAATTTACAATCTAAGTATATTTCACCAAACCACAGAACTTCGCGGTGGCGTTCTTTGTTTAAAACCCACTTTACCAAAAAAAATTAAATTTTGCCGAAACAAAAAAAGAAACGCGACCTCCCGCAAAAAATTTGTGGAAATTGCCGGCGGCCATTTACCTGGCGGAAAAAATGGGAAAAAGTATGGATAGAAGTCAAATATTGCAGCGAGCGCTGTCGTTCCGAAGCCAAAAGGAAAAGAAATTAAGGAAGCTTTAAACACCTGCCTGGCCTGATTGTTAATGAAGCATTAAAAGCAAGTTATGTCCGACAAAATAGGAAAGCCCAACAAGACCAGAGGGATGCACCCTGTTTACCAGGAGTATGATTCCTTTGCCTTTCACCCTTACAATGTATTGTTGATTCTGATATTGATAAGCATTACTGCCTTATTTCTGGCGTTCTCCGCCGCCTTTGTTTATACCAGGGTACAAAGTTCGCTGCCCCCCATCAGATTACCGGACGTTTTCCTCTTCAACACGCTCATACTGCTGGGAAGCAGCGCCACTATGGTGTGGGCTAAGCGAGCTTACCGGCAGGACAATACGAAAGCCTACCAAAACGCCCTGATCGCCACCATACTGTTGTCTATATTATTTATGATAGCGCAATTTTTTGGATGGAGGGAATTGTTTAAACAAGAGATCTTTATTTACACCGACAATTCGGCCGGCTATTTGTACCTCATCTCAGGGCTTCATTTCCTGCACGTCATTGCCGGATTGCCTTTTTTGGGAATGTTTTTGTGGAAAGCCTACAAGCGCATGAAGGAACCGGTAAGCGTACTGGTTTATTTTTCTGACCCGGAAAAACGACTCAAGCTTCGATTGCTGACCATTTACTGGCATTTCCTTGACGCTTTGTGGATCTACCTGGTATTGTTCTTTTGGGTGAATTATTTGATCCGATAAATAAGCGATGGGACAGACTTAAATTAACATTTGATGCCGCCCGGCGGGCGGCATCAAATGTTAACTTACCTTATCCCCGCAGCGCCGGAAAACGGCGGAGATTTTTTTGTGGCGACCGCCACAAAATGTAGCACTTTAATTTATCTTAGGACTTTTGTCACAACCTTGCAGCAAATTCTTTTGGAATTATTGCGAAGATCAAAGGGCTTTGTATATTTATGATCTAACTATACTACAAATGAAATAATGCATACCGAGGAACCTCAAGTAAACCTGCAAACGGCTCAGGATATGGGCCTCTCGAAAGAAGAATTTGAGCTGATCAAAAGGCTGTTGGGAAGATTACCTAATTTCACTGAATTAAGCGTTTATGCTGTGCTTTGGTCAGAATCTTGTTCCTACAAACATTCTATCTTGTGGCTTAAAACCCTTCCTCGCGAAGGCGCCAGGATACTGGCTGCCGAGGAAGGCGACAAGGTGGGCTTTGTTGACCTGGGCCATGGCCTTGCTTGTGCCTTCAAAATAGAGTCGCATAATCACTTTGCTTCCAAAGCGCCTTACCAGGGCGCTGCTACCGGTCTGGGAGGCATTCACCGGGACATTTTCACCCTGGGCGCCCGTCCGGTAGCAGCGCTCAATTCGCTAAGATTTGGTGCTCTTGAACAGGAAGAAACTCCCGGAAACCTGGAGGAGGTCGTCCGCGGCATCAGCGATTACGGCAATCGGCTCGGCATACCGACCGTCGGCGGAGAAGTTTATTTTCATGAAAGCTACGAAAAAAATCTAATAGTTAACGTAATGTCGGTGGGGCTGGTGGAAACGCAAAAGTCTGTGTCTTCAAAAGCCCAGGGCCCCGGCAACCCGGTTTTTATTGTTGGAGCTCCCACGGGAAAGGACGGTATCCATGTTTTTTCAGGCATACTGGCTGAGCACAATGGTTCTCCACTCGCCGAATTGCCTTTACAACAACTGGTCGATCCTTTCCAGGAAAAAACTATGCTGGAAGCAACGCTGGAGGCCATTGACGCGGATCTGGTTATCGGCATTCATGACCTGGGTGCGGGAGGGCTGGCTTATGCAGCGGCTGTGATGAGTTTTCGTGGAAAAACCGGCATGTCGATCCAGCTCGACCAGATACCGGCACGCCATTCCAATATGTCTGCCTTTCAGTTATTGCTTTCGGAAAGCCAGCTCCGGTTGTTGGTTGTCGGTAAAAAAGAAACGGAAGCTGCTTTGGTGGAAGTTTTCCAAAAGTGGGATCTGAGTTGCCGCCGGATCGGGGAAGTCACGAACACCGGGCTTCTGGAATTTCATCATCAGGGCAGGTCGGCTGCTCAGCTCCCTGCTGCTCACCTGGTTCCGGGAGGAGAAGCGCCCGCCTACCAGAAAGATTACGTTAAGCCGGAATACTTGAAAAAGTTAAAAAAATACAATCCCAATAAAATAGCGAAACCAAAAGATTACCGGGAAGCAGCGCGCAAGATCTGGCTTTCTCCGAATGTTTTTTCCAGGAAGTGGATCTACGAGCAACTTGACAGTACCGTTCAGAATAACACCCTTACGGGAAATATGCCATGTGACGCTGCCGTCATTCGAATCAAAGGCTTTAACAAGGGGCTGGCTCTGACCACCGACTGCAACCCGTCTTATGTTCAGGCTGATCCCTACGTGGGAGCAATGATCGCCGTATCAGAAGCTGCCCGGAACATCGCCTGTTCGGGAGGACATCCTATCGCGTTGACCAATTGTTTGAACTTTGGCGATCCCAGGCAGGAGGACGTCTACTGGCAATTCGTCAATGCCGTAAAAGGCATGAGCGATGCCTGCCGGAAGCTGGAAACGCCGATCACCGGTGGGCACGTCAGCTTCTACAATCAAAGCGGGGAAGGCCTATCCAGCATCCCAGTCCCCCCTACTCCAACCATCGGCATGGTCGGCTTGATAGAAGACCTGGACCACATCATGACCCTGCACTTCAAAGAAAAAGGTCATCAGATCTATATGCTCGGCACTCCTCATAACGATTTCGCCGGATCAGAATACCTGCGTGAAGTCCATGGCATCCAACTTTCCCCCGCTCCGAAATTTGACCTGGACGAAGAGTACCACAATCAATACAACCTGAAAGTCATCATTCGCAAAAAAATGATCGCCTCCGCTCATGACATTTCCGAAGGAGGATTGTTCGTCAGCCTGCTGGAAGCTGCCCTGCCCAATGAATTGGGCTTTGACATTGAAACCGATTCCAACTTCAGGAAAGACGCCTATCTTTTCGGCGAAAGCCAAAGTCGCATTATCGTAACGGTCTCTATTGCTAATGAAGACGAACTGGTCAACTATCTCAACGCTCACAATGTTTCTTTTTCAAAACTAGGCGAGGTTACCGGAAAAAGAATCCTCATTGACAATCAGGATTTCGGTCTGGTCAGAGAATGGAAAGAGATCTATGAAAATACCCTTGCCAAAAAACTTGACAATAAGTAGCCAATTATTTTTATTTGTAGCAATCATATCACAAAAAAGGTAAAGTAATGAAGAACGGCTTGTACATGCTTCTTTTCGCACTTCTGAGCTTGGCTCTGTGGAGTTGTCAGCAGGAAATAAAGGGCGTTCAAATAGAAGGCCAGGTAGAAGGCGCCGCCAACCTCCAGGTTTTTCTGGACCAGGTGACTTTAAACAAGGCCAACACCATCCTTGAAAAGCAGGATATTGCTTCCAATGGAGCTTTTTCTTTTTCCTTTCCGGAAGGACTGGCACCCGGCATCTACAATGTCCGGATCGGTCGCCAGCGGGCAAATCTTATCCTGGATGGTACGGAGAAAAAGATCGAGATCACAGGTTCGCTGAACGACATTCAAAACCAAACCCATCAGGTAAAAGGATCTGCCGCCACCAACAGTTACCAGGATATGGTCAGGGGGTTGAACAGCCGTCAATACACGGCAAACGATTTGACTGCCTATATCGACACTGTCGCCAATCCTTTTGCTGCGGCATTCATTACTTATCAAACCGGTAATGATCCTAGAATGCTGAACTTTCACCAGCAAGCTGTCGAAAGATTGGCCGCCTCTTACCCCAACGATCCTTCAACCCTGGAATACAGTAACTTGATCCAGCAAATCGAACGCCAGTTCAACATGATGATGGCCAATGAAAAAATACAGGTCGGACAACCGGCGCCGGATATTACCCTGCCCGGTCCTAATGGCAAGGAATATTCCCTTTCCGACTTGAAAGGAAAGATCGTTCTGCTGGACTTCTGGGCCAGCTGGTGCGGGCCCTGCCGCAGAGAAAATCCTAATGTCGTCAAAGTATACGATAAATATAAAGATCAGGGCTTTACCGTTTTCAGTGTATCGCTGGACGGGCTGGACGAACGTACTAAAGACCGTCTGGGAGAAAGTCAGGTCAATCAGTATCTCCAAAGTTCAAAAAAGAAGTGGGAAGATGCTATCGCTCAAGATAACCTGAAGTGGCCTTATCATGTAAGTGAGCTGAGAAAATGGGATACGGAAGCAGCCGCCACCTATGGAGTAAGGGGGATTCCCAAAGCCTTCATGATCGACAGAGACGGGAACATAGCAGCCGTCGGCGTCAGAGGGGCCGCCATGATCGAAAGCGAATTAAAGAGATTGCTTTAAGCATTACCCTGGCGGAGGCGGTCTAAAAACAGGATCTGTGTTGGCCGGCCTGCATGGCGGGTGCGGCTAATAACCTGCTTTTGGACAGCCTCCGCTATAAATTCCTGAAGCAGGCGCAGATTATTCCGGCGGCAACCGCTGCATTCAATGATTCCGCACCCCCTCCTGAAGGAATGGCGATCCAATCGTCCACCAATTCGGCTGTTTGTTCACTAATTCCCTGGCCTTCATTACCGATGACGATCAATCCACTGGAATCCAGGGAATACCGGAACAAATTGTGGCCTTCCATGGAAGCTCCGTAGACCCTTTTTCTGGGAAAAAGAGCTTTTAGTTCTTTTACTTCGCACTGAAGATGCCCGACCCTGAGAAAGGCTCCCATCGAAGCCTGCACCACTTTGGGATTGTAAAAGTCAACGCTCTGCGGAGAAGCAAAAACAAAAGGCAGGCCAAACCAATCGGCTACGCGCAGGATAGTTCCCATATTACCCGGATCGCGAATGTCATCCAGATAAAGGCACAAGGCTTGTTCTGCCGTTAGTGGAACAGTATGGTCAGGCATGTCGACAACAGCCAGTACTTCATTCGGACTTTTCAGGTTGGAAACTTTTTTTAATTCCGACTCATTAATTTGAACCAGACGGCCTTCCGGAAGATTTAGCAAATGTTGGCAGCGATCTACCCAATGAGGGGTGGCGCAAAGAATATCAATAGTAAAAGATTGGTTTTGTAATAATTCTTTCACAATTTTGTCGCCTTCGCAAACAAACTTTTTATACTTCGCGCGGAATTTCTTTATTGAAAGGGATTTGATATATTTAATTTGGCTTTTAGAAAGCATCTTTTCAGATTTCACTTATGTTGATCATCAAAAGCAGATCATTTCTTTTTTTCTTTTTTTGCACGGTATTGGCCCTTACCTCCTGCAATACTAGCAAATTTTTGGCCGATGATGAATATCTGCTGGAGAAGAATAACATTAAATTCCAGGGCGAACACAAAGTTAAAAACAAATCCTCCCTCAAATACAATCTTTCCTCATTTTACAAACAACGCCCCAACGGCAATTTCCTTTTTATCCCGCGGGAGTGGTTCTATTTTAATACCGAATCCAGGGAAGACCCTTCCAAATTCCAGCGCTGGCAGCAAAGGGTGCTCGGCGAACCACCTGTGATCTATAACGAAGAACAGGCCTTCGCCACCGCCGAAGCCATGCAATATTACCTGGAGTACAAAGGCTATTTTAATGCCAATGTCATCAAAGATCATTATTACAAACGCCATAAAGCAATTGTCAATTACTATGTCAATCCCGGCGAACTTTTCCTCATCGACACCTTAGTCTACAACAGCCCGGACAGCATTATTGACCGCCTGATCGATCAGGTAAGCGATGAAACCTACCTGAAAAAAGGCGTGGGGCTGGAAGGGGAATTATTCGAACTGGAAAAAGAACGCATTGCTCAATACCTGCGAAATAATGGCTACGCTTATTTTTACTCCAATTATATTGCTCCCCTGGAAGCCGATACAAACGTCATTTCCAAAAAAGCAAGGCTTTACCTGGAAATCCTCTCTCCTCCCGGCAAAGAAGAACATGTTCAGTACCGCATCGGAAAGGTCAGTGTCTTCCCTCAATTCGACCCTACACTTGACGAAACTATACTGCCGGATACGCTAATCGATAACATCCATTTTCGCGGAAATACCGACAGCTTTACCGTCAAACCCCAAGCCATCGTCAACGCGATTTATCTGATGGAAGACAGTCTCTACCGGGAAGCCAATTACGACTTGACCAACCGAAAATTGTCTACTCTGGGCGTTTTCCGTTTCGTCCGTATCAAATATGAACCTACTCCAGCTGACTCCTCGGTGCTCAATGTGCGTATCGAGCTCACCTCTAATCCCAAACTGGAAGTGGGTATCGATTTTGAACTTAACTACACCAACCGCAGCACGTCCTCCGCCACGGCGGACTTGCTGGGGATCTCCATCAGCCCTTCTTTAAAAAACAGGAACCTGTTCAACGGGGCGGAACTGTTGATCTCCAACCTGTCCATGGGGGTGGAAGTCAATCCCAGCTCCAATAACACCAGATTCTGGAACACTATAGACTTGAACCTCCAGACAGACCTATACCTACCTAAATTCCAAGACTTTATGGGGTTCTGGAGAAGGCTGAACCACCTTAAGACAGGAAAGAACACCAGTTTAGTCGGGGATGGCTTTTACCGCACTTTAAGAGAAAACGCCGCCACTCGACTCAGAGCGAGTTATAATTTTTTGCTGCTGCTGGATTTTTACCGGTATAATTTCTTCAATGCTTCTTATGGTTACGATGTACAGAAATCGAATACCGATCGATACATCATCAATCATTTTGTTTTTGATTATCTGAAGCCGGTTACCCAGCCTGATTTTGACCGTATCCTGGCCTCTAACCCCTTTCTCGAGAGAAGTTTCGGCGAGCAGTTATTTGTGAGTATCTTTTTCCGGGATTTCAGTTATGTCAAGCGCAGTCGCATTTCCCGTTCCGGAGAATCGTATTTTCTGGGGGCCGCTTTTGAGATCGCAGGTGCGGAGATCTTTGCGGGCAATGCCCTTTATAATGCGGTTCGTTCACGTTCGGACACCCTTCAGCTCGGCTCTATTAATTTTTCGCAATACGCCAAACTGGATCTTGACCTCCGGTATTACAAGGAAGTAACCCCTCAGAGCACCTTTGCCGCCCGGTTGAATTTCGGGTTAGCCCGCCCTTATGGTTTTGCTACGGACGTCCCTTATGTAAAACAATTTTTTGCCGGCGGTCCGAACAGTATCAGAGCCTGGGCTGCCCGGGGCCTGGGACCCGGCGGTTACATCGACTCCATTACCGTCAATTCCAATAACCGGCTGTTATTTTACCAGACCGGTGATCTTAAGCTGGAGTTCAACCTGGAATACCGGTTTGATCTTTTATGGCGTCTTAAAGGAGCTTTATTTCTGGACGGAGGCAACGTATGGACCGTTAACCGCGATCCGAATCGTTGTGGTTCTCAGTTCTTATTCAGCCGCCGAAATGAACCGGATTGTGTTGATCAGCCGGGCGCCGGAGATCCTTTTTACAAGCAAATTGCCCTTGGGGCCGGTTTTGGATTCCGCTTTGATTTCACCTATTTCATTTTTAGGCTGGACCTTGGACTTCCCATTCGAAACCCCTTTCCTTCCCCTGAAAACCCAGACGATGTCCGGGAATGGGATTACTGGTATGACTTCTCGGGTTTGAAGCTGTCGGATTTCAATTTCAACATTGGTTTGGGTTACCCCTTCTGAAGCTTGTCGTATTCGTGAAACATACTTTTTCGTCCAAACCGACTGCAAATGGGGCATTCATAGGGATTATGCCCTCTGGCCGGACAGTATTCACGACCATAGAAAATGATCTGCAAATGCAGTTTGTTCCAGGTTTCTTTGGGAAAAACGGCTTTAAGGTCCTTTTCTGTTTTTTCCACATTCTTTCCGGTGCTGAGCGTCCAGCGATATGCCAGCCGGTGGATGTGCGTATCCACGGGAAATGCGGGCACACCGAATGCCTGGCTCATTACGACGGAGGCGGTTTTATGCCCTACGCCGGGTAGTGCTTCTAAAGCAGAGAAGGTTTTGGGCACCGTCCCTTCGTATTTTTCCACCAGTATTTTTGACAATTCGGATATGGCTTTTGATTTCCGGGGAGATAAACCACAGGGTTTAATGATCTCACGAATGTGATCGACAGGCATAGCTGCCATGTCGAAGGGATTATCCGCTTGCTCAAAAAGTAAGGGAGTGATCTTATTCACCCTTTCATCAGTGCATTGGGCTGATAAAAGCACGGCTATAAGTAAAGTATAGGGATCTCTATGTTCCAAAGGTATGGGTGTCGTAGGATACAAGGTTTCCAGCATCCCGGCAATGGCTGTGGCTTTTTCTTTTCTGGGTATTCTGGTCATGTCTGCTTGCTTACATTTTACTGCCTTATGCAAAAGAACAGTTATATAAGTGTTTGAAAAAAACTATTTCTTCATTCAATATTCAAACCTCCCAAAAGGGCTCTCAATACGAACCTGCCGGCCCTCAAAATGTTCAACATAACCGACGATACGGGCATCAATATCAAAGGAACGGGAAATGTCAATAATGTGCCGGGCTACCTCTTCCCTGCAATAAACCTCCATACGATGCCCCATGTTGAATACCTGATACATCTCCTTCCAGTCAGTCCTGGATTCTTCCTGGATCATTTGAAACAGCGGTGGGAGTGGAAAAAGATTATCCTTCACGACCAGCCGGTTTTGAATAAACTTACTCACTTTGGTCTGACCTCCTCCCGAACAATGGATCATGCCGTTGATCCCCTCGGGAATTTCGTCAAAAATGCGTTTCAGCACAGGCAGATAGGTGCGTGTGGGCGAGAGGATAAGCTGTCCCACAGTAAATTCCTGGTCTTCTACTGCTATTTTCTCAGTTAAAGACCGGGCGCCGGAATAGATAAGATCGGCAGGCGTATTAGGATCAAAGCTATCGGGGTATTTTGCGGCATACATATGCGCTAAGGTATCGTGCCGGGCGGAGGTTAGGCCGTTGCTACCCATCCCGCCATTGTAACGGGATTCATAGGAAGCCTTACCGAAAGAGGCCATTCCGACGATGACATCTCCGGGTTGGATGTCATTGACGAGAACTTTTTCCCTCGCCATCCGGCCGAAAGTGGTATACCCTACGTCTATGGTGCGGACAATATCCCCTACATCCGCCGTCTCTCCCCCCGCCAGATAAATACCAATCCCTTGTTCGGCCATTTCCTCTACAAACTGCTGAGTATATTGAATGATGGTTTTAATGACCTCAGCTGGGATCAGGTTCTTGTTGCGGCCTATTGTAGAAGATAATATGATCTGATCAACACAACCTACACAGGCCATATCATCCAGGTTCATAACCATGGCATCCTGGGCGATACCTTCCCAAACGGATAGG
Source organism: uncultured Saprospiraceae bacterium (assembly GCA_964548175.1). Taxonomy (GTDB): domain Bacteria; phylum Bacteroidota; class Bacteroidia; order Chitinophagales; family Saprospiraceae; genus JANQPA01. The sequence goes on from CAZJQS010000037.1 coordinate 31,528, forward strand.
TCGTCCGTCTCTTTCCAGTAAATATATGCAAGGCTGGTCTTGGTTCCCGCCGTGTCGGCATGCATGATGTTGCAAAAAGCAGGGTCTCCCGCCACATAATCAGGCAACACCTTACAAAAAGCATTAGGGAAAATGCCCTTATCGAGGTTCTTGATGGCCTCGTGCACCTCATCTTTAGTAGCAGAAACCCCTCTGCGGCTGTATCTTGATCGTTCGGACATAATTGAATGGTTTGGGCTCAAAGGTAAACAAGTCACCGGATTTTTTGAAAACCCATTGGATGCAATTATTTTTTGCAGGAAAAAGAATTTTATTATCTTGGCTTTTAAGAATCATAAAAGTGTCTCTCCCATGAGCTTTTGAATCCCAAAAAAGCCAAAAAGCCAATCATCCAAAGAGCTTGCAATAATTTTAACAAAATGATCTAGGTATGAATTAGCACGAATTTTATATTTGTGTGTCCTGTGCTATTTATATTACTGAGAGGCTATTTACATAATTAAATCAAAATGAAAAACGTGGACCTAATTGAACCGCTAAAACCGATCGGAAGGCAACTTAAACGCTTTAAATTTTTATTCATAATTGCCGGCTTATTTGCCTGCATCGCCACTGCCGCCTTCTATCTCTTTCCGGACACCCTGAACTCTATGGGCGCTTCCGTTAACAAATCCGAAGAAGATATTCAACTGCACTCGTTTCCTATTATCCAGCCCACCGTTAAGTATGGCTTTGCCCTGGATACCTTCCAGGTCTATGAAGGAACAATCCAAAGTGGTGACTTTCTGGGCAGCATCCTGAATCGCTACAAGATCGATTACCAATCCATAGAAAAGCTGGCTGCTAACGCTAAACCCGTTTTTAACATCAATAATTTCCGGCTCGACCGCAACTATATGGTCCTGGCAAAAGACAGCACGCTGAAAGCCGATTATTTCATCTATGAACCCAGCGTCTATCACTATATCGTTTTTGACCTCAACACTCTGGAGGCTACAAAGGTAGAGCGGGAAATCGACTACCGGACCCAGATCAAAGGAGGCCTGATCGAATCTTCGCTCTGGTCCGCCATTACCGGGAACGGCATGAGTTATGCCGTAGCCGATAAGATGGAAGATGCCCTGCAATGGTCTGTCGATTTCCATCACATCCAAAAAGGAGACGAGTTCAAGCTTGTCTTTGATGAAGAATACATCAATGAGGAAGCGGTTGGCATAGGCCGCATTAACATGGCTTACTACAAAACGGAGGAACAGGAATACCACGCCGTCTATTTCGATAACGGCAATAACGAAATTGCAGGCTACTATGATCTGAAAGGGCGCCCTATGAAGAGTGGTTTCCTAAAATCACCGGTAAAATACTCCAGGATCTCCTCTTATTACAACCTTAACCGATTCCATCCCATCCTTAAAAGAAGACGTCCGCATTACGGCACCGATTATGCAGCACCTTACGGCACACCTATTTTGGCCGTAGGGAACGGCGTAGTCGTCAATGCCGGCTACACCAGTGGAAATGGAAATTACGTTAAGATCAAGCACGATAATACTTACCAGACCCAGTATCTGCACATGCAAAAATTTGCTTCCGGCATTAAGGTAGGCGCTCACGTTAAACAAGGAGATGTCATCGGATATGTCGGCTCCACCGGACTGGCTACCGGCCCTCACGTTTGTTTCCGCTTCTGGAAAAACGACCAACAGGTCAACCATCTGCGCCTGAGCTTCCCTCCTCCGGCCCCCCTGCCGGAAGAGCACCTGGATGAATTTTTCACTGTCAGAGACAAGTATCTGAAATTATTGGAACAAGCAGAGGTGACCCCCCTTGACCAATCAGAAGAAGAAGACTTAGCTGATATAACCCGATAATTACTCTTATGAGATCCATCACCCTTACTGTTACACTGTGCCTGTGCTTTCCTTTTCTATTGAGTGCACAGGCTCAGCCTAAATGGTTGCGCTATTCGGCCATTTCTCCGGACGGCCGCCAGATCGCCTTCACTCATAAAGGGAACCTCTATAAAGTAGCTGCTGAAGGAGGAGACGCACAGCAACTTACTTTCCACGAAGCCCATGACTATATGCCCGTCTGGAGCAGAGATGGAAAACAGATCGCCTTTGCTTCCGAACGGTACGGCAATTTTGATCTTTACATTATGTCCGCTATGGGCGGTCAGGCCACAAGATTGACGTTCCACAGTAATGACGAAGTGCCCTACACTTTTTCAGCCGATAACAAACACGTTATCTTCGGCGCCACAAGGCAAGACCTGGCCGAACACAGGCAATACCCCACTGGCTCCCAGCCCGAACTCTACCAGGTACCCCTTAATGGAGGCAGAGTAGATCAGATCCTAACCATACCCGCAGAATCAGTCCAGATCAATAAAGACGGAAGCCAGCTGCTTTATCACGATAAGAAAGGTGGTGAAAATGAATGGCGAAAACACCATACCAGCGCTATAACCCGGGATATCTGGACCTATGACATTCAGAGCGGAAAGCACACCCTGATCACCAAACGAGCAGGAGAAGATCGCAACCCCGTTTACAGTCAGGATGAAAAAGTCATTTATTATTTGAGCGAAAAAAGCGGAACCTTCAATGTTTATAAGAAAAATTTAAACGACCTCAATTCAGATGAACAAATCACCGGGTTCGACCTCCATCCGGTCCGCTTTCTAAGCTATGGCAATGGAGTGCTCTGCTTCAGCTATGACGGAGAATTGTTTACAATGAAGGAAGGAGGATCACCCAAAAAAGTTCCCATTACGATTCGTACTCAGGAGGTCAGTAATCCCGAACAAATTATCTCGATCAATGGAGGGGTGCAGGAAATGGCCATTGCTCCTAACGGCAAAGAGATTGCCTTTATCGCCCGTGGGGAAGTATTTGTTACCTCTGTGGATGGCTCCATGACCAAAAGAATCACCAATACTGCTGAACAGGAGCAATTCGTCACCTTCGGACCGGAAGGAAAAACAATCGTTTACGCCAGCGAACGAGAAGGCAAATGGCATATCTTCGAGGCCAAACGCGTCAGGGAGGAGGAAGAACCATTCTTTTTTGCTTCTACCCTGATCGAAGAAAAGCCCCTGATCAGTAATAAAGAAGACAATTACGAGCCTAAATTCTCTCCCGACGGCAAGAACCTGGCTTGGGTGGCAGGACGCAGAACCCTGAAAGTCATGAAGCTGGATTCTACCCGAGAAATCACCACGCTACTCAATTCGGACGATCTTTTCCATATGCGGGATGGCGACCAATACTTTACCTGGAGCCCCGACAGCAAATGGCTGCTTGTCGGGTGGAGACCTTCCTTAAGTAATAGCGAAGTATTGCTTATGGCTGCTGACGGAAGCCGGAGGGTCAACCTCACCGAAAGCGGCTACAGCGATTATTCTCCAAAATGGATGAACGCCGGCAAACAAATGCTGTGGTTCTCTAACCGGAGCGGACTGAAAAGTTACGCCACCAGCGGATCTACCCAAAGCGATGTATACAGTATGTTCTTCACCCAGGAAGCCTGGGATAAGTTCAATCTTAGCAAAGAAGAATTTGATTTACAAAAAGAGATTGAAAAAACGAAGAAAAAAGAAGAGGACAAGGAGGACGAAAAAAAAGAAGATAAGAAAGAAAAAAAGGTAGATACGCTCACTTTTGACTGGGAAGACATGAAAGAATGGACGGCCCGGCTAACTATTCATAGTTCTTCACTGGGTGACGCCGTTCTGTCTAAAGATGGAGAAACGCTGTACTACCTAGCACGCTTCGAAAAAGGTATGAACCTATGGTCCACCAACCTGAGAACCAAAGCCACCAAACAGGCGATCAATCTGGACGCAGGTTTCGGCAGTCTGATGTGGGATGATAAAATGGAAAACCTTTACCTGCTAAGCAACGGCCGGATCTCTAAAGTCGACCCGGAAAAGGGAAAAAACGAAAGCATCAAGATCCAGGGGGAAATGATGCTGGATGCCGCTGCTGAACGCGCTCATATGTTTGACCACGTCTGGCTACGCACTAATGCTATCTTTTATGAACCTACTTTTCACGGAATCGATTGGGATCTCATGCGCAAAGAGTATGAAAAGCATCTGCCACATATAGGTAACTCTTTTGAATTTACTGAAATGATCTCTGAAATGCTCGGCGAGCTCAATGTGTCTCATGCAGGTGGCCGCTACCGGGGGATGAAAATGGATAACCCCGACGCCACAGCCTCCCTGGGGATCTTCATGGATTACAAGCACGAAGGCAATGGCATACTGATCACAGAAATATTAAAAAAAGGCCCTCTGGACAAAGCAGACCTGGAGCTGAAAGCCGGAATGATCATAGAAAAGATAGACGGAGAAACCGTCACTCCTGATCGCGACATCGCTGCTTTTCTTAATCGCAAAGCCGGAAAATTCACCTTACTCGAGATTCTCGATCCATCCGATAATAATAGTAGAAAACAAGTTACCGTTCAGCCGGTCACCTTAGGAGAAGAGCGTAGATTACTTTACGAAAGATGGGTTAAGATCAATGAAGAAGAGGTGTTGAAAAAAAGTAAAGGGCAACTGGGCTACGTGCATATCCCCGGCATGGGTGACGGGCCTTACCGGAATGTTTATGAAAAAATGCTGGGTAAATTTCACGACAAAAAGGGCATCATAGTCGACACCCGTTTTAATGGAGGTGGTGACCTGGTGGCCGACCTTGCCATGTTCTTTACTGGTGTACCCTTTATCACTTACGCAACAGAAGCGAGGGTGGTAGGCGGCGAACCCACTTCCAGGTGGACCAAACCGACACTGGCGCTTTATAATGAATCCATGTATAGTGATGGGCATTGCTTTGCCAGTGCTTATTCAGAGCTGGGTATAGGAAAAACAGTAGGCATGCCCGTACCAGGCACCTGCAGCTTCGCGGGTTGGGAAGGCCTGCCCGATGGCTCGGTCTGGGGCGTCGTACCCGTCAGCGCCAAAAACAAAGCCGGAGAGTGGATGGAGAACAATGAGACGGAACCTACTTTTATGGTAAAAAATATGCCTGGAATCATTGATAAAGGAAGGGATCAGCAACTAGAAAAAGCAATAGAAGAGCTATCGAAAGAAGTCAACTAAAACAAAAAGAGGCTGTCTCAAAAGACCTACGGCCTTTTTTCGCGGCTGATGATATATTTTTTTAGTGGTATTTTAAGAGAAAAAATTAATTTTTTCTCTTAAAATACCGCTAAAAAAGAAATTTATTGGGTTGCGAAAATCTACAGAATGCTTTTGAGACAGCCTCCAAACAAAAAAGCTCCTTGCTGTGCAAGGAGCTTTTTTGTTTTAGTTCCAGGTTTTAAACTCTGGTATCTGAGCGATCACGGAAAAAGTACTGCCCTTATTTTCCATGGCTTGCTGCCAAAGCAGATCCGGCTCGGTATTGAAAAGATAATTTGGATCCATATCAGTGAGGACCCAGGAGCCCAGGTTAAGCTCGTCGTTCAGTTGTCCTTCCGACCAGCCGGAATAGCCGATAAAAAATCGGATATTGTGAGGCTTGATCAGGTTGGAAGAGATGAGGAATTTCAGTTTTTCAAAATCCCCGCCCCAATATAAACTCTGAGTTATCTGGACGCTATCCTCCAGTAGATCGCCTACATTGTGTACGTAATGGATGGTATCGGTTTGCACCGGACCGCCGAACAAAACTTCGGAAATAAACTCAGGAAATTCTTCGATCAGGTCATCTACGTTCATTTTAATAGGTTTATTCATAATAAACCCTATGCTGCCTTCGTCAGTGTGTTCACACAAAATGACAGCTGATCGTTTAAAATTGGGGTCAAGCATAAAAGGTTCAGCCAGAAGAACATTACCTGTTTTTACATCATGTCGTACCATTTTACTTACCTTTTCATTATTTGCTTTTCTGAGTTAATCAATATGAATTCTTATTCTATAAAATCCAAACACTAATATTGGTTAATTTAGTATACAACATGCTTTTTTACAAAGCCGAAGTTGGAAACCGGCGATTGATCCTTTTTACAAACCCCTGGAGCGTTTTCCCGGTTCCCCCGACCTCGATAAATTCAGTAACGCCGTCCTCGATCATTTGCTTCATAGTCTGCGTCCAGCGTACGGGGGCTGTAAGCTGAGCGATAAGGTTCTCTTTTATGCGGGCAGGTTCCATTTCTGCTTTAGCCGTGACGTTCTGATAAACAGGACAGGAGGGCTTTTGAAGATCTACCTGATGGATAGCCGCTTCCAGTTCTTCTTTAGCTGGTTGCATAAGTGGAGAATGGAAGGCGCCGCCAACCGGTAGAATGATGGCCTTCAAGGCGCCGGCTTCTTTGAGTTGTTCCACTGCAGTTTGTACGCCCAGGAGGGTTCCGGAAATGACCACCTGCCCTGGGCAGTTATAATTAGCGGCGATCACCAGTTCGTCGATCGCCTTACAAATGGCTTCGATCTTTTCATCCTCCAGTCCAATGACGGCAGCCATAGTGCTTTCCTGGACTTCGCAAGCCTTTTGCATAGCTTCGGCTCGGGTCTGGACCAGTTTCAAGCCATTTTCAAAGGAGAGCGCCCCGGCGGCTACGAGTGCGGAAAACTCTCCCAGGGAATGCCCGGCTACAGCTTCGGGAGCGAATTGGTCGCCTGCCGCGGTCGCTGTAGCTATAGAATGCAGGAAAACAGCAGGCTGAGTGATCCGGGTCGCCTTCAGATCATCTGCACTACCTTCAAACATCACATCTGTAAGACGGAAACCCAAAATATCGTTAGCTTGCTCCATGAGATCACGGGCGGGTTTGGACTGTTCATAAAGTTCTTTACCCATGCCTTCGAATTGGGAAGCCTGTCCTGGGAATACGAATGCTTTCATGTCTTCTATGTTATGTTAATGCAGCTTAAAGCCGATCAGGTTCAAAAATTCGTTTCTGGTTTCCACCCGCTGGAATTCTCCGGTGAAGGCGGAGGTAGTCGTCACGGAATTTTGTTTTTGCACGCCACGCATCATCATGCACATATGCCTGGCTTCGATAACCACGGCCACCCCGAGCGGGTGGAGGGTCTTGTCGATACAATGCAGGATCTGGTCCGTCAACCGTTCCTGAACTTGCAAGCGGCGGGCAAAAATATCAACCACCCTCGGCAATTTACTCAAGCCCACAATATAACCATTTGGGATGTAAGCAATATGTGCTTTACCAAAAAATGGTAAAATATGGTGCTCACAAAGCGAATACAGCTCAATGTCCTTAACGAGGACCATTTCGCTGTACTCCTCACGGAACATAGCGGATCGCAACACGGACTCAGCATCTTGGTGGTATCCCTGGGTCAGGAACTGCATAGCCTTGCCGGCCCTTTCGGGCGTCTTTTCCAGGCCTTCTCTGCTAATGTTTTCACCGATAGAGGTGAGGATATCCTGATAAGCATTTATCAATTCAGTGGTGATCTCAGAGGAGTATTGTTCTGACTTTAAATACGACATAATTTATTCTCCAAAGTATTCTGCGAAAATATTTTCTGTTTCGTATAATTTGATGCTGTGGAGCTGTGCACCCTTTTCAGTGATGGGAGCCTCCAGCTCCTTCCAAAAAAATAAAACAAGGTTTTCGGTAGTTGGTTGTGTTCCTTTGGGAATGAAATCGACATCCAGGTTCAAATTAGAATGATCTACCTTGTCGGTCACCAATCTTTTTATGATCCGGCTCAATTCCTTAACATCCATGATGAAGCCCGTCACCGGGTCGGGCATTCCCTTTACCGTCACAAAAAGCCAGTAATTGTGACCGTGCCAGTTTTTATTGGCGCATTTTCCGAAAGTAGACCGATTTTTTTCCTCGCTCCATTCCTCTACCCATAACTTATGAGCAGCGTTAAATCGTTCTCTTCGCGTTAAATATACCATTTCAGTTGTTTTTTGTCCGTTGAGGCTCACCGGCCATGCTGCTGAAAATGCCGGCTTTTAGTAAGACAGCAAAGTTAATAAATCACCTCACTATACCCAGCCTGAAAAATATAAAAAGTCGTTAAGCCAGGTAATACGAGTGTCAATTTCTATCGACCTGCTGTACTGGTTTATCGAATTTATTTTTACCTTAAACAACTTATAAAGCACTATATTGTATATTTTCTGAGGTTATCTCAACAGGCCAGACTTTATGATTAGCGAGTTAAGTTTTAAAATAAAAAACAGGCTGCTACACTTTTTCTCCAGACCGCTGACTCAGCACTTAGCTTTCTGGATGCTATTTCTTTTTATCCTTACCACCATCGAAAGCACCAGCTACAGCTTTCTCTTTGCGATCAGCAATGAACTGATCAATGTATTCTTCTACGCCGTATTGGTTTACTTTAATTTGTTTTATCTGATCCCAAACTACCTGACCCAGAAAAAGTTCCTGAACTATGCCGTTCTGCTCATCCTTTCCGCTGTAATACTAACTCCTTTGAAAGTAATCGTCTTTTACTTTAAATTCAGTTATCTGCCTAGTATGCAGGATCAACTCATCAGTAACCTCAACTGGTATTTCCTGCTTAACTTTTTTGTCGCCGCTACATCCACTATCGTCAAGATCATTGCCGACTGGGCCAAACAGCTGCGGGAAAAACACGAGCTGCAAACCCAGACCATGCAATCGGAATTACGCTTCCTCAAATCCCAGATCAATCCGCATTTTCTATTCAATACCCTTAACAATCTTTATGCACTTACATTGAAAAAAGACGACAAAGCCCCGGAGATCGTTATCAAACTCTCAGAAATGATGCGGTATATGCTTTATGAGTGTAATGAAAAACAAGTGTTGCTCAGTAAAGAGATCAATTACATCAAAAACTACCTGGACCTTGAAAAACTAAGGCAGGGAAAAAACGTCTCCATTCGTTTTAAGCACACAGGTGATCCGGGGCAGAAAAAGATCGCTCCGCTGATGTTCATTCCTTTCCTGGAAAATAGCTTTAAACATGGCCTCAGCCACCAGATCGAACATGGCTTTGTCAATATACAGTTAGATGTAATAGAGGATACCGTTGCGTTTTTTATCGAAAACAGCAAACCGGAAAAATTACCCTCACCGGTCGTCAAAGGAAAAAAAAGTGGCGGCATTGGTCTGGTAAACGTGCAAAGACGTCTAAATCTTTTGTATCCTGATCAATATGAATTGAAAATTCACGATTATCCAAATTCATACGCCGTTAAATTAAAAATTCTGTTAACTTGAAAAAGTAAAGGACTCCTACTCTGGCAAAGGATGAGCGATCCCGTATTGAAAGTCCCTTTTTCTATAAAAAAAATAAATTTATGATCAACGTTATTATTGTCGATGATGAACCTCTGGCACAGGATGTACTGGAAACCTATATCGAAAAAGTCCCCGAGCTTAATCTGGTCCAGAAATGCAGCAACGCACTTGAAGCTAATGAAGTCCTGAAAGCTCATGATATAGACCTGATGTTCCTGGATATTCAGATGCCGCAACTAACAGGTATCGATTTCCTGAAAACACTGATCAGGCCGCCTCTTGTCATCTTCACCACCGCCTATGACAACTATGCTATCGAGGGCTTCGAACTGAATGCACTCGATTACCTGCTCAAACCCATCTCCCTGGAGCGCTTTATGAAATCCGTAAATAAAGCCATGGATCAACTAGAATTACAAAGAAAAGAAACTGGCGGCCCTGAAATGGAAGGCGAGGATTATTTCTTCGTTAAAGCCGACAAAAAACTGGTAAAGGTCAACTATAAAGACATTCTCTACATTGAAGGCTTGAAAGATTACGTCATCATTCGAATGGATAACTCCCGGGTGATCACCCTGCAAACGATGAAAAGCCTGGAAGAAAAACTCCCCCATCAGTTGTTCAAACGTATCCATCGCTCCTATATCATCAACCTGGATAAGATCAACGCCATCGTCGGCAATATGGTCGAAGTGATCGAAAAAAACCAGCAAAAGCATCTGCCCATCGGTAAAAACTACAGGGACGAATTATTGGAAATTGTTAATAAAAACCGATTGTAAAAAAGCATGTATCATCCCCCTATCGGCAGGCAGGCACACCTACCGGCCGATAGGGGCGCGACGAGTAAAATGGCTTTTTTCATACCAAAACCTCTTAGAATCATCCCTGATTTTGGGAAGTAATAATGCATTAAATAATGCCTCATATTTTTGTGTAAAGCACTTAAGCCAAATCATTAAATAAGCTTTCAAAGTCCAGGGATGTCTCGTGTTTCTTAAAAAATGCTTATGTCACTCCTCCCTCTGCCTATTCAAGAAAAATGTGAAAAAGCACTCAACAGTACTATTCAAAAAGTCCAGCCTGTTTCCGGTGGTGACATCAACCAGGCCCGGATGCTCGAAACCAATCACAACGCTTTCTTCCTGAAATTCAATAAAGGCCCTCGCGCCGCCAGAATGTTGGCTGAAGAAAAAAAAGGCCTGGAACGGATCGCACAAACCGGGACCATTCTTACCCCTTCCATCCTTCTACAAGATCAGGCTGCAGACTACTCCTTTCTTTTAATGGAATTTATCGAGAGCAGTCCTCCCTCCCCCAGTTCGTGGGAGCAATTCGGCAGCCAGGTCGCTGATCTCCACCGATGTTCTAATGAATATTTTGGGTGGGACGCCAATAATTTTATCGGCTCCCTACCCCAGCTCAATCCTCCACAAGAAACCGCCGTCGACTTCCTTATCAAGGATCGCCTGCTGCCTCAGCTCCAGATGGCCATAAAAAGACAATTGCTGGACACCGTAGACCAGAAAAACATGGAGCAGCTCTTTGGCCGTCTTCCCGATCTGATACCGCCGGAGCCACCCGCTCTCATTCACGGTGACCTATGGAGCGGTAACTTCATGATCAACAAACAGCTGTTGCCTGTATTAATAGACCCCGCCGTAGCTTTCGGTATAAGGGAAATGGATATCGCCATGAGCCTGCTGTTCGGCGGCTTTGACCCTGCTTTTTACGAAGCTTATGAAGTTGTTTACCCTATGAAAAGCGGCTGGCGGGAGAGAGTGGACATTTATCAATTGTATTATCTATTGGTGCATTTAAACCTGTTCGGAAGAACTTATCAAGGTAGCGTCAGAAGAATTATCAACAGATATGCTTCACTTTAGACCAAAAAAAAGGTCATGTCTTAATGACATGACCCTGGTACAATAAATATAATCCCATGAACATATCCAAAATGATATCTTTTTAGTCACTTTTGAGGAAAAAGGAGTAAGCCGCTTTCTTGAAACGGCTTACTGCCAACAAATTATAATCCCATGAACATATCCTAATTCTTTTCGAAAGGCTCCACTTATCAATCAACACTAGCCGATCCTTCCTTTCTACATTACAAATATGATCATTAATTCTGCCTACAACAAAGACAGATTTTCAATTTTGTGAAAATTTTATTTTTCAAATATGTTTTTATTAAATAAAAAATGATCGATAGCCCTTGTCCATCGACCATTTTCCGAAAAAGGAAGCCCTTCAGGGGATCACCACAATGGCAAAAAAAAAGTCGCACTTCCGTGCGACTTCAATAGCAATGATTATAATTCCACGAATATAAATAAAGCAATGAATGTCTGATTGATGGTTTTATAACGAGTGGGGAGCGCAATATATTTCCCCGAACCTAATGAAAACGAGTAAATCTGCTGTCAAATTAGTTCACTTTTTCGATTTTCCTGTTAATCACCCCTGCAGGAGTTTGCACGCTCAAGATGTACATACCCGGGTTGAAGCCGCTCATATCTATGGTCTGAGTATTTCCGGATATTCTTCCGGAATCGTAGAGCATTTGGCCGGTAATATTGAAAAGCTGTATGCGTTCGAACTCACGTCCTCGGTTGAAGTGGACATTGAGTTCGTTGAAGGTTGGATTCGGGAATGCTTTGAGCAATAGCTCTTGTTCTTCAGGAGTATCCCCGGCCAGTTCTTCATCTGTCGGTTTAGTCAGGTCGATGGTAATATCCAGTCCTTCAATTTTCACTCCGCTGATTTGGCCGAGGCTATTGGATACTGACCCCAGAGCGTTACCGCCAAGATGAACGGTAATTTCTTTTTCACCGGGGCGGATACCATCGAGGTCATCGATGATGACCACGCTCAATGTTCCGATCTTGCCGAATCCGGAGGCCGATAAGCCGTTGGTGCGGGTATAGCCGGCATCTAAGGTGCCGTTGAGATCATTCTTGACCATTGTCAAAGTACCGGAGCTATAGGTCAGCCAGCTATTATCATCAAAGGATACGTTCATTCCTTTAGGATCGAAGAAAGCCGGGTTATACTGAATAGGGAAGGTAAACCCGTAAACATCCTCTGCGGGAGCGGTCTCCGTTCCCATATAAATATCGAATTCAATAACGTCGCCGGGACTAGCTGTGGTGGCGCCTTTCAAAACAATGGTGTTTTTGTAGTTTGGCAACGACTTGGGGGTGAGGGAATGCGTCCTGCCGTAGTTTGCGCTGATCTTAGAAGTATCGAGTGCCGTGATCAAGCCCTCTCCGTCTGCATCTACATGTTTAATGTCCTTATCGTTAAAATCGGAGTTCATCCCCCAATTGTCGCTGTATTCACCATACCAGGCGTCATAGGACGCTTCTTCCCGATCGGGGCCGGATTCGCCCATATAAAGGCCTAAGGGCAAAATATCCTGGATATTTACGATTCCGTCCAGGTTGGTATCGCCAGCCCAGACACAATCGTTGAAACAGAAAGCCTCGTTCCCATCTCCAAGATCGAGGATATCCATCTCGATTTTCAGGTATTTCTCATACCGGCACTGATCGCCGCTGGTAACGCAGTAGTTCAGTTCGAATTCGTCTTGTCCTTCGTTTACGCCGTTATTGGGGACATAGATTAGCAGGTTATACCCTCTGATGCGCTGACCGTTGATGGTGGTGTCCGCCTGGCCCTCCATGAAGATCACTTGCCCCAGCGTAGGTTGTTCGCTGATCTCAAAGCGATATTCAGCGATTGGAATGCTGTAAGCCACGATCAGGGGAGTACCTTTGACGGTTGACATCCTGAAGCGATTGTATACTGGCTCGAAATTGCTGACTTTAACAAACACCGTTGCGGTTTCTGCGCCGAATGCACACCCGGGATCATTAGAAGTATAGGTAAACTGGTCGACGCCGATGAAGCCCTCTGCGGGGGTATAGACAAAAGTTCCATTTTCATCAACTGCCTCCAGGGTGCCGTAGAGCGGCTGTTCAAAAGAGAAACAACCGGCATTAATGCCGTAGAGATCGTTTTCCAGTACATTAAATTCGACCGGGCTAAAGGAAGTGGTCGACACTTCATCGTCGTTGGCAAAAGTATTGTCCACCATGTCCAGCACAACGATCTGCGCTACTTTGGACATGCCGTTATTCTCAAAGACAATATAGTCAGTTCCCACAAAATCCATATCCGGATAATAAACAGGAATATCCTCGTAATCATCGTAAAAACCATTGAAAGGATATTCTACTACGCTGAAATTTTTAGGTACAAAAATGGATTGCGGCTGATTTTTCTTGGTAAAAATGGTAAGCGTGTCTGAGGTATTTTCTCCGTATACATTAATGCTGACGGCGCCCTGGTCGCAAACGCCGGAGGCGTCACAGGCGATGTAGTTGAAATGTGCAATGCCCTGGAAATCAGCTTCAGGCACAAAGGTAAGCAAACCGCCATCTTCGCTGACGATAACTTCGCCGTTATTGATCAGAGAGATGTTGCTGATGGTCAGGTTTCCGGAAGTAGCCTCATCATTGCCAAGCACATCAATATCTACGGCAATATTGGCAGGTGTACCGGCAAAGTCGGTATTGGCCTTTACTACCGAAGGCAGCACATTAATATAAACGGTAACTCTTTTGTATTGCGTGGGGGGGGATACCCAATAGGAGAATTCCAGTTCATCTGCTCCGATGAACCCCCCATTGGGTTCGTAAATCAGTTCGAATTTGCTGTTGCCCTTATCCACCAGCCTGGCCGTGCCGTTCTCCGGTCGATCGGTTATCTGAGGACCGAACGGGCTGGAAGTGATTGGATGAACCAATGATGTGTTTTGATAAGTCTCCAGGACGATCGCCTGAGAATGAAGGGCAAATGAAGAAAACAAGAGAAACCAAAACGCAATAAAATGGCGTAATGATACATTCATGGTCTGTGGATTTAATAATTCATTGCTAAAAGGGGTCATTGCTTTATCCCCTAAAATTTCCTTAAAAATACAATTTTATTGGCTTAGATGGAAATGAAATTATCAACAATTGTAATAATTAATGAACACTACAGCAGTAGAGTATACCATAGACCTGAAAATCAATGAGGTAGCATTGTTTCTTAAAAGTAGTCCCGGTAATATTTTTTCGATTATTTTTGTTGTTGGATTTCATTGTGTTTCTAAGCTTCTGTTTATTTATACGTCGCTTTTGACATTTGGTTACTTTATTGGGCGGACAAATTCAGCACTCAGCCCTTGATCCAGAGAACATGAGAAGTAGTAAGCTTTATTCCATCTTAAAAGAGTTTTCCAAAATTGAACAAAACCGTTTTCGAAAATTTCTGCAGTCACCTTACTTCAACCGAAGTGAGATCATTGTCGAGTTGTTCAATATCATAGCAGACGACATCAATGAAGAAGGAAAGATACCGCTAAAGAAAGAACTCATCTGGGAGGCGCTTGACCTGCCTCAGCCATATGATGATACGCGCTTTAGAAAATACTTGTCGGACCTTTTAAAACTACTCGAGAGCTTTCTCGCCCAACAGGCTTACGAAAACGACCCTGTCTATCAGGCCGCCTTTCTCATCGAAGCGATAGGAAGTAAAAAATTGGAAAAACTGTATAAAACGGCCGTTCGTTCTGCACACCGGCTTACTCAGCAATATCCGTATGAGTCCTCTCTTTACTTTTACCATCGCTATAAGATCGAACGCAATTTTTTTGATCTGACCGACTTCGAGATCAAAAGGGCAGATAAAAACAATGTGGAGGACATCAACAAATACCTGGATTGCTTTTTCCTCTCCGAAAAGCTGAAATTTTACCTGACCATTCTTTCCCAGCAAAATGTGGCCAAATACGAGTATGACATCAAACTGATGGACATCATCATGAACAATCTGAAAGATCACCCTTATATGGAAATCCCACGGATCAGTTTGTATTTTCAGGCTTGTATGGTCTACCTCGACAGAAGTGACGAAAGCCATTTTTACAAATTTAAAGATCTGCTGAAAAAGTACGGATTGAACATTTCTCCCCGGGAAGCCAAGGATGATCTTTACGCCTCAGCCACCAACTTCTGTATTTACAAATTAAACCATGAGGGTAAGCAGAAATTCCAAAAAGAACTGTTCCTGTTGTACAAAGAAATGACTCAAAACGGCCTGCTGACCGTCGATGGCTCTATCTCTCCCTGGTACTACAGAAACATCGTCACCGTCAGCTTGCGCCTGGGTGAATACCAATGGATAGAAGATTTTATCCATAACTATAAAAAGCACCTGCCGGAAAGCTACCGGGAAAATGCCTTTACTTTCAGCCTCGCACAATTGTATTTTTACCAGAAAAAACACGACCAGGTCATCGAATTACTCAGAGAAGTAGAATATGAAGACTTCGCCTATAACCTTAACTCGAAAGTCATGCTCTTGTTTACTTACTATGAAATCGATGAGATCGAACCTTTGTATTCACTTTTCGAAAGCTTCCGGGTCTACCTCAACCGCAATAAAGCAATTCCTGAACAGCGGAAAAACAACTTTAAAAACCTCATCAAATACACTAAAAAGCTGACCAAGATCATGCCGGGAGATAACAAATCCATCGAAAAACTGAAAAAGGAAATTGACGAGACGCCCAGGGTAGCCAACAAAGGCTGGCTGAAAGAAAAAATCCGCGAGCTACAGGGTGTCTAATCCAGTTCTACCTTCATCCACACCGGCTGGTGATCGGAATACCTGAAATTCATATTCATACCCTTGACCTTACGAACCTTGATGTTTGGAGAGATCAGAAAAAAATCGATGATCGTCACAAAGGTCTCCCCCATTTTCAGGGGATTTTCCACGCTCCGATTAGTCGGTACCGTAGGGTCATACACCCACTGCCAGTCGCTGGGTAAAAATCCGGGATCGATATTGCTTAAGCTTTCTGCTTTAGGACTTCCTGGCATAAATCCGTCCTTGCGAAAATAAGGAGGACACTGGTTCCAGTCGCCCCCCGCAATAACGTAATTCCCTTTCTGGTATTCGGCCAGAAAAAAGTCCTTCAAAAACCGCATCTGCTGTTGCTTCAACTTCCCCCCTTTGTCAAAAGCAGAGTTGTGGATATTAATCAGCACCAGGTCTTTTTCCCCTCCAGCCGGTATCCGCATCACCGCTGCACAACGGTCCAACTGAAAAATCCGTGTCGGCCAGCCGTATTCGCCGGGCAACTGATAGCGGGTGGCTTCTTCAGGCTGAAACCGGGAATAGCTCCCCAACCCGCTAAAGGTCTTCCCATACATATGCCAGGGCTCGAATACGGGCAGGGGCACCCATGGGGATTTGTAATTCACCGCAAAGCCGGCGTATACCCCTTCCATCTGCTCAGCTATGCTGACAAACTGATCCACCCCATAACTCCTTTTTGAAGCACGGTCAACTTCCTGCAACAGGAAAAAATCGGCTTGCGTGGATTGCGCCCAGGTTAGTATCCCTTCCATGTTCTTTTTAAACATCGCTTCCGTCGGCCTGATCATGTGCCCTCCGGAGAAAAACATGCCTCCGCCGTCGTAGAAAAAGTCGGACTCCTCCCCCAGCCCGCCATAGCCGATGTTCCAGATCGCCACCGATACCAAACTATCAGCAATAGTCGTTTCCTCTGCTCGCTGATGGGCTTCCATATCAAGGATATTATCGGGCCGGAAGTCGGTCAGCGTACCGAAGATCAATATGAAGGCGATATAGGCAAGAATCAAACCTGCAAGCCAAAAAAAGATTTTCCGTGCTTTTTTCATAAAAAGTTTTTAAACATTAAAGCCTGTCCAGGCGCTTACTTTTATTTATATTCCTAACATATCTTTCATCCCAAACACACCCGTTTTCCCTACCAGCCACTCTGCCGCTCCCAGAGCGCCCCTGGCAAAGCCAGTCCGGGAACGGGCCGTATGAATGATCTCGATATCGTCCACTTTAGAATGATACCTGACCGAATGGGTGCCCGGCACCTCATCGATCCGTTTGGAATGTATGGCGATCGTATGTTCATCACTGGCGCCTTCCGACTGCCACTGAGTCTTTCTGCCCAGCTTTCGGATGATCCCTTCAGCCAGCGTGATGGCCGTTCCGCTGGGAGCATCCAGCTTCTGGGTGTGGTGAATTTCTTCCATGGCCACCTGGTACTGGGGATAACCATCCATCAACTGCGCCAGATATTCGTTTACGGCAAAAAAGATGTTCACCCCGATGCTGAAATTGGAGGCATAGAAAAAAGCCCCCTTTTCTTTTTTGCATACCTCCACCGCCTCCTCGTATCGATCCAGCCAGGCCGTAGTGCCGCTGACCACCGGCACACCAGCCTTAAAACAAAAGGTGATGTTGTCAAAAGCTGTTTCAGGCTGTGTGAATTCAATGGCCACATCCGCTTTTTTCAAGTTCTCTACGGTCAGGTCCTTTGTATTCGCTTTGTCTATTTTCAAAACCACCTGATGACCAGCGTCCAGGGCCAGTTCTTCAATGGTCCTGCCCATTTTTCCGTAACCGATTAGTGCGATATTCATGAAGATAATTTGTTTATTTCTTTGTTTTTCGTTGAGGGTTGTATAAAAAAGTCAGCTACTTCCGCCCGTCTGACGGCCGGCCGGTTTGCTCGACTTAAATGATTCTATTTTTACACAACCCCAACAATTACCCCTTTCTTCCCTCACTCTTGTTCCAACAGCTTCTTCAACTCATCCAGCTTCATCATACACTCAATTGGAGTCATATTATTAAGTTGCAGATCCAGCAACGTTTCTTTGATCTTTCCCATGGTTGGGTCGACCGTTTCAAAAATACTCAGCTGCAAGGCCTGTTCCGGTATAGAAGCAGTAGCCGGCTTTTTCACTTTAACGCCGTTCGACTCAACCGGATGCAATTCATCATCCTCAATAGATTTCTGTTCGAGCTGACGGAGGATATGCCCGGCCCGCTCGACAATGCTGTTGGGCATACCCGCCATTTTTGCCACATGAATACCGAAACTATGCTGGCTGCCTCCCGGCACGAGCTTGCGCAGAAAAATCACCTTTTGCCCCACTTCCTTTGTCGCAATATTAAAGTTCTTCACCCGCTCCAGGCGATTAGCCAGTTCATTTAACTCGTGATAATGAGTAGCAAAAAGCGTTTTAGGGTGATGAGCACCAGAGTGCAAAAATTCGGCGATCGACCAGGCGATCGAAATGCCGTCATATGTGCTGGTGCCCCGTCCGATCTCATCCAGCAGGATAAGGCTCCGGTCCGAGATGTTATTCATAATGCTGGCCGTTTCGTTCATCTCCACCATAAAGGTAGATTCTCCTGAGGAGATGTTATCCGAAGCGCCCACCCTGGTAAATACCTTATCAATAATGCCCAGCCTGGCGCTTTGAGCGGGCACGAAGGAACCCATCTGCGCCATCAGGCAGATCAATGCCGTCTGACGAAGCAAGGCGGACTTACCGGCCATATTCGGACCGGTAATCATCAGTATCTGTTGTTCTTCATTATCCAGATACACATCATTGGGAACGTATTCCTCGCCCAACGGCAGTTGGGTTTCAATAACGGGATGGCGCCCTCCCCTGATATCGATGGCCAGGCTATCATCGATCTGCGGCCTGCAGTAGTTGTTTTTCTGAGCGATTTTGGCGAAAGACAGCAGGCAGTCCAGACGGGCGATCAGGTTGGCGTTGTGTTGTACAGGTTGTATATAATCGGCCAGATCAAGGACAAGTTGTTGGAACAATTGCTCCTCCAGCTCCAGTATCTTATCCTCAGCACCGAGTATTTTGGCTTCCAAATGCTTGAGTTCTTCGGTGATGTATCGCTCAGAATTGGTTAGGGTCTGCTTGCGGATCCATTCATCGGGGACGATGTTCTTGTATTTATTGGTCACTTCCAGGTAATAGCCGAAAACGTTATTAAAGCCGATCTTCAAACTGGAGATGCCGGTTCTGTCAGCTTCCTGCGTTTGTATGCGGATCAGGATATCCTTGCTGTTTCTGATGATGCCACGCAGTTCGTCCAGTTCTTCGTGACAACCGTCGGCGATCACGCCTCCTTTGGAGAGGTTGACCGGCGGGTCATCCATCAGCCAGCCGTGTATCCGTTCGATCAGCTTGGTGCAGGGATTGAGCCCTTCCGATAATTTGACCAGGTAATCCAGGCCGGCACGTTCCAGTATGTCTTTTGTCGGCCCTATACACATCAGTGACTTTTTCAACTGCACTACTTCCCTTGGATTGATCTTGCCCAGAGGAACTTTCGAGATCAGCCTTTCCAAATCACCGATCTGCTGGATCTGCTGGACAAGCGACCTGCTGAAATCCACATGCTGAATAAGGAATTCAACAGTATTCAGCCTGACGTCAATCCCGGCTTTATTTTTCAAAGGCAGCACGACCCACTTTTTAAGCATACGCGCACCCATGGGAGAGATCGTCTGGTCGAGTATTTTGATCAGGGGCACACCTCCCTCATGGTTGGAATAAAGCATCTCCAGGTTCCTTATGGTAAAGCGATCCAGCCAAACAAAATGATCCGGCTGGATTCGACTGAAGCGGTTGATGTGCTGGAGGTCTTTATTTTCGGTAGTCGACAAATAATGCAGGATGGCGCCGCCGGCAATTTGAGACAACTCCATTTCTTCAATACCAAACCCTTTCAGCGTACTGACCTCGAAATGCTCAAGCAGCTTCTCCCGCCCATAGTCGTAAGTATATATCCATTCATCGAGAGGATACTGGTAAAAGCGATCGCCGAACAGGCGGGCGAACTCCTTCTTTCTGTCTTTTGAAAAAAGAACTTCAGAAGGATTGAAACTTTGCAGCAACTTATCGACGTAGGCTTGCTCCCCCTCACAGGTCATAAATTCGCCGGTGGAAATATCCAGAAGAGCCAGTCCGAAGTGTCCTTTGCGGCCGAAAGCCAGGGACGCAAGATAATTGTTAGACTTGTGGTCCAGCAGCTTTTCGTCAATGGCAATACCGGGAGTTACCACTTCGGTAACTCCTCTTTTGACGATCTTTTTTTGGGGACTGGGTTTCTCCAGTTGTTCGCAAATGGCCACCCGAAATCCGGCTTTTACCAGTTTAGGCAGATAAATGTCTATAGAATGATGCGGGAAACCAGCCAGTTCGATGTCGCTGCCTCCATTATTGCGTTTGGTAAGAACGATCCCCAGGACATTGGAAGCGGTGACAGCGTCCTCCCCGAAAGTCTCATAGAAGTCCCCTACCCGGAAAAGCAGGATCGCATCCGGGTGTTTGGCTTTCACCTTATAATACTGTTTCATCAAAGGGGTCACCTTTCCGCTCTTTCCTGTTGCCATAGATTTGTCTGCTCTTTTGAAATAGAACAAATATAAAGGGAAATAGGAAGAAAATATAGAAAAGGCTGACTGAAAAGGCCCACGGCCTTTTCTATAATCGTTGCTGCCCGGGAGATTCAGCAACTGACTTCATAAAGAAAATATCCCTTCGTAAGATCATGCAGTAATAAGTATTTGACAAATTAATAACCAAGCCTTATTTTTACGGTCATCAAAAATGGATGCTTGTTAGGAGAACTGTTTCCTTTATTATCCGTTTGAATTAAAAAAGAATAGTACAATGGCAATAATGATTACTGACGAATGCATCAATTGCGGTGCATGCGAACCTGAATGTCCTAATAACGCAATATATGAAGGTGGCGTAGAATGGGCCATCTCCGACGGCACCAATGTGAATGGTTCTTATGTTTTAGAAGATGGAAGTGCTGTAGATGTCGATGATCAGCAAGATCCCATCTCTGATGATTTTTACTATATCGTACCGGATAAATGCACCGAGTGTGTCGGCTTCCATGAAGAGCCGCAATGCGCCGCCGTCTGCC
Source organism: uncultured Saprospiraceae bacterium (assembly GCA_964548175.1). GTDB lineage: Bacteria > Bacteroidota > Bacteroidia > Chitinophagales > Saprospiraceae > JANQPA01. The sequence continues at coordinate 52,618 of CAZJQS010000037.1, forward strand.
CCGTGGATTGCTGCGTACCCGATCCGGAAAGAGAAGAAACAGAAGAAGAGTTGTTGGATCGCAAAGCAAGATTGCATATTTAAGCAACAATGATTTTTTTCGAAAACCACAATAGGAGCCATTTCAAGTTCGAAATGGCTCCTATTTTTTATTTATCTTCATTTTGCCATACAAAGTGCCCGGGCAAAATTAACTTAAATATGTCCGATCACTTACATTCTATAATATTACCAAACTAAAACCAACAAATGAAATCAGACATCGAAATCGCACAGTCGATCACCTTGAGAGATATTCGCGATGTAGCCAAAAAACTTCAGCTCGACGAAGACCAGCTTTTTCTTTACGGCAAACACAAAGCCAAACTTCCCCTCGATTTGATCGATGAGCGAAAGCTCCAGCAAAGTAACCTCATCCTCGTTTCGGCCATTTCTCCTACGCCGGCCGGAGAAGGAAAGACAACCGTGTCGATAGGGCTGACCGAAGGGCTCAACCGCATCGGTAAACAAGCTACTGCCGTCTTACGCGAACCTTCCCTCGGTCCTGTTTTCGGCATTAAAGGTGGAGCTACCGGGGGTGGCCACGCCCAGGTCGTACCTATGGAAGACATCAACCTGCACTTTACCGGTGATTTTTCAGCCATCGAAAAAGCCCACAATCTACTAGCCGCCCTGATCGACAACGACATCCAAAACAAAAAATCGACCCTCAACCTTGACCCCAGAACAGTGCAATGGAAACGCGTTATGGACATGAACGACCGGGCCCTGCGCAACGTCATTGTCGGACTTGGCGGACCGAGTAACGGCGTGCCCAGGGAAACGGGCTTCGACATCACCGCCGCCTCGGAGATCATGGCTATTTTATGCTTGTCAAAAGACAGAGCCGACCTGAAGCGCCGGCTTGATAATATCTTTGTCGGATTCACCTACGATCGCGAACCCGTTTACGCCAGGGACTTCAAAGGCAGCGGCGCGATGGCTGCGCTTTTAAAAGACGCCATTTTACCCAACCTTGTGCAAACGCTGGAAGGCAATCCGGCGCTCATTCATGGCGGACCGTTCGCGAACATTGCCCAGGGTACCAACACCATTATTGCCACGAAAATGGGGATGTCGCTGTCTGATTATGTGGTAACGGAGGCGGGATTCGGCTTCGACCTGGGCGGCGAGAAATTCCTGGACATCAAATGCCCGAATGCCGGCATAGCACCCAGAGCTATCGTTCTTGTAGCCACCATCAGGGCGCTGAAATACCATGGCGGAGCTTCCCTTAAAGCGCTCCATGAGCCTGATCCCGAAGCAGTAGCCAGGGGATTGGCCAACCTGGAAAAGCACCTGGAAAATACCCACTTGTTCAACCTGCCGGCTGTTGTGGCCATTAATCATTTTGTGCACGACACGGAGGAAGAGATCAAATTAGTAGAGGAAAAGTGCAAAAGTCTCGGAGCGCCTGCTGTGCTGACCCAAGTTTGGGCAAAAGGAGGCGCCGGAGCAGAGGAGTTGGCTCATGCCGTAGTGAGAGCGATAGAAAGCAACGAAAAAAAGTTTACCCCTATTTACGATTGGAATTGGTCGGTAGAAAAAAAGATCGAGACCCTGGCCACCAGGATCTACGGCGCCGACAGTGTAGAATTCGGTTCGGACGCTCGCCGCGATCTTCGGCGCATCAAAAAATTAGAGCTGGAGCACTTGCCGGTTTGCATCGCCAAGACGCAGAAGTCTTTATCAGATGACCCCAAGTTATTAGGTCGTCCGGAAGGATTCCGCCTGCACGTGAGGGAGATAGAAATAGCAGCAGGGGCTGGTTTTCTGATCCCGATCACCGGCAGCATGATGCGAATGCCGGGCTTACCGGGCAATCCAGCGGCGGAACAAATTGATATCGATAATGAGGGAAATATTAGTGGGTTGTTTTGATAGCAGTTGCCGGTTTTGATCAGATGCTATGATCCTGTTTCTGGCAGTCTGGGACCGCCAGAAAGGGTTATTTTTTTCTATCAGGATGATTAAAATCCTCCACCAGGTGATCTTCTAATTCTTTTCCGAACTGCATCATATGCATTTGTTGCCGGCACTTTTCGCAAGTCGCCAAATGGCCCGCCATGCGCTGATGAAGGGTGGTCCCTTGCTCGATCTTACCTTTGACAAAAAAGTAAATCTCTTCATCGGTCAGGCACTTGGCGCGTAGTATCATCGTTCTGGCGATGAACCAGATGACGGACAAGACCGCCAAAGCCATTATGGTTATTGTAGGCAATTCTCCCATTACACAATTTTTACATTCGATCGCTTCATCTTGGCTTGCTCAAAACAATTCACCAGCACCTCCATATCCTTTTTCTCATTATACACATGAGGAGAAACGCGAATGTAATTCCCCCTGATGGAAACGAACACCTGATTTTTCTGAAATACCTTTCGCAGCTTGTCCTGGTCAAAGGAATGGTCCAGATGAACCCCCACAAGGTGTTCTCCCCGGTACTTCCGGGCTTCAAGGGTACATCCCAGGCCTGCTAATGCTGGTTGTATGGTATCCCATAACTGAGCGCAATACTCTTGTATGCCCTCGGGTGTCCATTCCAACAATTGCTCGATGGCCTTTTCCAGCATAGGAACAGTATTGAAATTGCTATGCTCACCAACCGAATACCGCCAGGCCAGCGGATGGTAGGCCTCCTGATAATTGACCAGCCCTGAAAAGGCCTCGCTTTCCTTACGACTGATCCAATTCTCTTCAATGGGGGTACCCTCATCGAAATACTCGCCGTAGTAAGCCAAGCCCAGGCTGTATGGTCCCATAAGCCATTTGTAACCGGCACATACCAGAGCATCGGGTTGTAGCTCCTGCACATCGAAAGGCAAGGCGCCCACCGATTGGGTGCCGTCGATAATGAGTAAGGCGCCAAATTCCCGAGTTTGCTCACGAATGGCTTTCAGGTCATATTTTGTGCCGTCCGCCCAGTGGACATGGCCCAGGGCCACGACTTTAGTTTGCTCGTCGATGGCATTCAGAATAGCCTGGTTCCAGTCTCTGCCTCTTTCTTTCGTTCTAGGTGCATAGACCATCCTGATCTCCGCTTCGTTTTGATCCGCCAATTTTTTCCAACAATAATAATTACTCGGAAACTGCCCTTCCACAATAATGATATTCTGGCCTTTCCTCAGATCAATATTGGCAGCTGCATTGGCCAGACCGTAAGAAGCCGAAGGGATTAGAGCGATCCTGTTCTTATCGGGAGCATTGATGAGCCGGGCGAAGTTCCTTTTCAGGCGGTCAACGGGTTCGAAAAAATCATCCACCAGGATCTCATAAGGGCGACTTTTTCGCTTCAGCATTTGTTCCCCAATCTCGGTTACTGATTTAAGTTGAGGAGACATGTAAGCCCCATTAAGGTAAGTTACGGATCCTTCCAAGTCGAATAAATGGCGTTGACAGGTCAGCATGTTACTTGATTTTGGCCCGTTAAGATAAATATTCGCCAGGAAGAAAAAAACTATTTAACTGTTGGTACGGAGTATTACGCTGACCTTAGGTCATCGCCCCAAGGGACTTTGTGTCATCGCGTCGCAGCTTTTTGTAGGCCCATGCCCACTGGGATGGCGCATCATGGGCAGTGAGCTG